>CAYGNH010000004.1:0-293400 GCA_964351315.1 uncultured Pseudobdellovibrionaceae bacterium
CCAACGAACATACAATGTGAATGGGTTTTGGTGCCCCGGGCCAGACTTGAACTGGCACGACCGTTACCGGTCCCAGGATTTTAAGTCCTGTGCGTCTACCAATTTCGCCACCAGGGCATGGTGTTGGAAGGCTTTTTAACCTCACATAAAATGTGGTACCTTGTCACCTAGTTTTGGAGACAATTGTGATTTGGTCAAAGCAAAGATTTCAACATTCCTTCGAGTTATTACCGCGGGTGCTTAAAGAAGTAGCACCACTTTTGCTCCCCATCAGCTTGCTGGTTTGGGGTTTAGAGTTTTATGTCGCCCATTTAAAAAATGTGCGATTCGAGGACCCATACAATTCGTCGATGCTGCCCATGGTGATTGCTGGCTTGGTCGGTGTTTTGTTGCAAAGCTTGGGCAGTGTGGCTGGCCTACTGTATGTGGCCCGAAGCACCCAACGGCAAATGAAAAATGGAGCGGGAGAACACCCATGGGTGTTTTTGAAAAAACATTTTCAACAAACTCTGATCGAGTATTTGCGCGCCTTTATTAGCACCGGAATTTACACTTTGGTTTTGATTGTCCCCGGCCTTTACCGCTGGGTGCAATTGGTATTCACCGGCCTGGTGGCGGCTTTTAACCCCCGCTATCAAGAAGGTCAGGTGGATGCGCTTAAAGAGTCGGCGCGTTTGCTCAGCGGTTTCGCCTGGTTCGGGATGTTTTTTCTACTAAGTTTTCAAATGTTGATCCCCTTAATTTTTGAGGAATGGGCCAAATCGAACTTAAACTATTCTTCGGTGATTTTGATGTTGATCGCTTGGGTCCTGCACCTGTATTTTGCCATTTACTTTTCACTGACCTTTTTTGCTCGCTACAGCTTGAAATTGGAGAAAGCTTAAATGCACATTGGCCTTTTTGATTCTGGAGTCGGTGGGCTCACTGTTTTGCGCGAACTGAAAGCGGCTTTTCCAAAAGCGGACTTTACTTACCTGGGAGACACCGCCCGACTTCCCTATGGCAACAAGGCGCCCGAAACCCTGCGCAAGTACACCGCCGAAAACATCGAGTTTTTAGAAAGCCAAGGCGTCGACATCATCGTTATCGCTTGTCATTCCGCATCAAGTATCGCCCTGGAAACCCGCGAAACCAGCAAAGGTGTTCCGGTGCTCAATGTGATCGCCCCCAGTGGCGTGTTAGCGCAGGCCACCAGCAAAAATCATAAGGTGGCGGTAATGGCCACCAAAGCCACCATTCGCAGCCAAGTCTACCCTAATTATTTTAAGGGTTTAGAGAAGAACCTGGAAGTGGTGCCGCAAGAGTGCCCTCTGCTGGTTCCTTTGGTGGAAGAGGGTCTATTAGAGGACGAGGTCACCGACTTCATCTTGCGTCGCTATTTGAAGCCGATCCAAGACTCCCGGGCTGACACCGTTATTTTGGGCTGCACCCATTATCCCCTTTTGAAATCCCAAATCAGCAAAATCTTGGGCCCCGCCATTCATTTGATTGACCCGGCCGAAGCGGTGGCGCAACAGATTGCCAAAAATCACAACCCTCGGGAAGGCTCCAGTCGGCTCAGCATTTACCTGACTGATCACGCGCCCCACTTTATTTTGCACGCACAAAGTCTGTTGGGCCCCCAGGTTCAAGCCGTGTTTTTGACTCCTGAATCTTAAGTATTTCAGACCTTTAAACAGTGACAGTCCGCCCCTGTTTTGTTAGCAATGTGAAACTAGTATTTGCTCGTACGGTAAAGGAGACTCATGCCCCACTTTCAGAAATCCTATCATTTTGGCTACACCTCCGATGGGCTTTCCATTCCCGCCTATCGATTTGGCGAAAAGGGCCCAGAGATTCTTTTAATCGGTGGCGTGCATGGCGACGAGACCGAAGGCATCCAAGCCGCCAACGGTTTATTGCAAGCCTTCAGCCTGTCTTTCCCATACAGATTGCGCGTCACTTTGATTCCTATTTTCAATTTGGACGGCGCCCTTCAATGCACTCGCAAGAATGGGCGAAAAATTGACCTGAATCGCAACTTACCCACGCAAGACTGGACCCCTGAAGTGGCGCAAGACAAATACAATCCAGGTCCAAGCGCCAACAGTGAACCAGAAAACCAAGCTTTAGTGGAACACATCAAGGCCAACACACCTCGCTTTATTATTTCTCTTCATTCATGGAAGCCCATGCTCAACACCAACGGCGACTGTAAAGCGGTGGCTGAAAAAATCGCCAGCTACACCAACTACATCATCACCGATGACATTGGGTACCCGACACCGGGATCGCTGGGAACCTACACCGGCCTGGAGCGCAACATCCCCACGATCACCTATGAGTTTGAACGCCTGTTGGCGCCCGAGAAAATATTGAAAGTCCATGTCCCTGCCATTATCGAAGGCCTGAAAGTTTTGGAGTCCTAAAATGAAAGAAAAAATCGAAGAAATATTTGAATTGCCAACCGATCAACTCGCCCCCCACGGGGACACCATCGAGCAAGCCGTGGCGCTTTTGGACTCGGGCCAGTTGAAAGTTTGCGAGAACAACAATGGCGAATGGACCGTCAACCAGTGGGCCAAAAAAGCCATCCTTCTCTATTTTCGCTACAAGCAAAATGCCCCTATTGAATGCGGTCCCTTTACCTATTTTGATAAAGTTCCTTTAAAACAATGGACAGGTTCAGAGAAAGTTCGAGTCGTACCGCAAGCCTTAGTTCGATACGGATCTTTTGTGGATGAAGGGGCGGTGTTAATGCCCTCTTATGTGAATATTGGCGCCTATGTGGGCAAAGGCAGTATGGTCGACACCTGGGCCACCGTTGGCTCTTGTGCCTCGATCGGAGCTGGAGTTCATCTTTCAGGAGGCGTCGGTATCGGCGGTGTTCTTGAGCCTTTACAAGCCAATCCAGTGATCGTTGAAGACGGCTGCTTTGTTGGCAGCCGCTGCATCTTGGTTGAAGGTGTTCATATCAAAAAGGGCGCTGTGATTGGCGCCGGAGTGACGATCACTGGTTCCACCAAAATTTTTGATGTCTCTGGCAGCGAAACTAAACTTTACCAAGGTATGGTTCCTGAGAATTCGGTGGTGATTCCTGGGACAACACCGAAGGAGTTCCCGGGTGGCACTTACAATGTGCCTTGCGCTTTGATTATTGGTCAGCGTAAAGAATCCACCGACAAGAAAACCTCGTTGAACAATGCTCTGCGCGAATTTGATGTGTCGGTCTGATGCCTTTTCAAGTCAGCCTTTCCAAAGAGCGTTTTAAGTTTTCTTCCACCCACTTCACGATTTTTAATGATCAAGAAGCCGAATGCCTACATGGCCACAATTATCTGGTGTCGGTGGACTTGGATTTTCGAAGCCTTGCTGAAGACACTGGTCTGAGTGCCGAATTTGGCCATTTGAAATCCAAAATTGATGATGTCTGTGAACGGTTGGACGAGCAAGTTCTTTTACCCGCTGAATCGCCTTTTTTAGACATTGGTGAAACCGACACCAATTACGAAGTCAAGTTCAACGATAAATTTTACTCTTTCCCCAAGGAAGACTGCTTCTTGATGGATATCGTCAATGTCTCTTCCGAATGTTTGGCGAAATGGGTTTATCACCAGCTCAGTAGAGACTTTCAAGCGATCGGATTGGAAGGTCTATCGGTGACCATTGAAGAAACCAATGGTCAGGCTGTCACCTTTGTTGAAGAGCTCTAACAAATTTCACCTTTATAAAACTTTGAACCTCAGACCAATCAAAATCCGATGGCCCGTTTTTTTAAACTTATCCCCGTAGGATTTCGCTGGGTCTAAACGAAGACAAGCGTTGCATGGTGATATTGAGGGCCAAGTAGCTAAAAACCACGGCAATAACTACGATGCCACCCACTTGCCACCATTGAATTTCAGTGGGGATGTTGGTTTCTTGATAAAAAGCCGGTAAGACATCCTGAGAGAATCGGTCCACGACAAGAGCCAAAATGATGCCGCTGATCAGGCCGCCTAAAACTCCGAAAAGAGCCAAAAACATTCCGATTGTGACAAAAGTGTTTTTTGTTTTCTTTTTTGTCATCCCCATGGCCAATAGATTGCCGACGTCCTTTCGTTTCTGAGTCAGCAGCAAAACCATGACAGAAATGATCGACAAACCGGCGATTAAGGTGCTCAGCCCCACTAAAAAGCTGACCACAAACTTTTCGATCTTTAAGGCAAAAAACAAAGAGGCATTGCGTTCTTTCCAGGTTTCGATTTTCAGGTTGGGCTGTGTCAACTCGGATTTGATCCAATCGGCTTGCTCGGCATCTTTTAACCAAACCTCCAGAGCAATACTGCGACCCGCGGCTTTGCTCAATCGAGGGAACGACTGGTCCAAGATAAAATAAAAAGATCGGCTGTCGATGCGATCAACATCGGTCAGCAAAAAGCCTTTGACCACCCCTTGCGAAAGCCGTGGGATTTCGTCAGTCGGTAACAGCAGGTTTTCCGGAGGAATAATCACCACCGAGTCTTCCCGAAACAGTCCAATCATGTCGGCTAAGCCGACGCCCAAAATCACTTCACCGGCCCCGAGATTTTCAATTTTCTGTTTCAGGTCCTCATCTTCTTGACCGGCTTTCTGGTTGGCGTATTCAAGCAGTTGCAAAAGTCGTTCGCGAGTGACTCCATTGGCCACCGCATGTTGCACAAAGCCGTCGGTGGTCCGTAAAATCACGTCTTGGTGGCTGATCGGTGCCACCAATTGGGTGTCATAGCCTTTCAGCTTCTCGTAAATGGGGTGCTTCAAAATCTTTTGGGCTTCGTCGATTTCGTTAAAATCAATCACCAAATGGGGTTCGACCTCGAGCAATCGATTGCGAATCGATCGGTTGAAACCATTCATCACGCTGACTACCAAAATCAACGACATCACTCCCAGCCAGATCCCGACTATACTGATTCTGGCAATGGATTTCACCAGCGAGCCGGCCCGGCGAGAGATTAAAAAGCGATAGAAAAATTCGAAGCTTAGCACGCTCTCATTAAAAGAAAAAAGCCCAGAGAATTCAACTTGAAAGTGGCTTTACTTGTGGCGAAACGACCAGAAGGGCTTAAAAAAGCGGCGAATCAAAGGAAGGGGGTTCAGACCTTGCCACTTGTTATAAAACTGGTAGTGACTGATCAGCTCTGTGACCACCTTCTCGTCGATTTGGTCGGCCTTCAGCAAAAACTCAATGGCTTGCTCAACCACCCCGGTGTTAACCATCTGATCAAAACAAATGACCTCGGCTTTGCCGGCTTCAATATCATCATTAACGTAGCCTGTTTTCACGCCGTCGTACTCGTTCCACTCCACCACTTGATTGAAAAGTGAAATTTGATGTTTAACGATTTTGTCTTTGGCTTTCCAAAAGTACAAGTCGGCCGGGCCATTGGAGCGAAACCAATGGCTTTCAATATCGAGATTCGAAGTCTTGATAACATCAATCGAAGACAGCTTCAGGCTTCTAGCCAAAGACTTCAAATCATAGTGAGAAAGAGGAAGACGACGGGCTTGACTCATACTATTGGCTCGCTGGTTCCCGCATTTTTAGCTTCAATTGCTCTTCTTGAACCTCTTCAACATTGCCTCTTAAGAACCAGGTTTTCTGCATGGCCTTTAAAGTCAGGACCACCTCATCCAAAGCTCGCACGGCTTTGCCTGTGGCTTCTGGAATTTCAGGTGCCACCTGCTTCACGATCGGGACAATCTCTTTCATATCGTTAGACAGCTGATTGAGGTTTCGCGTCAACTCGATCATATTGCTGGAGAGAATCGGCATATCTTTAGTCATGGTCGGTAAAGCCTTATTAAGTTGTTTTGACATAACTAAGACATCATCAAGAACCCGAGCCATTTTCTTTTTCTCATTAAGACTGGCTGAAAGAATCGAGACCTCACTGGCCATTTCATTCATGCGCTTCATGAGCGGAGTTAAATCATCAAACAACTGGATGATTTGATCCGACCGTTCATTAGAGAGAAAGGCTTCGGCCAATTTTTGCAGATTTTGTGCGGTTGCGCTGAGCGACTCCATATACATTCCCAACTTATTCCCACCCAGCATTTCTAAAAAGTCCGGCGAATACTCAGCAATTAAAACTTGATCATTGGTGACTGGTTGACCAGGGAATTTTCCATCAGAAATTTCTAGAGCTTTTTCACCGATAACAAAGGGACGAATCACATGCACAATACTGTTGGTATTGATTCGACTTGCAAAACGCTTTAGAACTTTAAATTGAATAACCACTTCACTGGACGAACGTAAATCAACTGTATCAACCGAGCCAATTCGAGTCCCCAAAAAACGTACAGGGGTTCCAGGGTTGATCCCTTCGGCAGATTTCACGTAAGTTTTCAATCGAATTTTCTGTTCAAACCAACCTTTTTTGATCCCCATGCCGATAGTGACGGCAGCGGCCATTACCACGGCTCCAAGGACAAATAACCCGGCGACTCTTTCAAACAAACTGAATTTTATCTTCACAACGCAATCCTCTGGTTTTTTTTCACTTCAACTAAATGCAAATTCTTTTTTCTTAAAATAATATTTTGATCAACCAAACAATCCGAAAAATCTTCATCATAGGTCGCAAAAATCAAATGCCGCAAATTATGGTATTTGCGGTGATCATCAATCAACTGCAACAAATTGGCCTGCAACTTGGTCGAGAGCATCAGCTCGGGAGTATCTAAAAACACCAACTCCGGCTTATGTATAAAAGCTCGCAGCACTAAAGTGGCTTTCTGCGCACTGGGAGACACTTCCGCTGGCCGCTTATCCAAATCTTTTTCAAGATCAAAATAGCCAACACTGGTCTGCATCCAATCTTTGAACTCAGAACCCGACAGCAAATTATGAAATCGCAAAGGCAATTCTAAGTTTTGTCGCAAAGTTCGATTATGGATCAAACCTCGAGTCGAGAATCCAGAGCCAATTTTTAAACGATAGGGCACAAACTCTTCAAAACTCATATCGGCTACATTTTCACCGTTGATCAAGTACTGACCCTTTAGGAAACCTTCGCCTTGAGTCATGGCATGGAAAAAGAAAAACTTTTCTTTGTCACTACTGAAGACCACTCGACAGTTTTGCTGCATTGGGAAATCGAAGCTACAATTCAACAAAAGGCTTTGGTCTTCAAATCCCAGAGTCACTTTTTTAAATGCTAAGCTCTTGATACTTTCAACCATCAAAGAATCCCAAAGGTGGTGATATAGTCCATATAGAAATACAAAGTTAAAATCATATTAAACACCAAGACATAGACCGTGCTTTTAACCACGGCATTGGTGGTGACTTGTGGAATCTCATGGGGACTTTTTTTCACTTGCAAGCCCTGGTAGCAACAAACCGCAAAAATCAACAAACCACCAATCAGGTTTTTTAATAGAAAAACCAAGACGTCGCTGAGGCCGGCTGCCTGAGACAGTGAAGTGAAGAAAACATCAAAGGGCATGCCCTTCACCAAACGGCACAACAGGGCTCCAGAAATGGTGGCAAACATGACAAAGTAAAAGGCCAAACAGATCACGCTGATCACCCCACCGACAAGACGTGGAAAGATCACAAAACTCAACGGATTGATACCCATCGATTTAAGAGCGTCGATTTCTTTGTTGACCTGCATTGAACCCAACTCTGAAGCCACCGCAGTTCCCGATCGCGCAATCACAATCAAGGCTGTCAATAAGGGGCCCAGCTCGCGCACCACGATCATCACCATAAAGCGTCCCACATAATCAACACCACCTAAGAAAGTCATCTGCATGATCGACTGTAAAGCCACCAGCGCTCCGGCTCCGGCTCCTAAAAAAGCAATCAAAGGCATCGCTTGCCAACCGGTAAAATAAATTTGCGCCGAGATCACACCATAAAGTGTGCGCCAACCCTGTGTTTGTCCAACCAGAGTCGATCGAAAACTTAAATAAGTCAGAAGAAACAACTGATAGGTGTAACTGATGTTCTGTGAAATTTTTGATCCGATCTGATCAACAACCGCAATTAACACATCTTTCCTTTTTGTTGGCATTATAGCTTCAACAATGAATCGGAAATTTGATGTTAAATATTGAATTTAAAACGACTTTTAAAGTTTTTCTCGACTGCGACTTCCGTCGCGTTTCTTAACTTCAGTAGACCCACAAATCGTAAAACACCGTTTTCATGGTTTCAGCCCAGACCCGAGACCAGTGCGGGCGAAAACGCCGACCGCCAGTGGCTCGTCGATAAATAGGAATTTCTTTTGGAAAATGGGACTTAAAAGTCGAGTAAGCCCGAAACATGTGCAGCTTGGATGTAATTAAAACCACGTCTTTACAGTTTAGGGCCTCGACCAAGGGCAGAGACTGTTGGGCATTTCCGTAGGTGGTCAGGGATCGTTTTTCTAAGATGATGTCATCGGGATCGATGTCGCCAAAGTAGGGCGACTGCGGAAAAATCTGGCGCAATTGGGTGTTGGGATTCACTCCAGAAATGATCAATTTTTTAATTCGCTTTAAATAAAGCTGTTCAAGAGCATCATCAATCCGGTTCGGCCCACCCGTCAACACCACCGCGCAGTCAGCCTGGTGGTCTTCCAGCCAAGCCGTCACCGGAAAATTTTTAATTGTTTTAAAGTGCCCATAGGACTGGATGCTAAAATACACCAGGGCCACAATCAAAGATCCTCCCACCGAAAGGATAATTTTCTGTCGCTTTTTCATTAGGCCTTGCGAGCGAGAAATTCCATCTCGACGTTAACACCTTTGGGAAGAGCCGCCACTTGCACACAGGACCGAGCTGGAAAGGGTTCTTGCAAATAGGAGGCGTAAATTTCGTTCACTTTTGCAAAGTCACCCAGGTCGGTTAAGAAAATCGAGGCTTTGATCACATCCCCCCACGTGTAGTCGGCTTGCTTTAAAACAGCTTCGGCGTTTTTCATTACCAATTGGGTTTGCTCTTCAATCGGACCCGTTAAGATCTCACCGGTGGCAGGGTTCAAGGGAATTTGCCCCGAACAGTAAAGAGTGCCATCAACCTCCAGAGCTTGGGAATAAGGACCCACGGGGGCTGGTGCATTTTTGGTTTCAATCACTTTTTTCATAGTCAGAACTCCTTGCCTCGAGAAACTCGAGTTTCGAAAAAAATTAGAAGTAAAAAATAATTCCACCCTTAAGAGGATGATCGCCGATGGTACGAAACAAGGTGCCATCAGAATCGGAGCGAATGCCCACCCCGGCTTCAAAAGTAAAACCAAGATTTTCTAAGCCACTAAAAAAGAATTCTCCACCCAGAAAGCCCATTAATTCAAAACCAGAATTGTTCACGCCGGCGGTTTCCACGCTCAATAGTCCGGCGCCTCCCCCCACATAGAAGTTCATATTGTTTTCGGTAAAGATGATGCGATAAATTTTACCGAGAGCACCAAAAGTAGAAAATTGATTTCTGGTATTAACACCCACCGCTAAGGAAAACCCGGTGCGGGCATTGGGATAGTATCGAACCGTCATTGCTGGCAGTTCAGACGACAATTGGTCGCTGTAACCGACTCCCAAACGGTTGGCCAAATCCACCGCCATGACCGATTGTGGTCCTAACAAGGATGCTGAAAATACTAGCAAAAATACGATGCGTCTCATGGCTCTCGCCCCCTACTCTTTTGTTGAGCCATTCATTAAATGCAATTTCCAAGAAAATTCAATGATTAACTCTTGATTTCCTCAATTTCTGGGGCTACTTATCGAGGCCTCACGGAAATCTGACGTCTGCCTCCAGCACATCGGATTCCGTATTTTAGAAGACCCATCCATGTGGGGGTATAGCTCAGTTGGGAGAGCGCGACGCTGGCAGCGTCGAGGTCGCAGGTTCGATCCCTGTTACCTCCACCATTCACCGAATAAGGCCAACTTTTGACTCTAGAAGTTTTAGAAAGAATGGCCAATCTTCGATAAAAAATTGAAATAAAATCATGTTATTGAAAAAAAATATCTACTTATCAAGTTTGTAAGGGCACTCATCGCCACTTCCACTACCACCAAGAGATTCCAAAGTCTTGGAGATCGGGTCAAATGCAATAGTTTCAACTTGATATGATCCGGCACAAACGAATAATTCAAATTCATAATAAGTTCCGCTCTTGTCGACTTTGGCTACTGGCTCAACAACATCCATACAGTAATCGAATGCCAAGTTATAATCATATACGACCTCAACATCTTTTTCTTTGTCATCGGACCATTCGGTTATTAGACCTGAATTATCTTCAGCAAAAGCCGTGCAGATTTCTTTCTTTAACTCATCTGTGGCCGATGCATGTACTGCAAATAAAGTAAATAGAGCAATAATTAAGATTTTCATTAAAACCTCCTTTAGAACCCTGAGAAGTAGGGCAAGTAGGTGTAAGTTACAACTTAAATTGAATTCATTACAAAATGAAATTACAGTCCTAAAACAATCTGATAAGTTCCAGGCCCCCTTTTACTTCCATAAAATGTGGAAGCTCCTCCACTAGGACCTCATAGGATTTCAGAATTTTTGGGAAAGGGCTTTCGAAGTTATAGGCATAGTCAAAGGGACGCCCCGTTCGGGCCGAAACCCTTTTCTTCATTTTTCAATTTAGCAGCTCTGTTTGCCCACTTAGGAATTTTTTTATTTAGAAGGCTCGGCAATTGCTCTTTAATGCAATTGCTTTGGTTAACTGATAGACTTCATTTTTAATTTCTATCAAAGAAAGGGGATAGTTTTCCCATCGATGTAGCAACTGATTTGATCACTACTACCTGTGACCAAAACTGGGTTCAGACCCACATTCATTCCATTTTCCTTTCCAGAAGAAATTGTATTGGCAATTGTGTTGCTTTCAATTCCAGAATCAGAACCATCAGCTTTAATTAACTTAACGGATAGACTGAGATAAGGCTGTCGATAAAACTGCTCAAGAGTCACTTTAACTTTTGGTACAGGATCACCTTCTGATTCTTGCATATCAAGAGTTGAAGAGTAGGCAAAGGCCACATCAGGAACTGAAGGGAGGTCAAAGTCGTGATCAACCTCAAAACTGAGGTTTGTTCTTCCATCCCAATCAGCGACATCTGTATTATTCGCCAGCATAGGCAGGCCGTAGCAAAATCCTGACAACCCTTCAGCAAAAGAGATTGAGCTAGCTAAAAATGCAAAGGTAAAAATTAAACATTTCATAAAATTCTCCAGAGTTCGGTTGGGGCACAAACTAATCTAGATTTTCAAAAACTAAAGCCCCGATTGAAAAGATGAAAGAGTTGTGAATTTTCTATACAAAGGCAACTGAGGTCTTTTAAAATTTGCTATCAGACTGTCTAGCTTCTCAACACGGCCCCTGAAGCCTTTTCACGGTCTGAGGATTCTCCTGAACCTCTACTAAAAAATAGGTTAGTTTTGGTAAACACTTGCTTTGTGCTGGAGACTTCCGATGTTTTCCCTTCCTAAAAATATGCTGATCATACTGATTTCGGCTGTTGGCCTGCACGCACCGGCCGCTTTTGAGTTTGAAACTCTAAATATTGAAAATTTTGATTTTATTGAACAAAGCCAAAATGAGATTGGTTACCTGACCAACTATTTAACTACTCTAGTTTTTTTACAATTTTTAAAAAAATGAAGATTAACCTCATTTGTTATTGTACTACATGTGATTAATTATTTGGGAGAAACGATATGAAATATATAATTCTAATACTACTTTTTACCTCTACTGCATTTGCCAATGGCTACAGTGAAGAAAAAGTTAGCAATTCAGTCAAAATCCATTCTGAAGCACGATTGAAGATGTATTTGGCTTATACTGCAAACACTGAGGCCATAAGAAGAGCTGCCAAAGATAACAATAGAGCGCTCCTTAATGACTTAAGAAGAGAACGCGCTTCATATTCCGAGTGCGATCAACTAATTTTAGAAAGTGAGCTTCAATTTAATTCTTCTGTGCCAGATTGTGTAAATGATATTTATCACTTTAATAATTGAGCTGCTTTAATAGATGCAGTTAAATGAAGTGTGCCAGGGGAACTCCCATAATACTCGTACATTACCGTCGTAGAAAGTCTAAAATGATTTATAAAATTTTGTTAGTTATGTCAATATTATCGCTATCACCATGCTCCTTTGCAAACGGTGAATGGTATGAATCTAACAATGTCACAGTTAAAGAGAATTCATTAGAGTATTTGATAAATACTGAACAAATTAACGTGGAAGGATTAGATCACACCATAACTATAAGACTCCACACATTCAGAAGTAAAAAAAGCAAAGATGGTTGGATTTTGCCAGATGAATGGATTTTGTTAGAGGTTTCAAAGACGGTAAACAATCTCCAGTGCTTCAATATCTTTGACATAGATATTGAAGGCATTGGGCAGATCAATACCCAAACTGCTCCATTTAAAAAACCTTCAAATCAATTTGATGATTTAGATACCCTTGAAATAAACATGACATTTAATGGAGTTGACGTTCGGACAGGTTCAAATTTCAGTGAAGCAAGAATAGTTCGAGTTGTTTTCGAAGACAACTCTTGTGATGTTCTAGTACAACACTCTTGGTAGGTCATTAGCCTCGATTGAAAAGATGAAAGAGTTGTGAATTTTCTATACAAAGGCAACTGAGGTCTTTTAAAATTTGCTATCAGACTGTCTAGCTTCTCAACACGGCCCCTGAAGCCTTTTCACGGTCTGAGGATTCTCCTGAACCTCTACTAAAAAATAGGTTAGTTTTGGTAAACACTTGCTTTGTGCTGGAGACTTCCGATGTTTTCCCTTCCTAAAAATATGCTGATCATACTGATTTCGGCTGTTGGCCTGCACGCACCGGCCGCTTTTGAGTTTGAAACTCTAAATATTGAAAATTTTGATTTTATTGAACAAAGCCAAAATGAATGTGTTCCGACTTCGTTTTTATATCTTATGAAGCTTGGTAACCCCGAACTGAGCCGTGCTTACGACTCGATTCCTGGCGCAAGTGACCAGGAAAAGTTGGAGTCCATCATTGATGTTGGATTGACCCACCGATCAACCATCAGCAATACCCCACTGTTCGAGAGAAGTTCAGGTACAAAACGAGCTTCATTTCAGCAATGGATCGACATCCTTCTAAAAAGCAAGGATGTCTCAGAGCCGGTTTATCAAACCCAAATGATCCATCGACTTGAAACAGAAAGCAGTCCCGGAGTTTTCGTTCGCCGCATTCACTCACTGATTATCGATTCGTTGAGGCAGCAAGTGCCGGTGATGGTCGGGGTGGAATTGAGCAAAACCGACCACGAAATCAGGGACTTCATTTACGAACTGTCCCACGCCTTAGTAATCGTTGGAGTCCAAAAAGAGTTATCGAACTCAGAGACGGGTTTTGCCATCTGGTACCTCGATCCAGAATATGGTGAGATTTTTGCGGGCTTTATTTACGAAGAGTTAAATCAGCCCTTCAATGCTCAGATATTTGAAACTCCGGAATCTGCAGATTCGACTTGGTCCGATGGAAGCCTTGGCGTCATCAAACCCGGTGGCCGTTATGTTTCAAGCCCTTACCTCAGACTTGAGGCTCCCTCTGTCGGACAAGACATGACTCTGGGTTGGGATCAAACACGCAATTTGTTCATCGACACGATCATGGCAGCCACGAGCCAGTAAACTCGAGGCGTCAGTCAAGCATGATCGAGGCCTTGGACTCCGTTGCTTGGACATCCCCTCCCCCCGGTCAATAGGCAGTCCTTTGCAAATGTGATAGATAATGAACTATGAAACTACTCGGTCGTGAAGAAGTTAAACAATTAGATAGCAAAGCTCTGACTAAGGGCCTTGCGCTGGCGGATCTGATTCAGCAGGTGGGCGCATCTCTGGCCGAACAATTGGAGGCCCTGATCCCAATCAACCAGAAGGTTCTTGTGGTCATGGGCCCCGGTCACAATGGTGATGACGCCGCAGTGGTGGCAACCCGTTTAAAAGAAAAAGGGCACCAAGTGCAGGGACTGACCCTAAACGGTCAAGCTTCCGATTTTTTTCCAGCGACCGCCCCTCTGCTCACCGACTGGAAAAGCTCGGATGAGAACTTCGATCAATTCGACGTGATTATTGATGGACTTTTGGGAACCGGCTTTGCTGGGGGTCTTAAAGGAGATCACTTGCACCTTATTGAAAAAATCAACCGTGCCTCATGCTTACGGGTCGCTATTGATATCCCTACCGGGGTCGATTGTGACACCGGGAAAGTCGGCTCTGAAGCCTTACAAGCCGATTACACCTTAACAGTTGCGACGCCCAAGAGGGGCCTTTATCTTTTGCCCGGCCGCAAATACTGTGGTGTCATTCGGGTTGCCGAAGTGGTTCCGCTGCAAGAGGGGTTAAAAAAAGTAAGTCCCCTCGTTCATTCTTTGCCAAAATTCGATTCTTTTAAACGACGCCCCAGTTACGATACCAATAAATACTCCCGCGGTGAGGTTGCTGTTTTTTTGAGTGCTGATTTCCCTGGGGCTGCTCTTATGGTAGCGATGGCGGCACAAAATGCAGGCGCCGGTTACGTGAAGGTGCACTGCCCTCAGTCGCTGCTGGTTTCTTGCCAATTGCAATACCCCCAACTTGTGTTCTCGCCTTACAAAGATGCGGACGACATGCAAACCATTTTTGCCAGAGAAACAGCCCAATGTGTTGTCCTAGGTTCGGGATGGAAGCCCTCTTCAATCGATGGGGATCTAACTTTCCAAGTCGACACCTCCTATATTCTGGATGGAGGGTTTTTAAACAGCCAAGCTCTAAGACATCAAAATATTTCTAAAGCACAAAACATCGTCATCACCCCCCACTGGGGCGAATTGAAACGCTTGGATTTTTTGCCCGGCCCCACCAAATGGGACAAAGTCAGTGAATTCAGACAACAATTCTCTGGAGTCATCGTGGCCAAAGGCTACGACACCCTCGTCGCCCAAACCGGCCAGCCTGTTTGGCTGACGACATGGAACTCTCCCAGTCTAGCCACCGCTGGCAGTGGCGATATTCTTTGCGGAATAATTGCAGCTTTTGCTAGTCTCGGTGGCTTGCCACTTATCGAAGCAGTCGGAAGGGCGGTAGATACTCATCGCCGGTTAGCCGAAAACTTTCCGGTCGTCATAACCCCTTCGGGGATGCTGGAGCAACTCTCAAAGATTCTTAATGCCCGTGCTTAAGAAAGTTTGATCCATAGGCCAGCCAAAAAAAATCTATTTTTTGAGTTCACCCAATTGCCGCAAAGCTGTCAACACATCCAAACGGCCCCACCCAAAATCGGGATCAAAACCAGCGGTCCCAAGATCTTTCGCGCCAGAATTTAAGGCTTTCTTGATGTCGTCAACGGTTGCGTCGGGGAAGCGCTGTAAAAGCAAAACCACGACTCCTGTGGCGTGAGGTGCTGACATGGAAGTTCCAGTCTGTTTACTGAGGCCACCCCAATTGCTAGCTGACAAAATATCCAAGCCCGGAGCCACCACATCGGGTTTGGCAAAGGTGGCCGAGGCCCATTGGGCGGGTCCGACACCACTAAAGTACATTAAGCGATCGCTACGATCCACCGAGCCGACACTGATCGCTTCCGGACAAGCGCCGGGAATCGTGACCGTGTTCGGGTTGGGTCCGGTATTACCGGCTCCAAAGACCGTGATAATTCCTAAATCGTAAAGGCTCTTCACCCCGCGACAGTAAATATTATCCTGAGGCTCTAACTGGGAGTAGTCCCTGCCACTGGCCCACGAATTGTTGACAACTCGAACACGGTCGTCAGTTTGAGGGTCACTATCGGGGTCGACCATCCACTGCCAGGCTTCAATAATTTTATCTTTATCGGAATCACGGTCTTTATCGAAAATCCGAGCAAAATAAAGATCGGCTTCGGGCGCAATCCCAATGCTGTCACTGTAATGGGTTCCGCCCACAATGGTGCCCGAGATATGGGTGCCGTGATCCAACGGATCAGAAGGCTCGGCTTGCGGCTTCGGACTGAAGTCTCCATAGTCGAACAACGCATTCTTTAAAGTTCCATGATTGGCATTGATCCCGGTATCGGTGACACCCACTCGCACACCTTGTCCCAATAATTCCGGGTGTTGTTTTCGCAGTTCAGAAACACCAATCTGCTGAATTCCGTAGGTCTCTTTAGTTATGCGGGAGAGATTCGATAAGAACACTGGTTCTGGCTCCAATAACTTTTCTCTACCGGCCTCAATCGCCTGCAAACTGGGGTCGGTAATCAGAGTCTGCAACTCTTGACGGGTCACTTCAAGGCTGACCCCATTCACTAGCCAAAGTTTAGACATAGGCTTAGCAAAAACTGGGCGATGACGGCTGGCGATTTTTTCAATATTGTTCTCCAATCTTTTTTGCAAGTCGCGCCGACTGGCTTTTTCATTTCGACTCGGCTCTTTAAAAAGCAAGATTACAAGTTCCGTCGCCCCCTCATCTCGGCTGTTCAAAAAATCCACCAAACTGGGATCGATTGGCAGGGCGAGGGCCTGAAACGAAAGAAACAGGAAACAGAAAAAACCAAACCATTGACTCATAAATTCTCCTTGAATGATAAAATCCTAGCAATTTCCCAGCCTTCTGCCAAATGCGCGGGTTACAGAACCTGTCGCTTTCTGACTTCTTGGTGGTAAAGACGATCGATCTCAAACTTATAGGACCGTAGCACAATGAGACGTTGTTCGTTATGAAAGGCAATTACGGCTCCCAATTGAAACTCGGACTTCCGTTTATTGCGGCCTTCATAAAATCTGTTAGAATAGAAGGTTCCGGACGTCCTCCCCTTGAATTCAGTTTAAACAACTTTTACCGGCGAGGAAAACGGTGAGATATCCCTCTAAATTTAGAATCTTTTCTTTACTTTTTAGTTCTATCCTTTTTTTGAACTGTGCACCGGTTCACCAAAATGCCAACAACAATGGGTCCGGCCAAAGCTCGGAACTGGCGTCACCAGAGTCCCAAGCGATTTTCCAATCCACACTTTTTCCGATTCTACAAAACAATTGTGCCCAGTGCCATGGAGTGAATCAGCAACCCATGTTTGCCGTGGCTGATCCCACAATTTCACAAAACACTCTTTTAAATTCGGCCTTGGTGAACCTGCAGTCGCCCGTTGATTCTCGCATTGTCCAAAAAGTTCTTGAGGGTCATCAAAACTTTAGCAACGCTTTAGCCACCGAGATCGAAGCTGCGATTGACAATTGGGCCACACAACTTCAGGCCTCTTCACCTGGGGGCTCACCCATTCCGGCGCCGCCCATTTTGGAAGCTACGTTTTCTTCCATTCAGGCTCTGATTTTGATTCCAAAATGTGTGGGTTGCCACAGCCCCGGAGGCGAGAGACCTCAAGAAGACTATTCAACTTATCAGTCAACAATGAACACCGGCGGCATCGCTCCAGGTGAGCCGAATAACAGCGAAATGTTTAGAGAGTGTGAAAGCGGCAGCATGCCTGAAAATGCACCTCCACTGAGCAATCAAGAGATGTTGGCTCTTGAAGGTTGGATCTTGATGGGGGCCCCCAACAATTAAAAATTTATGGCCAATCACGGCCTGATGGATTTTTAAAACGTAATTAAAAAGTCCAGATCCCACCGAATGGCCTGTCGGCGTAACTGAGGGGCTTTGAGGCTCAAAGTTGTCTGTTTTCGATATCAGATCGAAAAAACATCGTATCACAGCCCACTTCCTTTTATTGGTCGTCTCGGTTTCGACAGATTTCATGAAATCTGTAACAGATCCTAACGTGGAAACCTTGACCGGAGACCAGACCGAAGTAAACTTTGTAGCCAAGGGGGAGGGGCATAGATACCCTTTTTGTTATGTCAAAAATCAAGTTTCAAATTTTAAGTAGTCAAGAAGATCTCGAGAACTATCAGGAGTGCACGGCAGCGCAAGTCGATGTGCTGCTGCCTATGTCGTATTTGGAAAAGGCCCGGGTGGTGGGACTGAAGTCTCCACACACAGGCCAGCTGTTTGGTGGCTTCACCATGGCGTACCAGGGCCCCTTGCGAGCCCTGTCGCAACTTCCCGAGGAAGTCAAAGAACACAGCCCGATTTTACGTCGATACAACAATCAGTTCTTTGAAATCAATGGAATGTGGCTCAATCACAAAAAGGCGCCGGACAACAGTCGCTTGCAACTGTATTTGCACTGTATGCGCGAGGCCTCCTTGTTAGCCCTCAAAGGCAAGACAAAATATGTTTACGCCTATTGCGCCGAAAACCAGAAGCTCAAAGATTTTTACAAGAATTTCAATTCCATGGAAATCTATGAAGGACCGGTTCGCCACCTACCAGGAATGAAAGAGGCTGGGCTTGAAAGAGTTGAAATGGGTTGCATGAAACGACTGCCATTAACCATTCTTCGAAATCCTTTGTTCTTAATCAAAAGAACTTCCTTAAAACGCCCCAAGACCCGCATTGTTTTTGGTAAAAAGAGTAACAACCTAAAAGAAAAGGTGATTTTGTCATGAAACTTGCCGATTTGGTTGATCAGTTTTCCAGAGTTCAATTAGCAACTCTTAATGACAATGAAACCATTCTGCAATTTATCGGCAATATTGCGATGCAAACCAAACAAGGCGGTTTGGGTATTGATCGCTATCCCGATTTTTTTTCTCTCACCCAGATACAGGGTGAAAAATCATTCACTTTTTTGTTTCTAAATCAAGACGACACGTTGGGGGGAATCGGCTGTATCTCTTTAACACCGATGAACATCAAAGGCCGCGATCAGTGGCTGGGTTATTGTAGCGACCTCAAGTTTTCGCGAACGATAGATAAAGAAACGCGATTGCAGTTTTACCAATTCTTTGAACGCCTTATTCGTAGTTTTTCAAGTATTGAAGAGTTCCAGGGCTGCCAGTACATTATCTCTAGCATTTTGGACGACAACATTGCTGCTAAAAAATCTTTTGTGGCAGCGAAGTCTAAAAAAAGTGGAATAGATCATCGCCCGGTTTATCAATATGAAAACGTTAACGTTTTAGCCAGACTTCCCATTTTGGAATTCCCCTACCCGAACCCAATTAAAGTTCTGCGTGGGCATCAGGTCGGGAAAGAAAAAATACTGCGTTTCCTAACTTCAAATCCCGAGTCCGCCGAGATTGTCTGGACTCGAAACGAAATCGAACGGCGCCATTTGGCCACTGGTTTTTCCTTTGATGATTTTTACATCCACGCTGACTCTCATGACGAAATTTTGGGTTGCGCCTTACTCCTCAGCGACTCCCAGCATAGAAAAATGCGAGTCAGCCCGATGCCCTTGTCTCTTAAAATCAGTCAATACCTAACACCTCTGTTCGGACAACCGGCGATCAAAGAGAATGATGCCTTGAATATCGGATACTTTAGCTTCTTAAAAATTCAAAACAACAATCCAAAACTCAGGTCTCAGACAATCGACGCTTTTTTACAACAGACTTTCCGAGACCAAAAAAGTCGAATTCGCAACCAACGCTTTCATGTGATTAACGTTCAAGAGCCCATGGGATATGGGCTAAAAAGCCAACTGGTTAAAAAAGGTTACCTTTGCAACAGTTTTGGCTCGACGGTTTACCAAGTCACCGCCGAAGACGAGCCTCAAAACTTTTTACAAGCCAAACAAAGTCGAATGGATTTCGACGTGGTCTTTCACTAAATATTTTTAATTACTTGGGTCTAAAATGATTTTGAATATCGACGGCTTCCATTTCGACATAGTCCGCTGAAAATTCAGACTGCGGATATTTCTTGTATCTTAACTGTACATAGTGGGCGTATTCATGGGCCAAATTGTGAATCTTCATTTTTTTGCCCAACAGTATTTTGTTCAAACTGAACAGATACATATTGACCCCTTTAGCCAAGGCCCAAGCCGGCATGCCTTGGGATTCGGCCGCGGCCATAATTTCCGTTTCGTCCTCTTGCACCGATTCGGATTCACGAATTTGTGGAGCCTCTTCCACCGAACTCCACTTTTGGTCCATCAGCAGAATCACATCTTTCAAGACATTTTCTTGCACAGACGGATCAAATGGCGACAATGTAGAAAGTTCGTCTTCACTGAAACTGATTTCTGAAGGACTGGCTGTATTGGCCCAAGCTCCATTGAAGTTTGAAAAAATGATGATAATAGAAATGAGTGAACTCATATCCCCCCCCTTGAATGGCGCCAGTATTTGATAGGCCTTCCCGTTTTGCAAATTAGACTTTCGTTGGTGCCCTATAAGAAGAGTTTAGGTTGGCGCTGTGATCGAGAACAAAGCCCAGTGACATGGATATTCAAAATGTAAAAAGTCGCGAACTCCCTGACTTTGTAAACAATATAACCCGAGGAATTGTAAAGAAACCAAAGGAGCTTGAACCAACAAGGTCGAGATCGGTAACCGTTGCAAAGCTGGCAGGGCTTTGCAACTGGTAGGATTTGAGCTATAGCTGGGCTTCAGCATTCAATCCACTGAGGGCTCCGATTGGAAATTCAAAGTCTTATAATTTGCCCATTGAAAAAAGAGTGGCAGTTGACCGAGAGGGCTCTGCAGCAGTTGAAAATGGAAACCCAACGCCACCAAAGCCAGGGGCGCTGGATAATCGAGATCCCGGCCTGGAAGGCCGCGCTTTGCGTTGGAGGTCATGGCAAAGCTCAATTTGCGCGACAAAGTCAGTCCTGGTTAAGTAAATTCTCTAGCACTCAAAAAATTATTTGTATTGGATCGGCGGGAGCTCTGACTCCCCTCTATCAACCTGGCGATGTGGTCTCAGTCACAGAGATTGTGGAACATAACCACAAAGGCGATGATTCAGAAATGGTATCAGCCCCTCGCTTCCTAACCGCCAACAAGGGTTGGGCCTGTGGTTCATCTTTGTTTACTGTTCATTGTGGCATTTTGGCCAGTGTTGATGAAGACATTGTGGACCCCGATCGCGCCAGCCAGCTGGCCAACCAAACCGGCGCTCAGGCAGTCGCATGGGAATCCGCTGGCGGCGCCCACACCGCCCATGTTCACAAAATCCCTTACTTCGAGTTTCGAGGCATCACTGACATGGCCGGAACGACAGCGCCACAAGATTTCACTGACAATTTAGAGACAGCCATGATCCATGTTTCTCATGTTTTAAAGAATTTCTTTGCATAAAATCCCCAACAGAAGAGGCTAGAATTTTATCTTTGCTCTAAAACAAATAGCGGGCTCCGAAAACCCAGTTTCGACCAGGCAAAAGTAACTGGTCCTTAATGATCGACACATGATTTCGGGCTCGTACGTTCGCCAAATTGTTAACCTGCATATAAATCTTCAACAAAGACGAAGTGTCAGTCTTGATTTTGTAGTCAATGTTGAAATCCAGGGTGTTATAACTTGGGGTCGGCGTTTCAACAGGAGCCGTGCGGGTTTGCTTAAAGATATTTCTCCAAATCACCGAAGAGGCCAAGGATTGGTTGTCGTAAGCCAACTCCAAACCCAAGCGAATGGGTGAAATTCTTGGTAAGGGTTGATTGGTTTCAGTGTTTTGTCCGTACAAGTAGTCGCCGGTAAAACGGAAGCTGTAAAAGCCAAGAATTCGATGGGAGGCTTCAAACTCCACCCCATTGATTCTTGCTTGCTGGCGTTGATAGTTAAAAATGGGAAAGTCTTCAGCACTGGGACCAGGGGTTCCATCGGTATCGGCAAAGGCTCCGGTGGGATTCAAGCCAATGTAGTTGCTGAATTCTTGATTAAAAGCCGTAAAGGCGACAAAAAACAAAGGTGATTTCCTTTTAATGGTCCACTCGGCGGCAAAAGAGGTTTCTTTGCTCAGATTCGGATCTCCGGCTTCAAATATGCCCACAGCCAGGTGTGGCCCATTGGCAAATAATTCTTGATAGGTGGGCGCCCGCTCGTTGTAAGAAAGGTTGATGGCTGTCGAGGTTTTTTGGTTTATTTTGTAGAGACTCCCCAGAGCCAAACTTCCAGTGAAGAAGTCTCGCTCTAAAGGCGCTGGGAAGAACCCCTGACCGTCAGTCTGCAGAATCGTGCTCTCGACCCTCCCACCAGCATTGAGCTTCCAAGACGTCCACTCGACTTCTTCAAAAGCAAATAAGGCGATGGCGGATTGATCGGTAGAGGGTAAAAAGGCTTCGTCGCCGAGGGCGCTCAATTGAAAAACCTGGGTTTGCAGGCCTAAAACGCCATGCCAACCGCCTCGGTCCCTTTGGATCAGCTCGATTCGCGTTTCGTTTCCCGTGTTGTCAAAAACTGTGCCCTCACTGCCATCTTCATATTCGGTGTGCTTGTAAAAAGACTGGGCCGATTTCAATCTCAAAGCTTTGATAAAACCAGAAAACTTGTAATAGGTTTCCAAATCCAACCGCTGCTGCTTTAAAGCAATGTCTACATCGGTTTCACTGACAACGCCATAAAGATTTTGAAAGGTGGAATAGGATAAGCCAAGATAGTTTTTCGATTTTGAAAACAAGGTGGTCCCAAAGGCCACACTGTGCTGCTCTTGCTCGCTGTTGACAATATCACCGTCCGGCGTTTGCGTATTGAAGGCGCGGTTATAATGACCATCCAGGTGGAACATAAGGTTGCTGACCCCATAGTCCATCTTGGTGCCATAGGTTTGACCAGCATTGACGCTTACGGATTTGGCGTCAACCCCACCCATAAACCCAGGAAGATAATCTTTATGAATTCTGGAGTTCACGATATTGACGACCCCACCAACCGCGGACGATCCATACAAGAGACTGATCGGTCCACGCACCACCTCGACACTCTCCGCAGAAAGAGGATTCACTGGTACAGCGTGATCCTGACTGGTTCCCGAAGCATCCAAAACACCGATTCCATTTTGTAAGATTCGAATTCGATCGCCCTCTAAACCACGAATGATAGGTCGACTGGCGGCAGGACCAAATTGACTACTGTTGACTCCCAGCTCATTGCGAAGAGTCTCACCAATTGAGTTGCGGCTTTTCTTAAAAAGGGCGTCTCCATGCAAATTGGACACGGTGGGAACCGTGTGCAGGATATCGCTTTTCCCCATCTCCCCGAGCACATCGATCGGACCCAGGTGGATGACAGAATCATGGTGAGAGTCTCCGTCCTCCTCGTGGGATTGGGCGAAGCCCATGGAGGTGGACAACAGGAACACGATTACAAACGTTAAAACTGAGAAGCTTTTCATCTCTAAGTTATTGCAATATATTTGCAATAAGGTCTAGACAAAAAAGCCCCTTTGATGCACAAGGTAAATATGAAACAGGGCCTCAGCATAAGCTTTACTTTGCACCTTCTACTTTTTGGTTTTCTCTATATTTTAGGAAATCACAAAGAAGTGATCAAAGGAATCACCAGTGTGGAGATGGTTTCTCTCTACAGCCCTCAAAAAACCCAGCGTCAGCGGATCCGCGGGAGTAAAAACCTAGATCCCAAAAAATCTGCAAAAGATCCTCAAAGCAAAGAACAGACTCCCCCCAAATCTGAGGAAAAATTGGGAAATGACACTGAAGAAGCTCCTGAAATTTTAGGTGGCAGTCAAAATCCACAGTTACTGGCGGTAGCAAGCTACGCTCAAGAACTGAAAACCTTTATTGAAAAAAATCGCTTTTACCCACGACGTGCCTTGGTGATGGAACAAACCGGTGTGGTCACCGTTCGCCTTAAAATCAATGCCCGTGGCGAATTCATTAGTGTCGAAGTGGTCGAGGCTTCAGACTATGCCCTCTTGAACCAAGCCGCCACCGATTTAATTACGAAGCTCGGTCAATTCAAACCCTTGCCGACAGTTTATCGCGGTAGCGGAGAATTCATTGTGCCAATCAATTACCAATTGGGACAAGGTTATTAATGGAAAGACTTCGATCAACCATGAAAAATCAAAACTACCGCCTAACCCAGTCGCGAAAAGATATCTATTCACTGTTGATGAAAAGCCGACGGTCACTGAGTGCCAAGCAAGTATTTAACGAATTGAGGGCCTCAAGTGCCACCGATCTGGTTTCAGTTTATCGCAATCTGACTTTATTTAATGAACTGGGACTGGCCCACAAATTTCAGGATGGTTCTTTCTCGATTTGCAAACAAGATCATGAAAACCAGAATCATGTCCACTTTATCAACCACTGTGTCCAGTGCGGAAGAAAAAGCGAAGTGGAATCCCATGATTCTTCGATCTGCGCCATGGCCAAAGAATTAAAAAAAGTCTCCAAATCCTTGAAGACCTTCCACGAAATTATCATTCAAGGACTCTGTCCACGCTGCAGTTAGCGGAAGTGGACGGACTCCACATCAAATCCATAGCGAGTGACTGAAAAATCGGTTCGCAATCTTAAAACGATTTTGTCACCTTGAGCCACTGGAGAAAACTTGCCTGAGTGATCGCCATCCCACTGCCCAATCAATTGACCAAAGCCGTCGTAGAAATCAACGAAGTCATAATTCTTTTCAGTTTCAAATTTTCCAAATAGAACTTTGATTTCTGCGGCTCCTGGTTGTTCGAAAATCACTTCTTGATCCATGTGATTGCGATAAGGGTGAAGAGTCGACACTGGGTCTTCAACGCTTCTCCAAGACTCTCTAGGAGTGCCTTGGTAATGAACCGCATCCACATCAAAGCCATAGGCGGTCACTGAATAGTCGGATTTAAATCGCAAGACAATGGTATCACCAGTGGCTACCGGCGAGTAGTCATTGTCACGTTTTCCCGTCATTTCCCCAATGGACTTTCCATTTCCATCAAAGAAAGTCACTTTGTCAAACCCTCGTTCTAAATCAAATTTATCGAAGTGAACCGCAACTTTGGTGGCTCCCGGAACAGTGACAATATATTCCTCTTCGAAGTCGTTGGCGTAGGGATGAGGCGTCGAGTGGTTCTGCGCCAAAGCGGGCCATTGACTAGGGTCATTCGGATCTGGCGGAGGCAAGGTGTTGGTTAATGCATTGTAAGCATTCAAAACACCGTGACTGATTTTTCCTCGTAACTGGGCCAAAGGTTTCGAGGTATCGAGCAATCGACTTTTCAAAGCGGAGTAGGATAAACTCGGTTCGCTGGCCAGAAGCAAGGCGGCCACTCCGGACACATGAGGCGTCGCCATAGAAGTTCCGCTTAACTTAATGTAGCTACTGTTTTTATTGGTGCTAAGGATATCCACACCAGGGGCTGCAATATGGACCGAGTTTTTACCGTAGTTAGAAAAACTAGCGAGATCGCCCCGATCATTAATCGCCGCCACTGAAATCACATTGGGGACATCGTAGCTGGCGGGGTAAGACGGTTGGGCATCATTATTGCTCGCTGCATTTCCAGCAGCGGCGACAAAAAGAATGCCGGCCTGTTCAGCTCGTTCGATGGCTTCCCGTAGGGTTTGACTTTCTCCCCCACCTCCCCAAGAGTTGCTCATCACATCGACACCCATCTGGGTGGCGTAGTCGATGGACTTTAAGGCGTCCTCAAGGGTTCCTCCACCGGATCCCGTTAAAAACTTTAAGGCCATGATTCTGACTTTCCAATTCACCCCAACCACGCCAATTCCGTTGTCACCTTCAGCGCCGATAGAGCCGGCGCAATGACTGCCGTGATCATTGTCATCCATAGGATCCCCATCTTTGTTGGCAAAGTCGTAACCATGAATATCATCCACAAAGCCATTGCCGTCGTCATCCACTCCAGGCTGCCCGTTGGCCTCGGCGCTATTGACCCACATATTGTTGCGCAAATCAGGGTGCCGGTAGTTGACCCCTGTATCGATCACTGCGACGACCACGTTTCGACTTCCCGTCGATATCCCCCAAGCGTCCTCTGCATCGATATCAACCCCTCCAGAACTTTTGCTTTGATTGACTAACCCCCAAAGATCACTCAATCGAGAATCATTTGGCAAAGCTGAAGCCTGATAAATATAGTTGGGCTCAACCAGCTCTACGTTAGGCAATTGCTGAAGTTGGGCGATGGCCGCTTCAGGACGGACCAACATCGACTGCTGGACCACCATGGTTCTGTGCTTTTGGGAAACTTGAGATTTCACTTTTGCTGAAAGCGGAGCCATCATTGTATTCATATTTTGGGCAGAAAAAGCACCCACTCCATCTTTCATCTTGACGATGTACTCGCCGGCGACAAAAGCGCCTTTAAATTCCGCCTGAGTCTGCCCGCCTAACAAAAGTATTCCAATAAAAACGATTAAAAGAGAAAAAAATCTTCCATGATTTCCCATTGACCCCCCAATGTTGATTAAGGGTACGTCCCTTAATGCTATCAGCCTCCCATGGCCTTACATTCCTTCAGTGTACCCGACACTTTAGAACCCACAAAATTCGGCATGGGTTAAAAATCTCTTCAAATAGCTGTTACTTTTCAGACTATGACACCTGAAATGAAAACCTTAGACTCCTGTCTTGGAACCTATTAAAGAGCCTTTCTAAATCTATAAGTCTTTTTTATTGCAAGCTTTGAATTGTAAAAAGTCGGGGTTCGCAGTACAGATAAGGTCTTCATGTCATTAGGAGACAAAAATGCAAAATCCTTGGACCTTAATTACTGGCGCCACTTCTGGAATTGGACTGAGTACAGCTTCCCTTATGGCTAAAAATGGATACCCCTTAATTTTAACTGGACGTCGTGACCAAAGACTGAGGGAAATAAAAGACAGTCTACAGGAAAAATTTTCCGTTTCTGTTGAAACTCTATGTTTTGATGTTTCAAACCGACAAGCTTGCGAATCGGTTTTTAAGGATCACCAAGACACTCTTGCGAAGACGCAAATTCTTATTAACAACGCCGGATTGGCTCGTGGTATCGAACCGATGGATCAAGCGTCCTTGAATGACTGGGAAGAAATGATTGACACAAATATCAAGGGTCTTCTTTTTATGACCCGCTTATGTCTTCCCTACCTCAAGGAAAACTCTCCTTCCCATATTGTCAATGTAGGCTCGGTGGCCGGTCGGTGGACTTACCCAGGTGGTGGTGTTTATTGCTCGACGAAGTTTGCAGTGCGAGCTCTATCCGAAGGCTTGCGAATGGATTTGAACGGCCAAGATATTCGAGTCACCAATATCTGCCCGGGACTGGTTGAAACTGAATTCAGTGAGGTGCGACTCCGCGACTCTGAGAAAGCCAAACAAGTTTACCAAGGGCTGCACGCCTTAAGCCCCGACGACATCGCCGAGTCTATTTTGTGGTCTATCGATCGACCGAAGCATGTCAACATACAAGAGATGGTCATTTATCCCACCGCACAAGCCTCAGTGACCCAAGTTCTTAGACAGTAAATTAAAAAACCCCACCTAATTTAGCGGGGTTTCTATTTTTTTGGTTCGAACTTTTTATTGGTTTATTTTTTTAACCAATTCTGACACTGCCACATTGGGTTACCGCCATCATCAGAACTCCACAGATGGGTGCACTGTCCTGTTTTCTTAGATTGAGCACAAACTCCACTGGCGGTTTGTTTGCAACGGAAATTCGACTTATCAAAGTTGGACTTAACAATGCCTAGATATTTCTGGCAAGACCACATTGGGTCATTATGATCATCTTGATCCCAAGAGTGGGTGCACTGATTTGTTTTTTTACTGGCAGCACAAACATACCCGCCATGGTCACGGCAAAAGTAATTGGCTTTATTGAAGTTAGAAACATTGAGCCCAATAAACTTTTTGCAATGGAACATCGGGTTGCTGCTATCGTCGTAACTCCACAGGTGAGTGCATTGTCCTGTACTCAACTTCTTGGCACAAACGCCACTGGCGGTTTGTTTACACTGATAGCCGTTGTTTTGCGCAACAGACCCATTGTTGGAGCTGCCGATGGCTTGCGCCTGTATTCCAAACAAAAAAGCTGCTGATGCTAAAAGTAGTAATGCTTTCATATTCCCCTCTTTTGAGCCAAAGGCTCGGTTGTATCGTTGTGTGAGGAGAATGTAATGATCTGAAAGAGTCCGGTCAAAACCAATGAATTCGGCAATTGCCCTGTGTTGACCCTTTGTAAACGAAGAGAATCCTTCGGAAGTTCAATCCTTCGTCATGGGGACGAACTTCCGAATCGAGATTGACTGATCTTAGGCTTTGGCCTGCCAAGACAAACACCAACCTTTGGCTTTCACCTGGCCTTTAAAGATTTGGCAAGGAGCTGCATCAGCGGTTTTTAAAGCAGCGGCACTTAAAGGCTTGCAAGCCTTATCACCGGCCATACAAAGATTGTACTTCGCGCAGTTGTTACAAAAGGCTTTTTTATCCGTGCGCATAGGGCCCACTTTTGAAGCTTCGTGCTTGTACTGCATGGCTTTGGCCAAAGTGTCATTGGGGTCCAGCAATGGAGCTCCACCTGTTTTGTCTTTTCCCGGGGGAGGGTTGTTGCCCGATTTTTTCGGATCCGCCAGAACCACCGAAGGGAAAACCGCCAAGAGAGGAAGAGATGAAAGAAATTTTAAATTTTGCCGACGTTTCATGGGAAACTCCTTTTGTGTTTATATAGAGACATATTTGTTAGAATCGTTTTACTTGAAAATCAAATGAAAATCAAGATCGTTCAAGATTTTATGAACTATGCTGCAGCACCCGAGAACCGAATGGTTAGAAATGAGGAGCCATTTGCAGCTGCATATCCGCCGCAACCGCCCGAGCTTGCTCGGCAAAATCCTCACCCTCAGTGGCATAGAGAATCGCCCGGGCCGAATTGATGATTAAGCCCCCTTCATTGTCGCCTCGACGACCGTATTCAATCACAGCTTGTAGATCTCCACCCTGGGCTCCGACCCCTGGCACTAAAAACCAGGCCTCTGGAAATCGATCTCGAATTTTGCGGAGCTCATTAATCGCGGTGGCTCCAACCACCAAGCCGATATTTTCGTTTTTATTCCAGGCATTCAACGCCCGGTCCGCCACAAAAGTATAAAATGGCTGCCCGTCTCCGACTGTTAAATTTTGAAATTCTTTGGCGCCCTCATTGGAGGTCCGACACAAAACGAACACGCCTTTGTCTTTGTACTGCGCGAAGGTTTCAACGGTGTCTCCTCCCATATAGGGGTTCACCGTCAAGGCATCAGCCTTATAGCGTTTGAAGGCCTCCACTGCATACATTTCTGCGGTCGCTCCAATGTCGTTTCTTTTTCCATCCAAAATGACCGGACAGTTCGGGTAATGGCTTTGTATGTATTCGATCGTTTGGGTCAAGGTGTCTTCTAAACCGTAGGCCGAAAAATACGCGACCTGGGGTTTAAAACAGCAAGCAAACTCTTGAGTGCTATCTATAATCGCTTTCAAAAATGGGAAGACAGCTTTTGGATCACCCTGCATGGCTCCGGGGAGACGATCCAAATGCGGATCCAAACCAACGCACAAGTAGGATTTTTTATACTTTTGTTCTTTAAGAAGTCTTTGAAAAAAGGCACCCATAAATCACCCAGCTATCTGACAATTTTTGTAAAGCTTACTCTCTATGGCCTGATTTGCATTTCAAGTCTAAAAAACAGCATTTTCAGGGCTCGATTTTGGCCTTCTTCTTGCTCTTACTATCTCTATAAAGGAGACACCAATATGTTAACAATATCCCTAGTCTTTTCATTAGTCATGCTCGTTTCCTTTGATAGTCTTTCAGCAGCATTTATTGCAAGTTCAGCCTGGGTCGGGCTGTCTCTTCTTATTTTTTCTGGAAGTGCTTTTTAGGGCTTTTCCCTCGACAAGACTCACCGAAACGACTAATTCTCAACTATGCTCTGGCTGTATTCTTTTTTCTATTTTTTTCTTCGCTTACTGCTGCCTCTTCTTGGCCTTTTTAATCCGAAAATCAAACAGGGCTTAAAACTGCGAAAAAAGAAAGACCACACTTGGCCGTGGCTGTTGCTCCCAAAAAATAGCCAGCCGCTATGGTTTCATTGCGCCTCCGGCGAGTTTGAATACGCTAAGCCGGTCATTCGAGAGTTCAAAAAAAACAATCCCGACATCCCCGTTCTGGTGACTTTTTTCTCACCTTCGGTTGAGAAATCCCTGTCTAAAAATTCAAATGTTGATTTTTATTGTCCGACACCTTGGGACACCTCCCGACATTGGCGTCAGTTTATCGAACACCATCAACCTCGAGCCTTGTTGATCGCGCGCACTGACTTGTGGCCTATGATGATTCACGTCGCGAAAACAAAAAACATCCCACGTTTGCTGTTTTCGAAGACTGTCAACAAACGGAAAATGGGTCTGTTGTCTTTCTTAAGTTTTTTCTTGATGAAGCAAATGAACGATATTTTTTGCGTCACCGATGATGATAAAAAGTTGCTGGATGGTCGGTTAGGACGTTTCAAGAATGTGCATGCGGCTGGTGACACTCGTTACGATCAGTGCTTGTATCGCTTACAAAATGGCAACCCCATCAAGCCCATCAACAATTTCAATAAACCCATTTTTGTCGCTGGTTCCACCTGGGTTGCCGATGAATTATGGTTGCTCGATTTGATCAAAGACTCTTATCGTGAAGTGAGCTACATCTTGGCGCCCCACGAACCCTCGGCCGCCAACCTGGAACGTCTTGAGGCTGATTTAAAAAAGTTGGATTTAAAGTCCCAGCGCTACTCCGAAACGGCGTCTTGGAATCCAGAAGCCGTTTTAATCGTCGACCAAGTGGGAATATTGGCCGATCTGTACAAGTGGGGCCAATTTGCGTTTGTTGGGGGATCTGTCAACCGAAGTGTCCACAGTGTCATGGAGCCTCTAGCCCAGGGTCTGCTTTGTTTTGTCGGCCCTAACTATGAAAACAACCGGGAGGCTATGGTTTTTAAAAATGTTCAGATTAACGACATGACCCCTGTCCAGGTTGTCATCAGCGCCGATGAATTGCGCCGGCGCTTTCTAACCCTGTATCCCTCTTGGACCTCGGATCATCAGTTCAACCTGCAATTGGCCGTAAAACAAAAAACTGGCGCCTCTAAAATTGTCCTCAAATGGATTGAAAACAACAGCAGACCCTTCAATCCGGGTAAGAACTCGACTAAAGACTGATTCTCTCCGAGCGGACTCAATCCCGTCTCTAAAGGCACCGATAGGTAGGCATGAAAATGGAGATTTTTATGAAAAAGCTCAAAGTTCTCTTTTTAGCCGCCCTACTGGTTTCACCATCAGCCTTTGCCATGGATGAATCGGATGTTCCACCTCCACCCATGCCCGAGTATATGAAAAAACATCAGGTTAAAATGGAGGTGCAAGACACCTCAATCTCCGAACCCGAATTGGAGTCCTCGGATGAAGAAAACAGTGAGTCCGTTGAAGAAGTGGCCGATCGCGATACCGCTTCAACGCCTGCCGAAAGCTTTGAAGGTCAAAGTGCGGAAAGTATTAAACAAGAGTTTTTACAAGTGGGAGACGAAGAATCAGAGTTGAGTGAAGACGAACCTGTCCAACAAAAAGTTATGGAAGGGTCAATCTCCGAAGTCTCCGATGAGGAAATGAATGAAGCTCCAAAAACAATGTATGAAGACCCGATAGCCCCACCGCCGATAGAGGAAGTGAGCGCCGTTGATGAGTCCACTGGCGAGTTTGAACAGGCAAATATCTCTCCGGATCAATCTGAAAAAGTTAAAAATGACTTTCAATCGGATGTTGGAAACAAAGTCGCCGAACCAGAGCAAGCGCCCGTCAATCCAGAGGCGCTGGCCGAAGTCGAAGAGACTTTAGAAGAAGCCGAACAAGAAGCCGAAGCGATTGCCGCCGGCGCTCGACAGCCTTCTGCAAAAGCACCCTTTAAGTCAGGAATGTACAAGTTTGCAGAAGAGTGCAAGATGTACAAAGAACCCCGGTCTTTTAGTGATCAAGCCGGATCGATTCCACCAGGCCGCAAACTGTGGATCGACTCTCATAATGAAAATTGGTTGAAGGCTTATAAAAAGTCTGGAACCGTTTACATTTCTACAGATTGTCTAAAATAACGAGTTGTAAAATCCAATGTTTCCACTTGGCCCCTATCACTTCGCATTTTTGGGGCCGGCGCCCTCAAGCTCCTATCCAAAAAAGTTATTTTAAGACAGACTTGTCTTCAAAATCGACAAGCTCGTTGAACTGACTGTAGTCCATGGTGACGGAGCCGTCGTCGTTATTCGATAGAATATCGGCGAAGCGTTTGTTGTAAAGAATTTCATCGTATTTATAAAGGTGGTTCGAATGCACCAATTGCGCGGTCCAGTCATCAATTCCGGTTAAGGACACCACAATCCGCACATTCTTTTCGACCAGGTCTTCCCAGGTAAACTGCATCAAGGGACTCTCTTCATCGATAATGTGCATAACGGTCCAACTCAATGCAAAGATAGCCGACTTCGAGCGAACCAACTTAATGTCCTTTATTCTTTGCATGGTCACACCTTCAGGAGATTCTTCAGCTAGGACCACCGAAGCTTCAATGCCGGCATCGGCGATATGACTGTCACGAGCGTTAGCCACTCGAAAGAACAGTGTCTTCTTGCCTTCATATTTATGAATCACACAACGGTCGGTGAACAACACATGAGCCGTTGGTTTTGAGAATTTCGCAAAAGCTAAACCCGTGGTGATGGCCACAAAAATAATGCCGGATAGGGTGTCCAATATGACAATAAAGTCAGCATAGGTATTGGCCGGCAAATAGTGGCCGTAGCCAATGGTGGTGCTGGTTTGAAAACTAAAAACGAAGGCGTCCCAAAAAGAATGAGGGGTGGCATTGACGATATTGTGTCCACCTATGCTGTATAGAAAAGCAAAGAACAGATTTAAAGAAATATACAATGCCGTATTCACTACAAAAAATTCAAACCAAGACGCGATCAAAACGACATGGTAGATGTCCTTATAAAAGCTTCGACGCAACCCTGTCTTTCGAACTTCAATTCTGAAAGGATTGCCCATACGGGAGGCTTTGCCAAAAATCATTGTCCCTTCCTTACTTCCCAGGTGGTTCCATCAGCCGTGTCTCGAATTTCAATCCCCAGCTCTTTGAGCTCATCTCGTAAACGATCCGACTCGGCAAAATTCTTTTCGGTGCGAGCGGCGATCCGTTGTTCAACTATCTGATCGATGGTTTCTCGGCTTAATTCTTTTTCTTGCAATAACATGTCGTCTAAGGTCTGTAAGAAAACATTCGGTTTTTCTTGAAAAAGAGCCATCGGTTCACCCAAGGTGGTCACAAAGTCCAAAAACATTTGGGACAGAGTGGCCGCAGGCCCTTTCTTTTTTGCTCCCACCGGTACCAGTTGATTATAGAGGCGTACGGTATCGAAGAGCTGTGCCATGGCCTGAGGGGTGGCAAAGTCATCGTCAAAGTAAGCCTCGATAGCTGTCTTGGCTTTGTCAATTTGTTGCTGCATTTTTTCAGTCTCAGGTGTTTTAAGCTGAGTGTCTGCATTGGCATACTGTGTGGCTTTATTAAGAGCCGAGTAGATTCGAGCCAGGGCGGCCACCGAATTGCTAATGGTGGCATCGGAAAAATCGGCCTCGGATCGATAGTGAACTGACAATACCAAATATTTAAAGATCTCGCCGTTGAATTTCTCTAAGAAGCTGCGCATGGTGCGAATATTTCCCAGCGACTTGGACATTTTAGCGCCACTGAAGGTGAACATATTGTTATGCATCCAATACTTCACATAAGTTTTATCTGAAGCCCCTTCACTTTGAGCAATTTCATTTTCATGGTGCGGAAATATTAAGTCCATCCCGCCCCCGTGAATATCAATCTGTTCACCAAGCAAAGCGTGGGTCATGGCCGAGCATTCGATATGCCAACCGGGACGCCCTTTGCCCCATGGAGAATCCCAGGACTCCTCTCCTTCTTTGGCGGGTTTCCACAATGTAAAATCCAAGGGGTTTCTCTTTTTTGGGTCGACCTCAATACGAGAGCCTGACTGCATGTCCTCAGGTTTGCGGTGACTCAGCTTGCCGTAGTCCGGAAAGTTTGCAATGGAGTAAAAAACTTCACCCTCGACCTCGTAGCCCCGTCCTTTATCGACAATCTCCTGAATCAATTTGATGATGTCCTGCACATGTTCTGTAACCCGGGGATTATGGGTGTGGGGAGAAAGATGCAAAGCATTGAAGTCGACCCAAAATTCTTTGATAAAGCGCTCGGAGATTTCTTTTGCGGTTACCCCTTCTTGTTTGGCACGATTTAAAATTTTGTCGTCAACATCGGTAAAGTTGTAGGCGTATGTCACTTGGTAACCCAATTGCTGCAATCGATTGCGAACAAAATTGTAAAAGACGGCGCCCCGAAAATTCCCCACATGCAGAAAGTCATAAACCGTGGGCCCACAGCAGTACATCTTCACTTGCCCAGGAGTCAGGGGTTCAAACACCTCTTTTTTCTGTGTCTGAGAATTGTAGACTTTTAAGCTCATGGGATTCACCTTTCTGTTACCGCTAATACTATAATTTCATTTGCCTTTTGAGTTAACCGCTTTTTCCATTTTCTATACAAAAACAGTGATAAATATCAGTTATTTTATGCGGACTTGCCTGGACTCCCCATTGTCGTTACAACTCGAGCCATGATCGGTAATAACTACAGACCCACAAAGGCTTGGCTCGCGCTGGGAGAGGGTTTCAGCGACCCGGTGGTACCCGCCCACTTCCCACAGACCCAATTACGCTTTAGAAACGCGATCTGGGCAAAACACCTGGGCCTTGATGCCTTGAGTGACGAGGAGTGGACCCAGCATTTCGCAGGCTTTGATCCCTTGCCTGAGAACCTCCAGCAGCCGCTGGCCCTGCGTTACCATGGCCACCAATTCACCCACTACAATCCCAACTTAGGTGACGGTCGGGGATTTCTATTTGCTCAAATCAAAGATCCCACAAACCATAGGCTTCTCGATCTAGGTAGCAAAGGGTCCGGCACAACCCCCTACTCCCGACAAGGCGATGGGCGCCTGACTTTAAAAGGAGCGGTTCGAGAGGCACTCGCCACCGCTTATTTAGAGAAAAAAGGGGTGAACACTTCCAAAACCTTCAGCGTGATCGAGACCGGCGAAAGCTTGGTTCGAAATGATGAGCCCTCGCCGACGCGTTCGGCAGTGCTGGTTCGACTGTCCCACTCTCATGTTCGCATTGGCAGCTTCCAACGTTTGGCTTTTCATAAAGAGCGAGACAAAATGCAAAAACTGGTGGACTACTGCTTGGCGCAACTGTTTCCTGGCGTCCCCTACGAAGATTTTTTCATCGAAATTTGCCAGCGGGTGGCTTCGACCACTGCCGAGTGGATGATTCATGGCTTCGTACACGGTGTTTTGAACACCGATAATATCAACATCACCGGAGAAAGTTTCGACTATGGCCCTTACCGACTTCTTCCCCACTACGACCCCAAGTTCACCGCCGCCTATTTCGACCACCAGGGGCTCTACGCTTACGGCCAACAGCCAGCCATGGTGTTTTGGAATCTGGAACGTTTACGGGATGCTTTAAGATTGGTTAATTATAACGATACTAATTTCCAAAGGGGGTTTGATTCTTTTAAAAGAGTTTTTAACCAAAGAACATTGCAAGTGTTCTGCGACAAAGTCGGTATCGACAGAGACAATCCGCAACCTGATGTGCAAAATCTTTTTTACCAGTGTCTGCAGTTTCTAGAAAAATCAAAAGCTCCCTATGAAGAGTTTTTTCATCACCTGTATTGTTGGCATCAGGATTTAGACCAACCTCTAAAAAATTTGTCACCCCAACATTACGACTCCCCCCTGATCGAAGAAATTGAAATGGCCATGGGTCGAATGCAACGCTCAAAAACTGCGATTTCTAAGAACCTGGCTGACCTCGACACCTTACTGATTGATGAGATCGAAAGCATTTGGTCTCAGATTGATAAGAATGACGATTGGGCGGCCTTTCATAACAAGCTAGACCGACTGCAATCCTGAAAAATCTCGTTTTGAGAGCCAAAAATTGTCAAATGTTTTGAATATTTTATATTCACTGAACAGCGACATACAATACAATCGCCCTCAAAAGAATGTCTGTGTCCTTTACTTTACAGTTAAGCCTGACCCACCGATGGTCCATGTATGGCAGCGATATTGCTCTATATAAAGCTGTTTCGAGGAATTCGATAAGGAGAAGGGTTTATGTATTCAAGTCATTCATGTCCAAGATGTGGAACTCAAATCAGCATGGAGCGCATGCTAGGAAACGTTGTGGTTTGTACCTGCGGGTGGAGCGGCGACAAGTCTCATTTTGAACCACCAAAAAGAAATTTTCATATTAAAAAAATCTTAGGTTTACTGGTTGTTGTGGCCATTGTTTTTCTTAGTGTTGAAGGCAAGAAGTGGGGTAAACATTTTCCCGAACGCGCCTATTACAAGTCGAAATCATTTTTAAAAATGACAACGGCTCATGATGAAGCTCGCATGGCGTTTATTTGTAAAGAAAAGGATCGCCATGTCTGTGCCGCCAAAGCTTATACCAAAGCATTGGCTAAAGCTCCCAAGTCTTACAATTTAGCGGGAGCTTTAGGAATCGAATTGGTTAAAGTCGGCGAAGCCGATCGTGCGATTCTTACATTCCAAAACTATTTTAGCCACGAAGATGGCAAGTCCGTCCACAAGCAATACTATGCTTTGGCTTTATCAGAAAAAAATTATGTCGATGATTCCACCGAGTGGTTCTACAAAGCTTTGCAAGCCGATGCTAAAAACTTCGATGCAGCTAAAGATCTTGTGCAACACTTTGTAAAAAATGAAAACTACGTAGAGGCGCTTTCTGTTATCGGTCACTACAATACCGTTTTCCCTAAACAAACAATGCGGCAATGGGCCAAACTTCGAAACGAAGTCACTGAAATGTACGAGAAGTACACCAGCACTTATGATATCAAAGAAATTAAAATTTCTGGAATCAATCAGTATTTACATGCGCCAGTTCGCTTTTCAAATTCTGGTGAAACTCGCTTGTTTCTTGTCGATCCTGACTCTGAATTCTTAACTCTCGACAAGGCTCAATTAAGCCAAATCGGCGTCGACTACAAAGATCTGGGTGAGAAAGAAGTGATGGCTACCAACGGCCGATACTTAAAAGGAACAGAGGTCATTCTTTCAGAACTGAATGTCGGACCTTTTAACCTGAAAAATGTAAAGGCGATTGCTTGTGACAACTGCGCTTTCTTACTAGGAAAAGATGTAATGAAAAGTTTGAACTCTAAAGCCCAAGAAAACAAAGGCATCAAGTACATCACTTTAAAACAATAATCTTTAATTTTCTTCTTATCTTAAAAACACAAAAGCTCCCGACTGGGGGCTTTTTTTTTAATAAACCCCGTCGACGCAGACTTGCTGAACCTTACGCTCATTCATTCCCAAGGTATCGATGTTGACCGCCCCGGCGTCAATACGTCCTGAGCCCCGAATCGAGAAGGTAGTATCCGTTGTCCCCAAAGGAGCCACGGGCCCACAAGCCGCTCCCGCAGGAGGTTGAGGTCCCAGCAAAGGGTAACCTTGAGTTCCCAAGCCCGTATCGACCCAGGTTTTGAATCCAGCACAAAGCCCCGCGCAATCGCAAGCCGCCGAGGTGTCCGTGCAGGCGTTGTCTCGAAAGGCAATATTGATATCGGTGCCATCTTGCACCGTGATTCGATAACCCAATTCCCCCACGGGTTGAAAATCGGTTTCGACAAAGTTACCGGGAAAATGACCGTATTCCGCTTTCGCAGATATCGCTTGCGAGAAATAAGTCGACATAAGGTTCCAGCCTTCCACTCGCCGAGCCCGGGCCTGATATTTTCTATAGTTTGGAGCCGCAATGGCCACCAGTGCGGCAATGACTGCTGCGGTCACCATGAGTTCAACCAAAGACATCCCACGCTGATTGCGGAGGGGGTTTTTTATGATTTTTTTTTCAATATCCATATGTTGAAAATTGTCCAACAAGGGCTGATCGATGGCAAGACCCTAGTGGGTAGGACCCTCTGTATCAAAGCGAAAAATTCTAGCTAAGAGCGGCCCAAAATTGCGAAAACTCGGACACCATCTGCTCGGGGTTTTCAATATTCATGGAGTGCCCTTGCCCCGTCATCACCTTGAGCTGCGCTTGGGGCAGCCACTTCTGTAAGCTTTCAGCTGTAGACAGCGGTAATACCATGTCTTGATCGCCGTGTAAGATCAAAGTTGGCAAACGGATTTCAGACATGCGCTCGGTGATGTCAATCTGGTCACTGAGAACATCAATCACTCCTTGAAACATGACCTTGTCACAATTCCAAGTGATCTCAAAAAGCTTTTGAAAGGATGGGGATTGAGGGTCGCAATCCTTGATGGTTGCAGCCAACGTTGCCAAGGCATAATCACGATTTTCAGACATGGTTTGAAAATGCGCCAAAACCTGATTTTTTGGCAATTGAAGCTCTAAACCAGTGGCGCCAACGCTATCTAATAGAATCAGACTTTTAAAAAGTTGGGGTTTTTCTAGAACCGCCAACATCGCAATTAAACCACCCGTGGAATGTCCAACAACATTCACCTCAGTTAAACCTTCAGATTCTAGGAGTCGCACAAAATCTTGGGCGAAAGTGGTAAAATCAATGTCAGAGGCGTCGATTAGACCCGTGGAGTCACCGTAACCGCGCCAGTCGGCAGCGATCACTGTGCCTTGACCGGGTTGCCGCTGCATCACTTCCATCCCGGGGTACCACCACTCTTTACTGGCTAGGTTGCCATGGATGAATAAAACATTTTCTGTTCCACAAGGCTGAGCCTTCTGGTAGCCAATTTCAAAACCCAGGCTGTTGAATTTCGTCATAAAGTGACTCCACCATCGACGCTGATCACAGTTCCATTAATGTAGGAAGCTTGATCCGAAGACAAGAAGAGACAAGCATTGGCGATATCATCGACAGTACCCATTCTCTGCACCGGAACTTTTTCGGTCAGGGCCTGCAAGACTTCAGGAGGCATAGCCGCTGTCATTTTTGTTTCAATAAATCCAGGAGCGATCGCATTGGAAGTGAATCCTTTCCGGCCAAGCTCACGAGCCCAAGTTTTCGTAAGCCCAATAACACCGGCCTTTGCTGCCACATAATTGGTCTGACCAAAGTTCCCGTAAAGAGCGACCACACTGGACATATTGATTATTCGTTTATTTTTTGAGTCTTCTTTAAACAGTTTTTGATCAAGAAAAGATTTTGTCACATTGAACAATCCTGTCAGGTTGGTATCGATCACGGCCCTGAAGTCATCATGCGTCATCTTGCCAAGGCTTTTATCGCGAGTGATTCCGGCGTTGTTGATTAAAACATCAACGGCGCCCGTTTTTTCAGCGCCCGAGTGACAGCTGTCCACGTCGGTCACATCCACTTTAACCGTCGTCAACTGGTCCGCAAAGGAAGACAGCTCTGATTCAGCCACCTTAAGAGTTTCGTCGTTGTAATCCCAAATAGCGACTTTCGCGCCGGATTCTAGAAAACGCTTGGCAATGGTAAAGCCAATTCCTTGGGCACCACCGGTGACAACAACATTTTTGTTGGAAAAATCAAACTTTACAGACATCTCAACTCCCCTTTTTTAACCTCAACTGAGGACAAAATAATTATGTTTCTTTTAGGAAATTGTCAAACTCTAGCCTCTATTATATAAGCACCCCTTATGGAAAATCCGGGGGGCCTTTCATGACATTGCAAAAAGGAACAATAACAGGTGTTGGTCATTACGTACCCAGTCGCCTTGTCACCAATCAGTATTTTAACGATCTGTACGGTAAAGATATCGATACTTTTTTAAAAGAACGTCGCAATATTCACCAAAGATTTTTTATGGAGGAAGACCAAGCCACTTCTGATCTGATCGTACCGGCCGCACAAAAAGCCTTGGCCCAAGCTGGTTTACAAGCCACCGATTTGGATTTGATTATCGTTGCCACCGATACGCCCGATTACATTTCTCCCAGCACCGCCGCTGTTGTTCAACACAAATTGGCAGCGACCAAGGCCGGGTGTTTTGATATGAATTCGGCCTGTGCCGGATTCGTTACGGCCTTGGATACGGCCAATAAGTATATCGTCGCCGACTCAGCTTACACCCACATCTTGGTGGTTGGCGCTTACGGTATGAGCAAGTATTTGGACTTCGATGACTATAAAATTGCCTCCATGTTTGCCGACGGCGCTGGAGCCTGTGTGGTTTCGCGCAGTCAGGATGGCACCGGCTTTTTGGCCTCTGAACTCTACGCCGATGGCCAGTACCATGACTATATGGGCATCTATGCCGGAGGCACTGCTAACAAAATCACCCACGCAAGCATTGAAAGCAAACAACACCTGTTGAGTTTTGCAAAGAAAATCCCAGTCGAAACCAACGCCGTTCATTGGCCTCGGTTGACTCACTCGATTTTAGATCGCATTCAAAAAAAGCCAGAAAACATTGATACTTTTTTCTTAACTCAGTTGAACATCGACACCATCAATGCGGCCATGGATTCACTAGGCCTTCCCCACAACAAATCCCATAACGTTATGGACCAGTTCGGCTACACTGGCAGCGCCTGCATCCCCATGGCCATAGGTGACGCCGTAGAAAAGAAAAAGCTAAAAAAAGGCGACTTGGTGTTTATGCTTGGTTCAGGTGGCGGAATGTCTATGGCCGCTCTAGCACTGACCTGGGGCTTTGATTCATGAAATCTGAGGCCCAATTGGATTGGCTGGCTCGATGGAATCTGTACAGTCCTGAAAAAATCGCGTTAAAAGATGTGGTCCACGAAACGGACTACACATGGCGTGATTTTTTTCGCATCGCCAATTGCTTAAGCGCCTATTTAAAAAATGAATTCGGCGTTAAACCCGGTGATCGGGTCGCGGTGTTTGCCCATAACCGGGTTGAAACCATTTTTCTTTTTTTCGCCCTACAGAGACTTGGAGCTATCTTGGTGCCCATCAATTTTCGACTGGCTCCTAGTGAAACCGATTTTGTGCTTAGTGACTCGGGGGCCAAGCTGCTTTTTTTCGACCCCTTGTTCTCTGATTTGCCCGAGCGCCTGCGCACCGACACCCGATGCGTTCCCATGCAAACATTAAACGATATCGTGCAAGTGGGCCTTGATTACAAAGAGATCACTCGGTTTGAGGGGGAGTTTGAACAGCCCTGCAAGATTCTTTACACTTCGGGAACCACCGGTTTTCCTAAGGGCGTCGTAATCACTCCTAAAATTCTGTTTTGGAATTCCATCAACACATCGATGAGTTTAGATCTAGTAAGCTCGGATATCACCGTGAATTTTTCGCCTTTCTTTCACACGGGGGGGTGGAATGTTCTACTGACGCCCTTTATTCACCGAGGTGCCACCACCATTTTACTACCGAAGTTTGATGCGGAAACGGTTCTTGAAATTATCGAAAAAGAAAAGGTCACAATATTTTTTGGCGTGCCGACGACCTTAAGTATGATGGCCCGGTCCGAGTCGTTTCACAGAACAGACTTTTCCAATGTCCGCTATGCCATTGTCGGTGGTGAACCCATGCCCTTGAATATGATTAAAACCTGGCATCAAAAAGACGTGGCCATTCGCCAAGGCTTTGGCATGACCGAATGCGGCCCCAACTGCTTTTCATTAAGTGAGCGAGATGCCGAATCCAAAATTGGCTCGATTGGACGCCCCAACTTTTATGTGCAAACCCGCATCGTCAATGACGACAACCAAGACGTGGCGGCCCACCAAGTGGGCGAACTGTTGCTCAAAGGTCCGATGTGTATGACGAGTTACTGGCAAAACCAAGAGGCCACCCACTCGAGCTTTTTCGAGGATTGGCTCCGCACCGGAGATTTAGTAAAAAAAGATGAAGACGACTATTTTTATGTGGTTGGTCGTAAGAAAGAAATGTTTATCAGTGGTGGCGAAAATGTGTACCCCGCCGAAGTGGAAAAGGTGATCAGTCGGCACCCAGAAGTGCAAGAAGTGGCTGTCCTCGGTGTGCAAGACCCCCAGTGGGGCGAGGTTGGACGGGCCTTTGTGGTCACCAGTCAAAAGAAAACACTGGAGCCCAACGAGCTGGTGCAATTTTGTCGGAATCATATCGCCAGTTATAAAATTCCCAAGCAGTTCGACTTTGTCGATGAGCTCCCCAAAGGGGATTCCGGAAAGATTTTAAAAAAAGAATTGAAAAACAGAGTACAAACCCAAGGAGTTTTTAAATGAAGCAATCGGCACTGATGATGACAGTTCTGCTAACGGCTGCGATAGCCACGGTATGGAGCCCAAAAACTTGGGCCGCAGCGGAGGCCTACCTTAAATTGTCCTCTGACCATGTGGTTTACTACAAACACCAACCGGCCAAGGCTGGGAAACCCACCGTGGTTTTAATGAATGGCTTAATTTATGCCGTTGAAAATTGGGATGAGTATTTTACAGCTCTGTCTCAAGACGGGACGGGCGTGTTGCAGGTGGCCTACAGCACTCAACCTGAATCTTTACGAGGTCTGGAGGGTGAAACACCCTTTTTTGCCAAGCTGAAATACCACCCTTTGTATTCCTGGCTGCAACAAGGTTTGGAGACCCAAGACCTAGTGGACGAAACCATAGCAGTGATCGACTCCCTAGAAATTGATCGCTTCAACCTGGTGGCTCTTTCTTACGGATCGATTCCCGCCGTTGAATTAGCGACCCAGTTTAAAGACCGAATCGATCATTTTATTTTGATGGCTCCGGCGGTTGTCACGTCTGGGCGCTACAACCCTTATGGAGCGTCTCGCCACACCTGGTTTCGCAACTTGAAATTGGCCGGCAACCTTTACGCCGACTATTTCTACGATGCTGAAATCGGCAACACCCTGTCGTTCATCGTTACGGCCAACAATTACAGTTTTTCTGGGGTTCCCTTTGAAAATTTTTATAGCGGTGTTTATCAAATGGCGCGCTCATCAAAATGGTTTGATCTCAAAGATTATGTGGAGGTGGATTTTCCTCCGACCAGTCTTTTTGTTGCCACCTTGGAAGACCAGCCTTTGTTTCAAGATCAACAGACTTTTTGGGAACTGATGCAAGACAACCCTGGCAAACGCAGTCTCGTGACTTTTACCGGCAGTTATCACGCCATCCCAGGAGTGGCTCCAGAAGTAGCGGCCCAGCAAACGAAGTTAGCCTTTGCCGAAAAACTCCCTATTGAGTCTGCCGTGACGGTGGGAACGGGGAATCCTCCCAAAACCCTTCGCGAAAGCCTGCTTGATTACTCCAACCTCACCGCAGAGGCCTGGGGAGCCGCGAAATGAACTTAGTGTTGAATATTGTCTTTGTTCTTTTTGGTCTGGCCGTAGGCTTACAATCCCAGGCGCAGAGTCTCACGACAAAAGCGTCAAGCAACCGCCCCCTATTTAAAGGCTCTTTCGATACCCTCTACTATGACTTTCAAGGCCGCCACTATTCAGACAGTGGCCTTTATGGATTTGAGGGCATCAGCTACTCAACGCAAACAATGCAGCTCAGCTACCTCGCCACATCCACCTTGCAGTTTGCAGTGCAGGCCCGACAAATTCGCAACTATGCCGAAACCCAATTTGGTCCGATTTTTAGTAAAGATGTAACCCAAGGCATGGGTGATACTAAAATGAAAGCCACTAAAACTTTTTTCAATGGTTTTGATTTGATTATTGCCGATCTGGCTCTGTCGGTCCCCACCGGTTCGGTCAGCGAAAAGAATGTCAACGCACCAGCCTTCAATTACCCCTACAACATGCAACTGGGTTCTGGCACTTACGATTTAGAGCCAAGCCTGATGTACCTTGCCACTCGCAATCAGCACCAATTGGGTGCTTTTGGAATGGCCATTCTACGCAATGGACGCAACAAGTACAGCTACCGCCGGGGGAACGAATACATTAGCCGTGTTTGGTACAGCTTCTTGGCCAACTCATTGTTGATGCCCGGATTGTGGCTAAACTACCGTCACGTTCAACGAATGAATGGACAAGACAGCACCTATGGACGTTTAGATATCATGCGCTTCTTTCACTCGCCTCGTAACTTTTGGGAGCTGACCGCCAATATCAATAGCCGTTATGCAATCACTAAAGATATTACCATCAATGCCATGGTGGGTCGCCCGCTTTGGCAAGAAAGCAACAACATCGAAAATCTGCAGGTGTACACCCGTTGGTTTGCCCAGGTGGGAGCCGAAGCCAGCTTTTAAAGCGGGTAAGGTTCAAGCTCAATTGTTTTGTCTTTGAATTGGTCAAATAGACTTTTCAAGTCAGAGATTTGTGGAGCCGATTGCGTCAAGTAATCCTTCGAAAGATAACCCCACCAATCCCAGCACTGATTAGGGTTTCCCAGACTCGAAATGGCCTGAGGATACATAACAATGATCGCATTGGACTCCGCCCATTCGTTGAGCCCTACATTTCTAAAATAAAAATCTCCAACTCCCCGTGAAAGCCCTTGTTGACAGCCGTGCAGCGACATATGAATCGGACAGTCTAATTTTTTTTGACAGACCTCAGGAATGTAGGCGATCCCCTTTTTATCTAAAGAGTTTCTTTGCGGCTGTGGAAACTGAAAAAAACTTTCAAGCTTGGCTGGAGCCGGGCTTTGCAAGTCTTCATAAAAGTGATTGAGAATTTCTCCGGGGACGTCACGACCGCAGGCGCTGATCCACGGTTTTTGGCTTCCTGTTTCGCATGGGTTTCCTTTGTCGACAGTTGGAAAGGCGTGCCCCACCGGAAGATCATCGATAACTTTGATACTTTCTCGACTGAGACTGGAGTAAAAGCTTCTGTTTTCATAAACAACCGAGGAGTAAACGGTGGTGTCATTGGGCCCCGTCACCAGGACAACCCGACTGCCTTGCAAGTTGGAAACTGGATCAATTTTTCCCGCTTCTCCTAAACGAATGGCTTCAGCAAATAAATCCGCACCACTGGGCTTACCCATCAAAGTTTGCATGCAAACAAACAAGGCACCCGTAACTTCGCCTCCGGAACACCCAAATGGTCCTCCCGCTATGATCGCCACGCCTTTAAAGACTTTGGAGTGGGCGACATGCATCTGCGCCGCCATAAAGGCTCCCGAGGATAGACCCGACAGACTGTCAGATCGGTTTTTAGAATGGGCCAAACCTGGAATAAGTAACAAAATACAAAAGATGATTTTCATAGAATTTTCTCCCGACCAAACGCTAGCAAGCCTTACCCTATCGCACTACTTAAATTCTCTGTTTCAGAAAGGCTGATTGCCCGAATCTTTCGCAAATACAAACTCGGGCTTTTTAAAAAGCCATTCTCGGCGTAAACTAGGGCCATGAACAACAAAAAATCCACCGCTGAGAAAGCTCTTTCGATCAATCTTAACAAACCCTTGTATGGCTCTATTGCCGAAATTGGCGCTGGCCAAGAGGTGGCCCGTTGGTTTTTTAAGGTCGGTGGCGCCGCCGGCACCATTGCCAAAGCAATGTCGGCCTATGACATGACCTTCAGTGATGAGATATACGGCAAGACCGATGGAGGTCGTTATGTTGTGGAGTCACGAGTTCGCAAGATGTTGGACCACGAGTATTCGCTTTTAGAGTCTCGACTTTCAGAAAAAGACAAAAATGAGAAATTCTTTTTCGCCTTTGCCGATACCGTAGCCGCCAAAAGTTTTAAATATACCGGCGATTGCCACGGTTGGATGGGTTTGAAATTTCAACAGACTGCCACTGAAAAACCCAGTCAAGTGATCTTGCATGTGCGAATGTTGGATCAAACCAACTTGCACCAGCAAGAGGCTCTGGGAATTTTGGGTGTCAACTTAACCTACGCTTGCTTTCACAAAAGTAAGAACATTGAGGATTTTTTAGAGTCTTTGATGGACGGCGGTCTTGAGAATCGCGTCGAAATCAATGTGGTTCACTTTGAAGGCCCGCATTTTGTCACAGTTGACCCCATTGAGGCCAGTTTGTTGCTGATTGACAAAAAGCTCTGTCAGACCGTTTTGATTCCGGAATCTGGTGTGGTTTCGCATTTGGCAGAAGAGTTCTACGACAAGCAGGTGATCATTCATCGCGGAAGCTTTGACCCTCCCTTACAAACCGACATTGATATTCTTCGATCGGCTCGTGACCATTACTGTGGCAACAAAACCGAAGGCCTGTGTGACCCCTACCTTGTCAGTGAAATTTATTACAATCGCAGTAAGGACAGCTTCGGCGATCTGATACGTAAAGTTCAACTGTTAAGAAAGTGCAAGCAGAATATCTTAATCACCGAATTTGAACGAACTTTTAGACTCACCGAGTATGTGGCTATGTTCACCAACAATCATATCAATGTCGTGTTTCGTGCCACCAAAGTGATTCAGATTTTGGAAAATGAACGCCTGGCTTCGTTGGACCGATTGTCACGTATCTTCAATGAACGGACGCGGATGTACATCTACCCGGTGGACTCAGCAAACATCCCTAAAAACCTACAGGTTGATCCAAAGCAAAAACTGTTTAATCTTTCAAACTACAAGCCTTCCGAACTCAATATCCATCTGTACAGGCACTTGATGGCCTCAGAGTACATTCAAGAACTGACAAACTACGACGAAAAATTAGCGATTTGGGACAGCCAGTCCTGCCTCGAATTGAAAGATAAAGACGAAAAGGCTTGGAAAAGCCTTTTGGCCTGTGAAATTTCCTAGGAGAAAACAGACCACAACAACAAAAGCCTGACTTTCGTCCAGCTGACCTGTTTTTCAACCAAGACTTGTCATTGTCATTGGCAAAACAGACCACTATAATTTTATTACAAAAAGAAAGGACCACCATGAAAAGTCTTTTATTCTATTCGTTAATCTTCTGTTTCGCTCTTAGTGCCTGTAGCAAAAAGTCTTCGCCGGCCCAGTCAGCCTCCACCGCTGTTTTGCCTTATGATAGTCCGATTCAGTATGTTTATTCCCCTGAAATCGACAAAGACAATGCAGCCATGGTCGATGGCACACCGGTGAGCTGGTCGCAATTGGCCTCGCAAGATGTGGCCCTACAGGAATTGCAACAACGTCTCGATTCTAAAGCCATTGAATTTGTCCTCAACTGGAGCCGAGAGACTCAGCCCGAAACCAAGTCACTGACTCTTTTCATCAAGCAGCCAGAGGATAAAGTCGCAGCCAGCATGGGACGCGATGAAGACTCGAACCCACAGGATCTGAAAATAGAGTTTGTTGATAATTTAAATTCAAATATTTTAGCTAAAAGTGATAAGGCTCAGCTGACCTGGGCTCAGTTTCTGGAGTCAGACCTTAGCTACTCTAAACTTTACGAACAGGTCTACAAGCAGCGTTTGCAACGCTTGAACGGCATTGTTGTTCGTCGCTACCTGTTGCAGTCATCAAAGCAAGAAAACCTAGCCATGGAGAACTTTGTTAAAGATAAAATTCTTAAAGGCCCCCTTGAGGTTTCTGATGAGGACGTCGAAGCTTTTGCCAAAGAAAAAAATATTTCTGAGTCTGATATCACTGAAGAGATGATGGCTCGTCTGAAAGATATTGTTTTACAAAACAAGCGGGATAAAAAAATTGAAAACTATGTGGCCGAAAAATTGATGAACAAGCCGGTACAAGTCGCATTTATGGCTCCCCTTCGAAAAATATCCACTGATTTTATAAACGATGATATTTACCACTGGGGTGAGGCTAAAAATGCCACTCTCGTTTATTTCGGTCACTGGGACTGCGAAGAGTGCAAATCCTCGTTGCGTTCTTTCTTAGAGCTCAAAAAAGACTGGTCTAAACAATTGACGGCCTACTTTATCCACTCTTTCCCAGAGCGAGACCGCCTTGCTCGTATGGAAGCCGAAGCCGGATTCTGTGTGGGCTCGATTGACCAAGGGGCTTATTGGAACTTTATGGCCGACATCATCGAATCCGAGCAAGAAGATCCGGAGACAAAAATTAATACAGCCGCAAAAAATTCGGGAGTTGATTTTGAACAGTTTCGTGATTGCTTCTTGAAACGCAAGTTTCAATCGAAAGTCGACACTCATTTACAATATGCCAACAAAATGGGAATCACATCACCGCCTCTGATTGTACTCAATGACCTGATCATAGAGTCTCTGAATGCCAATGATTTGAAGTCCAGCTTCAAAGAACTGGGTCTTAAAGGCGGAGCCTCCAAACAAGGTCTGTGGGCTCGTATAAAAAGCTTTTTTGGGTTTTAAAAATTGGCATTATCCATTGATCGCTTAAAGGGAGTCATCATACTCCCTTTTTTGTTGGCTCTTCCCAACTGCTTGCAAAGAAAACCTCCTCTTGTCGACGCTCAAGCCAACAGCCGGTATTTAAAAGAAATCGCTAAAACACCGGTGCAATGGAAACAATGGCATTCGACCACTCTTGCTCAGGCTAAAAACAGAGATCAGCTAATTTTTTTGAATATTGGGTATACGGCCTGCGAACCATGCGGACAATTGCAAAACAGGGTGTTTAAAGATTCGGAAGTCAGTGATTTTTTGAATACAAATTTTATCTCGATTGCGGTCGATCGCGAGCAATTTCCAGAGGTGAATAGCTACTTTTTAAACCTACAAAGCCTGATCATGGGCTTCGCAGGGTGGCCGATCAATATTATTCTCACTCCTGATCTTAAGCCTGTGTTCGTGACCACATTCGCTGAACCTAAAAAGTTCTTGGGTGTTTTGCAAAAATCCCAGAACGCTTGGCAAAACGATCGAAAAAATCTTTTGTCAGAGCTAGATACCTTTGCCGACAAAACCCAACCCCAATCTAATGTTCATGAAGATGCAATGAGAGATCAAAACCTGTTGCAACAGTTTTATGCTCGTTACACTCACCAGTTTGACTCTGCCTATGGAGGAAAAAAGGGTCAGACAAAGTTTTTGGTCAATCTGGATATGCGAGCTTTGCTTTTTTTTCACGAAATATCAAAAGATTCACAGAGTTTAAAAATGCTAAAGAAAACATTGGTCAGCCTCTCTAAAAGCAGTATGTTTGATCATCTTCATGGTGGCTTTTATCACTATTCTAAAACCAGTGATTGGAACAGTCCCGGCTTTGAAAAAACTCTGTTAGATCAAGCCACCGCTCTCCATGCCTACATAGATTTCTTTCGTTTTCAAAGTGACGATATCAACCGCATAACACTAGTCAAACTGTCACAGTTTCTTCTCAATGAACTCTCAGCAAAATATGGGGGGTTCTACACTAGCCTCAGTGGAATTAACCAGGCGCAAGCCCGAGAATACTACTCTTGGTCCAAAAGTCAGATTCAAACTATTTTGAGCGCTAATCAGCAAATTCCATTTTTTGAAACTTACACTTTACACTTTGCTCAGACCTCTGCTGGCCGCGTGCCGTTGCTGCGCCGAAAGACTTCTTTCGTAAAACCCGGGAACCAAATTTTGGAGAAAAAACTGATGGATGCGCGCTCATCAAAAGATTTTTTGGTCACCGATGAAATGGTGGTCACAGCCACATCCAGTTACACCCTAGCTGGTCTTGCCAAACTTCTACGTCTTTGGCCGTCTGCAGATTTAGAAAAGCAGATTCGCAGACATATGGACTTTATTTTGTCCCACCACCGCCATCGCGATGGACGCCTCTACCATTCCAGTTTCAAGGGGCATGTTGAACAAATGGCAAACCTGGCCGACTATGCTTTCACTATCGATGCCCTCTTGGAGTTGCACCAAACCACTTTTGACCAGTCTTTTTTACATTTCGCTAAAGAACTGCAAGCCAAGCAAGATGAGTTGTTTTACTCGACGGACCAATCTCTTTACAGATTCAGTTCCAACAACGATCTTCTACCCACCCAGTTTCTTTTTACCGACCTTGGTCTTCCCAGTGCTTTATCTCAAACCTACTGGAATTTGTTACGATTGGGCTCCTTTTATGACGATTTAGCCCTCAAGGCGAAGGCCACAGATCTGCTACAGTCCTTTCCTGAAACTTTAGAGCTCAATCCCTTGAATTTTCCGAGTTTACTAGTGGATATCGCTTTGGCAACACACAACCAGGATCAGCAGATCCTGTCAGGGGATATTGAATCCTGTCGAAAAATCTTAAGCCAAGGCTATCAGTCATTTTCTTTTCATGATTTATTCAAATGTCATAAACCTTAATGAGCAAGATCTAAAAACTTAGGTTTTTTTTTTCAGTTTTCGTCGCTCATCGTTTTTGATGATTTGATTTTGGTAGGCAATGTCACCAAACATTTCTTTAGCCGCTTTGTTGTAAGCCAGAGCCGCATGCTCTTCTTTGGCATAATCACCCAAATAATGCGACTGTCCATTTTTTTCAATCCGCGCCCGCCATATCTTTTTGCTTTTTACAAAGGAAACGCCTTTGTAGCGCGAAGTGCTTTTGTCGGCCCGCTTAGGTAACATCCGTTGCCGCTCTTTCATTGAACACACAATGAGGTTCGACTTTCGATAGTCCAAACCACCCTGCCAGCGCCGAGGGTAGACCATTTTACCGGCCTTCGGTTTCATAAGGTACTGCCCGAGTGTCATGGTTCGGACTTTATCACCGCTCCGAATACTAGTAACGACCGATGGTTTCTTGGCTTTGCCTGTATAGATGACCCGCCAACTTCGCTGCATCAATTCCTCAAAATCCTCGGCATCCACTTTGACTTTTTCACCGGTTTTTGCAGCCAAATATTTCCAAGGTTTTGATTTAGACATGGACGGCCCTCCCAGGCTTGGTAAAGATTAATCGGCAAGAATCCCTTATGACTGAAGTCCTAGATTCTGTCTCGGTTTGGTGCGCAATCACCAGTCACCAGCAGCTGGGATCTCTAATTTTCTTTGTATAATCTTCTCTACATCAGAGATACGAATGCCTCCATATAAGACCTCGCCGTCGATGTAGAGTACGGGTTCTGAAGTGATCCCTAAGTACATAGCGTACTGTAAATGATAGTCAACCACTTGCTTAGACTCCCCTTGAGTCAGACAAGTTTTCAGTTGAGCGGAATTTAAATCCAGATCGTTAGCTACAGCAAGTAATTTCGCTTCCGTCTCATTTTTGTAATCTCCCAATGATTTTTCAAAAAAATCCCAGAAGGCATTGGGGTCCTTCATAAAAACACAAAACTGTATTTGTGAAGCCAGATACTGCATCTTATCAGAGGCTAAAAAAAACGGCCGATACTTGAGCTGCAAACCCTTGTAGCGGTCTTTCAGTGCAAATATCTCACGAATCAGTTTGACAGTTTGTGAGTTACGAGTGCCCGAAAATAGAGTCAAACTCAGACCCTTTTTATCGCCCAGAACCGGGGTCCACTCCTCCTTGCCTTCAATTTTATAATTGGGAGCCGACAGACCCACCTGAATCGGTAACTCCATCAAATATTTTTCAAGAATATAATCAAATCCTCGTTGGCGACGGTTTTGCAGAAGCTGGTTGCTAGCGGATTTGCGATTTCTTTCGGTATCCTCAATATTGTATTTCTGTATATAGGCGCTGACATCAGCATCACTAATAGAATCCGGCAGTTTAGAGTTCACATACTTTTCTATAAACATAGAAGAGGGCATTTTAAGTTGTTTGGCCTCAGCATTGACGATTTTATTTTTAAGAATTCGGTCAATTTCTGTTAATTTATAAAGAAAAATTTCTGTTTCGTAAGAAGCCCAAATAAAGTTATTCAAGTCTAAATCTTTTTTTGTGACGACTTTCCCATCCACTTTCGCCAGCCCTTCGGACGCAGGAAAGGCTTGAAATGATATTTTGGTTTCATACTTTTCTTTGATTCCAAACTTATTGAGAATAGCACTGGCAGAAAGACTGACTTTTTTAAATGAAAATTCAATCATTTCGACTGGATTTTCATTGAGACTCACAAACTGTTTGTAGATCAAGGCAAAAAGGATGTCTCGGCGTTTATTTCGAAAACTGCGCATAGGAGCTTTATTTTCTAGGTCTTTATCTACAACTGTGTGGGGTCCCGACTGCCCCACCACTCCATCGGGCAAGTCGGTCAACTGGAAGTGCACCTTGCCGTTAAAGCCTTGGGAGTTTTTTGTTTTCGAAGTTCCGTTTCCAAATCCCCCCTTCTTCGAATATTGATAGAAAAAGAAAGCACCACCAATTAAGACCAACAAAAGAATCAAATACTTAAGGGATTTTGTCATAAGGGTAGTTTAGAAAAAAACAGGAGAAAAGCCAAAGAATGGCTTCTGAAACCAGCCCTGTCGCGAGAGTAACTATTATGTTACGGCAAAAAAATAAGCTGGGCCATCCTTGGCGCACACCCACCCATCGGCCAGTCGAGTATTAGTATGAATGTTTGATTTTGAAATCCGAAAATAAACGAGCTGAGAGGGCGTTTACCAGGGACCCACGGCTGTCGTCGGAAAATTGTCGTAAACATCGACAATAAAAACCACTTTATTAGGATTTAAGAATCTCTCGCACAACAAGATAGGAAAGATTGAAACCAAAACTCCCAGTGATGTGTGTGACTGTTCCAAAGCCTGTGCTGCAATCTAAGGGTTTGTTAAAGTCTTCGGGCTTGGTTTCACTTATGCAGCCCTCGGCGCCAATGTAAACCGGAGTCTCGGTCGTGTAAACACAAGGCACCCCCATGGATCCTTTACGAGGAAAGCCGGCCCGTTGTCGCAGTTTTTTGCGAACGGCGGCCAACATTTGGTCCTCCGCACTTTTTGACAGATCCCCTGTCTTGATTTGGGACGGGTCGAGCCTTCCTCCGGCTGCCCCCGACAGCACCACTGGTATATTTCTTTCACGGCAGGCCACCACCAAATCAAATTTTGTGTAGGCATGATCAAGAGCATCGACTACCCCATCATAGGCATCAGAAAAAATAAGGCTTTCTGTTTCTCTAGAAAAGGCTTCATCAATGACTTGGACCTCTATCTGTGGATTTATTTTTTGTACCCGCTCGGCAAGCGCTTTTGTTTTAAGTTGCCCGATATGACCATCCATTGCGTGCAACTGGCGATTCACATTGCTAAGACAAATGTCGTCAAAGTCGACAAGAGTCAGTCGCCCGACACCGGTTCTTGCCAAGGCCTCGACCGCCCAGGATCCAACACCTCCTAAGCCGATCACGGCAATATGGGATTTCTGAATCTTGGCAAACCCAACACCTCCATACAAACGTTGAATGCCGCCAAACCGGTGATCAATCGACAAGGCTCTCCACCATGGTTTTCATTTCGGTTTGCATTTCGTCTAGGGACTCTTTTAACTGCGGTTTTATTTTTTTATCATAGGCTTTTTGCCAATCTTCTTTTTCTTGTTCCCAACGGTCCTGCAATTCCATTTTCGCTAGATGGGCTTTCAGCCGGGCCGAATCGACTTTCTCTCCAGCCTGCAGTCTGTCGACATAGCCGCTAAATTCTTTCTTGAACTCTTTCCATTCTTCGCTGGCTTCCATCATGGCAAGATGGGTTTGCAACATGGTTTCGTCAGACCCTTGCTTAAGGCGACCTTGCAATCGAAAGAAGAACCCTTCTAAATCTTGCCAAGCCTGCTGAGACTCTAATTTTAAAAGACTGGCCTTAACTCGTGAGCGATCGATCAACTGCTGAAGAGTTTGAGTGATATTATCAAGCTTCGTTTTAGTTTCTTGTTCTTGCAAAATGACTCCCTTATGGTTAAGTGGAGCCAGATAAACAGGAATCCCGCAATTTGACAAGTGTACCGGACCGAAAATCAAGGATTGCGTAAATTCTCTATGTTGATCGCGACCTGAATTTTCAGATCATCCACAGAAATCTTTTTTAGACGCGCCACCTCAGAGTAGACCAATTCTAAATTGGCGATAGGACTTTCTTCGTCCAATGGGTGGCTAGGAGTGTCACTCTCCACTAAGATCGCTTCGATGGGAAGGTGGACGAGGGATTCTCTCGCTTTCTTAAAGTTGTCATTCAAAATACTTGGCCCAAACGATAAAAGGATTCCTTCGTTGTAGTAACTATCAGCGATCTCAGGAGATCCTGAAAAACTGTGAACAAAACCTTTTACCGAGTATCCATTGAGAATTTCCAGAGCCTTCCGGTGAGCTTGAACCACATGAAATACAAAAGGTTGGCCAGAAGACATTTCTAATTGCTGTTCAAACACATTGATTTGCAGATCTTTTTTTAAATGGGCATCGTCACCAAAAAAATCCAGCCCCACTTCTCCAATCCATTGCGCTTGATCACCCCAGATCTTTAAGGCTTCAAGGTCTCGGCTGAGATCGAATTCATCACTTTTGACATACCAAGGGTGCAGGCCATAACAAGTTGATATATTGTTGGGAGCCCTTTTTTTTAAGTGTACCTGATGCTCCCATTCAGAAGGCTGATAGCCTCCCAAAATCCACTGAACATTGGGGTTGGAGGAAATTAAATTTTCAGAATCTTCATTCTCTAAAAACGACAGATGACAGTGGCAGTCCCATACAGGATTTGAGTTTCTCTCCGTTGCATTCATCGACTGTCCCCACACAATTGGTTGCTAAACCTAAGTATAACTTGGTTGCGACCATGTTGTCATGCACTAAAAAAACTTCTGATTGTCTAGAGTAAATCATCCACCGATACAAAACCTGTGTGCACCTCGCCTCTAAAAAAAATGACAGGCCCTGATTGGATTCCTAAAAACGAAGCATAATCAAGATGGTACTGAACAACATTTTTATATTTCTGTTCATAAAAACACTGCTGGATTGGGCTCTTTGGTAGACCGAGATCTGCAACAATAGCATAGACATCTTTTTCGAAAGATTTTTGTGGAACGTCAATGGCTCGTCCTAAAAAGTCCCAATAGTGATCGGGTTGCAAAGCCCAAATGCAAAAACTAAATTCGGCCAAAAGATTTTGAAACCGATCAGTTTTAGCGAAAACAGGATGAAAATAAAAAGTCACCTGTGGGTACTTTTGCCAGCGGCCTTTGATGTTCTTAATAAAGTCACGCCCAGACTCACTGTAAAAACTATCGAAAACAACCCAAGCCATGGGACTTTCCAAATTCCCCAAAGAGGGGCTCCAGTCTGGCTTCAACTCAACAGAAAAGTCTGGCAATTCAATATCAAAGGCAATCGATTTCTTGACCAGATTCTTTGACACAAATTCTCTTACTTTGGGATCAGAAAACACAAGAGGCTGATCTTTCCCATAGACGTATTGACTGGTGTATTCCTGCAAATTTAATTTTTCCTGGCGGGCCGCTGTGGACAGTAGATTTTTAACAACCGCCGCTTCAATCAAATCCAGCTTTCGTCTAAAGACCCGACTGTGATAAGCCCCCCAGTAATACTTCTCCTCGTTAAGATCGGACCGACCATAGGTTCGGTTACCGATCTTCGCAACCCCTTTACTATTTTCTGCAAGGAAAGAAACCTGATCCTCTTTGATGGTATCAATCCCATATTGATTGAGAAGACTCATCAAAGGGCGTTGGGGCGGATTGAAAAAAAACTCAACCTTTCCCGAGCTTTGTATTTGCTTAGAAAACTGGTGTAAAAAACTAACTATCAGTAACTCCAATTCTTCTTCTTTCAACGAATTCAAAATAGGATCACCTTCAAAAAGGTCCTCCTTAAAAACAAGAGTCTCGTATTGACTGACAGTGTCTTCTGGCAATTTTTGAAAAGAAAAAAGACCTTTTTTATACGAACGATCCCTGTCGGATTCCGGGCTTTTTGGCTTCGATTCGATCGACGGCCGGCTAAAAAAGTAAAAGGCCGTTAAGGAAACAAGAAGAAAAGTCAGCGTCATGCCGACAGTGCGATTCAATTTCATAGGACCATCCTACCAATTTCTAGCCGATTTTTATAATGGAATTTAGCCAGAATTTTTTAGGCTTTCTGCCTAGCCTTTTATACGGCTCAGCCCCTTGGCTTCACTTACTGGGACTCGTCCTGCTGTGGACGGCTCAAATCAACAAAGTCTTCATCGTCTCCGTCTAGACGCTTGGAGCATCGGGAGTCATCGCAAACCAACAGATCGTCGTCACTGGGAGCCTCCTGCGTGCGTTGACCCCAGCCACAAGAGTAAGCATCTTGGGTGTCCAGACATTCTTTTTCATTATTTAAACTATAACAATGATAGTCGTGACGGGCGCGACTGATGGGAAAACAGCTTTCGTTGGCCGAAAAACTGATCCCAGGAATCAACAATCCAACAAAAATTAATGCAGCCATCAGTTTCATTTCATCCTCTCTTAATCCCAACCAAAGGATACGGTTTCGTCATCTTGGCGTTGGTAAGTTTGACTTGTATTCGGTTGATACCACATGTGGAATCGTCCGCTGGTTGTGGTGGCTCTAAAAATTCGACCTGCGAAATTTCCACTCAGATTCAGTCGATAGATCCCTCCAAAAGCGGATGTTCCAGTCATCGTGTGAGTTGTTATCACTGCTCCTGTTGCAGCGTTCACTTCTTCGATAGAAACTGGCAGGGTCGAAGCCATGGCCACATAATCTGTGTCGCCTGCGACAATAAAACGGTTACTCATCATCGATGGCGGCATAAAGGGAGCCGAACAGTTTCCGTTTTGATCCGCATTCGAGTTGATCGAAATTCGATTGCTACCGGTGGAAGTCACCACAAAAGCGTCACCCGAGTAGAGCCCGGCCCCTGTGGCCACCGAGAATTCAGACGATCCATTGACAGCCACCGTATAGTTATCCAAGCCGGTCGAGTTGACAGTCACCGTGTCAACACCTTCGGATGTTAGATAACCACGTGTGGATGGGAAACCAATCAGCTTTTGGGCTTTTGGTGGTAAAATCTTGGGATCATCAGTGTTGCCTGAATCAGTATAAACCGCGATCAATCCACCCGATGAAGTGATCTCATACAGTCCATTCGTCCCTAAACCAGAGAAGGTATAACCGGTGTCGGCGGCCATCACTCGGTTTGAAAGGAAAGCGCCATTTCGGTTCACTGTCACAGTGGTCGCTTCAAAGGCGTACACGTAAATGTTGTGAGGTCCGGCACGGGTCAATGAAGTTAAGAATTCGGTTCCTGAGAATTTTGAAGTTTGCCATCCAATATGGTGATTTCCACGACGACCCATCACATAAATGGGTTTGTCAGCTTCAATGATGTCGTAGTTACCGGTACAGTTGAAATTAAAAGTGTCACCGGCCGTAGTCAAGGTAGTCAATGGGGCCGAATTCAGTTGCACAACCGTGTTGTTCTCAAAAGCAATCACTCGGCATCCTGAGGCTCCATTACTGGCTCCCCCAATATTAAGTGCTGCGAACTGGGTGTCATCAAACAGTGGAGAATTCGGTCCAGTTTTCTCGGTCACAACATTAGAATCTGGAGATTCGGAACCGTTGGTGGCACGCACGATAAAGTCATAAGTGGTTCCGGCAGACAATCCTGTCACTTCTACAATGGTGTTGGTCGAAACGCCATCAACAAATTGAGTCCAGGGTCCTGGACCTGTCGGCCGCCAGTAAACGTTATAATCGGTAATAGCCGCACCCAACGAACCTGGGTCAGACCAGAATAGAGTCAACGAGGTCGAAGATCGGTCAGCGTAAGACAAATCGGTAATCGCGTTCGGCGCAGTGGTTTGGAAAGCCGGCGACACCGCTGCTAGAGTACTGGTTTGTCCAGAAAGGTCGACGGCTCGAACCGAAATATAATAATTGGTGGCTTCAGCCATGGGTCCCGTGAATGTGAAGACGCCATCGCCATCCACCGGTTGGTAACTGGTGACATTACCGATGTCTTCCCAGCCACCACTGATATCAAACTGAGCCGCACCGGAAGTCCCAGACCCCACCGCCATTTCATAATAGTCAACACCACAAGCTTCCACAGAAGCCGCCCAAGTTGCAGTCTCACCCTGAGTTCCGGTGGCAAAGTCAGACAACGCGATAGTTCCACCACCTGGAGTTCCAGGAGGGTTCACGTCAACACGGAATGGAGTGGCTGCAGGCACGGGTGACGAGTTGTTACCCGCATTATCAACCGCGCGAACCACCGGCCAGTATTGGGTACACTCGGCCAATCCAATACCAGTAAAAGAATCCGTTCCATCATTGCCTCCATCTTTGTAGGCCACTACAATATTAGTCCCTGGAGCGTTGTCTGCCACACCCACTTCATGGGTGGCCACATCACCAGATGCCGAGTTGGTCCAAGTGAAAACCGGTGTGCTTGTTAAATCGTTGTGCCAGTCGGTGACGGTCACATTGGTCGGACCGGCTGGTACCACGGCATCATATTCGTAGGCAGCACTGGCCGTTGAACAGGTCGAGACAAATCCATCCGTGTTTTCAAGAGTCGCATACAAATTGTAAGATCCATTGGTTAAGGCGGTCGACAGAGTCAACAACTGTGGCGAACCGGTGGCCGTGACCTGACCCACACGGTTTGCGGGTTCTGTACAAGCGGCATCAGTATAGACTCTGAGAATCACACCGGATGCCACGTCGCCACCACTTAAGCTCAGAGTCGGATTCGAAATGTTTCCTGGTGACGAAATCGGAGTGTTAAGAGTGATTGTGGTCGGAGCATCTGGCACATCCGAACCGGTTCCAGTCACATCTCGTGAAGAGGTCTGAGCCGAAGCGCCGTCATCGTAATTGATGTCTATTGTGTCATTAGCCACGCCTGCAGAAACCGGAGAGAAGGTGACAACAATAGTACAACTAGCAGCAGGTGCTAGTGTTCCGATACAGGTTCCACCGGTTCCGGGATATCCCCCACCGCCAGCAAACGCAAAAGGTGCGCCCAAACCAGAGCCCGTGATCGACGTCGCCGTCGCACCACCGGCGTTATTTATTGTGAAAATATGATTCACAGATGTTCCGTTTAAGTTGACACCAAAATTGTAAGTCGGTCCATCGTTGATGGTAAGGTCCGCCGGTCCAACCCCGGTTCCATCAATAATTCGAGTGGCATTTTGTGTGGTCACTCCGTCGTTGTATGAAATGTTAATCGTATCCGTCGGATTTCCGGTTCCTGATGGTACAAATTCAATATCAAGGTTACAAGGAGTGGCCGGAGCTAAAGTGGTCCCGCAATTTCCGCCGGTTCCAGGAAAGGTTCCACCCGTAAATCGGAACGGAAGAGCCAAGCCTGTTTCAGCAATGGATGTCGCTTGAGTCCCGCCCGAGTTGGTCAGAACAAAAATGTGGTTGGTTGTTGAACCAACAACCGCTGAGCCCATATCGAAAGTGTCGGTCTCAGACAATGTGAGGGTGGCAGGGCTAACCGCTTGGCCGGTCACATCACGAGTCGAAGACACCGCGCCTACACCGTTATTGAAATCAATACTGATCGTGTCGTTGTCGCCACCACTTGGGGCCACCGGGGTATAAGTGACGACGATGGTACAGTTAGAACTGATGGTGGCACCACAACTGCCGCCGGTTCCGGGATAAGATCCACCTAGGAAAGCATAAGGTGGAACCAGACCTGTTCCAGTCACTCCTGTTGCCACCGATTGTCCACCGTAGGTCACATTAAAGGTGTGCGATCCTACGTTGCCAACGGTGATACTGCCAAAATCGTAAGGATCCGAGGCGGAAATCGTCAAAGTGGCTGGCGTGATTCCCGTTCCTTGTAGGTCACGAGATGACACTTGCGCGGCCACACCATCATTATAATTGATGTCCATTGTATCCGAGGCGAGACCGGCTCCGGTTGGAGCAAACTCAACCACAACAGTACAGTTGGCTGCGGCAGCCAGACCGGTGCTACAGTTCCCGCCGGTTCCTGGATAAGATCCCCCTAAGAATTGGAAAGGAGAGGCTAAGCCACCACCGGACATTGAACTGGCTGGCGAACCGCCCGAATTTGTAATCGTAAACGTGCGGGTTGTTCCGGTCACACCGACGGTTACATTCCCATAATCGTAAGGGTCCGCATCAGAAATAGTCAGGTTAGCGACACTCAAACCGGTTCCTTGGATGTTGCGGTTTGAGTTTTGTACAGACACACCATTATTATAGCTCATAGAGATCGTGTCAGTCGCCACACCAGTTGATCCGGCAGTGAAAGTGATATCCAAAGTACAGCTTCCGCCGGCACTTAAGGAACCACCACAGTTCCCGCCAGAACCTGGGTAGGTTCCGCCGGTGAAGGTGAAAGCCCCACCGATTCCCACTTCACTCATCGAAGTGGCTGTGACTCCACCACCGTTGTTGACCGTGAAAACATGATTAGTTCCAGAACCAACAGCATAACCGCCAAAATCATAAGGATCAGCTTCTGAAATCGACAATAAAGCGGGGTCAGCTCCAGTACCTTGAATATCGTGCAGTCCGCTGGTCAGGCCCGATCCATCATTGAATGTTAAATCGATTTGATCCGTTTGCAGACCATTGATTCCAGGAGAAAATTCAACCACCACCGTACAAGAAGCAAGACTGGCCAAGGTCAAAGCACAGTTTCCACCGACTCCAGGGTAAGTTCCACCCTTCCAATCAAACGGAGAAGCTAAACCACCGCCATCGGACATGGAAGTCGCAGTGACCGCACCGTTGTTGGTGATAGTGAAGGTTTGTTCAGAGGTCGACCCTGTCGCTCTTGTTCCGTAGTCGTAAGGATCGGCTCCCGCAAAATCAAGCGTGGCTTTGGTTCCCGCAGTTCCTTGTAGATCACGAGTGGCATTTGCTGGGACAGCACCGTCATTGTAGCTAATGTCAAGAGTATCGGTTTGCACCCCTAGAGCTGTCGGAGCAAATTCAACAGCGATGGTACAGGTTCCACCACCCGCGGCCAAGGTCACACCACAGTCCCCACCCGTTCCGGGGAAGGATCCACCAAGAAAGCGGTAAGGTGGTGCCAATCCAACTTCAGTTAAACCTGTCGCTAAACTGGCTCCACTATTGGTTAAAGTTAAACTTTGTGATGTGGTTCCATCAACAGCAATCAGTCCAAAACTCACCGGATCACTTCCGCTAATCGAAATACTCGCCGGTGCGATTCCTGTCCCCTGCACATCTCTTGTTGAAGAAGCTGGTGCGGCACCGTTGTTATAATTGATTTCTATGGTGTCCGTTTGAACTCCTAGAGCGGTCGGAGCAAATTGAACAATGATGGTACAAGAAGCGGAGGCCGCAATCGAGCCACCACAGGTTCCGCCGGTTCCTGGAAATGAACCACCGAGGAAAGTAAAAGGAGCGACAAGCCCGGTTCCACCAACACCGGTTGCGGTGACACCACCCGTGTTTTGCAATGTGAAGGTGTAAACGTCCGAACCATTTTGTGTCACAGGTCCATAATCGTAAGGGTCGGTTTCAGTGATCGTGATGTTGGCCGCAGCCGCCCCTGTTCCTTGCACATCTCGATCGGAAGTGACGCCAGCAGCACCATTGTTGTAGCTCACACTGATGGTATCGGTTTTAACACCCGTACTCGAAGGACCAAAGCGAACATTGATCGTACAGGAAGCCGCTGGAGCTAGGGTTCCACCACAAGTTCCGGTTGTACCAGGGTAAGTTCCACCCACAAATCCAAAGTCGCCACCAAGACCCACTTCAACCATAGCCGAAGCGGTGAAACCACCAGCATTATTTAAGGTAAAGATGTGGGTTCCTGCTGCTCCCACCGCAAAAGATCCAAAGTCATAAGGATCACTTTCGGTGATCGTAATATTAGCTGGAGTCACCGCGACACCTGTCACATTACGAGTGGCATTTTGCGGACTGACCCCATTGTTGTAGCTAAAATTAATGGTGTCGTCATCCGCAGCCGAAGGCACTGTCGGCGCATATTCCACAACAATCGTACAGACCGCACTGGCATTGAGAGTGGCCACACAATCTCCGCCGGTTCCGGGGAAAGATCCACCAAAGTAGCGGTAGGGAGATGCCAAGCCAATCTCAGTCATGGCTGTAGCTTGAACGCCACCGGCATTGGTGACTGTAAAAGCATGGGTGGCTGTGGCTCCGGTGGCCAGGGTTCCAAAATTGTAAGGATTGGTTTCACTGATTTGGAGAAGAGCTGGCGCCACCGCGGCCCCTAGCACATCTCTTGAACTGGTTTGCGCTGAAACCCCATCATTGTAGTTGATGTCTATGGTATCGGTATCGGATGGACTTACCGCAACAGGCGAGTAGCGAACGACAATGGTACAGTTTCCACCGGCAGCCAACGTGGCTCCACAATTTCCGGCTCCACCTGGGTAAGATCCACCGGCAAAACTAAATGGCGCTACCAATCCAGCACCGGCGAGACCAGTGGCCGTACTGCCACCCGTGTTGGTGATGGTGAAAGTGTAATCGTTATTACTACCGGACGGAACGGTTCCGTAGTCGTAAGGATCGGCTTCGGTGATTGTTAGGTTGGCCGCAGCCACCCCGGTTCCTTGAATAGCCCGGTCACTGTTTTGTGTGCTCGCTCCGTTGAAGTAGCTCATGCTGATCGTGTCTGTTGACAGACCGGTTCCGATCGGAGAGAAAACCACATTGATTGTACAGCTGGCACTGGTACTTAAGGTCGCGCCGCAAGTTCCAGTGGTGCCAGGATAAGTCCCACCGACAAAAGCAAACGGGGCACCAATGCCGACTTCACTCATAGCCGTAGCGGTCACGCCCCCATTGTTGGTGACTGTGAACACATGGTTTTGACTTCCAGTGACAGTGACACTTCCAAAATTGTAGGGATCACTTTCGGTTATAGTTAGGTTCGCAGGACTAGCACCAGTCCCTTGAACATCGTGGGTGTTACTGGTTAAGATGGCACCATTGTCAAAGTTGATTTCCACTTGATCGGATTGCAACCCATTAATGGTCGGCTCAAAGTTTACAATGATCGTACAAGTGCCACCCGAGACCAAGGTGACTCCGCAGCTTCCACCAATACCAGGGTAAGTGCCCCCTTTAAAAGTGAAGGGCGCATTCATAGTACCAGCGTCGGCCATAGCCGTCGCCGTTACAGCTCCCCCATTGGTCACTGTAAAGGTCTGTTCGCTTGTTGAACCTGTGGCGCGCGTTCCAAAATCGTAAGGGCTGACCCCAGAATAAGTTAGGACAGCAGGCGCACCGGCAGAACCTTGAATGTCGCGTGTGGTATTTTGCGCAGCCGCGCCGTTGTTGTATGAGATATTGATCGTATCACTGTCCGCACCAATAGCCAGCGGAGCGTACTCAATGACAATGGTACAGGTCCCACCACCCGCAGCCAGAGTTCCGCCACAACTTCCACCGGTTCCGGGATAGCCACCGCCAAGGAAGTCAAAAGGCGCTGCCAGACCGACTTCAGCCAAAGCGGTCGCAGGACTGGCTCCGACGTTGGTTAATGTGAAGGTATGAGTGGTGGTTCCACCGTTTGCAATCAAACCAAAGTTATAAGGGTTGGATTCGGTGATCGTAATGGATGCCGGCGCAATTCCCGTTCCCTGTACGTCTCGTGAAGAGGTTTGCGCCGACGCACCGTTATTGTAGTTAATGTCAATAGTATCACCCTGCAATCCAAGAGCAATCGGTGCAAACTCAACAACCACAGTACATGAACCAGCGGCTGACAAAGAAGCTCCACAGTTCCCACCTGTTCCTGGGTAAGATCCCCCTAAGAAACTAAAGGGTGATGCTAGACCAGCACCCGCAATCCCGGAAGCGGTCACCCCACCGGTATTGTTCAATGTGAAAGATCGAGTGGCGGTTGCCCCTTGAGTCACACTTCCATAATCATAAGGATCCGTTTCGCTGATGGTGATAGTCGCCGGCGCGGCTCCTGTTCCTTGAATGTTGCGAGTCGCCGAAACCACAGCGGCACCGTTGTTATAACTCATATTGATCGCATCCGAATTCAGACCCGTGCCGGTGGGAGCGAACTCGATATCCAGAATACAGTTGGCCGCAGGAGCCAAAGTGGCGCCACAAGTTCCTGTTGCACCGGGGTAAGCACCGCCAGTGAAACGGAACGGCAAACCAATTCCGACCTCATTCATGGAAGAAGCCGTAAAGCCTCCACCATTGGTGACTGTGAAGGTATGGTTGACGGTGGCACCGACGGCCAGAGTCCCAAAGTCGTAAGGGTTCACTTCAGAAATACTAAGTGAGGCGGGAGTCACACCTACACCCGTGATGTCGCGAGTGGCGTTTTGCGGATTGACTCCATCGTTGTAAGAGAACTGAATGGTGTCATTGAAAGTTCCAGGAACAGAAGGTGCAAATTCAACCACAATATCACAGTCGGCGCCGGCGGCCAGTGTGCCCGCACAATCACCGCCGGTTCCTGGGAAGGAACCTCCAAGGTATCCATAAGGAGCACCAATTCCAATTTCAGTTATGGCCGTCGCTTGGAAGCCACCGGTATTGGTGATGGTAAAGGTGTGACTGGTGCTAGCACCCGTGGCAAAGGTTCCATAGTTATAAGGATCGCTTTCAGAAATAGTCAAGTTAGCAGGAGCCACGGCAACAGCCGTCACATCACGGTTCGACACTTGTCCGGTCACACCATCATTGTAGTTAATGATAATGGTGTCATCATCCGCCGGACTCACAGCTACGGGAGCATACTCAATCACAATGTTACAACTGGCCGCTGAATTCAGGGTCACTCCACAGGTTCCGCCCGTTCCAGGGTAAGATCCGCCAAGGAAACTATAAGGCGCCGCTAAACCGCTTCCAGCAATCGCACTGGCGGCAAAGCCACCGGCATTGGTGATGGTGAAAACACGAGTGGCAGAATCGCCAGTTGGCAGAGTTCCAAAGTTGTAGGGGTCACTATCCGTGATAGTCAGGTTTGCTGGCGCGGCCGCTTGACCTTGCACATCGCGAGATCTGTTTTGAGTGACCGCTCCGTTGAAATAAGACATGACGATAGAATCGGTTTGCACCCCTGTCGCAATCGGTGCGTATTCAACAACAATGGTACAACTGGTACTAGCACTCAGTGAACCACCACATGTTCCTCCGGATCCCGGATAAGTTCCTCCAAGATAACCAAAAGGTGATCCCAATCCCACTTCACTCATGGAAGTTGCAACCACTCCACCGCTATTGTTAACAGTAAAAGTGTGGGTGCTCGACGCCCCTGTCGCTAATGTACCGAAGTCATAAGGATCACTTTCAGAAATTGTCAAGTTAGCAGGAGCCGCTCCGGTTCCTTGAATATCACGAGTGGCGTTGGTATTGATCACACCGTTATTGAAATTGATGTCAATGGTGTCGGCTTGCAGACCGGCAATGGGAGGTTCAAAACTAATCACAATGTCGCAACTGGCACCGGCGGCAATGATCGCTCCACAACTTCCGCCCGTTCCTGGGTAAGATCCACCCCTATAGACAAATGGCACGGCCAATCCACCGGCATCAGCCACCGAAGTAGCACTGACCGCTCCACTATTGGTAATCGAGAAAGTTTTGTCGGTTGAAGACCCTTGAGCGAAAGTTCCATAATTGAAAGTCGGACCATCAGAGATAGTCAAAGTGGCCGGTGTTCCGGACGTCCCTTGGATATCTCGAGTGGCTGTTGTCGCCGCCGCTCCATTGTTGTAAGCAAAATCAATAGTGTCACTGAATGGACCAGTCAAAGAAGGTGCAAATTCTACAACAATGGTACAGCTGGCTCCGCCTCCTAAAGTCAATCCACAATCGCCACCCGATCCAGGGTAAGTTCCACCCAAGTATCGGAAAGGCGCGGCGATTCCGGTTTCAGAAAGTCCGGTGGCGATACTGGCTCCACTGTTTGTTAGTGTGAAGGCATGAGATAAAACTCCTCCATTGGCAATCAATCCATAATTGTAAGGATCGACTTCTGAAATTGTAATCAAAGCCGGACTAATTCCTGTTCCGGTGACGTCACGATTGGATTGCTGCGCGGTCGCTCCATCATTGTAAGTGATTTCAATGGTATTGGAAGTGGCACCGGTGGCCGCTGGCGCGTAGCGCACGACCACATTACAGTTGGCTCCGTTGGCTAAACTGACTCCGCAAGTTCCACCAGTTCCAGGGTAAGCTCCACCAACAAAACTGAAAGGTGCAACAAGGCCCCCACCACCCATGCCAGTGGCAGGAACACCACCGGTATTGGAAACCACAAAAGTGTAATCAACAAAAGCACCGACTGTGACATTTCCGTAATCATAAGGATCGGCTTCACTGATGGTCAGAGTTGCAGGATCTGAACCCACCCCTTGCACATCGCGAGTCACATTTTGTACGGTGGCTCCATCATCATAAGAAAGATCAATAGTATCAGCGGCAATACCCGTAGACGTCGGGTCGAACTCGATATTTAAAGTACAGTTCGAAGCCGGTGGCAAGGTGGCCGCACAAGTCCCGCCCGACCCGGGAAAGCTTCCTCCCACAAATCCAAAAGGCGCCACCAGTCCGGTTTCTGAAATGCTACTGGCTTGGAAGCCACCCGTGTTGCTGACCGTAAAAATACGGGTAGCCGACGTTGAGGTTGGAACGGTTCCATAGTTGTAAGGGTCCGATTCGCTAATCGTCAAAGTGGCTGGACTGACTCCTGTTCCCTGGATGTCTCGAGTCACATTTTGAACACTGACTCCATTGTTGTAAGCAAAATCAATCGTGTCGGGATGCACCGCCACCGTACTTGGAGCGTATTGAACAACAATGGTACAACTGATACCGGGGTTCAAGGTGTTTCCACAATCACCACCGACACCCGGGTAAGCGCCTCCGGCGTAAAGAAAAGGCGACCCAATACCAGATTCGATGATACCACTGGCTTGGAAATCACCGGTATTCGTGACAGTGAAAGTGTGTGGTGTGTTAGACCCTGTCGCATGAGTTCCGTAGTTATAAGGATCGGCTTCAGAAATTGTTAACGTGGCTGGAAGAACCGCTGCTCCGGTCACATCACGTTGGGTGTTCACAACACCAACTCCATTATTGTAGTCAATTTGAATGGTGTCATTATCAGCAACACTCGGTGCCACTGGCGCGTACTCGACAACCACATCACAATTGGCTCCGACGGCCAAGGTCACACCACAGGTACCGCCGGTTCCAGGATAAGTTCCACCCAAGAAACTATAGGGAGCGACCAGGCCGGAGCCTCCCATGCCGGTAGCAATAATTCCACCGGTGTTGGAAAGGGTAAACACATGGGTGTTTGAACTTCCAGTGGGTCGAGTGGTGTAATCGTAAGGATCGGTTTCGGTAATGGTTATCAAAGAAGGGGCCACCCCACGACCTTGAATATCTCGATCCGCCGATTGAGCGATGGCGCCGTCAAAATAAGCAAGCTCAATGGTATCAGGACTCACACCCGATCCTGTGGGAGCAAAGGTAATATCTAAAGTACAAGATCCTCCAGCACTCAAAGTGGTCGAACAAGTCCCGGTGGTTCCAGGGTAAGTTCCGCCAGTAAATGCAAAAGGTGCGGCCAAACCAACTTCAGCCATACTGGTTGACGTCACTCCACCTGAGTTACTGACAGAGAAAACATGATTGGTGCTTGAGGTTAGAGCCACATCACCAAAGTCATAAGGATCGGTCTCGCTAATTGCGAGCGCAGCTGGGGTGGCGCCGTTACCGGTCACATCCTGCGAGGCATTTTGAGCAGCGGCTCCATCATTATAAGAAATTAGAATTGTATCGGCTTGGACACCCGTGGCGGCGGGCTCAAAACTGACATCCACCAAACAAGTGGCACCCGCAGCAAGAGTGGCTCCACAATCTCCAGCGGTTCCGGGATAAGATCCACCAGTGAAAGTGAAAGGAGCGGCCAATCCTCCGCCATCAGCCAAACTGACGGCACTCACCGCTCCGGAATTCGAGACGGTGAAGACATGATTAGTCGAAGAGCCGACAGCCTGAGTTAAGTAATCGTAGGTGGCTCCGCCATCGAGAGTCAGGTTGGCCGGAGCTCCAGCAGAGCCTTGAATATCGCGAGTGGCATTCTGGGTCACGGCCCCATTGCTATATTGAATATTGATCGTATCGGCATAAGCGGCCACACCCACTGGAGCGAACTCAACGACAATATCACAACTGGCTCCAGCCGCAAGAGTGGCTAAACAGTCTCCACCCGTTCCAGGAAAACCTCCGCCTAAGAAGTTGAAAGGCGCGGCCAATCCCGTTTCTAACAGACCGGTGGCATTGCTGGCTCCGCTGTTGGTGACTGTAAAAGTATGAGTTCGAGTTCCGCCGTCAGCAATCAATCCGTAATCGTAAGGATTACTTTCTGAAAGCGTCAGATTGGCCGGAGTAATCCCGGTACCCACAACATCTCTAGACGATGTTTGTGGTCCAGCGCCATCATTAAAGTTGATATCAATCGTATCTGTCGAAAGGGCGGCAGCCACTGGTGAAAAACTCACGTCAATGGCACAACTCGCACCGGCATTGATTGTTACACCACAAGTTCCTGCAGTTCCTGGGTAAGATCCACCCGTAAAACTAAAGGGGGCGACCAAACCAGCTCCGCCCACACCGTTCGCAGCCACTGCACCGGTGTTGTTGATTGTGAAAATATGATTGGTGGTGGCTCCTTGCGTGATGCTTCCAAAATCGTAAGGATCGGTTTCAGTGATGGTTAAGGTCGCAGGTGCCGCACCCGTTCCTTGAATGTCTCGATCCGATTGCACAACGACAGCACCGTTGTTGTATTGGATTTCAATAGTATCGGGAGCCAGACCTGTAGCCACTGGAGAGAATTCGATTTCGATATCACAAGACGCGGCCGGAGCCAAAGTCACACCACAACTTCCTGCGGTTCCAGGGAAGGAACCACCGGTGAAAGCATAAGGCGCCGCCAAACCTATTTCTGCAATAGCCGAGGCTTGAAAGCCTCCAGCATTGTTGAGAGTAAAGGTATGATTGATGGTGGCCCCTTGGGCAATGGTGCCAAAGTTGTAAGGATCACTTTCAGTGATGGTAATACTGGCTGGAGTCACCGCAATACCAGTCAGGTTGCGTGTCGCGTTTTGAGTGGCCACACCATCATTGTACTGAAGATTGATCGTGTCATTGTCAGCGCCACTGACCACACCCGGAGCGTATTCAATTTCAATATTACATGTGCTTCCACCGGTTAAATTCGCGGTACAGTCTCCGCCCGTTCCAGGGAAGGAGCCACCGGTAAAAGCGTAGGGGGCCGCCAAACCTGTCTCACTGATCACTGAAGCAGTGAAGGTTCCTGTGTTGGTGACTACAAAGACATGGGTGTTCGTGGCACCAGTAGCCAAAGTTCCGAAGTTATAGGGATTGGTCTCTGAAATGGTAAGAGTCGCAGGAGCCACAGCCACACCGTCTAAACCACGAGTGGCTTGTTGAGCCACGGCTCCGTCATTGTAATCAATAAGTACAACGTCGGTGTCAGCAGCACTGACAGCCACTGGGTTGTACTCAACCACAATGGTACAGTTGGCGCCGGCGTTGATAGTGGCGCCGCAAGTCCCCGCCGTCCCAGGATAAGATCCTCCAGCGAATTGAAAAGGAGAGGCCAGTCCACTACCGGCCACGGCGGTTGCGTTAGAGGCTCCCGTATTGCTTATAGTGAAAGTTTTTGAATTCGTGCTTCCAGTTGGAACCGTGGTGAAATCAAAATTACCCGGACCATCGGAAAGCGTTAAAAGGGCCGCCGCGATTCCGGTTCCTTGAACATCGCGATCGCTGGTGACCGTGGTCGCACCATTGTCATATTGGATACTGATTGTGTCAGTCAACAAGCCAGTTCCAGTCGGAGCAAACTCAATTTCGATGTCGCAACTTCCACCGTTGGCTAAGGTCGCCACACAGGTTCCCCCCGTTCCGGGGAACGAACCGCCAGTAAAGGCATAGGGAGCGGCTAAACCAATTTCAGAAATACTGGTGGCTGGTACACTTCCCGTGTTGTTCAATGTGAAGATATGACTGCTCGTGGCGTTCTCCGTGACACTACCGTAGTCATAGGGGTCACTTTCAGTGATGGTTATATTCGCTGGAGCGGCACCGGTTCCTTGAATATTGAAATTCAAGGTTTGCGCGGCGGCACCATCATCGTAATTGATGATGATGGTATCAGGATCAAGACCCACTCCACTGGGTGTATAGGATATTTCTAGCAAACAAGAAGCACCAGCATTCAGGGTGGCGCCGCAGGTACCGGCGGTTCCTGGGTAAGAGGCTCCCGTGTAGTCAAATGGAGAGGCCAAACCAGCGCCATCAACTAAACCGGTCGCCGGTAAGGCGCCTCCGTTAGAAACGGTCAACAGCGTTGTTGTGGTTGAGCCCACAGCTTGGGTGTTAAAGTCATAAGGATTGGGGCCACCAATACTCAGGATGGCTGGTGCTCCACCGGTCCCTTGAATATTTCGAGTCGCATTCTGAGTGGCCGCTCCGTCATCATATTGCAAGTTAATTGTATCCGAGAAAGGTCCTAAACCGACGGGCGAGAATTCGACCACGACAATACAAGAGGCGCCCGCACCTAATGTGGCTCCACAATCGCCTCCGGTTCCAGGAAAGGATCCGCCAAGGAAATCAAAAGGCACGGCCAAACCAATTTCGCTGATAGTCGTCGCAGGCGAGCCACCCGAGTTACTGACTGTAAAAGTGTGATCCGTACTTCCACCATTGGCAATTAGCCCGAAGTCGTAAGGATTGCTTTCAGAGATTGTTAAAGTCGCTGGTGTGATTCCTGTCCCCACCACATCTCGCGAAGAAACGACAAGTCCTACACCATTGTTGTAGTTGATATCAATTGTGTCTGTGCTCAAAACAGGGGCTGTTGGAGCAAAAGTCACATCAATAAAACAGCTGGCCCCTGCATTGATAGTCACACCACAAGTTCCACCAGTTCCAGGAAAAGAGCCACCGGTGAAGCTAAATGGAGCCGCGATTCCACTGCCACCAACGGTGGTGGCGGCAATCGAACCGGAGGTGTTGGTCAAAGTAAAAAGATGATTGGTCGATGACCCTTGAGTCACACTGCCATAGTCATAAGGATCGCTTTCAGTGATTGTGATCAGAGCCGGGGCCGCACCCGTTCCTTGAATGTCCCGATCACTTTGAACAACGCTCGCTCCATTGTTGTATTGAATTTCAATGGTATCAGACGAAGCTCCTGTTGCCACCGGAGCGAATTCCACCTCTATATTACAAGAAGCCGATGGAGCTAAGGTCGCACCACAAGTTCCAGCCGATCCAGGGAAAGACCCACCGCTGAATGCAAAAGGAGCCGCTAAACCAATTTCAGCAAGCGCTGAAGCTTGGAATCCACCCGTGTTATTTAAAGTAAAGACGTGAGTGTAGGTCGAAGACACCGCAATGGTTCCAAAATCGTAAGGATCACTTTCGGTAATGGTAATATTGGCCGGAGCCACTGCCACCCCAGTCACATCGCGAGTTACGTTCTGGACAACCACACCATCGTTGTAGGCCATCAAAATAGTATCGTTATCAACAGCACTGACGACGCCTGGCGAGTATTGAATATCCAAGTTACAAGTGGAACCCGGATTCAGAGTCGCCGCACAGTCTCCACCCGTTCCTGGGTAAGAGCCTCCGGTATAGGTGTAAGGGGCGCCAATTCCGGATTCGGCCATGGCCGTTGCTTGGAAGCCGCCGGTGTTGGTGACCACAAAAATGTGATTAGCAGCGCTTCCTGTCGCAAGAGTTCCGTAATTGTATGGGTCACTATCTGAAATCGTCAAAGTAGCAGGTGCCACAGCGATCCCTGTTAAATCACGAGTGGCTTGCTGAGCAAAAGCCCCATCGCTGTAGTCAAGCAAGATAGTATCGGTATCACCCGCACTGATCGCCACGGGGTTGTATTCCACGGCGATTGTGCAAGAAGCGGCGGCCGCCAAAGTGGCTCCACAGCTTCCAGAAGTTCCAGGGTAAGCTCCCCCTTCAAAGATATAAGGCGCAGCCAAACCACTTCCGGCCATGCCGGTGGCCGTGCTTCCACCTGAATTGTTAACAGTAAAAATAAATTGATTGGTGCTTCCGGTCGGCACAGTTCCAAAGTCATAAACTCCTGGGCCATTGGAAATCACCAGAAGAGCCGCGGCCAATCCTGTTCCTTGCACATCCCGATCACTGGTCACGGTCCCGGCACCATTGGCGTACTGAATACTAATGGTATCGGTTAGTAATCCGGTGCTGGTCGGAGCAAACTCGATATCGATATCGCAAGAAGCTGTCGCGGGCAGATTCACGGTACAAGTTCCGGCTGTACCAGGGAAAGATCCACCGGTAAAAGCAAAAGGAGGATTCAAACCAATCTCGGCGATGGCGGTCGCTGCAACACCACCCCCATTATTTAAGGTAAAGACGTGATTGGCCGACGCATTTTCGGTAATGCTGCCATAGTCGTAAGGGTCGCTCTCGGTGATCGTAATATTGGCCGGAGGCGCACCTGTTCCTTGTAAACCATGGTTCAAGGCTTGTGCGGCAGCTCCATCATCATAGTTTAAAACGATGGTATCGGTGGTTAAACCACTACCAGTGGGATTGAACTGCACTTCAATGCTACAAGAAGATGCTGCATTCAAAGTGACACCACAAGTTCCAGCTGTTCCGGGGTAAGCCGCTCCGGTAAAATCATAAGGAAGAGCTAAACCCAATCCATCAGCGATGCTAGTCGCTGGCACTGCCCCAGCGTTGCTGATCGTAAAAACGGTGGTTGTGGTTGAACCATTGGCTCGGGTTCCAAAATCGAAAGGATCTGGACCAGCCACGGTTAAAGAGGCTGGCGCACCGGCCGTCCCCTGAATGTCTCGAGTGGCATTTTGCGCAGCCGCCCCATCGTTGTATGCAAAATTGATAGTGTCGTTAAAAACAGCGACTGATCCTGGTGCAAATTCAATAACGATATTACAAGATCCACCTGCGGCCAGGCTGACCCCGCAGTTTCCACCAGTACCAGGAAAACCGCCACCAAGGAAACCAAACGGAGCGGCTAAGCCCCCTTCAAGAATACCGGTCGCCGTGCTGCCCCCACTGTTGCTTAAAACAAAAAGATGAGTTGTGGTTCCACCGTTGGCAATCAAACCAAAATCATAGGGGTTACTCTCAGAAAGCGTTAACATAGCCGGAGCAATCCCTGTTCCAGTGACATCTCTTGACGACGTCTGCAGAGCGGCACCATTGTTATAGTTAATGTCGATGGTGTCAGAACTCAAAGCCGCTGCCGCCGGCGAGAAACTCACATCGATGGTACAAGGCGTACTCGGATTAATAGACAATCCACAAGTTCCAGTAGTTCCTGGATAAGCTCCACCTGTAAAACTAAACGGAGCCACCAACCCACTGCCACCCACGGCCGTCGCCGGTACAGCTCCTGTGTTGTCGACAGTAAAAATATGGTTGGTGGTGGCGCCTTGCGTGACCGAACCAAAGTCGTAGGGATCAGTTTCGGTGATGGTGATATTGGCTGGGGCCGCGCCCGTTCCTTGCACATCGCGATCACTTTGAACGACGCTGGCACCATTGTTGTATTGAATTTCGATGGTATCAGCCGAAGCTCCCGTTGAAGTGGGCGAGAACGAAACATCAATATCACAAGAAGCCGCTCCAGCCAGAGTCACACCGCAAGTTCCCGCCGATCCAGGGAAGGATCCACCGGTGAAAGCAAAGGGCGGAGCCAATCCAATTTCAGCGATAGCGCTCGCAGTAAACGTTCCGGCGTTGTTCAATGTAAACACCCGATTGGCCGAAGCTCCTTGTGCCACTGTTCCATAATCATAAGGATCACTGTCGGTGATGGTGATATTGGCTGGAGTGACAGCCACACCGGTCACATTCCGATTGACGTTTTGAACAACGTTTCCATCATTGTAGGAAAAAGCAATGGTGTCATTGTCGACGGCACTGACAACCCCTGGCGCGTATTGAATTTCGATATTACAGGTCGCGGCCGGGTTCAAAATCGTACCACAGTCTCCACCCGTTCCAGGATAAGAGCCTCCAGTGTAGGCAAATGGAGCACCAATGCCGGATTCGGCCAAAGCAGTGGCTTGAAAACCACCGGTGTTCGTAACCACAAACACATGAGTGGCACTGCTTCCTGTCGCTAGTGTTCCGTAATTATAAGGATCGCTCTCCGAAATTGTGAGTAAGGCCGGAGTCACGGCAACTCCGGTTAAATCTCGAGTGGCTTGCTGAGCAAAAGCGCCATCATTGTAATCGAGCAAAATGGTATCCGTATCTCCTGCACTGACAGCGATCGGATTGTATTCCACAGAAATCGTACAAGACCCTGCTGCCGCAAGAGTCGCCCCACAATTCCCCGAGGTTCCAGGGTAGGCGCCGCCTTCAAAAATATAAGGTGCTGCCAGCCCGCTTCCGGCCATAGCCAAAGCCGTGCTACCGCCGGTATTGTTGACCGTAAAAGTAAACGGATTGTTACTTCCAGTTGGCACGGTTCCAAAGTCATAAACTCCTGGGCCATTGGAAATCACAAGAAGGGCCGCAGCCAATCCTGTCCCTTGCACATCGCGATCACTGGTAACAGTGGTCGCACCATTGTTGTACTGGATACTAATCGTGTCGGTTAGCAAGCCCGTACTGGTTGGAGCAAACTCCACATCGATATCACAACTGGCCCCTGTTCCCAAAGTCGGGCCGCAAGTTCCTGTGGTTCCAGGGTAGGATCCGCCTCTAAAAGAAAAGGGAGGGTTCAAGCCAATTTCAGTCAACGTTGTCGCAGGCACTCCGCCGGCATTGTTGAGTGTGAACACTTGGTTGGCCGTCGAGTTTTCTGTGACACTTCCATAGTCGTAAGGATCACTGCCAGTGATCGTGATGTTTGCTGGCGGCGCGCCTGTCCCCTGCACTCCGTGATTCAATGTCTGGGCTGCCGCTCCGTCGTCATAATTGATAGCAATCGTGTCTGGATCTAAACCGGTCGCTGACGGATTGTATTGGATTTCAATATTACAAGAGGCGCCAGCATTGATGGTGGCCCCACAGGTTCCCGCCGTCCCTGGATAAGCCGCTCCCGTGTAATCAAAGGGCGCCGCCAACCCACCGGCATCCGTCACTAAAGTTGCCGGCAAAGCACCTGAGTTGCTAACGACAAGGACAGTGGTTGTGGTTGAGCCATTGGCTCGGGTTCCAAAGTCGTAAGGGTCGGCACCAGCGATATCCAAAAGGGCTGGCGCTCCAGCCGTTCCTTGAATATCACGAGTGGCATTTTGTACAGCTGCTCCATTATTGTATTGAATGTTAATCGTGTCACTGAAAGGGCCCAAAGCCACCGGTGCAAATTCCACCACGATGGTACAATTGCCACCGGCTGCCAATGTCAAACCACAGTTTCCACCGGTTCCGGGATAACCACCACCAAGGAAGGCGAAAGGAGGCGCTAAACTGGTTTCAGTCATGGCGGTGGCTGTTGAATCCCCCGAGTTGGTGATAGTAAAAGTATTGTCAATGTTTCCGCCATTGGCAATCAACCCGTAATCGTAAGGATCGGTTGCCGACAGAGTAAGAAGTGCCGGCGCGATCCCCGTTCCGGTGATGTCTCGAGAAGACGTCACCCCAGTAACGCCATTGCTGTAATTGATATCGATGGTGTCACTGCTAGCAACGGCCGCACTCGGAGCAAAGGTGACGTCAATCGTACAAGGCGTACTTGGATTGATGGTCACGCCACAAGTTCCGGCGGTTCCGGGATAAGAGCCCCCAGTAAAACTAAAGGGAGCGACCAATCCACTTCCGCCAACGACTGTCGCCGGCACAGCCCCAGTATTGTCTAAGGTAAAGACATGATTGGTCGACGAACCTTGGGTGATGCTACCAAAATCATAGGGGTCGGTTTCGGTAATTGTAATAGTGGCAGGAGCCGCTCCGGTTCCTTGCACATCGCGATCACTGGTGACCGTCGTCGCACCCGTGAAATATTGGATGCTGATGGTTTCTGTAGCCAAGCCAGTGGCCGCGGGCGTGAATTCGACTTCGATATCACAAGAGGCGGCGGGCGCTAAAGTCACAGCACAGGTCCCGGCCGAACCAGGGAAGGTTCCTCCGCTAAAAGCAAAGGCCCCAGATAAGCTAATTTCTGCAATAGCCGAGGCCTGAAAACCACCGGTGTTGTTTAACGTAAACACGTGAGTGGTCGAAGCTCCCACAGCTATGGTTCCAAAATTATACGGATCACTTTCGGTGATGGTAATACTTGCTGGCGTTACAGCCACCCCAGTCACATCGCGGGTCACCGTTTGCCCCACGTTTCCATCGTTGTAGGCAATTGAAATAGTGTCATTATCGACCACACTCACAACACCAGGAGAATATTGAATATCTAGATTACAGGTCGCTCCCGCCGCCAAAGTCCCACTGCAGTCTCCGCCTGTACCAGGGTAAGATCCACCCGTATACGTATAGGGAGCTGCAATTCCTGATTCCAAAATAGCGGACGCTTGGAAACCACCGGTGTTGGTGACAACAAAGATATGGTTGACTGCACTTCCTGTCGCTAGAGTTCCGTAATTGTAAGGATCACTATCGCTAATGGTCAAGCTTGCTGGAGTCACTGAGGTTCCAGTCACATTTCGTAAGCTCTGCTGTGCGGCGGCTCCATCGTTGTAGTCAATAATAATTGTGTCGTTATCCACGCCGTTGGCAACCACCGGAGCATATTCAACCACGATCGTACAAGACGCTGCAGACGCTAATGTGCCAACACAAGAACCGGAGGTTCCTGGATAAGCACCACCTTCAAATCGATAAGGAGACGCAAGACCACTTCCTGCCATTCCCGTTGCAGGAGCGCCTCCCGTGTTGGTAACGGTAAAAGTGTGAGGAGTGACAGAACTGGTCGGACGAGTTGTGTAGTTATAAGGATCGACCTCGCTGATCGCCAAGACCGCCGGGGCCAAGCCCGTTCCTTGTATATTGCGAGTTACACTGACAGTACTGACTCCGTTGAAATATCCAACATTAATAGTATCGGACAGTAAACCGGTACCCACTGGCGCAAATTCAATGACAAGATCACAGCTTCCCGCCGGCGCTAAGCTCACCGCACAAGTACCGCCCGTTCCAGGATAAGTTCCACCCAGGTACTGAAAAGGCGCAGCCAGCCCAGTCTCAGCAAGCGCGGTTGCCGGGACGCCTCCGCCATTGGTCACTGTAAAAGTATAAGAAACCGAAGCTCCACTGGCGACATTGCCGTAATCATAGGGATCGGATTCGCTGATCGTTAAGCTCGCTGGCGCGACTGCGGTTCCTTGTAGTCCATGGTTTAGAACTTGCGCCGCGGCCCCATCATCATAGTTCAAAACAAGAGTGTCCGAAGTCGCACCCAAAGCGGAAGGGTTGTATTGTACTTCGATGTCACAGCTCGCGCCAGTCGCAAGAGTCACACCACAAGTTCCCGCCGTTCCAGGATAGCCAGCTCCAGTGAAAGAGTAAGGAGAGGCCAAGCCTAGACCATCGGCCACGCTAGTTGCTGAAACAGCCCCACTGTTACTGACAGTTAAAACAACGGATGTCACACTGCCGTTGGCTCTGGTTCCAAAATCGTAAGGATCAAGGCCAGCAATATCAAGTAAGGCTGGCGCCCCGGCCGTTCCTTGAACATCCCGAGTGGCATTTTGTAAAGCCGCTCCATTATTGTATTGAATATCAATCGTGTCCGCGAAGGGGCCAAGAGCCACGGGCGCGAATTCGACCACAATGGTACAACTTCCACTCGCCGCTAAAGTCAGTCCGCAGTCTCCACCCGTCCCAGGGTAACCACCACCAAGAAAAGCAAAGGGGGCGGCCAATCCAATCTCCGCCATTGCAGTGGCGGGAGAGTCCCCAGTGTTCGTGATAGTAAAGGTGTGATCAATGGCGCCACCATTGGCGATTAAACCGTAGCTGTAGGGGTTAGTCTCTGAAAGGGTCAATAGAGCCGGAGCAATTCCTGTTCCAGTCACATTTCGTGAGGAGGTCACACCGGCAACACCGTTGTTGTAGTTTACGTCAATTGTGTCACTGCTAAAAGCGGCCGTGCTTGGCGCGAAGGTGACGTCAATGGTACAAGGGGTACTTGGATTGATCGTGACTCCACAAGTTCCGGCCGTTCCAGGGTAAGCTCCTCCAGTAAAACTAAAGGGAGCCACCAGGCCACTGCCGCCAACGACGGTGGCAGGAACCGCTCCCGTATTATCAACTGTAAAAATATGATTGGTTGATGACCCTTGGGTGACTGAACCAAAATCATAAGGGTCGGTCTCGGTAATAGTAATCGTCGCCGGAGCGGCTCCGGTTCCTTGCACATCGCGATCACTAGTTACCGTGGTTGCACCGTTGAAATATTGAATACTGATGGTTTCGGTGGCTAAACCGGTAGCAGCCGGTGTGAATTCCACTTCGATGTCACATGAAGCCGCGGGCGCTAAGGTCAAACCGCAGGTTCCGGCGGATCCTGGGTAGGTTCCTCCAGAGAACGCAAAAGAACCCGATAGAGAAATTTCGGTCAAAGCGGAAGCTTGAAAACCACCCGCATTGTTCAATGTAAAAACATGAGTGGCCGAAGCTCCCACCGCCACGGTCGCGAAATCGTAGGGGTCTCCTTCGGTGATGGTGATACTGGCTGGTGCCACGGCGACACCCGTCACATCACGATTGGCACTTTGTACAACATTTCCATCGTTGTATGAAACACTGATGGTATCATTGTCTGCGGCACTAACAACACCGGGGCCATATTGAATTTCTAAATTACAAGTCGCACCGGCCGCCAAAGTTCCCGTACAATCTCCGCCGGTTCCGGGGTAGGAGCCGCCGACAAATGTATAAGGTGCCGCCAGACCCACTTCACTGAGAGCCGAAGCTTGGAACCCGCCTGAATTGGTCACCACAAAAACATGAGTCGCAGCACTTCCAGTCGCTAGTGTCCCGTAATTATAGGGGTTGCTTTCGCTGATGGCCAGACTGGCTGGAGTCACCGATGTTCCAGTCACATCTCTTAAACTTTGTTGAGCTGCGGCCCCATCATTATAATCAATGATGATTGTGTCATTATCGACTCCATTGGCCACCACTGGAGCATACTCAACCACAATGTTACAACTGGCGCCCACACCCAAAGATCCTGCACAAGTTCCGGATGACCCTGGGTAAGCTCCGCCTTCAAAGCGATAAGGGGACAGCAAACCACTTCCAGCCATTCCTGTGGCAGGAGAGCCTCCCGTATTGGTGATGGAAAACGTTTGAGGCGTAATCGAACTTGTCGGCCGGGTCGTAAAATCAAAGGGATCGGTTCCACTGATAGCAAGAACAGCTGGCGCTAAACCAGTTCCTTGCACATTTCGAGTCACATTGACGACGCTGACTCCATTATTGTAACCAATATTGATAGTGTCAGACTGCAATCCCGTTCCAACAGGTACGAATTCAATAACAAGATCACACGAACCACCAGCGGTTAAAGCCACGCCACAGGTTCCACCGGTTCCTGGGTAAGTTCCGCCCGCATATTGAAAAGGCGCCGAGATTCCGGTTTCAGCAATCACCGTCGCCGGAACACCACCGGCGTTCGCGACAGTGAATGTGCGACTTGCTGATGAACCCACCGAAACATTTCCATAGTCATAAGGATCTGAATCGGTGATCGTTAAAGTCGCCGGTGCGGCAGCAGTCCCCTGTAGATCATGATTGAGAACTTGGGCGACAGCACCATCGTTATAATTTAAAGCAAGGGTATCGGAACTGGCACCCAATGCCGAAGGATTGAATTGCACTTCGATATCGCAATTGGCACCCGCCGCAACAGTCACCCCACAAGTCCCGCCTGTTCCGGGGTATCCCGCTCCGGTAAAAGCATAGGGAGCCGCCAAGCCTAAACCATCGGCTACACTGGTGGCGGAAACCGCACCACTGTTGCTGACATTAAGAATGGCCGTGGTCGTACTTCCGTTGGCCACTGTTCCAAAATCATAGGGGTCCAAACCTGCAATATCGAGCAGAGCCGGAGCTCCACCGGTTCCCTGCACATCTCGCGTGGCATTTTGCAGGGCTGCTCCATTGTTGTATTGAAAATCAAGTGTGTCGGCAAAGGCGCCCAGAGCCACCGGATCAAAATCAATGACCACGTCACATGAGGCCGCAGCCGGCAAATTCACACCGCAAGTTCCACCCGTCCCAGGGTAACCGCCTCCGGCGAAGGCAAAGGGAACTGCCAAGCCCACTTCAGCGATGGCTGTCGCCGTCGACCCTCCAGCGTTGGTCAGGGTAAAAGTATAAGTGGCGTTGCCGCCGTTAGCGACCAATCCGTAATCATAGGGATCTGAGTCAGAAATGGTAATTAAAGCCGGGGCAATACCTGTCCCAGTGACATCACGCGAACTGGTCTGCAAGCCCACACCGTCATTAAAATTAATATCGATCGTATCCGTACTCACTACGGCCGCCGTTGGCGCAAACGTCACATCGATCGTACAGGAGCCACCCGATGTGATTGTTGAGGTACAAGTTCCCGTGGTTCCAGGAAAGGCCCCACCGGTAAAGCGAAAGGGTGCATTCAACCCGCTGCCACCGACTGTGGTTGCATCAACGGCCCCGGTATTATTTAAAGTAAAAATATGGTTGGCCGATGCCGCTTGTGTCACTGGTCCGAAATCGTAAGGGTCGGTTTCCGTAATAGTAATTGTGGCGGGTGAGGCGCCCGTGCCTTGAACATCTCGATCCACCTGAACAACAACCGCTCCATTATTGTATTGTATTTCAATGGTATCAGCCAAAGCCCCTGTACTTGTCGGCGCGTATTCCACCTCAATGTCGCAGGAAGCCGCAGGCGCTAGAGTCACCCCACAAGAACCCGCTGTACCTGGGAAAGATCCACCACTAAATGCAAACGGCGGAGCCAAGCCGATTTCAGCGATAGCATTGGCCGTAAAACCACCGGTATTATTAATAGTAAACACGTGAGTGGCACTGGCCCCCACCGCCAAAGTTCCAAAGTCAAAGGGATCGCTTTCTGTGATTGTCAAAAGGGCTGGACTTACCGCGGTTCCAACAAGATCGCGAGTCGAAGATTGCACAACAACCCCGTTATTATAGGAAATATCAATGGTGTCGGCATCTAAAGCGACAACACCGGGGGCGTATTGAATCTCAAGGTTACATGTTGCCCCAGCGGCTAAAGTTCCACCACAATCACCAGCTGTACCAGGATAGGTTCCGCCAACAAAAGTAAAGGGTGCAACCAACCCCACTTCACTCATCGCGGTGGCTTGAAAGCCACCATTGTTGGTGACAACAAAAACCCGAGTCGCTGAACTACCTGTCGCTAGTGTTCCGTAATTATAAGGATCGGTTTCACTGATATCCAATAAGGCCGGCGCCACTGCCACACCCGTCACATTCCGGCTCGATAACTGTGCCGAGGCCCCATCAAAATAGTTGATGTCGATCGTATCATTGTCCACAGCACTAACGGCCACTGGAGCGTATTCCACAATCACATTACAAGAGGCTCCGACTCCTAAGGTGGCACCACAAGTTCCAGTGGTTCCTGGAAAGACGCCACCCTCAAAACGATAAGGTGAAGCCAAGCCGGCGCCAGCAATACCGGTCGCTGTCGTTCCACCGGTATTTGTTAAAACAAAAGTGTGAGGAGTGACTCGACCGGTTGGTTGCGTCGAAAAGTTGTAGGGATCGAGTTCGGAAATAGCAATTACTGCTGGCGTTAAGCCGGTTCCTTGAATGTCTCGTGGTGTAATTTGTGTATTCACCCCATCGAAATACTGAATTTCAATGGTATCACTTGAAAACCCAGAGGCTATTGGCGCGAATTCAACAACGATATCACAGTTTGCCGCCACATTGATGGTCGCCGTACAAGTCCCACCTATTCCGGGGAAGGTGCCACCAACAAATTGAAAGGGCGCGGCTAACCCGACTTCATTGACAAGGGTCGCGGCAACGCCACCGGTGTTGCTCACAGTAAAGGTATAAGGCGAGGTGGAATTGACTGTAACATTGCCAAAATCAAGAGGATCCGACTCGGTGATTGTTAAAGTGGCGGGCAAAGCGGCGGTTCCGGTCACATCACGGGTTGTGTTTTGCGCTCCGGCTCCATCATCAAACCCAATATCGATAGTATCGTTATTAACGCCCGCACTGCTGGGTGAGTAGGCTACCTCAATGGTACAAGTACCAAGACTAGCCAAAGTGGCCCCGCAATCGCCGCCCGTTCCGGGATAGACACCACCGATGTAATCAAAGGGGGCCGTTAGTCCACCGGCGTCGGCCATCAACGTGGCTGAAACACCACCACTGTTAGTGATCGTAAATAAATGGGGAGTCACTGAACCCACAGCCCGTAAACCAAAATCGTAAGGATCGGTTCCACTAATAGCTAAAGAAGCAGGGGTGGTCGCCGTCCCTTGAATGTCTCGAGTTGAATTAACAACCGCAGCACCATTGTTGTAAGAAAAATCAATGGTATCGGCGTGAACGGCCGGTGCCACCGGCGCATATTCAATAACAATATCACAAGAAGCGGCAATCCCTATTGTCGCCCCACAAGTTCCACCAATTCCAGGATAGGTACCTCCAAGATAAACAAAAGGTGCAGCGATTCCTGATTCGGCAACAGCAGTGGCCGCAACGTCTCCGATATTATTGATTGTGAACGCGTGGGTGGTCGACCCACCAGCAGCAATCAATCCAAAATCGAAAGGATTGGATTCTGAAATGGTTAGCAAGGCTGGCGCCGCACCCGTCCCCGTCACGTTACGGATGGAGGTGACATTAGCCGACCCATCAAAGTAGTTCACTTCAATGGTGTCACTAAAGATGGCTGCTGCGACCGGTGAAAATTCCACTTCGATATCACATGATGCGGCAGGAGCTAGACTCGCCAAACAGGTTCCAGCGGTCCCCGGAAAGGATCCGCCTGTGTATTGAAAAGGAGCGGACAAACCTGTTCCCGTTATCAGTGTCGCAACCACGCCACCACCATTGGTGATCGAAAAAACATAGTTTGTGGTCGAACCCTGAGCTAGAATTCCGAAATCATAAGGATCCAATTCTGAGATCGTTAACAAGGCCGGTGCTGCGCCCGTCCCCTGAACATCGCGAGTGACGTTGACCACAGCCGCGCCATTATTGTACTGAATATCAATCGTGTCAGCCTGCAAACCGGTTACAGTCGGAGAAAATTCCACTTCGATATCACAACTGACGGCGTTGTTTAAGGTGCCTGTACAAGTTCCAGCCGTTCCAGGGAAAACGCCTCCGGTGAACTGAAAAGGAGCCGCTAAACCAATCTCTGCGATAGCCGTTGCCGGCACATCCCCCGAATTGCTCAAGGTAAACACATGGGTAAGGCTACCACTTGTCGCTAAGGTGCCGTAATCATAAGGGTCAGAATCAGAAATCGAGATCAACGCGGGGTTCACCGCATTCCCAATCACATCACGAGTGGCACTGGTTGTGATCACTCCATTGCTGTAACTGAGCTCAATGGTGTCGGCATCGGCCGCAGCAACTAGGGGTGAATAATCCACCTCAATCAAACAGGAGGCGCCCACAGCCAAAGTCGCCGCACAATCACCCGCAGCTCCAGGGAAGGCTCCCCCACTAAAGGTAAAAGGTGCAACTAACCCTAAACCATCGACGATCGCGGTGGCGGGGTAGCCACCAGTGTTGGTCACGGTAAAGGTGTAAACGTTATTCGAGTTCACCGCCACGGTTCCGTAGTTGTATGAGGGACCATCGCTGATCTGTAACAAGGCCGGATTGACTCCCGTTCCTTGCAAATCGCGACTGGCGATTTGCGCATTGGCTCCATCAAAATAATTCAATTCAATGGTGTCAGTGTGAACAGCCACTGTCAGTGGAGCGTATTGCACCTCCATAGTACATGAGGCTCCAGCAGCAATGGTGGCACCGCAAGTTCCGGCACCGCCAGGATAAGATCCACCAAGGTAAGTAAACGGTGCGACCAACCCTCCACCAGCAACAGTGGTGGCATCAAACGCCCCTGTGTTGGTCACGGTGAATGCAAAGTTTCGCGTCGCACCGGTTGGTACGTCAGAAAAATCATACAAAGGCGATTGATCAATCGACAAAAAGGCCGGATTGACACTGGTCCCTTGCACATCGCGGCTGGTGGTAACAACAGTCGCCCCATCATCATACTGCAGGTCAATGGTATCGTTTTGCACCCCTGTGGTGGTCGGCGCATATTCCACGACGATGGAACAAAAGGCTCCTGACGCCAAAGAAGTACCGCAGTTGCCAGTGGTGCCCGGATAGGTTCCGCCCTCGTAGCCAAACGGTGCGGCTAAACCGGCTAAGTCAATAATGTTATTGGCTGGAACATCACCGGTGTTAGTCACCGTGAATGTATGGTTGGTGACACTTCCGTCAGAAACGGTTCCAAAGTCATAAAGCGGGTTATCACTGATGACTAAAAGGGCCGGATTCACGCCTTCCCCAGTCACATCACGCGAGGCCTGTTGGGCGACAACGCCATCATTGTAATCTATAAGAATCGTGTCGTTATTAACACCCAAGGCGCTAGGCGAGTAGGTCACAACAATATTACAAGTTAAAGTTGGCGCTAACGTAGCCGCACAATCGCCACCCGTTCCAGGGTAAGAGCCCCCGGCAAAATCAAAAGGAGGAACAAGCCCAAGACCGTTCATTCCCAGAGACGCAACACCACCTGTATTGGTGATCACAAAAGTCTGATCGGTTTGCGATCCCAAAGCCTGTTGACCATAGTCAAAAGTCGGGCCTAAATCGATTGCCAAGACGGCAGGGGGAGCCGAGACCCCGGTCAGGTCGCGAGTCACACTGACTGGACCGGCACCATCGTTATAGGAAAGATCAATAGTGTCGTTGAAAACGCCAAGAGCAGTGGGTGCAAATTCAATGACTAAATCACACTGGGCTGCAGGCGCTAAAGTGGTTCCACAAGTTCCACCGACTCCAGGAAACGCTCCACCTACAAATTGATAAGGAAGAGCCAAACCGACTTCAGTGATTACAGTCGCCGGACCACCTCCAATATTATCAAGAGTGAAAATGTGACTGTTTGCTGAGTTATTAGCGATGGTGCCAAAATCATAAAGAGGGGCTTCGGTAATAGTCAATAGGGCCGGCAAAACACCCGTTCCAGTGACATCGCGGGTGGCCGTTTGCGAGGTCACTCCATCATAGAAGTCGATTTCGATCGTATCGGTGTCAATGTTGACCACACTCGGTGCATAAGTCACTTGCACGGTACAGCTAGCGCCACCGGCGAGAGACGCTCCACAAGTTCCAGCCGCCCCAGGAAAAGTTCCACCAGTGTAAGAAAACGGCGGAGCAATTCCTCCACCCACAATGCTCGTGGCGATAAATCCACCGGCATTAGTGACCGTAAATGTATTTGTCACGGAAGCTCCTAAAACTGGAGTTCCAAAATCATAAAGAGGCGCATTACTGATTTGTAAATCGGCGGGAGTCACTCCTGTTCCCTGGACATCCCGAGTCAGATTTTGCAAAGCCGCACCATCAAAATATTGAAAATTGATGGTGTCTGGTTGCAAACCGGTGACTGTCGGTTGGAACGCCAATTCAATATCACAACTGGAAGCGGCAAAAATATTGGTGGTACAAGTTCCATTGGTTCCGGGGAAGGCTCCCCCTGAGAAATTGAAGGGGGCTGCCAATCCGATTTCGGTAAGACCCGAGGCGGTAAATCCCCCAGTATTGGTAATTGTAAAAATATGAGTTAATACTCCAGCCGTTGGAATCAAACCAAAATCATAGGGATCGATTTCGGTGATTGAAAGGACGGCTGGCACCACTCCATTCCCTTGCATGTCTCGGTCAGTGGTGACCACCGCCAATCCATCGTTGTATTGCAACTCAACCGTATCATTGAAGGAACCGGTGACCGTTGGGAAAAACTCAATCACAAGATTACAAGAGGCCCCTGGAGCCAAGTTCACATTACAGTCCCCACCCACTCCAGGGTAGGCCGAACCTAAATATCGAAAAGGGTTCGCCAATGCCACAGTGTCCACAATGGCGGTCGCAGCGGTTCCACCCGTATTGGTGACAACAAAGATATGATTGAGTGTACTGCCAAGGGCCGCGGGACCGAAGTTGTAAAAGGGTGACTCACTGATTTCAAGCAGAGCCGGTGTCGAACTGGTTCCTTGAATGTCGCGAGTGGCAATTTGTAAATTGGCACCATCGTTGTAGGGAAGCTCGATGGTATCAGTGAAGATTCCTGGGTTGATTGGAACAAATTCTATTTCGATGTCACAGCTTGCCCCTGGAGCCACGGTTCCGGCGCAGGTTCCGGCCAGACCAGGGAAAGTGCCTCCGGTGAACCGGTAAGGAAAGGCTAAACCCGTTCCCGAAACCGAAGTCGCAGGCAGACCGCCGGTATTGGTCACTGTAAAAATTCTGGAAGCGGTTTGGGTAACGATGATATTCCCAAAGTCATAGAGAGGTGCATCAGAAATTTCGAGGGTGGCAGGAACCACCCCTTCCCCTTGCACATCTCGGGTTGAACTTACGACTGAGATTCCGTTATCGTATTGAATGTTGATTTGATCCAACCTGATTCCAACACTCGCTGGAGTGAAGGTCACGACAAGCGAGCAACTTCCACCCGGTTCGAGAACGTCCGTACAAGTCCCACCTGTTCCTGGAAAAGCTCCACCCTTCAACTCAAAAGGTGGATCAAGTCCTACTTCTTGAAGATTGACAGCGGTTGCACCGGTGGGAATATTACTGAGTACAAAAGCAAATTCACCGGCTGTGTTTAACGGTTGTTGCCCAAAATCAAAAGGGTCCAACTCGCTGATCGAAATCACCGCAGGATCTGTTCCTTGGCCAACCAGGTCGACAGCACTTTGTTTGGCACCAAGCGCATCTTGGTAACTGATCGTCAATGTTTCAGCATAGGCCGTGCGTGCAGGTGGGTTAAAACGCATAACGATCCGACAAACATCCCCGGCCGCAAGGGTATCCGTACAATCCCCTCCGATCCCAGGAAACAATCCGCCTTCATAAACGAACTCGTCAGAAGATATCGAATCGGCAATGGCCTCAGCTTCTTTGGTTCCAGTGTTAATCAAATAAATATCTCGAAAAGATCGGCCCGGAACCACAGTGGTCGGTCCAAAATCAATGCTGGTGGTGGCATCGCCTAAATTACTTGAAGTTGAAAAAACAATGAAAGAGCCATCGAGGTCAACGGGCTCGTTAACATCGGCTACACATGACACCAAAAATGGTACGGTCACGAAACTTAGAATGAGTGTACGGACTCGATCCAGTCTCAACAAATTAATAAACATCTCCTTAAAGAGCTCTTCAGTTCCTTTTATTTTAGATTAGCAATTCGTTAACATGCTATTTCTCTAAAAAAAACGAAACTTTAAACGCGTTAGATATCCAACTAGCTCTTCGGCGGTAAACTGAACGGACTTTAGATTTTTTGGTAATAAATCAGACATTTATCTCGAATTGGTGCAAAAAAAGAGTGACATATTTTTGTCGGACTCAACCCAATGTCTCGTTTGGAGAACTCTTTCGATTTGAGACAAAAAGGAACAGATGCTTGTCCTATATAAGGAGTCATTAAATTATTATGTAACGCTTTTGAAAGAGCCCTATTTCGTCCAACGATTGGTCAGAACAAAAGTCCCCTATTGGTTTAGAATTTTTTGTACTTCCAACAGATCATTGTTTTTAATTCCAGCTTTGTAATTTTGATTTTTTTGAATCAAGGCCTCAACAGCTTTCGAATAGTGATCAGCAAAAGGATCGTTCGGTTTATAAGAATTGAACTTTTTTTGCAATTCTGCAACTAACGGGGGTTGGTTCATCTCGATTGCCAACATCAGTTTTTGCAGAACCAGGGCCATTCCAAAGTAACTGGGTCCTTGTGATTGAGAGTCCAGTTTAGACAAAAAAGAATCGACAGTCGTTTTGGCCTTATTGAATTCCTTTAAGGCTCGCAAACTTCGTATCAAATACAGGTGCTCTTGCGCACTCGCAAAGACTGAGAACGACTCCCGCTTTCCGACGGCTCCTCGAAAATCTCGTTCAGCTTTGTAAAAATCTTTCTTATAATAAAACTTGTACAAACCTTCGATATACTCGGCATAGCCAACATACTCGCCGGGGTTCGGAATCTTTCTCATTCGATCGGCGTAAAGTCCTAAACGATCCCATTGGTCATCATACACCTTCCGAGTCGCTAAAGTGTAAAGCTGCAAACTCGGACTACCAAAGGCTGGGTAAATGTGCTGGCACTGATCCGGCTTTCCCATTTTCTTCAAAGCATCACAGAGGGACCTCTCAATAGCCCAGCCTCGATTTCTATAATGAGGCAGCCGCATTCTTAGCACAGGAATCAATTTGGAATACAAATTGGCAATAAAACTGTAGCGCCCCGTCGGCCCTAAAACTCTCAAATGACTTTCTAAAAAAATAGACCCAGCCTCTGTCTTCCAATCAAAATCTTCGAACTTGTCTACAAGCTGAAAAGACTTTAAAGAAATTTCTTTTAAGCACAAAGATCCGGGGCTGAGTTTCTTCAACGCCGCCATAACGTCATTCACTGAACTCAAAACACGAGCGTGATCAAACTCTCCTTTTTGAACACTCCATTGTTGGTAATGCTCATTAAAATAATCACAACCAATCTGCAAATCACTTTCTGGCAAATACTTCACGACAAAGGCGACCGCCTCAATGTCCTCAAATGTGATTTTTTGTTTGCTGGTCTTGACCTTAAGGTTCACTAATTCCGAGGGGCGAACGACCTTGACAACCGGTTTCAACGGCAACAAAGATGGTCCGAGATATCCAAGCCCTTGCAAGCCCTGGTAAACTAAAAATAAACCAGCACCCAAAAAAATAAAAAACAACAAATAGACTAGACGATCGAACAATCTCTTTCTCTCCCTCCGGTTACCCCTGTTTATGTTTCAAATTCGAAACCGATAATTGGATAAAAATGGGTCACCCTTGGGTCTCCATTATCATTTAAAGTTTTTTGGTTGTAAACAAGTGCAATTCGAAATCGAGTTCTGAACTTAACCTCGGTGATCCAAGGAAAATAATACCCCAGTTTGCCGTGGTAAGACCAGCCTTCAGTAGACGTCGTGCTTTGCGAACGATTGAGATACCCCGCACCCAATTCAAAAAAGAAGGGGCGTCCGAAAGCCATGACAAAACCCACTGAAAGATCTTTCGTAACCAAATTAAAATCGTGAATCACATTGGCCCCGGCCCGAAAATTTTGGCCTCCATAAAGGAGATTGAAATTAAAGTGAGTCACCTGCCCGGTTAAATCGGCACTCGCTTGTCTTTCATTTTGATAATCAAACATGCCATCCAAGTTAATGAACCACATAATAGGCTCTTCAACATTGGGCCAGTAATTGTTATTCATCGTGGTTCCACGAGGATAATACTGGGCTTGTGCCACAGTACTAAACAGTATAAGGCCAAAGGCTATCCACTTAATAAAAAAAAAGCCCTCGGTCGAGGGCTTCCCTTGGACGATACGCAAAACCTATTACTCGCCTTCTTTTTGTTCGTCGCCACTCTCAGCAGGAGCTTCTTCCGAAGTTTCAGCGGCAGCGTCACCACCACCGTTGTCGGCCGGAGCTGCTTTGGCTGTGTTACCAGCCCCACCACAGTCAAATCCACCGCCGCTCAAGTTACCAACGATGTTATCAAAAACTTTGTCGCAAAAACCCATGTCATGTTTTGCGTAAGCCACAGTGGCTTTGTTGCCACCTTTTGTATAAACAACACCACAAGGACCTTCACGAGTGTCGATCACAGAGACCAATCTTTCGTCTCCCCCATTTTTACAAGTCGCTCCACTTCTCTCGGTGCCTTCGACGTCAGGAAATCCACCGTCCATATTCGAACCGCTGTCCATAGACATGGAGTTGCCTGAGTCGGCGGACTTGTCAGCCGTAGCCGCATCAGCAGAAGCGTCAGCCGGCTGTTCGCTGGCAGCAGGGGTTGATTCAGGGGCTGGCTCTTCATCTTTAGGGGCTGAAGAACAGGCAGCAAGGGCTAAAATGCTAATGCATATAAGCAGTTTTTTCACGTTGGACCTCTCTTGTGTTGATTCTTTGTTGTAAAGCCAATGGGCATGACGACCGTTGGGCTTCGCTATTTATCTATACCCTTAAAAATCCCACCGAGGTTGAAAATTATCAAGGACCGAATAGCTTAAACTTTGCGTTAAAACCCTAGAAATAATCATTAAAATACACATTTACCGACTTGGGTCAGGGCTTTTGCTGGCCCTTGGTCTTGGCTTTTGGCTATTTCAACTTGTTGATGGTCGCACTTCCAGAAAGACTACTGAATTTTAATTTCTTGGTGGCCCCAGGGCTATTGCTGAAATCATTGATCAGGTCACCAGTCATCGAGTTAAAACTCACATCAACTTGGCTGTCTTCAGGGATGCGCAGCTTCAAATTCCCACTGACCGACTCGAACTTCACAGCCGGATTGGTATCGTCGGATTGAATCACAGAGTCACCAGAGACCGTCGACACTTCTGCTTTTTGCAGGCCAGCGATTTCGATATGACTGTCGCCGCTGACCGATTCAATTTTCAAATTTTTACCCATACTGCTTTTCAGTCGCAAATCCCCTGACACGGTGGACATTTTAAATTCGTCAAAAGGCAAAGCCTCAGCATAAACATCCGTTGTAACCACTTCCATCAGAATCGATTGAAAAATGAAGTCCTCAGGGTACTCGACAATCATGGTGAAATTGGTATTGGTGTCACCTTTATCAAAAGACTTGGCTAACTCTTTCATGGAAGAAAAGCCTTTGAAATTCTTCTTTTCCCAAGTCTTCAATTTCAGAGTGGTCCCAGAAGATGAAACTTGAAACCAATCGGCTAAACGCTGACCATCATTTTTATAGCCCGCACCCTCTCCGAGGAGAGACACTATCACTTTGTCACCATCCGTTTTTACAAACTTCACTGACATATTATAATCCGAAGAAAGCTCAATTTTTTTGGAACGGCTGGCTGGAAATTCCTGCGAAATTTTTACGGAGACCGGAGCTTGCTCAGCGCCTTTTTCTTCAGCATCGGTTTGGCTGATCGCTTCGGCCTTACTGGTTCCCACCTCGACGCGGTTGTAAAATTGGTAGGTGTAAATTCCAGCGACAATAAGCAAAATTAAGAACCAGGGACGCTTCAATATAGGCACGGCATATCCTTTGTTTTGACTTGACATATTATGTGAGGCGTTAGAAAGTCAACGCTTTCTTCGGCGGGGTAGCTCAGGTGGTTAGAGCACCGGAATCATAATCCGGGTGTCGGGGGTTCAAATCCCTCTCCCGCTACCATTTTTTTTGGACCACTTGGTGTGGTCGCTTTCGCTTCCCCCAATCTTCCAAAAAAGTATTAGTCGGCTCACTAGCGTTCGCATTTTCGAACCTCCGAACAACCCAATTAAAATAAAGTGTTTCTTTGTGAGTTCCCCAGTGTTCTTCTCCTTCGAACTGACATTTTGGAGAGAAATAATTTCAAGCAAATTCTGATTCCCCAAAAAATCAATGATCTTCTGTTAGGATTGCCTTGAAAATCAAACACTGATCAGGAGACTTTATGAAAACTTTAATACTGGCCTTCGCCCTTTTGCTGACAAAACCTTGCTTTGCCGAAACGATTCAAATCCAATCAACCCAAAAACTGGAAAAAATTAACCCGCGAATGGTCACTTTTTTTAGCCACTATACGGTTGCGAATATCGAGGAAACCTATTTTTCCATTATCACTCACTACACCGACCTCGCACTTTTTAAGCAAAACGTTCTCATTAACATGGGTTCTCAAGACGCCTACGATTACCAAGTCTTTGTCATTCCCACCTTTGGCTTCATGGAGGGAGACGTTCAGTACACTGTTAAAGACGATCAAACTATTGTTGTCGATTTCACCATGGATGGAGCCGAGTATCCCGGCGGAATGACTTTTTCAAAAAACACAAAGTACACTTTAACTCTAAAACCCGACCCAAATTCAGGGATTCAGTATTCCCCGCTGGCAGAGCTTACAACAGAGGTGATCGACTAAAATTCTTTCCGTCATTCTTCTCTAGGCGGGCCTAGAATGGTCCGCCCAGCCCCCTCCCTCGACGTCCCTTCACCTGCCTTGCCTCGATCGAAAAAACCCGACCTCTTCGAGCTTTCCACTGGTTCTCAAACTGAGACAACGAACGTGACCTTTGCCTTAACTTTAGTAATAATAAAGCAGCGGAGCTTTCGACAGTCACCCCGCCTTTAAAAGGATTTACCATGAGAACAACTTTGGTCTTTTGTTTCTTATTTGGCTTCAGTCCGTCGATCTTGGCTCAGGCGAACCGACCGCAGGCGACTTGCATCCCGACGGATCAACCGGATTGGCCGGTTCAGGCGATTTATATGCATGGTTGGTTTACCGCTTCTGGCTCATCTTTGACCTCCAGTCGGCAAACGGAGTTTAACAATCGGCGGACTCTTGAAAACCTAGCCCGTGATCTGCAAGTGCGAATCGCGGTACCCATCGGTCCTCACGTCGGCAGTAATGGGATGCAGGCGTGGGATGGCGCGAGTCTAGCGGAGATCGAACAACTGTCCCGAGCCGCTTGTGGCGGAGCCGCTTTGCAGCCCAACCGTTCGCTAATGGGTTTTTCTAACGGTGGTTTTGCCGCAAAAAACATCGGCCAACTTCCCTGTCGTCAACTTTCGCAGTACCGCCGAGTTCTCGCCATCGGCACCAACAACTCTTATCCCGACCGATGCCAGGGGGTATTCCATAATGTGCCGGCCCATGTTTTTCCACCGAACAACCTGGTTGAGCTCAGCGGAATCCAACCTGCCACCACCACGGCGCCGACGACCTTTCCCTTCTTAGAAGGCAGCCCCAGCGACAATTGATTCTGGCAAGGTTCCAACACACTCTCACCTTTCAAAACCATGCTCTTCAGGTTAAGATAAAGAAGTTTCCCTTTCTGGAGGATTTCTTTGCTTGGATTCAAGTTCGTTTTCACCCTTGTTTTTTGCGGACTCATTCCAAGTTTCACAATGGCAGATTTTGAAGAACTGGATGTCGCACCATCAAAAGGGACCTTGGTGGATGAAGAGTCCGGAAAGAGCATTGAGGTTCAATCAACAACAACCGCTTCTGAATTAAAAGTCAATAGGGTGCCGGAGACTGAACCAGAAGCCGATGAGCCAGCCGCACCGCCTTCGACCCGTAAAGAAAAAATAGAAAAAATCTTACAGGAACGTCAAAAAATCCTTTATCCCCAAAAAAAACTAAACCAAGTCATGACCAAACTTTGTCAACAAAACCCAAAACACAAAGAGGTTTTGTCTAACGAGCAGATCGAATTTTATTGCTTGATTCAAAACGAGTTTCGCGGCTGCTATAGTAAAGACGTTTTGTACAACAATGACATCAATCGACAACAAAAAATCACCATGGCCAAAGATTGCATTGCCGAATCGGCGAGCCAGACCAATCAGTTTGCCAATAACCCACTGCATTCACAAAACCTACAAGAAATTGAAAACTTCACAGAAACTTTTTTGCAAGTGATGCTTCCAGAGGTTAAAAAAGCCGAAGAGCCTGTTCCGACAGAACCACCCGCCATTTACACAATGGGGATTCAAGAGCGTCGCGACAAATCCAGCAATCCATTGAACAATCAAAATGAAGAGGTTCGACCTTTACAGTATGTGGATGCGGCCCTTGACGATCTCAATCAAGAGGTTTTACAAATGAAGACCACCCCCGAGGCCATCCTCAAACAGTATCCGCAAGCGATCACCAAGGAACTTTACCTTTTGCAAACACTTCCCGAAGAAACCAATGACCTAGGTCAAAAGATTGTTTACGCTTTTCAAAAAGAAAATTGTTTAACCCGTCCGATGTCAGCCAGTGATTGCTCTTTGTTGATTAAAGAGCTGCAGCGTCGAAGGCAATCCGAACAACGTTACAAAGAACCCTTTTTTAAAGAACCAGAAATCTTTCCTAACACCGACTCGTCCGCTCAGGAGAAATAATGCAGCAGGAAATCATTCAGTTCCAAAGTCTCACCCAGTGCAGCTACCTGCTGCAAAAAAGCGACCAGCCTCACAGTCGGCTCTACATCTTAAATCACGGTTTCATGGCCAACAACGAAATCATTTGGCGTCGATTGATCGACCAGATACCCGAACACAGTCATGTCCTGGCTGCCAATGCGCCCTTCCCGATCCCCACCCGACATGACCAATCCTGGAAAGTGGGTTACTCTTGGTTCTTCTACGACAACTTCAATGATAAATTTTTGATCGGTTACGACATTTGCAAAGACTTCATTGGCAATCTTTGCCAACATTTGGGTTACTCTGAAAACAAAAAAACAATCGTTGGTTATTCTCAAGGGGGCTACGCCGCCGCTCATATGGCGGAGAGTCTAAAAAATGTGGATCATATAGTGGGCATCGGATGCCGCTTTCGCATTAAATCTCCACGGTGGCCGAAAGGTTTAATGGTGGATGCCGTCCATGGCGAGGCCGACGATGTGGTCGAGTGGTCGGGAGCCCAAGAAAGCTTTTCTCTTCTTCCTGAACAGCACAAAGGAAATCTGACATCTCTACCCGGAGTGGGCCATAAGCCCACCCCCGAAATGCTGACCCAAGTCGGAGAATGGCTCAAAGAACGCCGTTGATTTTTCATGTTGCACCTGGCGATGACCCTATGCTTTGCCAGTGGTTCAATTGTCTAAATCAAGCGAGGACTCTCATGATTAAAAAAATATTGATACTCTCGATTTTTTACACCCTCACCGCCTGTGTTTCCAATAGCACCCATGAGGCTCTGCAAAATAAACACAATAAATTAGAGCAAGAGTTGGCCGAGTCCAATGCGAAGATTTCAGAACTCGAAGCCTTGATTGCGCAAATGGAGCAAGATTTAGGAAAAGCCAGCCGCAACAAAGAGGCCATGTCCAACTCCATTCAACATATGAAGGATGCTTTACAACGAGAATCAGATCGTAAAAAGGAAGTGGAAAAGCGTTTAGCCGAATTTAAAAAATTGATCAGTCGCTTCAAACAGCTCACCGATGCCGGGCAACTCAGCATCCAAATTAAAGATGGCCGCATGGTGGTGGTTCTCCCCAGTGATGTGCTTTTCAAGTCCGGTTCGGCCCGGCTCTCGGCAAAAGGCACCGAAACCATTTGGCAAGTGGCCAATGTTTTGAAGACGATCCCAGACAAGCAGTACCAAATCGAAGGTCATACTGACAATGTGCCAATCCGTTCAAAGAAGTACCCCTCCAACTGGGAACTTGCCTCGGCTCGCGCCCTCAATGTTGTGGGTATCATGATTGAGGCCGGTGTTGGCAAAGACCGCATCAGCGCTGCCAGTTTCGGCGACACCAAACCGGTGGCCACCAACGATACCAAAGACGGTAAAGCACTCAATCGTCGGATTGACGTGGTGATCGTCCCCGATCTGTCTTTGCTTCCTGGTTACGAAGAACTGAAAACCTATTCAAAGTAAAAGGTCGAGATCCTTTGCACCAACTTTCGGCTGAGAAGCCCTCCCGACCCTGTGTTGCCGGTAAAACCACTGTCACTCTATCCGGCTCACAAAGGCTTACCTTTCTGTGCGCCCCCTGCGTTTCTTAAAAGTCTTCAGCCAGGCGTAAGCATAGCGAATATTATCAAAAATAGAGTCTTTGATGAGAAACTTAACAGCGTTACTCCGAACAGGATGTTTTTGTGGATTATAAAGATAAGAATAATCCACAATCTTTTTTAGAAAAAAGATAGCGACTTTCTTTTTCTTAGTGGCTCGATACAAAATGGTTTGGATGTTCAACCCCAATTTCTGACAAAGAAACAAAGTGAAATAACAAGCTTTGTACAGATTCGCTTTCTCGGCTTGATCCCAAAAACTCTGCCAGTCGATTTTTTCTCGGTACCGGTCCACGTATTTAAAGATATCCATCAACCAAAACAATTTTGAATAAGTATGCTGAAAAGCCAAATGCCCACACAGATGAACCAACTGATTCTCATGACTCAATTGATAGAAGCCATTCACACTCGCTGGCGAAGGATCCTTCTGGATATTCAATGAAGTGTGCCAAAAAAGCTGGGTATGGATCTCGATGCTAATCTGAATATCTTCGACCATCTTGACGTACAAGTGCTTGTGTCGATTACCAAGCCACTTGGTTTGCTTTCGTTTTTGATAGCCATACATTCGCAGAATATCTGTTAGCTTCCAAAGTTCATCATGGGAGATCAACAAATCGATGTCAGAGACAAAACGCTCGCCCCAGTCCTTATAAATCTCACCCATTAATGAAAAGCCTTTAAGCAGAAAAACTTTTAGGTTTTCTTTTTCCAGATCTTTTCCTATGCGATCCAGCTCTTCCTTGGCCACCGAGTTTCGATTCAACTGACTTTTCCAGTAAGGGTAGTAAATTCGATCTTGGGTTCTTAAATAAATATGCCCGAGGAGATTATGCCGCTCTAAAAACTCTTTGTTCCAATCGTTTATGACGGGGGTTTGATCATTCGCTTCAGACGGCCTTTTTTGTATCGTTAATTCCATAGCGTCACCTCGTGGTTGATGGTTAGTGTGGAGTACAGAGGGCCAAGCACCGAACAGCCGATGCGACCAAGTTGAAGTTTTATGGGATGTAAAAAAGCGAAAGGGGCGTTGCAACTTCTGGTAAGAAGTCCTGAGAAATGCTTGTTGTCTCAGTGGTGGGGTTAAAAAAATAAACGCCTACCTTTTTGTGGAAAGGCCTTCTCAAACAGCAAAGCCTCGCCTTCCGTTTTATTTTAAAGGCTGGACTGGTGTTTTGTAATCCACTGATTGAAGAGCTAGTCTTTAGTTTGACTGCGCCTTGTCAGGAAGCTGATCACTAGAGAAAGCCAAGGGTAAAAAATCTTTGAAGACTCTTTGCTCGGTCAGGGCGGTTTCATTCCCCAAATAAATCGGACAGGTTGGGGTGACAAACTCTTGTAAAACCTGCAAACACAACCCACAGGGTGGAATCGATACCCCTTTAAAGGTTGAAATAACAACAATATGCTCAACCACTGGCTTGCCAAATTGAGAGATGGCCGAAACCATGGCCGAGCGCTCGGCGCAAATGGTGCCTCCATAGCTGGCATTTTCCACATTCACGCCCATCACAGGGGAATCGTGTCCTCGCAGCTGGATTGCGCAAGCCACCTTGAGGCCTGAATAAGGCGAGTAGGCATTGGCCAAGGCTTGCTGAGCCTGGGTAAATGACTTTTCAACTTCTGCTGGTGCGGGTTTCATGACCCCTCCTATCCCTCTAATCTGACAACCTTTACCAGCAATCGCACCCATTTTATAATTGACATGGCTTGTTATAAATGGAACACCATCGGGGTGACCGACCATCAAATCATTCAACACTCAAAGTTTTGGGACCGCTCCGGTATTTTTATCTCCGGACTGTGCGTGGTTCACTGCGTGTTGTTTCCAGTGTTAATTATTTTACTTCCCGCCACCCGAAGTTTTTTTTACAATCCTATTTTAGAAATTATCATTCTTGTCCTTGGCATTATTATCGGGAGCATTTCCTTTGTCACCAGCTACCGACAACACCGCAAACCCTACCCCATGATGTTGGGACTCACCGGGGTCGCCTTCTTAGCCCTTAATCTTTTTGTTTTTGTAGAATCCGAAAGTCATGTCGAACTCTCAGGCATCCCTATCGACCCCCTGATGATCCTTGGGGGGAGCTTCTTGATCGCCGGACACGCTTGGAATATCCACGCCTGCCACTGCTTTTGCGACAAGAGCTGCGACCACCAAGAGCACGAACAGGGATCTCACCACGACCACGACCACGACCACGACCACTAACATTCATTGTTAGGGCTAGCCCCACCCCACCTGTCTGTGCCAAGATTGTCTTTTACATAAGGATGTCCATTGCAACGACACAGTTTATCTTTTCGAAAAACCAAAATAGTAGCCACTATTGGCCCAGCATCTTGGGACAAGGACCAACTCAAAGCGATGATCGAGGCTGGCTTGAGTGTGGCCCGTTTAAATTTCAGTCACGGTGACTTTAACCAACATAAAAAAACCGTCAAAGCCATACGAGAAGCCTCGGAAGAACTGGTGGCGCCAGTTGGAATTTTACAGGATTTGCAAGGTCCTAAAATTCGCGTCGAAGGCCTTAAGAAGGAACGGGTTGTTGAGGATGGAGACGAACTCATCCTAACCGATTTGGCTCACCGGTCCGGCAATAAAATTGCTGTCGATGTGGCCAATCTTCACAAGTGTGTCAAAAAAGACCAGTCTATTTTTATCGATGATGGGATTATCGAGCTGAAAGTCATGCGAGTGAAGGGCTTTGACATTCACTGCCAAGTTATTTTCGGTGGAACTATTCGACCACGCAAGGGGGTTAATCTTCCTGACGCCGACCTTCCCATTGAGAGCATGACCGAAAAAGACATCAAAGATCTAGAACAAGGAGCCTCCCTTGGGTTCGATTATGTCGCTCTTAGCTTTGTTCGCACCGCCGACGATATAAAAAAATTAAAAGAGCGTTTAAAAAAATTAGGAAGCCACGCACGAGTGGTCGCAAAGATTGAAAAAAAAGAAGCCATTGAAAATATCGAATCTATTGTGGATGCCGCCGACGCCATCATGGTGGCTCGGGGTGACCTCTCGGTCGAAGTTGGCCAAATTCACCTTCCCCTTTACCAAAAAAATATTATTGAAATTTGCAACCGTAAGGGAAAACCCGTGATCACGGCGACCCAAATGCTCGATAGTATGCAAGTGAACTCGCGTCCGACCCGTGCCGAGATCACTGATGTGGCCAATGCCGTACTGGATGGTTCCGACGCCCTGATGCTTTCCGGAGAAACCGCCTTTGGTCAGCACCCGGTTCGTTCGGTCAAAACAATGCATGAAATTATTATGGAAGTGGAAAAACAACCTTCGCTGTATTACCGCTTTGATAATCGCAAGAAAAAGAAGTCAAAAAAGTTTACGGTTCCGGAAAGTATCGCCATTTCCGCCGTGCTTTGTTCGCAACAACTGCAAGCAAAAACAATCGTATCGATGTCGACCACCGGAAAAACGGCACAAATGATTTCCAAATATCGCCCAAAGGCAAAGCTGGTCGCCGTCACCGCCAAATCAGAAGCCCTGTGCAAATTAGAACTCTGCTGGGGAGTTCAGACCTTGAAGATTGCCGAATACTACAACACCGAAGAAGCCATTTCGAAGGTCGAAGAACTGCTGCTGGCCAACAACATTGTCCAAACGGGTGAAGACGTTGTTTTAACTTTGGGCGTGCCCGTAGCTCAGGGACAGAAAACCAATGCCGTTCGAGTTTTTCAGGCCGGTAACCGTAAACGTGAAGACAAGGAAGGTCCCAAAGCCATCCGCTTTGCTCGACCCAAATAAAAAAAGCCGATGGCTAGCATCGGCTTTTCCAAACTAAAAGAGTCTTCTTTCTTATTTTGTTCGCTGAATCAGGTGATATCCAAACTGGGTCTGTACCGGTTGTGAAACCTGATCGACCTCAAGTGCAAAGGCAGCCTCTTCAAAAGACGGCACCATGCGACCTTTACCAAACTCACCGAGGTCCCCGCCTTGTTGGCCTGATGGGCATTTCGAAAACTTTTGTGCCATTTCGGAAAAGTCAGCGCCTTCACTGAGTTTTCGTAAAATGTCATCGGCTTCGTGAGAGTGTTCAACCAATATATGTTTTGCAGAAATTGAGTCCATTGTATTCTCCTTTCAATTGAACTATTTAAATTCCACTTTCTTAATTTCAAACCAAGACTCCCCTTTGGGTCTTACGATCGTCACTTCGTCTCCGGCACTCTTATTAAGAAGAGCTTTGGCGATGGGACTTTTCCAAGAAATTTTCCCTTCTTTGGTTTCGATTTCATCTTCGCCTACAATTTGATAGGTTTTCAGCTCACCCTCTTCGTTTTCGATAGTGACAGTAGCGCCAAAAACGATTTTCGATCCGGTATGCCGAGAGGGGTCTACAACCTCGGCCGCCTCGATTCGCTTGGTCAACCAACCCATGCGTCGATCGATTTCACGCAGCCTTTTTTTACCATAAATATAGTCAGCATTTTCACTACGATCGCCATTGCTCGCCGCCCACGCCACGGTCTTGACAACCTGAGGACGATCTTCACGCATCAAAAATTCTAGCTCCTTCTTCAGTTTTTGCAAACCAGAAGGCGTGATGTAGTTTAACTGAGACATAAGGGCCCATATGAACACAGTTTTTGTCGAGACTCAATCACGCTTTTTGCCCTCCCATGAGTCGGTTTTAGAGGGCCCATCGCCTGCGAAAGCCCCCAGTCTTTTGGCCGAAATTGACCACGTGGATGTGGTTTTTGCCAATACAGCCAATCGGCTGCGTCCAAGGTCGAGCCAGCCTCCTCTCAGATCGGTCGCGATTTGTTAAACTAGTGGTGTTCAGATTCCAAGGAGGGAAAGATGAGATTGGCGAAGCTTTTCGTAGCCTTAATACTGTTTCAATTTTCTATTCTAGGCTGCAGCCAGGAAGACATCGAAGCCGGAGAGATCCAAGAGTCCATCGAACGACCCGTTTTGGGCGATGACCGCGAAGAAGAAGTTCAATCTCCAACCACCTGTATGCGCAATCTCTATTTTGATCAATTGCAATCACCCTGGTTCCAAAGAAATTGTGCGTCCGCCACCCAATCGCAATTGGCTCAAGTCAATGCGGGGAACCTGAAAAAAGAGAAATTTTTAACCCAATGCTATCAGGCCACCAACAACTCCTGCTGGTGCGACCAACTGGTTCGCCCCAATCCCGACAGCATCAATACTTTTTATTGCACCTATGGACAAGATCAAGTTCATCAGTTGATTCATCCCGACGAAGACACTTGGGACTATGCCTTTGAGGCCGTTAAAATTGTCGAAGAATTTGAAGATGACAACATAGAAACCGAAATCATTTACAACTGGTGGCGTCCAGAGCCCTACAATGGCAACGTCGGAGGCTCCGCTTCTCGCCACCCCCTTGGGACTTCTGTGGATGTTCGCTTTAAAACCAAAGACATGCAAGAAGAAGCCTTCTTAAGACTTTGCCGAATGCGAGCCCAAGGGCGCGTGCGCGCTATTGGCTACTACGGATCAACCGCCCTTCACTTTGGGGTGGGCGACAGAATCGCCAACACCTGGGGAAAGGTCTGCCCCTAACTAGTGGTCTCCAATATCCAATACGACTTCATCAAGGTTGTTTTGAGAATCGACAAAATCGGGTTCACCGGCCGGTTGGTTTTGTGCTAAGCCCTGACCTCGAACCACCTTCAAGGGACGCCAAGGTGAAAACTGGGTGATCTTACGAGAGCTCACTTCTCGGACCCGCCACTGGTAGTTCTTATCAAAGAAAATCATCACATGGTGAAAGTGACGCTCGCCCACCTGACTGTAAACCAAGTTGCCATTAGACACTTCAATCTCGTAACGGGTGGCTTCAGGATCTTTTTGCCACAACAACTGCACAGCCCCTTTGTCCCCTGAGTTTTCAGTGTCAACCACCACCTCTGGCGTGTAGATCTTGTTTTCAAAGTCATCGCTTGTTCGGGCCGTTGTCGATAGTGACAATAGCACGATCGCCAGTAGTGTTCTCATAGCAGACTCCTTCAGAGATCTATTTTTCGGCTGTTTCGTTCTTTACTTTAGTCAGAGGTTGTCTCATTCAGAAACATAAACCCTGCTTCCCATGCCCCGAGGATGTCTTTTTTTTTCGTAAAAACAAATGTCAACAAGATGGTCATAATTCGAAATCCATCGTCCTTAAAAAAGAGTGAAGGTTTCTTGGGGCCTGGGAATTTCGCATTTCAGACCCAGCTCATATTTTAGGCGATAGGCTAAAGCGCGGGAAGAACCCGACTCGCCATGGTTGATAAAAACTGTTTTAGGTTTCTTATCGATCCTCTCAACCCAACTTACCAATTCATCGGAATCAGCATGGGCCGATAAAGACTCGACTGTTTTGATTGAGGCTCGCACTGGAATTTGCTCTTTGTGAATCCGAATGGTCTTCATCCCCTTTTGCAGCAGTCGTCCCTTGGTTTCCTCCACTTGGTAGCCGACAAACAACAAGGTGGAGTTGGGGTCAGGCAGCCTTTCTTTTAAATGATAAAGAATACGCCCACCGGTCAACATCCCGGCCGCCGAAATAATGATGATCGGACCTTTTTTATGCATCAGATGAATGGAATCTTCCATCTTCTTAACTCTGGTAAAATTGGGAGGACACAGGGTGGGTAGGCCACCATTCTGACTCATGGACACCTTCAGATCCTCGCCACCGCGCAAGTAGAGATCGGTGGCCTCTAGAGCCATGGGACTATCCAAAAACACCTCGGTTGGAGGCAAATCGGATTCCTCAAAAATTTTCCGAATGATAAAAAGAATCTCTTGGGTTCTGCCCACAGCAAAAGCGGGAATCAACAAGGCCCCACCTTTTCTTTGAGTTTCTTCGATCGCTTCTTTGATCTCTAAGGCTGGAGAAACCTTTGACTGGTTGCGATCTCCGTAGGTGGACTCCAACACCAAAGTGTCGGTTTCGACTAAGACCTCTGGTCCCTTGATCACGTTTTGTCGATCATTCCCAAGGTCACCGCTAAAGGTCAAAAGGTGAACTCCGTTGCCGCGACTTAACGAAAATTGAACGAAGCTAGAACCAAGAATGTGCCCGGCCCTAAAAAACCGAAAACTCAATCCCTTTCCTAACTCAAACCATTCATGGCGAGGGAAAACCTTAAAAAGCTTTAAGCTCTCTAGAGCATCTTTCGTAGAATACAATGGCTCTTTGGGGTGACCTTTACCATGGTTCATTCTCCTCGCGTCTTCTTCTTGCAAATAAGCTGTGTCAGGCAAAAGAACTTCAGCCAAGTTGCGTGTGCCTTGGGTGCAATACACCGGACCTCGAAACCCCAACTGATAAAGCTTGGGTACCATCGCCGAATGATCAACATGGGCATGGGTTAAAATAATACCATCCAAGTCAGCCACAAAATCTTTGCTATACAATTCCCAATTTCGTTTCCGAATGAATTTTGGACCTTGAAACATCCCACAGTCCACCAAAAACTTTAGGTTATTGTATTCCAGTAAAGTCGCACTTCCTGTCACCGTTTGCGCGGCTCCCATAAACGTTATTTGCGCTTTATCCACGACGAACCTCATTTGTTAATTCTCGACCTTCGATAAATTCTTGCAAATTAGCCAATGTCTGCTGAGAAATCTCATACAACGACAATTCCGTCAAATAGGCCTGGTGCGAGGTCACGATCACATTCGGAAAACTAATCAACCTCGCCAATTCGTCGTCCTCAATACCCTGATCGGAAAAATCTTTGGCAAAATAATTCTCTTCTTCCTCATAGACATCCAAAGCCGCTCCCGCTATTGTACGGGCCTTCAAGGCATGAATAAGAGCCATCGTATCGATTAAACCACCTCGACCAGTGTTTATGATACTCGCTGTCGATTTCACTAGAGCCAGAGTTTTTTCGTTGATTAAATGAAATGTCGAAGCGTCTAAGGGAACATGCAGGCTGATAAAATCAGACTCCCGCAGCAGAGTCTCCAAGTCCACGTACTCTAGACTTCGACCCGTTTGCAAACTCAGGTCCGCATTCTTATCGAAAGCTAAAACCCGACAGTTAAAACCATCTAAAAGTTCGATCAGTGACTTTCCGATCTGTCCGACACCCACCACGCCGACAGTCTTATGAAAAAGAGTCTGCCCGACCAATCCCTGCAGAGAAAAATTAAGTTCTCGAGTCCGATTTAAGGCGCGATGCAGTTTTCGCGCCAAACACAATATTTGCAACAAGGAGAACTCAGCCACTGACTGCGGACTGTAGCCAGGAACCCGAGTGATGCGGATATTTAATCTCTCAGCGGCGACCACATCGACATTGTTAAAACCAGCACACCTCAACCCAACATATTGCACACCCAGCTCAGCCATTCGAGTCAGACTTTCGGCGTCTAGTGAATCGTTTACAAAACAAAGAACTTTTTTAAAACCCCGACAAAGATCAATCGTTTGTCGACTCAGGCGAACCTCAAAAAATTCGAAATCAACGGCTTCAGCCCCGATATAATAGGGTTTTTCGTAAGATTTAGTATCAAATACGGCGATTTTTTCTTTGTTTATTGTCATTAATACAGAGATTGGATCTTTCCCCCAACCGAAGTCAAATTCTTTTCACTGGCACAGGAATTGTATGATAAAAGTCTAAATACTTAATTGTTGCACTCAGCGTGACATATTGTCTCGAATACTCAGGGGCTGAGTCGAATTGTCAGAGGAATAATGAAAAAATACTTTTGCGCCATTCTCTTGTTTACACTCATCGCTCTTAATTTTAACTGCACCAGCTCTTCAAATAGAGTCCAGGGATGGTCACTGAATATGCGTGGAATGGCCGAATCCATTGAAAAACTGATTCCCTATTTGTACGATAGCAAACGTTATCAAAATCCAAACAATGAAAAATTTATAAGTCTCTACTTAAAAAACCTCAATTCCTACGCCGCCGATTTGGATCGACACACTGGAAAGGGGATCAGTGGCGACGACCCCCTCTTTGCCGTTGGCCTTAAAGGCCTAAAAAGCCGTATTGAAAAAGCCTCTGAAAGCTACTTTGTCGAAAACTACGAATATTCGCAAAAGCTACTGCAGGCTTCGGTTCATTATTGTAACAGTTGCCACACTCGCACCAGCGTAGGCCCCACCTTCATAAAGTGGGATAAGTTCGAATCGATCACCGAAAACCTGAACCCCTTGGATTATTCTGAAGTCCTAGTCGCCACCCGCCAGTTCCCACAAGCGGTTGATCTTCTGACTGAGGCAACCCAGGCTGGGCAACTAACCGATACCCAACAAGAAGAAGCCGTGACTCGCCTAATGGTTATCAGTCTTCGTAACCTGAATTCTCCTCAGCAAGCCTTAGCCATTTTGACGGACCTTAAAACCAATCAAATTCCTGAGGGGTTTAAAAAAGACTTTCCACAATGGATCTCCTATCTGAAACAATGGAATGCCAAACAATTGAAAAACAAGGACTCCGTTCAAGCTCTTCTGAAGTCTAACAACCCCACCGGTCGCCACTTGGTCGAAGCCATTCACAATAGCTTAATTCTCCATCAAGGCTTAAGCACCGAGGTTTCTAAACCCATCCGATCGCAAATGTACTTCAACCTAGGAAAAATCTACGGTCAGTATTCGGACCTTATGCAGTGGCAACTTCCCGAGACCTACTTTGAGGCCTGTATCTACCAAAACCCGGGGAACAAGCAGGCTCTTAAGTGTTACTATGCTCTAGAAAGTCGCTTGATCGCCGATCCAAAAAACACACCCGCATCGCTTGTTGCCAGTGAAAAAGAAAAATTAAAAAAATTAAAAGTTCTCGCTCAATCAAAAAACTCCAGTCCAGGATCTTCCTCAGGTGGTTTTGGTGGAGAGGATCTGTAATGAAAGGTAAAAAAATGAAGTCATCAACATTCAAATTTGTGTTTGCAGTTTTCGTTCTCATGACCAGTGCCTGCGCTGTACGCTCGATCGCTCCTGGCGACACCATGGAAGTCAACATGGACTTCGACCTGGCCGGATTGGACATGCGCCACGGTTGGGCTTACTTGACCCCTCCGAAACTGACCTATATCGGCTCTAATGACGAGGACTCCATTGCCCGAGGCAAAGAGTTGTTTCTTCAACACTGCGAAAAGTGCCATGGCCCAACGGGAACAGGCAACGGCGAATTAGCTAACGCCTTAAAAATCAAACCGGCTAATTTGCAGACCATCACCAATGAGATCACCAACACCTATTTGGTCGTACAAATCAACAACGGCAAAGGTAGCATGCCACAGTGGCAGGATTTCCTGACCCAAAAACAGACTTATGACTTAACCAATTACATTCGCACCTTAAAAGGTAAAAAGTAAGCCGCAGCTATTTGGGAAAAACCGCTTGAACTTCATAGACCTTTTCGACCGGCTTTGTGCCGACCCAGTAGCGAACTACGATTCGCAAAGTGGGGTCCGTCATTTTCTGCCAGTCAGAAATAGTCACAAAGAAAGGGCGATGAGCGTCCTGGTTGCCTTGGATTTCACCCTTTATCACCGAAGGTGACAAGGTGGCTAAGTCCGAATCGAGGGTGACCTCGTAAGTCACCGTTTCGTAGGTTGGGTTTTTAATGTGCATTTTAAAGTTGTTCATCAAGCCCTCATTAATCACAACATAGGGTCTTTGATTTTGTCGAAGCACGGCGACAAAAAGGGTTTCGTGGTGAATAAGACTAAAAACCAAGCCTCCCACCAACAGTGTCATCACCAGTAAGTAACCAATCAGTCTGGGCCGCCAAACTTTTCGTCCCGCTTTTTCCAAGTCGGCAAGAGCCGCATAGCGGATCAATCCTTTGGGGCGATTGACTTTTTCCATGACTTCATCGCAGGCGTCGATACAAGCCGTGCAAGCAATACACTCCAGTTGAGTTCCCCTGCGAATATCAATTCCGGTGGGACAAACGGAAACACATTTGTAACAGTCAATGCAATCACCTTGCCCATCTTTCTTCTGCAGCCCTTTGCCACGGGGTTCTCCTCGCAAATAGTCGTAAGTCACTGTCACCGAATTTTGATCCATTAAAACACTTTGAAAGCGCCCATAGGGACACATGATGATGCAAAACTGTTCACGAAACCAGGCAAAATCAAAAAGAATCAAGCCAGTAAAAAATAGAACGAACAAGAACACCGTCCAACTTTGAGTCGGCGGCTTTTGCATCATCACCAAAAGATTTTCCCAACTGACAAAGTATGCGATAAAGGTGTGAGCCAAAAAGGCTGAGACCACGACAAATAGAAACCATTTTACAGAAGTGCGAACGATGTTTTTAAATAACCAAGGATTTTTTCGAACCGCCAGCTGACTGGCACGGTTGCCAACCACCCAGGTTTCGATACGACGAAAAACTTGCTCAATAAAGACGGTCTGCGGGCAAGACCAGCCGCACCAGACTCTTCCCCAGGCGGCTGTCGCAATGATCAAACCAAAAGCCAAAATTCCCAATACAAAAAACATAAGTGGAGCATCGTGGGCCGCAAAAACGTGGCCAAACAAAACGAACTGCCTATTGAAAATATCAAATAAAACGAGAGGAGAACCACCCCAGCGCAACCAAGGTGTTAACACAAAAATAGCCAGCAAAAAGATTTGAAATCCGGTTCGGCGATTTTTCCAAACCCCTCGCACTCTTGCGGGAATAATCCAAATACGATTCCCGTCTTTGTCAGTGGTGGCAAGACGGTCCTCGGGTAAGTCCCGAAAGTCGAGGGTGCTCATTCTAATTCACCTTTTCGCCTTGTGGGGCCTTTCCATCCTTCACATTGGTATTCTTTAGCGTGTTCACGTAAGCGATCACCGCATCGACCTCTTTCGGCCTCAAAATCGCCTTCCATGGGGGCATTCCTTTGTCGAGAACCCCTTCAAGGATCAAAACCTTCATCGCCTCGTCGTCAGAGCCGTGAATCCAGTAAGCGTCGGTCAAGTTTGGACCCACAGAACCACCGCCATTTTCAAGGTGGCAAGCGGCGCAGTTGCTGACAAAAACCTTTTGACCAAGAGCTAAAACTTGCTCAGGTGACATTTCCTCGCCACCTGAGGTCTCTGTTGCTTTATTCCGGTTGGCTTCGATTTTCGCCATTCCCCGACTCAACTCTTCATCCAAAGTCGGACCATCCCCACTCAAGCTGTAGTGGATCCAATAGATAAACGAAAAAATAATGGCACCAAAAAAAGTCCACAACCACCACAGGGGAAGATTGTTGTCTAACTCTTGAATACCGTCATACTCATGATCTAGCAACTTATCGTTTTCATCATTAGACATGACTTTCTCCCTCCTCTTGCAATGGAATTTGGCTTAGTCGATCGTATTTCTCTTTTCTATCGAAAAAATAAACTCGAAAAATTAGAAAAGCGAAAGATATAAAAAAGATAACCAGCGCCAACAAAGTCAAATCTATGTCAGCAAAATATTTCAGAGCCTCTTGCTTCATTGTTGACCTCCCGGAGCCATTTGAATGTGTTCCAAGGCATTCTTATTTTGCAGATCTTTTTGGCCAAGAGCCTGAAGGTAGGCAATCAGTGCCACAATCTGCTTATTCTTTTCGATCTCAACACCCTCAGCTTTCAGGTCAGCAACGATGCTTTCGGCTTGCGCCTCGGCCCATCGATCGGCCTCGGAGACTTGATTGTCCGTATAGGGCACGCCCAACATGCGAAGAACCGAAAGCTTTTTTCTCAAACTGTAGTAGTCCACTTTTTTGGTCAGCAACCAGCTATAACGGGGCATAATGGATTTCTCCACCATACTGCGGGGATCATCCATGTGACGGTAGTGCCAAAGGTTGGGATATTTCTTTCCGACTCGGGCTAAATCGGGCCCTGTTCTTTTTGAACCCCACTGGAAAGGATGGTCGTACATGCTTTCACCAATGGTCGAAGCCGGACCAAAGCGCAGAACGTCTGAAGGGTGCTTACGAATCATTTGCGAGTGACAAGTGTAACAACCTTCACGGACGTAGATATCACGCCCCGCTTGCTCTAAGGCGGTGAAGGGGTGAACCACTTGCTCTTGTGGAACATATTTATGAATACTCAAAGTCGGCCAAATTTCTATGGCTGAACCGATCAGCACTGCCACAAAAGTTAAAACAGAAAAAGTTCCTACCAAGCCCTCGAGGCGGCGGTGCCATCCCTCTTCATGATCGGAATCAGGTTTACGCTCTTTTTTCACAACCACTTGCACGACTTCATCGGCCGGGGCCTTATCAGCCAGCCCCACAGTTTTTACGATATTGTAGACTCCACACCCATAACCAGCGATGTAAAGCAGTCCTCCCAAAGTTCGCACCCAATAAAGTGGGACAATGGTCATCACGGTCTCAACGAAATCGGGGTAAACCAAGTAGCCGCTTTCGTCGACGGCTTTCCACATAAGACCTTGGGTAATCCCACTGGCCCACATCGAAATGTAATAAATGAGAATCCCCGTCAATCCCAACCAAAAGTGATAGTTCATTAAACTTTTACTGAACATTTCACGACCAAACATTTTCGGAACCAGATAGTAGATCATTCCAAAGGCCATAAAGCCATTCCAGCCCAAGGCACCGCCGTGAACGTGGCCAATAACCCAGTCCGAGTAGTGGGCCAACAGACTCACGGACTTGATCGATAGCAAGGGGCCTTCAAATGTCGACATTCCGTAAAAAGTAACGGCGGTCACCAGAAACTTCACGATCGGCTCAGTTCGTAACAGGTGCCATGATCCTCTAAGTGTCAAAAGACCATTGATCATACCTCCCCAACTGGGGGCCCATAGCATAAGACTAAAAACCATGCCCAGGGTTTGAGCCCAGTCCGGAAGGGCCGTGTACAAAAGGTGATGAGGTCCGGCCCAGATGTAAATAAAAACAAGGGACCAAAAGTGAACAATCGACAATCGGTACGAGTAGATCGGCTTATTTACAACTTTAGGAATGTAATAATACATCAGTCCTAAAAAAGGCGTGGTTAGAAAAAAGGCCACCGCATTGTGGCCATACCACCACTGGACCATCGCATCCTGAACCCCAGCAAAAATCGGATAGCTTTGTAAAAAGCTCACCGGAACTTCCAGTGAGTTCACCACATGAAGGAGAGCGACGGTTAAGATGGTGGCTATATAAAACCAAAGCGCCACATAGATATGCTTTTCTCGCCGCTTATAAAGAGTTCCAAAAAAGTTGACCGCAAAAACAATCCAGATCAGTGTGATTGCAATATCGATGGGCCACTCCAACTCGGCGTATTCTTTACTTTGCGAAAACCCCAACGGCAAAGTGATAGCTGCCGAAAGAATAATCGATTGCCAACCCCAAAAATGGATCCAACTCAATTTATCGTTGAACATCCTGGCTTTCAAAAGGCGCTGTGAGGAATGATAGATCCCCGCAAAAATGGCGTTGCCCGCAAAGGCGAAAATCGCCGCATTGGTGTGCAGCGGCCGCAGTCGACCAAAGGTAAACCATTCCAGATTCATATTGGCAGGCCACCAGGCCAACTGTAAAGCGGCTAGCAGGCCAAATAAGAAAGCCGCCCCCGCCCAAATCATGGTCGCCATCATAAAATAGATGGTGATCTTGTTGTCGTATCGAACCTCAACGGTTTGGGTCTCACTCATAGTCGTTTCCTCTTTTATTATTTTCATCCTCTAAAATGTTATACGAAGCCGAATCCAAAGAACTCATTTGTCCCGAATCAACGGCCCAGAAAAAGAAGGCCAAAAATCCGAAAGACAACGCCAGTGAAATAAAAACCATGACGTAAAGAATATCCACTACAATCTCCTCATGCTAAGACTGACGATCGTCAAGACCACGACAGAGCTTACGGGCATCAATATGGCCGCGGCCACCGGAGTGATCCATCCCAAGGCCGCCGCGGCGACACAAAAAACGTTGTACGAAAAGGTAAAGCTGAGCAGCCTTTTTTCAGTGGCAACAATTTTTTTTGCCAATTCAAAGACTCTTAAAATCGAAGTTAAATCACCTCGTGTCAAAGTGGCGTCCGCCACCAGACGATTATTTTCTAGCGCCCCCGGCATACAAAGACTGAGTGTGGCCGCTTGCATGGCATCGATGTCGTTGATTCCATCCCCGACCATTAGACTAGCTCCAGGTTGATTCTGAATAGTGGTTTGCTTTAACTCGGGACTAGCATTCCACAAAAAAAGTCCCTGACCTGTTTTGGGGATCAAGGCCCTTAATTTTTCCACTTCTTCTTGGCGATCCCCTGACAATATGGAGATCTGAAAGCCTTTCTCCACCATGGACTGAAAAAAACCACCAATGTCTCTCTTGTAAGAGGTCTGCAATCGAATGCGCCCTAGAAGGGCGTCTTTTTTACGAACAACAACTGTTTTTTCTTTGGCGTCTCGATCGGTCTCGACACGCCACCTCTCTCCGTCAACTTCTCCAGAAATTCCGCAGGCAGGATGATATTGGAAGTTGGTTACCGGCAACAAAACCATGTCCTCGGGCTTAATCCGAGCAAAGCCTAAAGACACGGGATGCTCCATGGCCAGCTCTAAAGAAAAGAGTTTTTGCCGATCTTTTTCAGAAAACTGACTCAAGTCGCTTTCGACAATCCCGACCGCCGTTTCGGTCAGGGTTCCTGTTTTGTCTAAAAAGATATTTTTGATTGTGCCTATTTTTTTAAGAACGCTCGGGTGTTTCAAAATCAATCCATTTTTTAGGGCCAAATGACCAGAAAAACTTTGAATCAAAGGAATTCCAAAGCTGATGGCACAAGGGCATGCCACCAATATAATGGCAAAGGCCCTTTGGTAGGCCTGTGAGAAATCCAAAAATACAAGGCCTAGCAAAAAAGTGAGCACACTGACCACAACGACAAAGGCCGTGAAGTATCCGACAAACCGAAACGACTCCTGCTCCAAGTGACGTTGGTTTTGCTGAGAACGGGTCATTGAGCGCCCGACTCGGGTTTCAGCCCCCGCATGGAGCGTTGACACAACAATGGCATCGGCACAAAGGCGAGAACCGGCATACAACAAATCTCCCTGAAGTCGGACAGCCGGAGAGGACTCTCCCGTGATCACCGCTTCATCCAAAATGGCCGTAGCCGAAACCAAACGACCATCAACGGGCACGACCTCGCCTCGCTTGACCAAGACTTTTTCACCTCTGGTGACAGCGTCGACGGCGCGATATTCCTCACCCGCCCCAGTCAAAACACGAACTTGAAGCACCCCGGGGATCATCTGAGCTCCATGGCCCATTTGAATCTTGTGAACGTAGCGTTTGAGGGCAAAACGACTGGTTAAAACCAGAAAGACGACCACCGCTAGAGAATCAAAATAGACATGCGCTTGGTCCGCAAAGAACGAAAAAACACTCAATCCAAATCCCACAATCAGCGCCAGTCCGATGGGAAAATCCAGATTAAATCGCAAAGACTTTATGCTTTGCCAAAACCCGTACCAAATGGACTGGGCGCTGTAGAACAAGGGAGGCAGCACCAAAAGAAAGCTGAGTTTGTGGAAAAAGTGAACAAACTCTGCTTCGGCTCCAAGATAGATTGCCGTGGAAAACAACATGATATTTCCAGCACACACACCGGCGACAGCCATTCTTTTAAGATCGGATCTGAAAACTTGATCGGCGTTGTCTCGATCCTTTCCATCTAAAAGTGGCATCGCATCAAAACCAATCCCGCGAATTTTCTCGATCGCTTCACCAAACACTTCGGACTGGTCGGCCCACAAGCTTAGCCTTTGCCCTCCGGCTTCAAAATAAAAATGGTCCAACTGTGGGACCCGCTCCATTTCTTTGCTAATTTTATGAACACAATGGTTGCATTTAATCCCTTTTACAAAGAGGTCGAGACGCAACTGGTCCTTTTTTTTGTGCAAAAAGGGTTCAAGAGATTCAACTGTCAGCGGCACGGCGGGGTTCATTAAAATTTCCTTTTGCAGCCTTAAGGGCAATTCTCATACCAATCGGGAACCCCATTATTTTTGCGTGAAATCGAATTAAAGACAATAAATCCCACAGAATGTGACATTGTGTCCCTTCACCCTACCATTCACGAAGACCTCTCTTTTGAGTTGGCACCTTTTATGCTTCAATGGTTGAGACATTAGGAGGAGAAATGAACCCATCTCAAATCACCGTTGAAGAATTCTCAACTCCCAGCCCCGAAAGTGTTGGAGTTCAAGAGCTATTGCCTGAAATATGGAATTTAATGCAGAAAAAGGGCATTCGCCATGTCTTGGTTCGCGATCAGGATAAGATTGTCGGCGTGATCAGCGAGAGAGACCTGACCACATTCTCTCAGTCCGAAGACTTCGCCTCTATTCAAGCCCAAGATATCATGTCAAAGGACTTGGTGACCGTCCCCCCTGAAACGCCTTTGTATGAAGTGGCTCTTCAGATGTCCAAAAACAAGATCGGCAGTACTATCGTCACAGATTCGGCCGCGGATTATATTGGAATTTTCACCGCCACCGACGCTTTGAACGCCTTAGTCGAGGTTCTGCGGGGCGAAGTCTGACCCCGCGCATCCATTGTGACCCTTATTTCAATTTAAAGAGATGGGGGTAAACCACCACCGGCTTTGTGGACTGGCGAATTACATCGCGGGTCACGCTGCCAAGAAGGTTGGCTTCTACCGTTCCACACTCGGAACGCATCACAATCACATCGTAGTCTTTGGCTTCTGAAAGAATCACTTCGCTCACAGCCTCTAATTTTTCTGAGACCTTATAATTTAAACGTTTTTGTGAAAGAGGGTGATCCAGAAACCCCTGTAGATACTTCTCCGTGGTTTCCCGGGCCTTAGCCAACAGGTCACTACTGTTGAAGTCACCCAACCCATACAAAGCCGGAGCCCAAGCAATTTCTTCCACATCCACCATAGATATTTTGTGAAAGAGAGTCAGTTGGCCCAAAAATGAAAGTCTGTGATCATCAAGAAAACTCTCAACAAACTTCTGAGATGACTCCGTCAACTGAATAGGCATCAGGGCCGACTTCAAATTTTTGATTGGCTCACACTCGGGCCCCACCAACACCGTGGGAACCTTTGCCTTTAACAAAAAGCTTTCAGCAAAACTTCCTAAAAAGGTCCGAGACCACCCCGACCGACCGTGGCTGCTAAGAACCACATAATCCGGCGATTCTTGATCAACGTAATCAGTCAAAAGCGAAACTTCCGCTGCTTGGCTGTTAAAATGATTTTCCAAAACAACGGGCTTTTCCCATTGGATATCCGAAAAATTTTCCTGCAAATAGCGAACACACTCTCCCAACATATTGGACTTCAACTCGGTCACGTCGATAGGATCAAAATAGTCGCTAGTGGCAAAGAACTGAGCACTTAAAACATAAACAGGTTGAATTTTCAGATCCAAAGAGGCAGAAAAGGTTTTCAAAAAATCACCCACCTTTTGATCCAATTTGGGGTCACTTTCAGTGGGAGAAATCGGCCAGATAACAGTCTTCACTTGGCTCATACGGACCCTTTTGTCTTGATTTTATTTCGGCGCTTATCCAACTGTTTTACAAAGTGATCCTTGCAAAGCTCGAGAGCCTTGTGAAAGTTATGGGATTCATGATCCGAAATAATGTCGTCACCCAAATAGTGCGCCTGCATATGCACATGAAAAACATCGGGAGCGGCTTTCGATAGAGTCACCTTAATTCTTTCGTTGTCAGGAATGTGTTTATAAAGTGTCGATTGCAAGCCTTCAATTTCATTGCGAATCGCTTCAGTGATTTCAAAATCACGACTAGAAATATTGATCATAAAGACTCCTTTTTTAACTGGTTAAAAGCTGATTCAAATTGCTGACGTCGGCCAAATCGAGAATAAACTGAAAAGCACAGCTCCATAAGAAAAGACCTACAATGGTCTGATTCCCATCGACGACAACCGCGATCTGTTGGTCCTTTTTTAACATTTTTTGCAGGACGTCCTGCATCGAGTCTTCCAAACAGACCACCAGGGGGTCCATACTCATTGCGTCTTTTACTGGCATGCTTTGTCCCCCATTAAAACCTGAAATTTGCACAATATCGCGATCCGACACAACCCCCACAATTTTCTGCCCTTTCAGGACGGGAAGGTTTTTAACGGAGCAGTTTTTCATCATGCGCCAGGCTTTCCACACGGGATCATCGACAGAGACAGAGTCACTCAAAGGGGCAAAGTGTTGTTTGATTTGCAGGCGTTTTAGCACGGGGTTCTCCTTTGCTAACGGTGTTCAATTGCAACCCCTGTACCAGGTTAATCTCCAACAAACTGGGGGTGGGTGAGCCAAATTGTCCCACGGCGAGAGAAATACTCTCACCATGTCTTACGGGAACGCTTTTCCTCTGGCCTCGATTTTGAAAGTAAAATGAGGACCGGAGGGACTCAACAATGGAACGGATCAATATTAATTATCACGGACTGAAAATTGACCAAAAAGATCGAGCGCAAATCAAAGCTCAACTGGGATACCACATGGGAGACGCCCCCAGCGATGCCACCGCTTGCTGCTGCATCTCTAATGAGGTCGAAGGTTATGCATGCAATCTCAGAGTCCACTCTGCGAAAGGCCATGTTTATATTCATCGCGAGAGCAAGGACCTAGAGCACTTGATGTCCTTTATATATGACAGCATGAATGACGCATTTAAAAAATGGCGCAAGGATCCCAATCATTTCGCAAAGAGTCACCCGATGGAGAAAATTCCCTGCAAAGGTGCCAGTCATAAGAACTTAACTTGCCCCATTGATTCCTTTGCTCACGCGGATTGAGTTTGAGACAAAAAGCCCGTTGACCTGAGTCTTGGTGGGGCGCATTGTCTATCCGTTTGTCTCAGTAGTTATTTTTGGGCGTTAAATTTTGGCATGGTCGATGCAATAAAGATTCGCGTCACCATCAAGGAGGGGGAAATGAATTTAGTAATAGGAATTTTAACTGTATTAATGGCAAACAGTTTGGCTTGGGCCAGCTTTGATCAACCAGAGGTTTTTTCGTCAGCACCCAACGGCGTTTACGTACCACAGGGCTTTGACTCAAACGACAATGTGGAAATCTTTTTTGAAGGCGAATTTGCCAATGCTTGCCATAAAGTGGGAATGACAACCCACACCGTCGATGAGGAATCAAAAAGTATCTATATTACAGACATGGCCTACTATTTCGGTGAATCGCTTTGTGCGATGATGATCGTGCCTTACCAAAAAGGCGTCAACGCTGGGATTCTTCAAGAAGGCGACTGGAAAGTCTACTTCCGCCACTCCCGCGGAAACTTTGTCGAGTCAGGTTATGTTCCTGTTCACACAGCCGCCACCACTCGGCCCGATGATCATCTTTATGCGCCAGTTGAAAAAACTCATTTTAAAAATGGAACCGACGGTGCATCGGCCAAGCTGGAGCTTAGCGGAAGGTTCTTCAATACCTGTATGCGAATGGACCAAGTCAAGGTTTTCCAGCGCCCCGAAAGCAATGTGGTAGAAATTCTGCCCATCGCCATAATGGATCGCGGGGGTTGTGAAGAGCTGCCAGAAGGCGTAGAGTTTAATCATGTTGTTAAGATGAATGACCTGCGTCCTGGAAGATTTCTTTTACACACACGAGCCAACAATGGTCGTTCTGTGAATGAGATTGTAACCATTCGCTAATCGATAAAAGCTTACAAGAGGAGCACCCATGAAGAGATTTGCTTTTTTGATGACCGCTTTAACCCTGGCCGCTTGTGCCGGACCGCAAACCGAAAAGGCAAACCCCTCGTGGGCTGGCAAAATGCAAAGCACCGCCGGCTCCTTTCAAGAGCTTTTACCCTTTATTTACAATGAAGATAAATTCAACGATCAATCGAACACGGCCTTGATCGAAAAAAAGATTGCCAACTACGCTCGTGATATCCATAAAATCAATAGAGATCAGGCCAAGCAGTTTTTAGGGGATGACCCTTATGTGGTACAAAGCATTTCCTCACTCCGAGAGCTGACTCAACGTTCGTTGGATTCATTTCGTCGAGGGGATCGCAAGAACTCTCGAATTCTTTTGAAAGCCACCACCAACACCTGCTTTAAATGCCACACTCGACAAAATGTTGGTCCGTCTTCGGTTTACTGGAAAAACTTTGACGTCAATTCGGTCCAAACCAATCAAATCGAAAAATCTCATATTTTGGTTTCCATGCGCCAGTACGAAGAAGCGAAACTGCATCTCAAAGAATTTTTATCCGAAAGCGAAGACAACGGCAAATTTGATATTCCTTACGAAAATGCTCTTCATCACTACATGATGATTTCCTTGCGGGGACAAAAAACCTTTCAGTCCACTTTAAATTTCTTAAAAGCTAAGATGCTAGTGGTTAAAACTCCCACCGAATTGCATTACACTTTGAAGCATTGGCACAAAGATCTGTCCTATTGGATGGCTAACAAAAACAAGCTCACACCAAACCCAAAGGCGGCGGCAGCGGTCTTGGCCCGCAACAAAGACCGCTACAGCGAGCGCAATCTTGTTAATGATTTGGTCGCTAGCTCTTTATTGCATCAATACTTGATGACCCAACCCGCCGACCTGCAAAAAGCCAAGTCTTACAAACTGCTTGGCAAAGCCTATGACGAACTGGTGATTGAAGGCTATTGGGATCTTCCAGAGGTCTACTACGAAATGTGTATCGATTATGCTCCAAAAACCCAAGATGCAAAAGATTGCTATCGAAGCCTAAAGAGCAATATTACAGTGGGGTACTCCGGCAGTCGTGGCACCATGGTTCCCAGCCAAGAGTACGAGCGCCTGGATCGACTCCGTAAAAAAGCAGGTTTGTAGACTATTGGGGCAGAACCACTGTAAAGGTGGAGTAACCATCGACGGGGGCGTAAGACAATCGACCCCCATGCCCTTCCACAAAGGATCGACAGATACTGAGACCAAGGCCAGTCCCCTTGCCCACCTCTTTGGTTGTAAAAAAAGGATCGAAAATTCGGTTGATAATCTCGGGTGGAACTCCAGGACCAGAATCGGAGATTTGCAAAACAACCTGACTGTCTACCTGGCTCATTTCAAGTGAAATCCAAGAATCAGGCAAATCCCTCACAGCATCAAAGGCATTATTAAACAAGTTGACGATGACCTGTCCAATTTCTGTTTCTCGACCTTTTACAATGACTGGTTGGTCGATCCCCTGGGTTTTGATGTCGACTTTATTCTTGGCACATTTTTGTACGGAAATTTCTAAAATATCACCAAGCAGAAGCGTTAAATCAAATTCTTGCATTTCATCGTGGCGGCCGTCGCGTGCCGAATTTTTAAGAGCTCGAATGATCTTCGACATGCGATCGACATTTTCAATCATCTTCTGGATTGAGCGGTGGGCAAATTCGGGCTCAAAACTCTCTTGCCCTATCATGGTTTCAAGCATTTCCAGACGTCCCCGGATGGCTCCAAGGGGATTCCCCAATTCATGGGCGATTCCCGCCGACAAGATTCCAATGCTGGCCATCTTTTCACTTTCGACCAAACGGGCCCTCTCATCTTCCAAGGATTCTTCGGCGAGCTTGCGACTGGTAATGTCGTAGCGAATCGCAATGTATTGTTCCAAACTTTCGCTATCATTAGTAATCGGAACAATCGTTGTATCAACCCAGTAGATTTTTCCCGATTTGGCTCGGTTTCTGACTTCGCCGCGCCAAACATGACCTCGACCAATGGTTTCCCACATATTTTTAAAAAAACTGGCGTCATGATAACCTGAGTTGATGAGAGCATGGGTTTTCCCCAACAACTCCTCTTCGGTAAACTCGGACAAATCACAAAACTTTTGATTCACATAGGTGATCACTCCCTTAAGATTGGTGATGGCAACAATGGCCGATTGATCCAAGGCATGAATCTGATTTTGCCAATGTTTTTTTAATTCCGAAAGGGTTGCCTTTTCAGTGTTCATGGGTCTCTGTGGAGATTTGTCCGTCTTTTTCACGGCGGTAAAGGGTTCGGCGGTTGATTCCTAAAATCTGTGCCGCTTTTTCTTTACGTCCACCGGTTTTCTCAAGAACCAGGTCCATGTAGCGCCGGTTCAACTCTTCAATGGTGGGCCAATCCTGGGTAGATGACAAAAAGAAGTCTTCCGAATTGGCTTTGCCGTGGGATGACTCTATGTGAGTGGATTCAATAATTTCATCCCCACTCATCACACACAGACGCTCGACAATATTCTCTAGCTCTCGAACATTGCCATTCCATTGGTGGTTGATCAGCTCTTGCATGGCTTGCGGAGAAAAGGCTTTGGCCGTCGCATTGTTCAAACGAGAGTATTTTTCCAAGAAAAAATTAGCCAATAGCGGAATGTCTTCTTTTCTTTGTCGCAAAGGAGGAAGTTGAATCGGCAGCACGCTCAAACGGTAGTAAAGGTCTTCCCGGAATAAATCGTCTTCAATGGCTTTTTGTAGATTTTTATGGGTGGCCGTGATCACTCGCACGTCGACTTTCTTTTCGCGATTCGCCCCCACTGGCTTAATCATTTTTTCTTGAAGAACACGAAGCAATTTTGCCTGCAGGGCCATATCCAGATCACCAATTTCATCAAGAAACAAGGTTCCGCCATCAGCCTCTTCAAAAAGCCCCTTGGTGTCGGCGATGGCTCCCGTGAAAGAGCCTTTCATATGGCCAAACAATTCGGATTCAAGAAGATTTTCAGGAATGGCCGTACAATTGATCGCGATAAAAGGCTTATCACTGCGACGACTGCGATCATGAATCGCCCGGGCCACCAATTCTTTTCCGGTTCCACTGTCTCCGGTGATCAAGACCGTCGACTGCGCCGGTGCCACTCTTTCGATGGTAGCAAAAACTTCAGTCATCAAGCGACTTTTGCCAATAATGGATCCAAACTTCCAGCCACTTTTAACAGACTGCTTTAACGAGTCGTTTTCCTTTTTGAGTTCGCGAAGGTGAATGGCTTTTTGCAAACTGACTTCGAATTCCGTCAACTTGAAAGGTTTCGAGAGATAAGCGAAGGCCCCTAAACGGGTGGCTTCAATGGCTGAATCGATAGAAGCGTAAGCGGTCATAATAATTACCGGGATATCTGGCGCCAGTTTTTGCATTCGTTGTACAAACTCGACTCCGTCCATCTCTGGCATATTTTGATCGGTGACAATCGCCTGAACATCTTCGAGATTGTCTTCTTGTAAAGACTTGAAGGCTTCGCTAGCCAAAGAAAAAGACTGACAGTTGTACTTTTTTGACTGGAGGAAATCCTCCACCATTTCGCGCATGGCGATGTCATCATCGATAACTATGATTTTGGGATTCGACATAGGACCTCTCCTGTGGGGCCCAAATATTATACAAATTCCGCCATTTGCCAAGAGGGTTTGTGAGCGAAAACCTCTTGATAGTACCCCTTGTTCGCTAAAAGCGAGGCCGCTCCTTCATCGAGAAAAATCTTCACCCTTGGGTGGAACTGCAGGATAGAAGCCGGAACCAGAGCTGTGACCGGCCCCTCCACCATTTGCGCCACTGCTTTCGCCTTTTTTTCGCCAAAAGCAAGCAAGGCTATTTTTCGACTGTCCATGATCGTCTGGATTCCCATTGTGATCACATGCCGCGGAACCTGCTCGAGACTAGGAAAATAGGACTGGTTGATTTTTCGGGTCTCTTCTGTCAACGATTTCAACCGGGTACGAGAGCCCAGCGAAGACCCCGGTTCGTTGAAGCCAATGTGCCCATCTCGCCCAAGCCCCAGAATCTGCAAATCATTGGGCCCCTGTTTTTTAATCTGCTTCTCGTAGGCCTCACACTCAGCCTGGATATTCTTTGCCATTCCGTCGGGAATATTAAACTGACTTGCTTTTAAACCCAGGGGTTCAACAAAGTTTTTCTGCATATAGTGAGTGTAGGATCCCGAATTTTCTGGTGGAATTCCCACATACTCATCCAAGTTAAATGTGACAATCTCACTAACGTTGACGCCCTCTTTCCGAACATAGTCGATGAACTTTTGGTAAAGGGTTAGAGGAGTCGTGCCGGTTGCCAAGCCCAAAACACTCTGCTTTTTTTGCAAAATTTGATTTTTCAACATTCTGGCAGCCAGGTCGCTGGCCTCGCTGGCCTGTTGGCAAATAATCACTTCCATCATTCACTCCGCGAAAAGGGCGTCAGAGACATTTTTACTTGTTGTTGCAATCGTTCTATTTTCTGACTGGCAAAATCCAAAAAATTCAGCCCAGGATTTTGCAAGAAGGGTTGCAAATCCAAAGCAAATATCTGAAACCGGACTTGATCCTCTCGGTTCGCTTCAAAAAATGTGGCGTTACTCGCCATTCGACCCAAAGTGGCTGTCGCGTAGTCTTTTCCGCTTTCGGTTTGACTTTTATGGCAAGCGATCAGTTTTTTAATTTTCAGTGAATCTTCGACTGGCAAAGCCTGTTTATCTTCATCAGGCAACCAATCCAAACCTCGCCAAACTTCACATCCGTAAAAAGCTTGGGGTGAATAATTCACCTGTCGAAGGGCCTCGATTAAGTGGGCCACCACCGCCACATGAGTTTGGTGCTTGTCAAAAAGGTTGTGGGTATAAATCACCTGGGGTTGAGTTTTTATAAGAATATCAGAGAATATCCCTATCAACCCTTGGTTCCAACCCGACTTGATATCGGCACTATCAAAACCAAGAAGCTGGACTCCCCCATACTCACCCAGCCTGGCGGATTCAAATTGCTCGAGTTTACGAACCTTAGCCATATCGGCGTCAGATAAATTCTGAAAAGACCCCGAACGGGTGCTACCGCCGCCGTTGGTGCAAATCACACCAAAAAAATTTTTAGTCTCGGATTCTAAGCATTCTAGAATCCCATGCCCGGCCATCACTTCTAAATCATCAGGATGGGCCCCCACACCCAGATGGGTACAGGCGGCCATAGCTTGATCCAGACTCGAAAATGGGTCGCCAATAAAATGATCCGACATCGTTTCCCCCAAAGGGTATTATGCCAGTAAAAATCGAAAATTAGCAATTTCAGGAGTTTTCACTCGGCAAGTCAAAAGCAGCAACAGGATAAGCCCGTCAGGAGAACTGCATATTCAAGTAGGGCGTCCACACATCTTCGCTGTTTTTTATTCGGGCTTTCATGTCAAACTGGGGGGACCACTTCAGAGGAGCCGGATTTTTCAACAATGGCATATTGGCTTCATCCGGAGTGCGGTTGCCTTTTTTGTGATTGCACTTATGGCAGGCCGAAACCAAATTCTTCCAGCTTTTGGGGCCGCCCCTGGAAACAGGCAAGACATGATCCAAGGTCAGATCCTTATAGGGAAACGTGTCGCCACAGTACTGGCACTGATGTTGATCGCGAATAAAAATATTTTCGCGACACAGACGAACTCGGCGATAGGATTTTGGTTTTATGTAGTAACGAAGTCTAAGCACGGCAGGTGCCGAGTAGTTGCGTCGAACAGAACGAATCAGCACTTCATGTGACTCAAGGATATCGACTTTGTGTTGAAACCAGAGAATCATGGCCCGTTGCCAGGTCACCACTTGCAGTGGTTCGTAAGTGGCATTCAGTAACAAAACTCTCGGAAAGTTTAGATGGCTAGGAACCCACCTCCATGTTACAAGCCTTCGGCTTTTTTCTAGGATCACCGCTAACCGCAGTTTTCCACAAGTCTAGTTTAAGCAAAGCTCACCCTATTCTTATTATAATTATAGTTTATGCCCCTGTGAGGCGCAACAGAAGTGGAAAATAAGCGTTTGACTGTACTAAAAGCGCTTCATTTCGAGATTTTTACTCTGTTAAGATTGGGTTTCGATTCTGCGTGTTACGAGTCCTTTGTCTCTTTACCAGGGATTAAGCCCCGACCGGTGGTTAGCAAAGTGCGGACCCAGTAAGAGAAACTGTCTTCAGGGCGCAGGTCGTTTTGTGCAATTCGAAGCCCTTTGCTTTCAAGGCTAGCGACCAAGGATTTAGAATTGGATAGACTTTCTTCTTTATGAAAAAATTGAACACCAAAACCAATGGCATCAGCGCGATCATGGACAATCGCTTCGCCAACAAAGGTAAAAAGCCCTTCGTTAAATGGGATTTCAATATGTAGCCTCTCCCCATCCGGAGGGTGCAAGTCCGACTTCAGAAACAGTCCATTGACTGAAAAGTTGGCAACGATTCCAGAATTCATCGAGGTCGAAGACAAATCTCGCCAATGGCACTTAAAATTCGTTTTATAACGTGCCTGAATTTCCCACCAGCGCATACGGCGGTCAAAATAAATATTTCGAACTGCAGGCAAAAGAAAGTACGTGACCACACCAATGTTGACAAAGAAAACCAACAGCAGTGGAATGACTCCGATACTGTCCTGTTTGTGTAGGTAACCCGTATAACTAAAGTAGAAGAGCCCTGAAATGGCGATCAAGTAAACGTAAAAACTCCAACGCTTACAAGCGTAAATCGCTGCCCCAGCGACCATTGGAGCGACAAAAATCACCCAGTTGCGGGTTAGGTAACCTGGACTCATAGCAAAAACCAAATAGTTTATGACATCTCGTTGTTGGATCAGGGCGTTCAAAATCACATTGCCAATCGGCGCTAAAAAATGCAGAGCCGCTAAAACTATTAAAGGCCAGGGTCGATTTCGCATAACAAAATTATTAACCACCCCTAGGCTTATGGCAAGACCGACCTCCTCTGGGTCCAGTTGACACCTACGCCCCTCCGTTTCATTGATTGTGAGGCAACCAACAAACAGGCACAATAGAGGAATGCATCATTGGCGGCTTTACCAAAAACAACTTCCTTTAAAATTCACTTGGAAAATTTCTAGGGGTCAAAGTTCAGAAAAAACTCTTTATTTTATTGAAGTCAAAGACAAAGAGCATGTGGGCACGGGTGAAGTGGCTGGTATTACTGCCGACCCCCAACAAGCCGATGTCTTGATCCAGCAGTTTGAACATTTTAAAAAACAGAAAGTTTCAGATCTGCCAGGCCTTCTTCAGTTGGATCTTCCGACCCACCTGAAATTTGGCATCACATCTGCTTTTTCTCATCTACAAGCCCAAAAACAAGGAAAGACGTTGCATCAATGGTTGAATTTAACAAACATTACCCCGCTTCCTACCTCGTTTTCACTTCCCATCCTCCCCATCAATGAGATAGGTGATTTCTATCGCGAATTTGAGCTGCATCGGTTTCCCGTTTTAAAATTAAAGGTCTCACAAGATCAAGCCGCAGAATCTTGCCAAGAGTTGGCCCGACACTACCCTGGTCCTTTACGCATTGATGCCAACGAAGCTTTTCCTGACTGCAAGCAGACTTTACGCTTTATCAAGGACATTCAAAACTTGCCCTTACAATTTATCGAAGAGCCACTGCCCCGTGGCTCAATCGACGAATACAAAAAACTAAAACTCAAAAGCCCTGTACCTATTTTCGCTGACGAATCTGTTCAACAGAGCTTGCTTTCCGAAACTCTGCGGGATCAATTTCATGGAATCAACGTAAAGTTAATGAAAGCCGGATCCTACCAACGGGCCCGCCAACAGATTGAACAAGCCAAGGAATGGAAGATGGGAATCATGTTGGGTTGCATGGTCGAATCTTCTCTGGGAATCGCCGGTGCTCTGACCATCGCCGCTGATGTCGACCACTTTGATCTCGATGGCTTTCTTTACTTTCAAGACGAACCCATGCATCTTGTTGCAGAAAGTCAGGGACATTTGACTTATCGACAAAATCCAAAGTTTCCCCTAGTTTTTTAAATAGCTCGAGGAGGAAAATTTATGGTGCGTCTTGATCACATCAATATGAGTGTCGATGACCTGCAAACCAGCATTGATTGGTACCACAAAGTTTTCAAATTTGAGGTTGTCGAAAAGGGAGAGCACAACGGAAAACCCTTTGCCATTGTTCGTAACAACGAAAGCATGCTTTGCCTTTATCAGCTTCCAGAAAGACAATCTCCTGAAAAAAGTCCTCACCACAGGGTTTTTCATTATGGGCTGCGAATAGAAAACCAACATGCTTGGGAAGAGCATGTGGTAGCATTGAACTTGCAGCCAAACTTGGTATGGGACTACCCTCACTCCAAGTCTTGGTATCTGTCTGATCCGACCGGGCATGAAATTGAAGTTTGCTATTGGAAAAACAACACGATTCAATTCGACCCTGTCACTTCTTAAACTTAATACGCTATTTTTAGAATGGCTCACAACTTGATAGAGTTCTCAATTTTTTATCGAACTTTTTGACAATGACGTTCGTAAAGTATCAAAGCGTCTAAAAGTTTCACTTTTTGCTGTAAACAAAAATTGATAATCTCATATTGGCTCTTTAAATCCGTCAATGATTCCGATAACATAAGGATATAGTCTCGACTAAAGGCGGTATTAAAATGAAAAACATTATAACCCTTTTTGTGGTCTTTCTTATCTACCCACTGACCTTGCAGGCTGGTGACGAGCTGGACGCGGAAGGCATCGACACCACTCTTTTTGATGAACTTCCCATTGAAAAATCAGAAATTGATTCGGTCACACGATTGTTCTGGAATGCAGAAAGCATCCAAGCTGAAGTCAAGAAGAACTTACCTGACTCTGTCAGACAGAAGTTTACGCCGGCGGATGGCTGCGATGTTAAAGCCGTGGTTAAGACAGAGGGCTCAGCGGATACCTGTGACCTCAGTGATGACCCCGAGAAAAACGCCAAATTCATATACAATTTCAATGTGAGTTGTAGCTTTGGAAGCTACCAAGTATCAATTTGCTCTCGACAAGAGGCTAAGTTATTAAACCAGCTCAAAGTCACAAATCCAGAGAAACTTGTCTCTGACGAGAATCTTTTTGACCTAGATTCCACGATGTAAATAAAATGGGGGTCTATGGCCCCCAAAAAAGTTTTTGCTATTGGCGATATCCACGGCTGCGCCGAGGAGTTGAAAAGACTTCTTGCCAAGCTCCCTTTGGACGACCAGTCCACTGTGGTTTTTTTAGGCGACTACGTCGACCGTGGCCCAGATACCAAGGGCGTGATTCAAACGATCCTTGAACTTCAAACACGCCACCATGTCGTCGCACTTCTTGGCAATCATGAAGACATGATGCTGGAGTTCATACGCGACCCTTCTTCCACCTTAGCCGGCTTCTTTATTCTTAACGGTGGCAGTGCCACCCTCGCCAGTTATATCACGGGCGGTAACAATTATGAGATTCCAGATGCCCATATTCACTTTTTGCAGAACCTTAATCTGTTTTACGAAACCGACACTCACTTTTTTGTCCACGCGGGCGTTCCAGATGTGCCGTTGCGAAAACTGGACACCGAACAACACCGCAATGACCTTCTTTGGATTCGCAATGCTTTCATGGATAGCCGGTTTAAATGGGAAAAAGTCATTGTGCACGGTCACACCCCGATCGATCAGGTCGAGATCACCAAGACCCGAGTCAATCTTGATACCGGCTGTGTTTTCAACGGCAGTCTCTCTGCAATAGAAGTCCATTCTGGTGCAATTTATCAAGTTAAAGCCGAAGAGCAAGTGCCCCAAACTTTTTTAAAAGAGAACCCGCAGAGGTCTCGAGTGGCCAAAAGGTTTCTGGGAAGCATCCCAGTGTTTGTTGAAACACCCAATGGCTTCGAACAGTTCTTGACCGTCAACTACAATGAATTTGGCTTGTTAATCGTCGATGTCGATGGTTCCGAAGGAAGAATTTTCGAGGTCGGTCAGATTCTGCAAGGAAAACTGGGAGACCTTTCGACGGCACAAGTCGACTTTGTGGGACAAGTGGTTCGACATCAAAAAAGAGGTCGCGAAATCGCTTACGGAATCAAGATGATTGAACCCTTGGGAATGTCTTACAAACCGTCGTAAAAGATTTTCCCGAATGTAAAAATAACCCTGTGACCGATTCGGTCACCCCGCCAACAAATTCTGTCGTTTCTTTTTTATAGACCACTGGATAAGCTTTTCAAAGCCACATCTGGATTGGAAAATACAGCCTTCTTAATTTTTTTTTGAAATCCCTTCAACTGGCACTGCCCTTGAATAGACCCTTAACCATCAGTGACAAGTGCGTGACTGGTTTCGGGAAAGGGTGAAGTATGAACGTTTTGATATCCGACAGACTAAAAAAAATTGCCTTCGTGATTTTAGTTAACATAGGTTTCGGCATCCCATTGCATGCAAGCTCGGTTTGTTTTGATGCTCAAATTTATAAAGCAGGAACTCCAACCAGTCCTGCACAGGCAGAAAGAATGTTGGCCAATGCCACATTTACTGAAAATCAAAAGCTCAGTCGATCCGAAAAAATCCGTCGCGTTCGCACAAATATAGGAGGCGTCCGTAACCCACTGACTGATATCAACGATCAGGATTTAGCCCAGTGGATTGTCGACATCGCCGACTGCACCGGTAACGACTTCAGTATTTTTGCTGGTTTGATTCGAAAAGAATCCACTTACTGTCTAGAGAAACTCAATCGCTCCAGCCCGAAAAGCACGGCCTCGGGTTGCGGACAAATCACCATCTGGCCGGTTCGCGAATTTCAAAATCATCTGGACTTACCCGGACGGCGGGGACCTAGTGACCCCGAAGCCAAAGGCGCCCTCGAAAAATTGATCAACAGCTGTCTAGAAAACCGATCCGAGGCCTACAAAGAGCTCTTGTCTAAAACGCCTAATCAAGTCAAAGCCTACCTAAGAAACCAAGGTGACTATGAATTTGATCTGTTTACCGCCGCCCTCTATCTAAAATTTCAATATGGTTTTACTGGGTTTTACTACGACCCGAACGTTCGGGCCGCAGGCGCCCTGTCTCGTTACGGAGAAGGAACCAAGTACGGCTTCCGAATCGATCAATTCGCAAGGGATGTTCGACAGTCGAGCCAACTTTGTATTGATGATTCAAACTATATTAATGACATTGAGCGAACCAGTTGTGAGCTTTCAGAGGACTCAGCATCCTGCTCTCTCACAACACCCCATTGGGATATCTAGTTCGCGTCTTTAGGCCAAAGGGTTGAGTCCCCCAAAGGTCATCCAATCAATTCCTTTTTTTGACCCATTCAGTTCCTTGCCTTGCAAGGAACCGGGTCTCCCTTTTACTATAGTCCTATGAAAAGAAAATGGTTGAGTCGACTTTTAAAATTCAGTTTGTTGGTCACAATCCCGGTCCTGCTGATTTTAGTCAACGAACGAGCCGATGCACTTAAGCTCTTACAACTGTCAAAATCAGAAATGCAAAGGGTCAAAAAACAGGATCTTCTTCACAGCTCCTTGCAAGACCGTATCGACTGGTTGGCTGGTATTGTCCCAACCCGCATCCCAAAAATTATGGATCAGATCGAAAAGAACAAATCCAAGATCAGCTTGATCGTCTACAAAAAAGAGCGAGTCATGGAGCTGTGGTTGCGTGGCAAAACCAACATGAAACTCAAAACCTATAAAATGTATGGTTTTTCTGGCAAACTGGGGCCAAAAAATCGCCAGGGTGATCGACAAATCCCCGAGGGCGTCTACCGTGGTTCCGTTTTGAATGCGAACAGCCGTTACTATCTTTCAATTGGCATCAACTACCCCAATACCAATGACAAAAAACGCGGAGAAAGAAATCAAATTAAAGATCTGGGTGGCGATATCTACATCCATGGCCGCAACGTCACCATCGGCTGTGTACCAATTGGCGATCATTTTATTGAAGAGGTTTTTTATATCGTCGGAACTGTGGGCTTAATGAACACACGTATTGTGATCGCTCCGACTCGCCTACCGCTGCCGCCATTGACCGACTTGGACTTGGATCCGCAAGACCCGCTGCTTGCAGAAAAGTATTCGAATTTAACCGCCGAACTGACCCAGTACCTTTAAAGACAGGTCATTTGCACAGAATCAAAAAAGGTTTTATAGGCGGAAAAATCTTTTTGAAAACGCTGCATCTTTTTTAGCCGAATATCTAAAGACACTTGAAAGGCCTGAGAGCCGCAAAGGCTTTCGCGTAGAACCACCAACTTATCGGGACGCAAATACATCCACTGGCGCAGAACATGCTCACCCCATGGCTTTTCTTGAAAAGCAATGATTTCGCGCTTGGGATCTTCATTGACTTTTTTTAGACGCTTCTCAAAACTGTCTTCATCCTCTTCTAAGTCGCGAACACCGACCACGATGTTCACTTCTTTTTCATCCTTAAAAGTTAACAGCTCGACCGCCTTTTGGCGAGATTGCAAAAGAGACTTATGATAAAAGACCTTGGGATCAAACTTGAAGGCCACCTTGACCGAGGGGGTCTCCACCTCCACCACTTGCAAGCCTCTTTCCATCTTGGCCGGATCTTTCGTAGCATTGGCATAAACCCCCGATCCCACAAGCACTCCAACAAAGGCGAAAATAAAGCCGATCAATCGGTTAGAGAAACGCTTTTCTCGGTTGTTAGAAAAATAGAAGCGAGTGTAAAAAGCCGCCATACCGAAGGCCACGGTAAACATAAAAAGACTAAACACGGTATGGCTCCACAGGTCACTAAAACCAAGAGGCAGATCGCGCACACTTTGTGACAAATGGTAGTCTGGGAAAAAAGCATGCACACTATTGGAGTGAGAAACCTTTTCGGCGGCGTCTCCAAAGCAAAACAGAACCATTAAAAAGGGTGCCAACACACTCATTTCTTGTTCGTTTTTAAAGAAGACCCCAGTGACAAAACCGACAAAACAGGTGGTTCCGGCGAACAAAAAGATATTCAATAGTGCCAACGGCTGCAGAAAAAGGTCAAAACGAGAGTTGAGCAGAATCACTAACAATGAAAAGAAGCTACACAGTATCAGATTAAAGAGAAATTTCCCCAACAATAATTCTGCCCCCGTTAAGGGACTCGTCAACAGGGCCAGTAAGGTGCCTTTGTTTTTTTCTTCAATAACCAGATAAGACGTCGAGAAGATCCCCACAAAAGCATTCACAAAAATCAACGAAAAACCAAAGGTGGCGGCGGCATCAAAACTGGAAAAGAACACCACCACAAACAACGGAAGAACCATCACCCCTAGCAGCTTGAGGTTTCCCATGGCCCAGGCCACATCTTTTTTAACCACAGTGAAAACTCGCTGGAGAGAGATCATTTTTCACCCTCCACCAGTTTAATAAAAATATCTTCCAGCTTGGGTTCGTGAGTTTTGATCCTTAAAATCTCGCCTTCTGTTTTCAATTTTTCAATTTCTTTTAGCCAATCCCCTTCTTTCTGAATCGAGATCGTTCGATGCCGCTCACCCACCAACAGCTCCACTTCAATTGTCGGCAAACTGTGTTTGTGTTTCAACTCGGCCGGACTGCCCTCTTCCACCTTACAACCGCGATTGATAAACACAATATGGTCACACAGTCGATCCACATCGTTCATCAAGTGGGTGGTCAACAAGATGGTGGCACCATTGTGTTTCAGTTCTTCCAGAATGCTGTAGATACTTTCTGAAGAGCTGGGGTCCAAACCGGTGGTGGGTTCATCCAAAATAATAAACTCAGGCGAGTGCACCAAAGCGCGAGCAATGAGAACCCGTTGCCGTAACCCTTTGGATAACTTCTTCACTTTGGCGTCCGTTTTATCTTGAAGATGAACCTTTTCTAGAATTTGATTCACCTCATGCTTCTTTTTGCTAAACAGTTCCGCAAAAATCTCGATATTTTTAAAAACCGTCAAATCATCGTAAAGGGTCTGACTATCGGGTATGTAGCCAATAAAGGGGTGAATTTTTTTGGGGTGGAGAGAGGGGTCGATCCCCAGCACTTGCACCGCACCCGAGGTGGGTCGCAGTTGACCGGTCACAATCCGAATGGTGGTCGACTTACCCGCTCCGTTTGAGCCAAGCAAACCCACACATTGGCCCTTCTTGATATTGAGGTCCAAACCCTTCAGGGCTTGGAAGCGACCATAATTTTTCTTGAGATCTCGAATAGTTAGAACATCACTCATGACAGCTCTGAGGATGGCGCGAAGGTCAGCCCGAGACAAGGGATTTTGCCCCAGTGGCGCAAAATACGGAATTTTCGGGCTTTTTTTGCCTTGTTTTTTAGCAAGAAGCCACGAAGAAACAAATGATCCCTCTAATTTCGCTTTACAATAATGGGAATTGCTTATATTCCTACGACCTCTTTGCGGGGTTGTAGTAGAGTTGGTTACAACGCTGGCCTGTCACGCCGGAGGTCGCGGGTTCGAGTCCCGTCAACCCCGCCATCATTTTTTCACTACTCCTGTTCGAACAAGTTCTTCCCATTTTCAAAATGATGATTATTATAGTCTGCTCCCTGTAATTCTAGCCATTTTCCATTTTCACAAAAATATGTCACAGAGGCTTTCTCTGAGAAAGAATCATCTATCCCTTCATGGTCAAGGCTCTTTGGAAGAGGACCTCTGTAGGCTTTTTGGTGGGCTAATATAGTTTTTTTAGAGGCAGAGCTTAGAACTCGTGAATAACCAATTTTGTTTTTATCGATAGTTTGAAGATAATTTTTGTCCTCATGTGTTGCAAGAGAAGACGGGCATGGTGTTCCTTTCTCCCAAATTACAAAAATTGAAGACTTACCTCCTTTGGAGCAAAGTAGTGCCCAGTCCTTTTTGGTATTGCTGGAAAAACGACCTTGGACAAAATTATGAGGCTTTTTACTGAACTTGGATTGGGGTATCGAACACCCTTGAGTATTGAGAGCTTTCTTTATTTTTAGAGGAATACTTTTTTCAGACTTCAAAAACTCAATTTCCTTTTCAGCTTTTTCCCAATCGAGTTCTGCAAAAGTCATTGAGGTTAAAAAAAAATAAAATAGAAAAATCCAAATTTTCATATGCGTAGTTCCCTAAGTAACGAGTTTCGTCACCCTCACCATTTTTATCAAATCTTAAAATAGGTCAATACTTCTAAATCTTATCGGAAGACATTTTTTTAATTGGAGGTCGGTCGTCTGCCTCATATTTTTTGTAAAACTCAAAAAGACTCATAGGTTCTAATTTCTCATTGTCTACACCTATTAGCACATCACCTGGTTTCACTCCCCACTTATCCCATTTACTGTTTTTTTTTACCTTAATGAATTTAATGCCTATGACATCACCCTTGGAGCCAATATTCGGAACCATTCTAGCAGAAATTACAAACTCCTGCATGAGATTGGGGTTTTTATGATATTCCTGTCCTAAAGGAGATTGATCAAATTTTTCTTTCTTTTTTGGATCAAGTTGATCGTAAGGTGATGATTTAGCTAGGGCATTTATACTTACAAAACTTACTAATAATAAAAATAAATACTTCATTCTCTATCCAATCCTATTAAAGAATAAAAACCAGTAGAAAACCACCTAGGGCACCAACAATGAGACTATTCTGAATCCCACCATTTTGCCTTATGCGGTCAAAGACAAACCAAGACACCCCACCGGCAATAAGAGACAGGGCTAATTTTATCAAAGAAAAACTAAAAAAGAAGCCAACCCCAAGGATGAAAACAAACCACAAGCCCGCTAGATATTTCGCTTCGTAGTAGCGCGAGCTTCGCACAAGCAATATAAAAACAAGCATTTTTATCATCCATCCAGTCATAACCGGCATCTTAACACGCTTTGGTTTCTCTTAAACCATCATTTGTCATCTTTTCACTACCGTCCAGAGAGTAAACTATAAGAACAATTCTCTAAAACAAGGAGAGACGGAGTTACCGTCATTTAAACAAAAAGTTCGAGACCCGTTCGGCCTAATTCAAAAAATCTTATCTAAGTATTTGAAATAATTGAAGGTGTAAATGGCGGGGGCGAGTCTTGTTAACCCCGCCATTCATTTCTAAGTATTTGAAATCTATAAATTTTTATCAATTCCTAATGTCTGTATAATTTTATATCAATTTATACCGCTATCCGGTATAATAAGATAATGATCGAAAGCATCAAAGGAAAAACAACTCAGAATATCTTCGATGGAATCAATTCTAAAGCAGCACGTAGAGTTCCAAATGAACTTCATGAGCGAGCTCGCGATCTACTTGATGCGATCAATGCAATTCATCGGGTTGATGATTTAAAGTCTCCACCTAGCAACCGATTGCACAAACTCAAAGGGGACTTAAAAGAGTTTTGGAGTGTGAGTATTAATAGTCAATGGAGAATCATTTTTAAGTGGGATGGTTCCAATGCAAGCGAAGTTGAAATAACAGATTACCACGATTGAGGAGAATTTTATGAGACCTAAAAATAGAGCACCCAACCATCCCGGAGAGATTCTTCAGCGAATTTATCTTAAGGATATGGGAATTTCGCAATCTGAACTGGCAAGGCATTTGGGATGGAAGCCAGGTAAAATTAATGAGATTATAAACAAAAAACGCGGCATTACTGCTGAAACAGCGCTCGCTTTTGCTGATGCTTTAAACACGACACCTGAATTTTGGCTTAATCTTCAAACCAATTATGATTTGTGGTTTGCCGAACAGAACCACAAAAAGGTTGAGGCGATAGGTGCATAAACAAAATTATTGTACAGCCCTAAAGATTTCTGATCTTTTATCACCTGAAGAGAAATATCAAATCTTTCAAATATGGTGCTCTGAGTATCCGCGACAATCTGTTTTTAATACTTACGAAAAATTTGATAATTATATCTGCGCAATGGTTAACCCCACGCACTATCTGGTGAAAGACGCTAATAAGAAAACTTTAGGCTGGCTCGTGACTGTTGATAGAGACAATAGCAGGTGGCTTGTAATCTTAGTTCATAGTGATAGCCAAAGACTTGGGCTAGGATCGTTGTTGCTCAATGAAGTGAAGAAAGTTGAACCCTCAATTTCTGCCTGGATCACTCCGCACAACAACTATTTAAAAGCTGACGGTTCAATTTATAGAACCCCTCTACCTTTCTATTTAAAAAATGGCTTCCAACTAACTGATGAAACTTTTGAAAAGGATGATTTTTCTGGCACGAAAATTATATGGAGCAGCTCGCCGTTGCATGAGAACTCCAACAATAGGTTCTAAATTCGTCCAATCTGCCCCGCCACTTCATCCATCACTTCCTGTAGTCGTTTGCACTTCCCTAGTTTGGATTGCGTTTTGTTTTTTGGTCGCTCCGCTCCGTAGCGGTGCTGTCGGAACTCGAACCCGCTTTGGCTACTGGTTCAACAAGTTGCTCAGTAAACAATGATGAAATTAGTTTAGAAATAAACCTAACTAATGGGCGCCTCTTTGGAAACCCAATAGTTGACGGAGAAGTATCTGTTCAGATCAAGAAAAATCAACTTGTAGTTGGCGTGTCAGCATATGATTTTGATGTTAAAATAGGTGAAGTGCCTTATTGGTTTAATGTTGATCAAGATCTTAAACTTGGAGCTTATGTTGAGCCCCAGACTGATGCTGATGGTAATCCATTAGATTTTTGGACATCACTGTCTGTCGTTTTAGATTTGAAATATGCTGCTGGAACAGATGGCCATGGTTTATACTTAGGTAAATATAGTATTACACAAAGTTCTAACTCTGTTGGACCAGGTAGTCTGACTAAAACCTTCGAGGGTGCCATTACTTGCGAAATCTAAACTAAAACCCTTGGTTAGAGGATTTATAACTTAAATATTTTTATAGCGCCTTCTTGAAAAAGAGGGCGTTTTGCATTCTTATTATAAAAACTTTCCTTAAGTGACCAAAGGTCAGATGAAAGAAAACGAAACAGATTTCAAAAATCGAAACCTCTACTAGTTATTGCTATTATTGGTATACAAGAGATTTTTGTAAGCCACCTAAATTTTTTTTATTCCAGACCTGACAATTTGATAGGCCTGCGCTCTGATAATCTGCATAAAGACCACAATTGAACGTAACTCCTTCTTGTGTTTGAATATGAACTTCTTTTGCCATTAAGCCAGTAAGATTAGCAGCATAATTAATCGGATTTTCAGATGGAGATATTTCAACGCTTTTTACCCTTAGACCAAACATATCTTCGATTTGCTCCTGCAAATCGCGCTTTATGATGTCATCACCAATTAGAATCGTCATCGATATTGAATCTTCTGCAACAGTAAAAGATGACATAAACATAAAAAACACTACTATTGTAAGTTTCATTTTGCGCTACCCTATATTAAAATTTTGAACCTTAAATTAAGGTTTTACGTTATACTTAATTCTATTTCATTTATGGTTTAAACTAAATCTATTGTCCGTTGCAGCTGCCAGAGCGATTTGAATTAACATCATAAATAGACCATGGATTTGGATCTTCACCCTGACCACTAACTGCAATTTTATCACCAGAATCTAAACTGTAAGTAATGGAATCGCCACTTGAAGGTCTTTTATCTTCTAGGCCAATAATAGTTAGTTTCACAGGGTTGTTATTGCTAATTTCATAAACAGCATGTGAGCTAGTATCAATGAGAAATTGACGACTATCAATAGAGCAAAGTAGTGTCGGTCCATTAGCTAAAGCTAGAGACGAACTGAGCATAACAAGAAAAAAAGTTATTGAAAATTGTTTCATAATTGACTCCAAAGATATGTGTTTGAGCCATAGTATCAAAAATAAGCCAAAGGCACAGACTAAGTGTAAAAAAAAACCAGTTTTGTAAAAATTAGTGACTAAAGGTTGCTCAGTTTATTCTTCAATTAGAAAGACGGTGTACGTTTTCTCAGATTAAAAAAACCAACTCAGACTTAAGGGGATAACTGATAGATGCAGTCAATCTAACAGTCTACTAAAATTACAGAGTTATTTAAAATAACGACGCCAATAAGGCGAGTTTTACCAGATAGTAGTCCCACCAGATCCGCAATAAGTAATGGGACTATTATCCAATTACCTTGAAATGTTTAAGCTAACAATTCGTTCACAGGCTGATAAAAACGCTGCCGAACGCGATCATAATTACCGCCAAAGTTTGAATAATTACCAAACCCTTGTCCATTAGCAGTTGCAAAAGCATACTCATTAGGTGGAACTCCCATCAGGTTGAGGAGTGTCAGTAAAAAACAATTGTAGGGAAGGTTTCCTCCTCGTCCAGGAATATTGCCGGTCTGAGAACGAGGCATAGTCATAAACCGTCCTGCTCGCAAACGACCGGCCATAGAACCTATGAGAACTTGATTGGAATCTAGCCCACTGTGCCCACCATCCCCTCCAGGATTTGCAAAACCTCCTTGGCACATAAGGACAGTTATCATATTATCAAGATAACTTCTTCCCGTATCTCCCTCCATGGCTTCTAGAGGAGCAAGGAAGCGATCAGAAATCATATTAGAAAAGTATCGCCACCAACGAGTTTTTACAGCTAACTGAAGGTCTGCGCCATATTGACCATGCATAATACCATGAACTCCATTACCTTGAGTTCCGAGTCCCGGAATCCATTGAGGGTCTTCGCCTTCAAAGCTCATCACACCAAATTTTGTCAGGCCACACATAAAAGCCACTGCCGATAAATCCATATAGGTTTGATTAATGCGCCCTTGTTGAGTGTTATGGTCAAGGTTTCCGGGGTCTTGAGGCCTTGAGCACGTAATAGGAGATGGAGTATCACTAGCCAAACCTCTTTGTAAATCAGAGAGCAAGTCCATGTGCTGATCGAGGCGAGCTCGATCATCCGATGAAATTTTAGCCCCATTCCTGAAGCTGCCAAAGGTTTGATGAACACGGTTAAGGATGTTTGATTTTAATTGATTAGTTAAATCCTGCGGAGGAACAGTTCCATTTGTTAGGGAACCAAAAACTTCATTATAAAAATTTCGTAGGTCTCGATTGTAATAAGCTGGAATATGTTGAACATTGTTACCCACTTTTCTAAAGAATTGGTACCAATCTCCCCCAATTCGAAGCGCTCTTCTTACACCAAGAGGTGTTGAGGACGGATAAACACTTTGTGAAGCTTCAATCACAGTATCAATGGAGGGAAAATTAGGTTCAGATTGTCTACCTTGGCCAGCAGTGACTCCAAAATTTCCGTGGGCTGACCCCGAAGAACCTAAAATATCAAAGCCGCGAACCATAGTGATAAGATCTGAATTCATTAAAGCTTCGTAACGAGGGTTATTGAGAGCGCGGCTGTGAGAAGCCATACTTCCAAGAGTTCTGAGCATCACTTCCCTTGAACCATCATTTCCAATATTTGTGTTTGCATTAATTGGGTTGGGCCACATCGCTGCTAAGTTGTTGTGGTCAAAATGAAAGATCATCATACGACGTGGAGGTGGGGTTGATTGGGCCCAACTTTTTCTTGGAAGAAGACTTGGTAAAAGTGGTAGGGCCAGCATGGACTTTCCGCTACCAATAAGAAACTGTCTGCGTGATTTTCTGTTATAATAAATGGCCATGGTTTCTCCTAGTAGCTCCAAAAACGAAATTCATCGGAAAGCACTAAACTTTTAATGGCAGATTTAATACTTCCTTGCCCTTGACTGTTTCCATACATGGAATCAAGAGCATTGTTCATCTGGCAGTTGTCGGCATTGTTCGGGTCTGTGCGAGCCTCAAATCTTTTTAAATTTCTAGCAAGGCATAGCATGGCTCTATCGCTATTTCCTATCTGATTGGAAAGATCCACAGAGTCTGAAAAATTAACTGTTTGCTCACCAAGCTCGCCTGAAGAGGCAACCGTGCGGATAGGTAAGTCGGCAATTTCATTTCCAAAGCCATCAAAAACTCTTTCACTGACTCGAACTCGCCCTAAGGAATCAAAACTCTCAAAGGCATAACCCAAGGGATTTATGCGGCTGTGACAAGCCACACAGGAAGAGCCTTCCACTTCACTGGTGAGTTCTGTGTGATCTCGTGTGGATAATATCTGGTTGGGAATAGGGGGGAGAGACGTTGGAGCGCTCGGTGGGGGGGAACCCACATTGACACAAAGAACAGATTCAAGAACTTTCAGGCCTCGTTTAATGGGGGATGCCCGAAACCCAGAACGTTTTGTTAGCATTGCAGCTCGGTTGAGAAAGCCAGAGCGGGCGGCTGGCAATGTTGTTGTCCCTTGTGAAATCCCATAGATGCCTATCAAACCATCGTGGTTGGCATTGGTTTGACGAGAGGTCATTAAATCAAGAAAGCTACCATTATTATTAAGAACAATGGTGGTAAAGAAATTGTCGAGTTCAGAATTCATGGCATTTTGCAATCCACCTAAAGAAATACCATTTCTAAAACTATCGTCATAAGACATAGCCTCGTAGACATCATATCCAAGAGTCTCTTTGAATAATCGAGAAACCATATCTTGAGCGGCACTACTATTGAGTAAGCGTTCGGCTTGAGCGTCCAGTGTGGCATTGTTTGAGAGAGCCCCTGAGTCGGCCAGCGAACGTAATTGGCTATCGGGAGGTGAACCTGTTATAAAAAATGATAAACGACTAGCAAGTTCGTGACTGGTGAGAGCTGTTATATTGGTTTGCCCTGGAGCGTCGGGGCCCCTATTAAATATTTTGTACTGGAATTCTGGATGTTGGGCTATCCCAGTAAAAGTCATAATAATTTGTTCTCTTTTATTAAGGCTTCCATCCCAAAATGTATTAGAGAGAGTCTCTGCTTCCCCAGCACTCACAGGTCTTCTTAGAGCGCGGTTGGCTAATTGTTGCACAAAGCTTTGGTTGCAAACTTGGGAGATATTACTTTGACTTAAACACCCATTGGTTCCTGGTAGACTATTGATGGCTGAACTGTCTGCTACCAACTCTCCTCCGCGAAAAGCAGCATTAAGAAATCCTGCGGCTGAGAGATCAGTAACCAGTTGAGACTGTTCGATTCGGCTATGAGACTCCAAGATGTAGTCCGTAGGAAGAGAATTCAGCAAAGTGTTAAGTTCACTGTCATTTTTAAGCTGGGTGGAAACAATGTCAAGCAAGTCAAAAAGGGTATTGGTGAACTCACGATTGGTTAATTTCAATAAAGGCGTTCTTGATACAGTGCCTGGAGTACACTCAAAACGGACTCTTCCATTTTCACCCAGTGTGACTCCACCACCCTCTGCTTCAAAGATAAGAGCTGCCGAGATGGCTTGAAGTTGTTCTTCAGAAAGTCCAGCTAAGTGACTCATTTCATCATAGTTTGCAATGGCTTCATTGATCTGACCAAATGTTCGTCCCAATTTCGTAGAGCGATCAATCGGGCCATGACAGCCGGCACAGTTGGTAGCGTAAAGAGTTTTTCCTTGATTGATTAAATCTTCATTGCCTAAATCAATAACAGAACCAAATTGCGATTGCTGAACTGATTTCATTTCTCCACAATTTTGGTAGGTTAAGAACAAAACTAGCCCGGCCAATAGTTTAAGAACGGTTTTAGAAAAAATAAATCTCCCCCAGCTAGCAAGAAATTCACTAAGTACTCCTACAGTCTACCTTAATTTCGTTGATTCATCAAAAAACTGTCTTTCTTGTTCTCAAATTAAGACAGTTGTGTTGAGCAGAACAGAGCGAATTAAGTCTTCTTATTTCAGCAAGAATTGATTATCAATAATTCTGCCCCTCAAAAATCACGCTATTCCCGCTAAAGGTCTATCTCTCAGCTTAGAGGGCAGGCTTAATTTATTTTTTTACCCCGCCAAATGACCTGACCAGGCCGTGGCATATTTGAGGATGGGCTTTCTGTTTCCACCATTTTTGAGTTGTAAACAGAACCTTCTCTGTCTCCATATCCTGAATTGCAGAGGCAATGTCCGAGTCTCCTGAAACCATAAATTCAATTTCAGAGTTCAAGAAAAAATTAACGCTCATCGAGTCGGAGACTCCTACCCTCGATTTCTCAATGATCTCTACCATCAGTCACCATTCAATCTCAGAAATTAAAACTTCACTGCTTGTGTCGGATGTTCGGCGAGGTTGCAATTTATAACAGCGTTCCCGATGAAGCCCTTTAGGGACGGCGTACCTTTTAAAATGGTGAGTAAAAGGCTTCCATAGAGTAGTGGAAGCTTTTTTTCGTGAAATCATCATCGTCAGCCTCGCCGCTGTAACACTCGTTCCCCTGGTCTACCGCCTCGGCATGGGAGTGATTATTGCATACATCCTTGCCGGTTTTATGGTCGGCCCCACGGTCCTCAGTTTTATTAATGACCTGGAGGTGATCGAAAAGGCCTCTGAACTGGGAGTCATTTTTCTTTTATTCATTGTAGGCTTAAGCCTGACGCCTAGAAAGTTAAAGAAGGTGAGCCGCCACATTGCCTTTACCGGCCCTCTGCAAATGCTGACGGCCACCACGGTGATTGCACTCGTGGGCAATTGGATTTTTTCGCTGTCTGCAGTGGCGGCGCTGGCTCTGGGCCTGGCCCTTGCACTTTCGAGCACCGCCTTCGGCCTGCGCTACATCCAAGACCACCCCCTTCCCCAACGAGTGAAGGGAGATGCCGTCACCGGTATTCTGATTTTTCAAGATCTGTGTGTCGCTCCTATTTTGATTTTTCTCAGTGTGTTTGAAGAAGGGCAGCTGGACCTCCCCATTATTCCTTTAATTGCTTTCTTTTGTTTGATTGCTTTTTATTTTTTCATGTCAGACCGACTTCTTAGGTTTTTGACCTATGATCGCTTCCCTGAAATCTTTACGGCCGCCTGTTTGCTGATTGTGATTGGAGCCTCTTACCTTTCTAAAATCGCCTTTGGCACAACTTCGATCGGCGCTTTGGCTGCAGGGATCGTTCTTGCTCAAAGTCATTATGTCGAGCGGATTCAATTGAATCTGCTACCCTTTAAAGGATTGTTGCTTGGGTTATTCTTTATGAGTATTGGCATGGGTCTTGGTCGAAACATCAGTGTCGACTCCTTGGTTTGGATTATCGGTACTGCTTTTACCATCGTTATTGGCAAGTCTTTGATGGTGGCACTCGTCGTTTTTAATCAGTCTAAGTCGTTAAGCCGCAGCTTGTATTCAGGTGCGATACTGTCGCAAGCTGGAGAGTTTGGTTTTATTATCGTCATTGCCGCCCGTGAAGCCGGCGTGTTCGAAAGTTCTTTGGCGGAATTTGTTTCCGCCACGATTGCGGTTAGCCTAACCATTCCGCCCCTCATTTTGCCATTTCTAAGCCCGAAAGTGCAGGTTCGTTAGTTCTACACCTTATTCATCTTTCTTGGGGATCTTTTATGTTCCGAGCGCTTATGTATACACAGAGACATAATCCAAAGATTCGATAACCTGGGATTTCTCAAGATGAGTCGTTGATTACCTGTACGAATGATTATTTTCTTTCTCTGGAAATCCTATAGACTCGATGTGATTTTGGCTTTCGTTTTGCATCCTCTTAAATTAAACTAAGTTTTTGGGGAAGGTCATAGTGTCTCAAGGTAAGATTATTTTCATCGCAGTGATCACGGTCTGCGGTCTGGTTGCCTTTCAAAATTGTGGTGAAATGCGAAGTAACATTAGCGGATGGTCTGATGGTACCTCCATCAACAGTCAGAACGACACCGCGGCGCCGACCAATAATAATTCCGAGGGCAACAACATTGATGAGCCGGTGGCGCCCATCGAAATGCCAGCGCCTGTGCCTGATAACCCCGGGGTCTTGACAGGTAATTTCAATGAAATGGACCCCTTTGATTATAGTCTGCTTTTAGCGAAGCGGATGATGACCGTCCAACTGGTCCACTTTGACTATATGAATAGCCAGCAAGGCAAAGCCATTGCGATCAACGCCCAAGGTCTTGGGGCGGTCGCCGTTTCCGATAACGAGGACGATGCCATGCGAATTGCCTTACAGCGCTGCTATGCCCTTGGCGGACAGCAGCCTTGCCGCTTGCTCGCGGTTGGTGATCAATTTGCCTCCTCTTCCGCTGATCTCACTTTTCAAGCGAACTACACCGAGGTTCCAGTGGCGCCAGCAGCCTTAGATGCCGCAGCCCTGCCCTTTCTTCCTGCGGCAGAGGCGGCCGCACAATTGGCGCAATATCAAAATGCTCCTTCACCCAAAGCCATGGCCATTGGGCTTGACGGTGTGACGTCTATTCGAGCCCCCATCCGCAGTTTCATTGCCAGCGCCGATGAAGCCGAGCGCCTGGTTCTGGAGCAGTGTGAGCTGATCTCAACTATGGGACCCTGCGTACTGGTGGCTAAAGAAAACGTGGCCACCTACAATCCCGCCAATCCCATTACCGCTCGCATCGACTACAACCGCCGAACTCTGGTAACAAGTATCCCCGGTATGCGCGATCTCATTTTCAATGCAACCATTGCTAATTACGTCCGACAACTGACACTTGATAGTGATTTGCAGGGGGTGATTTACATTGCTCCCGATGGTGCCGGAGACCTCGATATTGGCGGCAGCATCAATGGGAATGATGCTCTAGCCACTTGCCAAAATAATAATACGGCTCGCCAGTACCCATGCTTTCGTTATGCCAACGGCCTCGATGTACTACCCATCCACGAAAACCTTGTATCCTTTCAACAGGCCAACCGCGCGGTTCATTGCGAAGTCATCCCGCGAGAGTCCTGTGAGGCTCACGCCTCGGTGGGTTGCGAATCTGGAATGTACAATGTGTACCGAGCTGAGGGTGGTGTCACGCAAGTCACCTGCCCCGCCGAGTAAGGAGTCAGAGCTTAACTGTCGACAATAACGAGACGAGACCCCGTCTTTGTCTGGCACGTGAGATTCGTTAGTCCATTTTCCCCTCAAAAACTTGAATTTTGTTGGCTTTTTTCGAGTAATAAAACGACTCCACTTGCTTCAGGTCGGCACTGGCCGTTTCTATTTGAATGGTATCGCGATCGCCTGGGCCCGGCTTTTCTCGTCGTCCCAACTTCAGATAGGTCGAAAACCCGGTGGTGATTTGATCCTTCATAAAGGGCCGCTCTTCAACAGAGTGTAGCTGAAAGGATTTTCCTTTTTTTGACGACACCACAGCATAAATAAAAAACTTTCCTTCCCTTTTGGAATAGCCATAAACCGCTGCATCGGAAATTTTGTCACCATTAAAATCACCAATGATGGAAGAGGGGTGGTTGTTGGTCATATTGTTCACCCAGTCTGTGAAGGACAGTGGACTAAGGACTTTGAAGTCCGGGTGCTTTTTGCGAAGAAGACTTTCCACTTGCGCACCGAGGACAGGTTGATTGTTCTCCATCTTCGGCTCTATAAATTGGGTCTTGGCAAAACTCATAGGTAATAAAAACAAAAGTAAAATCTTAACGATCGGCATCAGTTCCCTCCGCGGCTTCAGTGGTTGCTCCTGGGCCTCTTCCGATATCATCGGCTAAAGCTTCGGCATAGGTATTATCCATACCGTACAAATTATAAAAGCGGTGGACCCCGATGGGCGTATAATCTCGATCACGAGCCCAATCGGGTGTGCTTTGGACCGCAGCCGGATTGTAGTAATGATCAAAAGGTCCGGGGCCCTGCTCGAGAGCGGTGATCCCCGTGGAGATGCACTGCCTTAAAGCCTCAACGGATCCCAGCCTTTTAACGGCATCGGTTTCGGGCAAGCGATCATGGGTTTGCAGACTCTCACGTAGAGTCCAAGAGTAAGCCGCCCCCATTCGCCCCCCGGAACTGCGCGTCTGAAACATGACCGTTCCGCAGATGCCACGGCCAAAGGCTTGAGAGGCGCGGAAGTGTCTGGAAACCACACGCCGAAGTGTGGCTCGATTCACAGCCAGTTTCCCCGCATCGTCTTTGGTTCCCGCTTCATTGGCACAGTTACAAATATAACACTCTTCCGTACTCCATTGCCCCTCGCTCCCCAGGAGAGTCGGCTTAGAGCAATCGACAATGGGGCTATAATCGTCATTGGCCATATTTCTTTCTAAGCTTTCTTTCATGTCATTGAGAGTACGAATAAGTCCCTGTCCATCCATCCAACCGCCGCCGTTGTCATTACTAATAAATGGAGGTGGCATTCGATTTTGGAAAAGATCATAACGGTTTGGAATCGCAGCGACTCTCCCCTGTCCGACTTCAACAAAAGTGGGTTGAGGGGATCGTACAGGAAGGGTCACTTCCTCTCCGTCGGCAGTGGTCGTTGTGACCTGGCGCGTGCCTTCAGGCCTGGCTTCCGTTCTCTCTCCCTGCCGGTACATAAACCGCAAGGCAATGTAACGAGTTTCTCCCTCGCTGTTTTGAAAGGGGTACATATCGCAACCCACGCGGTTAGCGAACTCGTAAGCACAATCCCCCACACTGCCTGGGTAAACTAAGGGCTGTCCGATCTCCCCACGAGACGACGAACGCCAACGTTCAAGGGATTGCTCAAGCAACAATTGCCCTTGCGCATTCCGAATCACGTATCGATCGGGAATATTCACACGTAGTGTTTCCGGTAAATCTTCTCGTGCGTTCACCAAACGTCCAAAACTTACGGTTCTCACTCGATAGGATAAGGGATTTTGAACAACGACCTCTACAGAAAGCGCAGGCAGAGAAACGAACAGAGTAAGAGTAAAAAGACCAATACGATTCACAGACCTAAAATTATAGAATGACTGTTCTTGTTAGGCACCCCGCCCAGGGCTTTTTTGGACCTTTAGCTTTACCGATTGTTAGAGATCCCGATCGTCCAACAACAAGCTGGGGCAAGCATGACTAAGGGCCAAAGGCCTTCTCTCCATTTTCTTGGGGATCTCAAATGTTAAATGCGCTTATGTCTACTCACAGGAAAATATGCTTACCTTACAGTGTTAAAACTGGGGACGCAGTTCTCCCCTGCCATTGATTTTTTACCAATCGGCCAATATCAGCCAAGAATTTCAGTGGATTGAACGTCGAATTGAATATTTACAGTGGAAGATAAAAAAATGAAAGAATCGAGAAAACGAAAAAAATGCAATAAAAATAAAAGGCGCCTTCAGAAGAGCGCCTTTGAAAAACTTTTCTTAAAAATTAATTATGAAAATTAGGTTGGAGAAAAAGTTGTTCGCCTCCTAAGAAAGAAGTTAAAGTCTGTTGGGTCCAAGGATTAAAAGTTTCGTATGAAACCTCTGTTAAAAAAGGAAGAGCCATTTCGCAAGTGGTGAGACTATGATCAGCAACCATAACTTTTTCAAGTAAGCCATCGACGGTGGTTTTATCTTTTTTTCCAATGTAGAATGTTGATCCACATCTGTCAGTTAAAGTGTATTCAAGCATCACTTCAATTTTGTGGTGCTCGGGAGCGATTTCGATGCAAACCGCATTAAAAGGGCAGTGAGCGTGAGACGTCAAGCTGAGAGTGATGGTTCTCTGGGTTAGGTTTACTGAAACGGAACCCTCATCAATAGAACCAAGCCAACCTTGTTGGATGTCAAAATCAATCAACTCGGCCGATTTTATGACTAAACTCGATTCGACATTTTTGTTGGCAACAGCGGAGTTGATAAAGGCCAGTGACATTGCAATTACTACTAAAATTTGTTTCATGATTCCCCCTCGGAATATTTTGTTATTGAAGCCGTGGCTTCGTTCACTTGGAAACTACGGTCCAATGGAATATTAGTAAAATTATTTACTTTGAGTATATACAATTATTTTTACTAATATGGTAAAGTGCTTGGTATAAACTCTAAGATTCTAAAATATTTAACTTAATCCACTTTTAACAGGGTCGCATAGTGGTGGTGGCAGCAACTGAAGTGAGTAAATGTACGAAGCCTATGAATCTTTGAATGATCAAATTACAATTCGGATCGACACTCTTGCTTTTGCCGGGGTTGGGACTGCCATATTGGCATTCTGACTGAATGTTTTGAGCTCCCAAATTTCCAAACATTATTGAAAGCGGCCGACCTCATTTCGTTGGCGACATCGTCAAAAAACTTGTCACTTATTGGTAAAGAGTATCTGGTTTGATCTATGCATGGCTTTAAAATATACAACATGGTAGGACTGCCCTATGAGATCATTTGATGAGTTAGAACTAAGCGATTCCATTTTAAAGGCTGTTAAAGAATTGGGTTTTGAAATACCAAGCGAGATCCAGGAGCAGGCCTTGCCAATCCTTCTTGGCGACCCCACAGACTTCATTGGCCAGGCGGCCACTGGTACCGGAAAAACCGCAGCCTTTGCCATCCCTTTACTTGAAAGCATCGATATTCAGCTTAAAGCCGTTCAGGGAATCATTCTTTGCCCGACTCGAGAGCTTGCGAAGCAAGTGGCCTCTCAGATTGATCTGCTAGGAAAATTTCTTAAAATCAGTGCCTTACCCATTTATGGTGGTACGGGATATGGCGATCAGATCCACAGTCTACGCAATGGTTGCCAAATCGTAGTGGGAACTCCCGGTCGAGTGATTGATCATATTAAAAAAGGATCACTCGATCTCTCAAAGATTAAAACTGTGATCTTAGACGAAGCTGATGAAATGATTTCAATGGGTTTTAAAGAAGACCTTGAGACCATTTTAGAAGCGTCGCCAAGAGAATCCAGCCAAATTTGGCTGTTCTCGGCAACCTTAAACCAACAGGTGCGTCGCGTGGCCGACACTTATTTACGTAACGCTAAGCAAGTCTCAGTGAATCGTAAAGCAATGCTCTCAGAGTCTGTCGAGCAAGTTTATTACTCCGTACGAGAGTCTGATAAACCCGAAATTCTTTGCAAGCTCATTGAAGCAGCAGAAGACATGTACGGAATAATTTTTTGTCAAACGAAGTCACTGGTCACAGATTTAACTAAATACCTTCAGGAGCGTGGCTACAGAGTGGACTCCCTGCATGGAGAAAAGAGCCAGAGCGAGCGAGAGAGCACAATGCAGTCTTTTCGCGATCGACGCTTAAATATCCTAGTCTGCACTGATGTGGCCTCGCGAGGGCTTGATGTCAAGGACCTGACCCATGTGATTAATTACTCCATTCCTCGAGAGTTGGATATTTATGTTCACCGCATTGGCCGTACAGCTCGTGGCGGAAGCCATGGCATCGCCATGAGCTTAGTGACCCCTAAGCAACGTGGAGTCGTTGCCCGTATTGAGAAAATGACCAAAAGCCGCCTTAAAGCACAGGCAATCCCCTCACGCAAAGAATTGGCGGCCAAAAAGGTCGCCAGAGTCTTAGTGAAGTTCCAAGAGCAGAAGTTTTACGCCCGTGCTGCCGAACATTTAGGGGAGGACTGGGAAGAAGCCATTGGAGATATGCCAATGGGAGAAGTCATTGGACGTTTCATGACCATGCTTTCTCCAGAAGTTTTCGGCAATCCAGAACGCCAACCCATGGTTTCGTCAAAGATGAAAGATTCACGGGGCAGCTCTTCCTCGGATGACGGCCGCAAATCGAGTCGCGGACGCAAAGACCGAAGGAGAAGTGGTGATGACCGCGGCAAAAGAAGTCGTTATGCTCGTTCGTCCTCAAAAGCCAGCAAAAGACAAGGCCGCTCTAAACAAAAGTCGATGTAAACCTTAGATAGAGAATTTTATTTTTTTAGTCGACGATTGGGTAAACGAGAGTGTCACCGTTTTTAAGTCGAACTGTTGATTCTTCATCGCTGAAAGTTAAATCACCAAAGGGAAGATCTTGGATAACAACGGTTTCACCATCAAAAACCACGCTTTGCTTTCCGCTCTCGGCGACCGTAAAGGTGCCATTCATGGTGTTATCAACAAACTTGAAATATTCACCAGTCATATTTTGCACTGAGGCTGTTGGCACAAAGATCTCAGTGGCCGATTGGGGTCTGACTGGAGCCGAAAATGAGATCTGAAATCCGTCAACAGGAAGGCCAGAATCCTTATCTGCAAAAAAGGTGAAAGTGCGACATTCAGGAGCCCCTTTGTTATCGCGGCAGTAGATTTGAGAAGCCCATGGTCGGTTTTTGTCTAAAAAATCAGCAAGCAGACTTTGGTCTTCTGTGGCGGAGGCCACTAATACAAAAAACATCGTGGCAAAGGTCAAAAACAGTTTCATCGGTTACCCCCCTCGGTTCGATCAACTTAGTTTGTACCTTGTCGTCGATTGCCTTGGACAGGACGTCTTGGTTCTTTGCAAAAAAGAAAGACAGACAGAATTGATAATTTTTCAAAAAACTGGAAAATAATCGGACCGCTTCCTCCGAAACGAGCTACACCAGGGACGAAAGATTATTGTGCAACTGAGGCCTCTGGGGTCTCTACCACTGAGCTCGTCATCTGGTACTCGTTAACAGGAAATTGGACATTAACATAGCGCAGGGCGACCTCTAAGCCGGCAAGGCACCCTTGTCGCCTCCTGGCTCCGAAGAAATTGTCTATGCAGTATTGCTGGAGGTCTGCAAGCTCCAAGGTTCCGTTGCGAACCGAATTCTGGTTTGAAAAAGCATGCCTAATACCAAAAGAGCAACCATTACTGGCGGCAGAAATCTGCCATGCATTCACTTGCCTGGAGCATTGTTGGCTAAGAAAGGTGCTTTCTGCCATTAACAAGGGCCGATCAAATCGATGGGGACGGGATGGAAGGATATCAAAATACTCTAAAGACAAGGCGACTCCGGTCTGACATCCGCGCAACCTTCTTCCTTCTGAATATATGGTCTCACAGTAAGCCTCTAAACTCTGTAAACTCATCCTGTGACTCCGCACATGATCGAGGTTATCGACCACGTACCCTATTCCCCCCAGACAACCATTCATAGTGAGAGAGAGATCTGGAGCATTTTGTTCCCGCACACACAAAGACGACAAAATGGATCGCTCAGCAGAGGTCACTCGAGAGGAAGATTCCATATCACTGGCCCAAGCCCCAATGGAAAACAAATGTAAAAAAATTAGAACCTTAAACATTGATACTCACTTTCTTTAATACGCTTAAAACATCGGGGGAAGCAGAACTGTTTCCGGTTCAATAGAACCACTCAAACTATCAGCAATTACTGTGCCACAGAGGGTGCCAAAGGAGAGCCCTCTGGGCTGGACCAAACCGTAAACGAACTAGACGCCTTGCCCTAAGTATTACGGCTGAGGTCTGTGCTAAGCCCCTAGCTTGCAGGGCGACTTTGCGGACAGCTCATTTTCGATTAAGGTCTGTCCTATGACTTGGATAGATAAACTTTTTGGTAAAAGAGCCGAAGAACCTTTAGAAAACAATCGGATCACCCCTGAACTGGCTGATGTTCTGCAGCCCCTCGCCTCGCTTGATCCCGCGAAGGCGCCATACGTCGCTTGCCTGGCCTTGCTGTCGGCTCGCCTGGCCGGAGCCGACTTGGAGATTTCTACCGGAGAGAAGCAGAGGATCGTAAAAGTTTTGCACGAACAGACTCAACTATCCGTTGCAGAAGCTGAAGCGACCGTCGAAATAGCCTCCGCCAAAGAGTTGGCGAATAGTATTAAGCACAATCGGATTACAGAGCTTCTCAACGAGTTAGCCACAGTCGAACAAAAACGAGAAATCATTCGCTCTCTTTTTTACATTGCCTGTGACGACGATATTTCGGAAGTGGAAAGTGAAAAAATTCGAGCCATTTCGAAGGCTCTCCTTGTCTCTAATTCCGAATATATCAATATAAGGTCAGAGTTTAGCCAACACCGAAGTATTTTGAAAAAATCTCTTTCCTAGCCACTGGGGCCGCTGTCTTTTTAACCTCTTCCCAGGATTATTTACATCGGCAAACCCTTGTGATATGCCCAGGGTCTTAACTAGGGATCGGTAGATGAACAACACCTCAATTCAAGTTGAAAAGAATCCTATTTTGCGACAGAAACCCGACCCCTCAAATTTAGGGTTTGGTAAACATTTTACCGACCATATCTTCATTGCTAAATACTCCGCCCACCGATCGTGGCATGATCTAAAAATCGAACCCTTCCAAAACCTAAACCTCCACCCCGCCTCTGGCGTTTTGCACTATGGACAGGCTCTTTTTGAAGGCATGAAAGCCTACCGCTGGGAAAGTGGCGAAATTGCGTTGTTTCGCCCCGAATTCAATTGGAAAAGAATGGTCCAAGGAAGTGAACGCCTTTGCATGCAAGCGCCGCCAAAAGAATTGTTTCTAGAAGGGGTCAAGCAGTTGGTTCGCCTTGATCGAGATTGGGTTCCTGGAACGCCCCATGCTTCGCTTTATATTCGCCCGACCTTGATTGCCAGCGAGGGCTTTTTGGGCATTCGACCTTCCAATGAGTATCTTTTTTTTGTGATCCTTTCTCCAGTCGGCCCCTATTACGCCGAAGGCCTGGCTCCGGTTAAAATCTGGATCGAAAAAGAATTCTTACGAGCCGCCCCCGGCGGCCTTGGTAACACAAAGGCCGCGGCCAACTATGCGGGCAGTTTAAAAGCCTCGGAACAGGCGAAAGCCAAGGGCTACACCCAGGTTCTATGGCTCGACATAACCAAAAAGTATATTGAAGAAGTGGGAACCATGAACGTTTTTTTCGTGTTTGAAGATGAAATCATCACTCCCTCTTTGGATGGCACAATCTTAGGAGGCAAAACCCGAGATTCCGCTATCCAATTGTTGCGAGCTAAAGGTCACAATGTGCAAGAAAGAAAGCTGTCACTAGAAGAAATAACTAAGGCCAATCAAACCGGCCGTCTCAAGGAGGTTTTTGGCACTGGGACTGCGGCCGTCATCAGTCCCGTCGGCGAGTTAGCCAATGACGATTTCAAAATTGTCATTAACGATAGAAAAACCGGGGAACTCTCGGGGCAACTTTACAATGACCTAACCAATATCCAATACGGTCGGACCGAGGACTCTCACTCTTGGATCGAAAAAATTTAGTTCGAAAAAAATAAAAGACAAAAGGCCCTAAACTTAGATTTCGTTGGGGTTCATAGTCTGTTGATGGATGACCCTCGTCAACTGGTGAAGATAGGCTTCCAAGCGCGGATTGCCCTCGATGGCCTCGATGATTGAGGCACCGTCATTGGTTTTAAAAAGCTCTTCTATTTCGTTAAACGAAATTTCCGAGTCTTCTGGCGTATAGATGGGCGTTTTGCCAATCATAAAAAATGAATCCACACTCTCGGGTGGCAGGAGGGCTAAGGCCACATTCGAGCGCCTCATCATTAGTCGTAATGTCAAAAGACTGCTTGAAGCAAGGACAGCTCCCATGGATAAATAATTTCCGTACTGTGAGCGAAAAACCAGATCATGATTTTGAAAAAAATCACTCAACATATTTACCATAGCTTCTCGAGATCTTGCATCCAAAGGCTGATGAAGATCATCGCTGTAAGCAAAAGAACTCATCTCAACGGATTGCTGGCCTTTAATGCTATCATTGTAGTCTTTCATCAGTTGCATAAAAGCAAAACGAATTCTTTCAGCTGAAAAGCTTTCGTTTTGTGAGCCTTGCTTGACGCAAAAGGAAGTAGCCAGACTGGTTCTTTTAGAAAATCCGACAAGGGCCACCCGGCGGCCCACCAGCGCATAAGCCGTACCCTGAGTGATACGATTAAGGTCACTAGGCAACAATCTGTCAGCCAATATTCGACCACTGTCATGAACCATGCTCCATGACCCGGGTAAATCTTTTGTTCTATAGAGTGTGGCTCCAGAGTGAGTTCCAATCACAGATTTTAAGAGAATTAATTCCCGCGCCTTGAAAACTCTTTGGCCGCTCTGAAACAAAGAATCCGAGTGATGAGCTTCGATCACATAGGGAAACTGGGTGAAGTTCAATGCAAAGTAGGCCTGTTGGCTGGAAGTGTTACCATGAACGAGATCGGTTACACCCAGGCCGGTATAATTGAGACTGCCATACTCAATACCCAAAGTGTGATCGATCAGTGTTTCTGGGGGCGTGCAAACAAAGTAGCCGTCATTAGCTGAGGCCGCCGACAGAATCGCCAAAGAGAACAGTGTGAAAAAAAAGAAACAATTTATTAAATTGACCACAAAGTCTAAACATTCAAAAACTGCGCCAATCGTGACTAAAGACGATGCTCATAAGACCAGTTAAATCAGTCTCTTAAAGACACTCAAAAGCGCCCGCAAAGATCGGCTGTTGAACTTGCTTCAGGAGTGACACAATGGGGCCCTCTGCATAGGTTTTAGGCTAAGGCTGGCAGAGGCTTTTCTCTTGGGTCTCAATATTATTTTGCAAGTTCTGAAAAAACCGCTTGGAGTACCTCGAAAAAAATTGTCGCTCCATCCAATCCGATGATTCCGTTAAATAAAGTCCCTTCCAGTGCAAAAAAGATCCAGAGGCGACCGGGCCAACACGGACCGTGGCTCCGCCCCTAAAAGGGTGCTCCCCTTCAATGGCCGTGTAGGTAAAACTTTCTCCAGCAACAACTTCGGACAACAGGTAAGAGTAAGTTGGTGAAGCCCAAAAACTTTTGTAGGTGACTTCAATTCGCGCTTCATTAAAAAGACCTTCTCCCTTCACAGTCGAAGAAGATTCCGGCCAAAGCCAAGAATCTTCCGAGCTGACCATGGCTTTTTCAAACTCAAGCCAAAGTACATCTTGCGTTAAGCAGGTCTCAATTTTTTCTTCAAACTCAACGGGTACGGTTTTTTCTGCAAAAACTAAGGTAAAAATGAAAAGCCAATAAAACAAAAAATCCCCCTTTTTTGTTCTTAGATCAAGGTCTTTTTCAATATCTAAATCTCAAAGTTCATGCAATTGAAATCTAACCCGCACCGGTCCAGAAAATTTCAGCTCACTTTCTAAAAAATTATGCTATTGTGACACTATCTATGAAAAACTGGTTGAATTACCATCATTTATACTACTTTAAGGCTGTGGCAGAAGAAGGGTCGGTGTCGAAAGCCGCCGAAAAACTTTCGATCGGACAGCCCACCTTAAGCACACAAATCAAACAGTTTGAAGATTCTCTGGGAGTGGCCTTGTTTAACAGAGAGGGAAATCGCCTGTCCCTTAACGAATTCGGTGAAATTGTTTTTGCCTATGCCGAATCCATTTTTCAAATGGGCGAAGAGATGCAGGCCGTTTTACGCGGCGAAAGATTAACCGGTGTCCATCAACTTAAAATCGGTTCCCTTCACAGTATACCTAGACAGATTTTAAGCCGCATGGTTCGATTTGCTCGTACAAAAAACGATTGCACAGTTCACTTGGTTGAAGGCACGTCCTCTGATTTGATTGAAAAACTCAATACTCACCAGTTGGATTTGGTTTTAACGACCTTTTTACCAACCGGTGAAGATTCTAAAGGCGTCAACGCCAAGCTTCTCAGTAAGACTCCTGTTTCCTTTTATGGCGCCCCTCAAGAAGGTCACTTAAAAGAAGGTTTTCCTAAATCCATCAAGGGTTATCCCTTGGTTATGCCAACTTACGACAGTAAACTTCGATATGATATCGACCAATGGCTTAGCACTAACAAAATTGACACGAAAATCGTCGTCGAAAGCCAGGATATTTCGGTAAAAAAATTTATCGCAATGGAAGACCTAGGCATTCTGCCAGCGGCGTCTCATACTGTGACACGGCATTTGCTATCCGGCGAGCTGGTTGAAATTGGCCCCCTGGACGGGGTTTACGAAGAGCTGTTTCTGCTCTCGGCGAGCCGAAAAATATCCAATAAAATCGCTAGCTTCGTCTTTGATCGTTTTAGAGTATAGTTTAAAACGATAGTCTTCTTCGCATTTATCCATTATTTTTTTTCTGCGTAATCCCCTATCTTAGATTCAGATGCAGGAGGTTACCAATGACTCACCCCCACTACAATATTTACCAGGACTTGCTGACTTCAGAGGGAGGTCCTCACCTGAGTCTCTATTTTAAAAATGACCGGTACTATAAAAATAGAGTTCTCTTTTTAATCAACCAAGCTTCTAAAAACCTTGGAGATCACTTTTCTACCGATGTGCATAGAACTCTTTTATCTCCCATAAAAAAACTTTTGGACGAGACTGAAAAGTTTCAAGAAATGGGAAGTCATGTCGGGCTTTTTCGAAACAACAAGATGACTCGACTCGTAAACCTCCCCTCTGACTTTGAGGACTTTTGTGTGGTTTCAACGAGTTTTCATGTTAAGCCCCTTTTATCATGGCTGCAGAGCGAGTACTGTGTGGGGCTTTTGGTCATGCACAACCAAAAACTGCGACTTTATAAAATCACCTCTCAACAACGGCAACTGGTTTCTGAGATTCAAATGGAACCTATCAACAACCTAAAGCAACCGAGCCGCGAGTGGGTCAACCAAGCCCACCTTACCAATTGGTTTGAAAGCTTTTTTGCCAAAGATTCGATTTTTAGATTCCAACCTTTGTACCTCTCTGGAATCGATCGAAAAAGCTCTTCGTTTTTGTCTCTGATTGACAAAGTCATTGGGCGGAAACCAATCGTCATCGAGAAAGATAGACAAACCGAAATCAACGATCTGATCGATCAAATTCGTGACACCGAAGCACAGAAACGAAAACATCAAATTAAGTTGTCACTTGTTGACTTTTATTCGAACAGCGAAAACTTCAAAGTCTCTTTCGATCTTTCAGAAATTTTAAGGGCCAGTTTGTCGGGTCAAGTTAGGCAGCTCATTGTCGCTTGTGACCATTCTATTTTTGGAAAGATCAATCGGGATCAACAGAGTCTGACCCTCACCCATTTTCACAAAGACCATGAAGACGACGACATTCTGGATGACATTTCTCAGATTCTTTTGAAACAGGGCCTTTACCCGATTTTCTTACCACGTCGTAGAATTTATAAAAACAAACCGATTATGGCACTGATTGACGAGCGCAGTCATAGCGCTCAATTGAATAGACTAAGCAGAAAGGAGGTGGCCTCATGATTCGTGTCACTTTTCACAATATGGCGTCCCAACAATCGGTCATTGAAGCTATTCAGGATCGTCTGTCTCAGTTCCAGATTCGATTCCCCCACATGCGGACCTCCATAATACAAGTGCAAGTGAGTTCTATTGGTGATTCCCGCCACAGACAACCCAACGTCTACTCAGTTAAGTTAAGGTGCCATGGTGGAGAATTCGATGGCCTTGTTGTAGAGAAAAAAAGTGTAAATTTCTACAAGGCCTTACAAAACCTTGTTGAGTCTTTAAAAGTCAGCTTGGATCGAAGAAACAAAAGGATCCAAACTAAAACCCGACAGAAAGAGCGACGAAAAAACCCGAAGCGAGTGTTCGAAGAAGAAAACCTTTGGAAACTGGCCTCTGGAGACTAAGTCTCTTGTTTGTTAATCCCTAACCCTTAAGGAACCAGACCCCCTGGTTCCTTTTTTTTTGCAATTCGCTAAAATTGATACTCGGTTAGATTTCTTTGATAAACTGGGCACTGGAAAATCGGATCTGTTGGCCATAGACCCCGTCCTCGGCTCGCTTGCCGGCACTGATCCCCATTACAACCTCGGCATCCTTGGGTAAACTAAGGATTTTTTTGACTCGACGGGAGTCCATGCCTTCCATGGGGCAGCTGTCGTATCCATAGGCTCGCAAACTGAGCATCAGATTTTCACAAGCAAGGGCGGTGCTTTTAACAGCCCAAATACGTAGCTCACATTGGCTGGTCATTTCACGGGGTGTGGGCCTGGAAAGTCCAATCAGAAAGAAAACGACTTTTTTCAAAAAGCCTAAAACATTAAAAAACCCCAAACTGTAAACGAAAGGAACAATTTTTTTATAATAGACCGCCGCCGAGTGGGCTTCGTTTTTTTCCAACAGAACAATCATCTCTTTACTGTGCTTTTTCCAGGTGGATGTGCGGGCCACCGCGACCACGATCTCGGCCGCTGTGGTGGCGGCTGGTTGTGACAAAAAGGCCTGGTCGATTTCTTTTCTTTTTTCGGGATTCCGAACCCAGTAAAACTCCCAAGGCTGAAGGTTCGAAGAGTTTGGTGCCAACAGTGCCAACTCGAGGCACTCGCGCATGACCGTCTCGTCAACCGGAGCATCGGTGTACTTTCTAATACTTCTTCTGGAGCGCACCACTTCTGCAAAAGCTTCAGCATCTAAATCGGCAGCCGGTTCTCGGTGGGTATTCTTGCTTTCAAAAACGTCTTTTAAATTACTCATCGAAGGCCTCTTTCATTAGTTTGAGGCCAACATACAATGGATTTGACGTTGAAGGCTAGGGATTACACCACTGGCAATGGGCTGGATCCAGTCTTTGCAGACCATCGAGTCGGCCACGCGGCTCTTGATAGTCACAACTCTGTCTGGGACAGGACCAAATCTCCTGGGCCGCCCAATCGGACTTCAGACCGCAGTCTCTACACATTAAGCCTTTTACAAAGTCGGACATGGCGAATCCCGGAGTCTGGCAACTGGGACAAAGGGACTGCAAAGTCCCTATCAGTTTCTCCCCCACCTGTCGAATGACTTGTCTTCGCTTTGGACTCATATGGGCCCGGTTGTCGGTTTCGATCCACACCCTATCGAGTCCAAACTCGTTTTTCATCTGATTAAAAGTTTTGATGACTTTTTCAGTCTCAGTGAGGCCTTTTACAATATGAGTAGGGTCATCAAACTCGTAGGTCGGTTTAACTATTAAACCTTGAGGGCCACACTGGACACGTTGGCAAAAACTTCGCACATCTTCTTCTGATTCCGCATCAATAAATTCCGCAGAATTATCCAAGCTGGTTAAACGCACAAAGACTTCTGTTTTCTTTTTGAGGTCTATAAACAAAAGACTCTCTTGGTTACTCCCCAAAAAAGGAACCCTCGGGTGCATAAGAAAGCTGCCTTCACTTGCCAAACCGAGATTCAAGCCCAGCTTATCAGCTCCTTCTGTTGCCTTTTGCCGCAACACTTCTTTAACAACATCCGTGCGTTTGATTTCGCCGGAGAAGGTTCCGTACTTGTCGGTATCGATATTTTCGGGAACTATAAGGTTGATGGAAAGATTTTTCAAAAAGGGCTTTGCCAGAATCTTCTCTTTCCCGTGCATAGTGGCGAAAGCGACCCGGCAGCCCGCATAAGGATGATTGGTTTGACTCAACTACATGGCCTCATCGGTCAGCGCGAACTCGGTGGGCTGAGTGTAGTCGTGGCACTCGGAGTATCGTGTAGCAGAAACTCGATGCAAGTTGAAGTTCTTGTCTAGGTAGATGGAAAACCGGAACCCCAGTTCTTTATCTTCGATGACAAAAAAGTAGGGAGTTTTTTTCCTGTCTACAGCAAGAATGGGAGACTCGATTCTCAGAACTTTCTGATCTAGTTTTCTTTTTTTCTGGTCGATCTCTAAAACAATGGGCTCTTCGGGATTCAAATAAAAATCATAGGTAGGGCCCCAATCTCCCCAGCTTTCGCACTCAAGCCCCTTCAAGTCTGGAATCCGGATATCGATCTTTGTGCTTTGCAAAGCATCAGTCCAATTAAACTTAATGTGCTTTTTCGAAACCTTGTCTAGATTCAGTTCCATAGTCCCTCCTGTAAGTCGATCCATGAGTTTGAATTTCGCAATCGTAATTGTTCCGAAACAGGGTCAATCGCAATGATATGCACCCAACCGTTTTCAACCAAGTCTGACACCAGCTCGTGTTTTTGAACAATGGCATCGATTGATTCGGTGGGAGCCTCGATAAACACTTGCAATCGAACTGGCTCGTGAAAGTACTTGTCGTTGTAGCGAACAGACTGCTCTCCCAGTCCCGCCAGGAGGTCACCGGCATTGCCTTGGATGCAACCGATCGTTCCAACCACATTATTGATGGTTTTGTTCCCAGTGCCGAACTTCACGGGATCAATGGTGCTTGCGTAATACTGCATGTTTATCCAATTGGTCACAATCATTGGAGCGGTCATGATCAACTCCAGTATCTTTAGACCGGGGTCCTCAGCGGCGTTATAGTCATGCAGAAAAGATCGCCCCTCTAAGGGAACTTCGCGAGTCAGACTTCTTCTTGCCACTATAAATGAGTGGTTGCGTGCAAGTCCCCACTCGGGTCGAATCTCGGACCAGTTCATGGCTCGAGTTTTCATTTCCTCTTTTAAGGCCGAGTCCGAAAGGGAGGTCGCAGTGGGTAGGAACTGTGCTCTTTCCTTGCGGCAAGCCTCAGTGGCTGAGTCAAAAATCCTGGTGAGTTGCAAAGACTCTTGATCCCTGCCATCTTTCCAAACTTGGTCGTCTACGATCAGTTGGTCTCGGGTGGTATTATGCCATCCTGAAAAAAATTGGGTGTCATCTGGGATCTCAATACCCTTGTGTTTTAAAAATTCTCGAATCTCGGGACTATTTAGAAGACTGGCTAAAAGTTTGGCGTTGGACTGCCCGTTATGCCCGGCACAGGCTCCACAGTCCAAAGCGCCTTCATAAGGGTTGTTGGCGGACTCGCCCCCGTGCCCAAAGAAAAACACATAGCGGGCAAAGTTTTTGGTTAGACCCATATTGGTCAAAGCCGAAAGGGCCATGCTTTGTCTTGTTTCTGAATCGATGGATTCGTGTTGCAGGTGAATCTGCGAGATTTTCTTTTTACTAGCTCCCAAACGATCAATCTCCAGATTGGGTTTTCCCAAACCAAGGCTAGCGGTCATCATTTTTAGAGCGTAACCAAAGCCAAAGGTTTCAGCCAAAGAGAAACTCGAGGTGGTCGAAGCCTGCACACTTTTGCGACTGTGTTGATTGTGAACGGCCTCTTGACGACTTTGCAAAAGAGAATCCGTCTCCGAGTCCAGACATTCTGCAACCTCAATAGCCGGTTTAATCAAGACTGGACATTGGGGATCGGCGCCTTGGAAACCCCATTTTTTAACAGCGATGGGAAGACCAAAAAAACCGGCAAAACCGATGGTTTGAATCTTTTTATTCTGCCTTTCCAAGTGTCGTCGAATCACCTCGCTTCGCACGTCGATGCAAAAGGCCATTTGAGCCAAAGGTCTTTGCTGTTGTTCTGGCTTCGGATTTCTCAACAAAAGCTTTTCTGAGATCTCTCGCCTCTTTGCCGCTTCGTAAGCTTGCAGCCACAAAAAGCTGTAGTCGAAAGAAGAGTCATTCTCTTCATATTGCCAATGTCCCCATTCGCTCAGATTTAAGTTTCGATCCATTAGTGCCAGATCGTAGGCCAATCGAATCACCAGAATGTCAACAATACCACCTTTTATGGATTGAATTTCTGAACGGCCACTCAATCCGTCTTCAAACTCATTTTTACCGATAAAAGACGTCCATCCCGAGACCGAAGCCAGAAGTCTTGAAAAATAGTCACTCATTGGAAAATCATCCGGACTGACTCGACCTTCTAATTGTTTGCAAAGTTGAATCAGGGCTTTTTCAGGATCACCCGACAAGCCTTTCACCAGGTCTTTTAAACGCGGAAGTCTTTCCAGAGTTTTACTGTCGTAGACCACAAGACTCTTCCAGGCTTTAAAAAGACGCTCTTGTTTTCCTGGCATTTTCCACAGAGCCTGTCCTTCATCAAAGAATGCCGACGCCCACTTTGACACTTCACAAGTCAGCCACTCTGTGATCTCTTGATTTTGCTCTTCATCGTAAACATCACTCAAACACTTAATTTTTGGTTTACGGATTAAAGGTTGAGTGTCACTTAAAATAAACTCGACCAGTTTTTCGTGGTCCATATCATTTAAAAACCGAGATCGTACTTCTTTTTGGAAAAGCATCAACGAGGTTGTCAAATCTCGATCTTCAATTTCTCCAGCCTCATATTTTGCTTTGAAAAATTTTTTGTCCGGCAAGAGCATGACTCCGGTGACCGCCTGTATGGCCTTGACTCCATCCAAAAATCGCAAGGTCCGATACCCAAACAGAGGATTCACAGCCACATAATCGCGAGTGTCCCACAGAGGAGCGATCTTACTTTTTGCTAAGTCAAGAGCCTCTAATAACGAAGAGGGGTTAAACGACCCACCGATCACCACTCCAAGTGACCTAGAGGTTCGACTTTCTACCCCTGCGACTCCTTTATTTTGCCTCGTACCCAAAGAAACCTCCGTTGAGTGAATGGACGTATATTTTTTTTCCAATCGATGTTCGCGAAATGCGCTCCATATTGTTTTGACCAATGAAAAGTCCGACAAATAGAGAACTCAGCAGAATCTGGAGCCCTAAAAAGGGTTCTCCCGATGCCAGCGAGGTTGTCATTAGGGTCTCAACCAACAGTCGATCGACCAGGTGAAACAAAACAAAGTAAGTGACAACAAGCAAAGTGCTAACCCTGATCGCCTCGGTCACTGTTCGATAAGAGAGAAAAATCTGGGCGACGGCCAAGCCCAAAACAACCAACAGCACCAAGGCTCCCGGCTTTTCTATGGGGTAGCCAACAAAAGGTCCCAACAACAAAGCCCCACTGATGCAGGCAAACCCAACAACAAAGGGTGTCCAGATTTTAGGATCCTCTTGCTTTTTGGGAAGGTAGCGATTGAGTTTTGCGAAATCAGTGGCCGTACCCGCACTTAAAAACAGGTAGGCTTTGTAGAACGCATGACCAATGATATGCACCACAGCGATGGAAAAAGCTCCTAACCCACATTGCAGCATCATAAAACCCATTTGGGAAATCGTTGAGTAGGCCAGGTTTTTCTTAACACTTGTTTGCGACAACATAACCACCGAGCCGTAAACGGCCGTGAAACCACCTACTACCGCTAACAAATTTAAAGACAGTGGCACTTTATCTAAAAAACCGCCCATTCGGATCACCAGATAACCACCGGCATTGATGATCCCGGCGTGCATGATCGCTGAAACCGGCGTAGGTGTTTCCATGGTGTTAGGGAGCCAGAAGTGAAAAGGAAACTGGGCGGATTTGGTCATCGCCCCCACCACCAAAAGAACGGCTGCCAGTGAACCCACATAAAGATTCTCAGGCAACTGCATTTTGTCGGCCGATTGAGCGACAATAAATTCGAAGTCGAGAGATCCAAAAATTCTGTAGATAAATAATGCGGCTAAAACGATGAACAGGTCACCCAGTCGACTGATCCAAAACTTTTGGTGGGCCGCCAACTGAGCCCCCTTGCGATCCTGAAAGTGAATAAGAAGCTTGTGCAGAAAAAAGGAGGCTCCGGCCCAGGCCAGCCAGTACAACAACAAATTGGCGGCATTCAACATCAGGAGCACAAAGGTCAGAAGAATAGCCAGGCTTTGATGAAAGTCTTTGCGACAGGGATCGTCTTCTAGGTACCGCACCGAAAATTTCATCACAAAGGCACCGATTAGCAAAACTGTGGCTGAGATCAACCCAGAAAGAACATCAAAAGACAGTCCCATGGCTAAAGAATCTGAGAACGCTCCCAAACTGACTCGTATGGGAGCCCCCGAAACAAAGGTCAAACCCGTTAAAACTGCAAAGCCCAGAGCCCCTAGAGCGGCCCCTTCTCGCTTAACCAATCCCGGAAGCTTCTCAGCTAAGTAGTTAATAAAACAAGGAAAAACAATCAATGCAAGCAGGGTCAGTTGGGACACTTTGGACTCCTTTTCCTAATCAGACTAACAGCTTGAACCATAACATGCAATAGTTTTCATGTATTTATTTACATGTATTATTTTTCAGATATAATTTTTCATATCAAAGCTCTATGATTTCGAGATGGGAGGCGTTTTTGAGTCAAAATGAATCTGGCTGGACATTTTTTAGTAACCACGGACATGTCTATTTCCTTTTAGCCACCAATGAGAATATCGTGGTCCGAGAGATGGCATCAAGAGTAGGTATTACCGAAAGATCCATTTTAGGAATTCTGCAAGATCTGGAAGAGTCGGAATACATTAAAAGACAGAAAGTCGGGCGTTCGAACATTTATAAGATCTTACCGCGAAAAACCCTGCGTCACCCTTTAGAATCCAATGTTTTGTTAAGAGACTTGGTCGAGCTAATCAATGAGGCTCGAAAGAAATAACTATTGATTCTGAATATATTTTTCGATCTGATCCAAGCGAGACTTCAATTCCGAAATTTCTCGGTCCTTTTCGGCCAGCTTAGTTTCTAGCTCCACCATCTTTTGGTCTTGCCTGGTGTTGTCAAAAGCCAATTCTTTGATCGCCTCAATAATCCAACCAATAAAGCCAATGTAATTCACGGCCTTCGATCCCATGTCGTCATCTTTGGTGTGGACAAGCTCAGGCAGCACTTCTTCCACTTGCTGAGCGATCACTCCGTATTCCACTTGATTACTGGGATCGTCTTTCATAATGAACGACACGCCCTCAATCGCCGTAATCACAGCCAAGGGATTTTCTAAAGAGGCAATATCCCGCTTCAAACGACGATCCGAAGCATCGATCAGAGAACCTGTGTACTGAATGTTCCCCACCACGTCCAGGGCTTGCGCGGGAGTCGTTGTTCCAATACCAACATTTCCAGAGCTATCGATTCTTATTCTTTCTTCATAGGCGTTGGCACCAGTTTGTTGTCCAATCACGATTTCAGGAGTGTTTCCTGACGAGTTGGTGGATACTCCATAATAGGCTCGTTGAGTTGTGCCCGCTAGATTGTCAGCCCCCAAGGTCATTCCAGCATAGTTGCTATTAGCGTTTTCTGTGTTTTGCAAATAATAGCCTGCTCCTGGGAAGGTGCGTGAACCTGAAGAACTTGTATAAGTGTCATACATAGCCGCTGTTGTATAAAATGATTTTGTCGAAGCAATCGACGTATCAGAAATTGTAAAAGAAAGGACCCCATTGGTAGAAAAATCAATGACGCCATCAAATCGGCTATATATTCCTGTACCTGTGTCATCTGAAAAAACCAAAGAGGGGGTGCCTTCGAGTCCGTCAGGCATTCGAATGGGAGCGGTCATTGCTACGGTACCGTCAGCTAAAAAGTCACCACTTCCACCACCCACACCGGCCGATAAATCCAAACAATTGGCATTGTTTTCATCACAAATGCTGGCGGCGTTGATGGTTCCGGTGTTGACATCGAGCTCTACGGCCGGCGTTGTTGTTCCGATACCCACGTTCCCCGAGGAATCAATACGCATTCTTTCTGTTGCGGTGTTTGTGCCAGAAGCTGCATTTGCACCAACGGTGTGAAACCTAAGAGATCCATCTTTTGAATTGTTATCGGTATCATCGAGCACACCAACGATCGTAGCGATTTCAGTCCCAGTCCCGTCGGTGTCTGTTTCCGCTTCAAAAACAATTCGGGTTCCAACGCCATCAGAGGTACCTTGCCCGCTATCAGAGTCCGCATGACTTAATACCAAGCCATCAATAACGGTGTTAGCCGCAGCCGTGCTATCATTGATATTGATTTTTCCATCACCCGGACCAGATCCCCACCCGGAATTGGGTAAATATAAGTTGCCATTGAAAAAAATCTCCAATGCGGTACTAAGGCTTCCGCCATTTGTCACTTGAAAATACATGTTCGAATTGTTGCCTGGCGAGTCCCAAAGTGTAGAGACTTTGCCCATGGATATGTCGCCAGTTCCTTCAAACTCAAGAGCGGGGCCAACAAAACTAGCGTTATGGTCATTTTTTAATTTTAGAATTGTGTTTTCTCCGTTGAAGCTATCTGAAATTTCAAGACTAGAATCAGGAGAAGTCGTTCCAATCCCAACATTCCCTGAGGTATCAATGGTGACCCGGGTGGTGCCGTTGGTTTCAAACCTAAGTTCTTGGGTGTCATTGGTTCCAATGATCATGGGGGCGGCGAAGCTGTTGCCGTTGTTGACGATGGCGCCTCCCACTGAGCTTGTTAGAAGGCTTAACCAATTAGCGCCGTCGCAATAATCCAGAGTGTCGGCCCCATCGGCATCGAAACGGATAGCACCTTCAATCGCCGGGGCACAGGCGGTTGTCGAGTCTCCCACACGAACCGCCCCTCCAGCGGAAAAATTGGTTTCCACTTGGGCAAAAACAGTCGACGATGTTAAGAATATAAAAATAAGTGCGAGACAAGAGATTGTCTTTGAGATTCTTTTATTACTTTTACCTCTAAAGATAGAATAAAAAAATCTATCCAGAAGAGATCCATCAGCTAACGTCACCATCACTAATTTATCGGTCGAATAGCCTAAAAACTTGACGCAAAGAGAGTGAATTTTGAAAAATCTCTTTTTAAAAAACTCGAATTAACTGTTTGTGATCAAGGGCTTATCAATCGCCTTGTAACGAAACACCGACTGGCGTCTCATTTTAACCCAATGGGTTTGCCGAGGTCTGCACTTTAAAATAATCTGCTTTAAAAATGATACAAATTAGAAAAGGGGGAACCGTGAGTCCTTTGGCATTTTTTTTAGGGTGCATCTTATTTTTAGCTTCACCAGCGTTCTCTGCCTCCGAGCCCCAAACCGTACCAAGCTGCGATCTTTTTTACATTACCCGGTCCGATCTCGCCCAATTCAAAGTGAGTGGCCAACCGATCAGCACATTAAGTCGATCGATCAACAATCTTCTGAAAAGCTCTTTTGATTTTGCCAACAAACTGGATCACTACACCATGGGCTTAGCCTCCACAATCACCCTGTCCGCCTTTCTCAACACGTCCGCTTCCCTCGAAGATATTAAACCCAATACTTGGAATAAAGTCACTTTGGATGGGTCCTTAGTGTACCGAGACACTCCTTTTAGTCTAATCCCCGTGCGTGCGGCTAAAATGAAAATCAGTTTTGAGGACAAATCGGAGACGCTTGTGACTGGAGCCCAAGGCGAATACTCTGGGTTGTTCTACAATTGGATTCCCTATTATCGCTTCCGCTTGTTTCCTGCCCCTATTTTTGAGAGACGAGAAAGACTAATCAAAACCATGGACGTTCCGTTTAAAATCCAGGTGACCTCAAAGGTTTGTCACGGTTCGACCAGCATCCGCAAACTCCCCCTTGAGCCCATCACCTTCATTCTTTCTCCTAAATCAGCCTATAGAGCTGAATAGGACTACCTAAAATTCAAAAAATTCGATACAGATAGTGATTCTATGTCCATACTTATTTCAGTCAATAAACTCAACAAAACCATGGGCTCCAAACTATTGTTTGATGGGCTCAGCTTTGGCGTTTCGGAAAGAGAGCGCCTTGGTCTTTTGGGTCCCAATGGCGCCGGTAAATCGACGCTGTTAAAAATTCTAGCTGGTCTGGAAACTCCGGACGAGGGCGAGGTTGCGGCCAGCAAAGGACTGCGAGTGGCCTATGTGGCTCAAGAATCTACTTTTCCTGAAGAAGAAATCCTCACATCGATTGTCAAAAAGGATTTGATCGCAACTGGGATGGAGGACATGGAGGCCGAGGTTCAAGCCACGATTTATTTAAGCATGGTAGGGTTTGAAGATTTAGAGAAAAAAGTGAATGCACTTTCTGGGGGATGGCGTAAACGGCTCAGTCTGGCGATCGCTTTTGCACAAGATCCCGACTTGTTGATATTAGATGAGCCCACCAACCATATGGACTGGGATGGCATCTTATGGCTTGAAAACTGGTTAAGCTCTTACAAGAAAGCCTTCTTACTAGTCAGTCACGATCGAGTCTTCCTGGAAAAACTTTGTAACAAAACCATGGAAATCAATCGACTCTACAAAGATGGTTATTTGTCCTTTGACTGTGGCTACCAAAAGTTTTTAGAACGCAAAGCCGAGTACATCCAAAGCCAGATGAACTTGCAAGACTCGATGTCAAATAAGGCTCGCCGTGAAGTCGATTGGCTTCGCGCAGGGGTGAAAGCCCGCACCACCAAAAGTCGAAGCCGGATCAACGATGCCCATCAACTTCTGGACGATCTCAGCCAGGTTAAAATGCGAAACCAGTCCGCCAAAGCTAAGGTCCGAGTCGAAATCGATGCCGCCGGTCGACTTTCAAAAAAACTGATAGAACTTAAAGGCTTCAATCTATCCTATGGTGAAAATCAATTAATAAAAAACTTAGATCTGTTATTAGGACCAAAAACTTGTCTCGGTCTGTTGGGAGCCAACGGCAGCGGCAAGACCAGCCTTTTAAAAGTTATTGCTGGTGATGCCAATAACTACACCGGTGAACTGTTTCGCGCCGATGGCCTTAAAGTCGTTTATTTCGACCAAAAACGTGAGGCCCTCCCGCAAAACCAAACCCTGATTGAATTCTTAGGTGACGGGTCCGATCACACTATTTTTAAGGGGCAGTCGGTCAATGTTGCGGCTTATGCCAGCCGGTTTCTTTTTGCTTCTGACAAAATGAATTTAAAAATTTCTCAATTATCAGGTGGCGAACAGGCACGACTTTTGATCGCCAAACTTTTACTACAACCCGCTGATGTGCTTATTCTCGATGAACCTACAAATGATTTAGATATTGATAGCATCGAAGTTCTTGAGGAGAGCCTAGCTAAGTTCCCAGGCTTAGTGATTCTAGTTTCCCATGATCGATACTTTCTTTCTGTGCTTTGCCAGAAACTTCTGGCACTGGATGGCCAGGGCGGATGGACCCATTTTGCTGACATCAATCAATGGCTGAGCGCCAAACAAAAAGAAAGTAGGTCTGAAACAACGCCGACAAAAGAACCGACCAAAACACCAAATAAACAAAAAGTTAAACTCAGTTACAAAGAAAAAAGACAATTAGAAACCATCGATCAAGACATCGAAACCGCTGAAAAAGAATTAGCAAAGGCCCAGGCCGAATTAGAAAAACCCGAAGTTTATTCGGATCGCGAAAAAATGCAAAAGTCCGCACAGCGTGCACAAGAAAAGCAAAAAACATTAGATGATTTGTATGAAATCTGGAGCAACTTAGAAGAAAAAAAAGAAGCTCTCACAGATTCAGATTAACTTACAAAGTTCATTAAACTTGAAACACACATTTGTTGGAAACGAGAAAGTTTAAGAAGTGGATCGGTACCTTATCCCGCTTGATCGAGCGAAAAACAAGGGATTTAAGAAGACCGTTGTAAGAGTTTATTTTTTGAGAGATTGGATGATCTGATCCAACTTGCCCAGAAACTGGGAGCGATCTTTCGGTGTCATGGCCGATGGCCCAGTTCCAGTCTGACCCAGATCCCTGAGGTGAGCACTCAGCTCCCGATTGGCCAAGGCGCTTCCAATGTTTTCTTGATCGAACTCATAACCTTTTTGGCCAAGGACGCGCGCTTTTTTTTCCACGGCTCGGGCGGCCAATGGGATATCCGAGGTGATGAGTATGTCGCCCTCAGAAATATGCTCGACAATCCAATCATCAGCAGCATCGAAGCTTCCGTCCACCACCTGCATCGAGATATTAATGTCCATGGGCACATCCATCCATTGATTGGCCACCACATAAACTTTTAATTTGTAGCGTGCCGCCACCTTATAGGTTTCCTTTTTAACAGAACAGGCATCGGCATCGATGAAAATATCAAGCACTCGGCCCCCTACTTTCTGGATTGCAGAAAATCATCAAAGGTGGAAGACTCGTCATAAGTAAGGGTCTCGTCAATTTGAATCACCCGATTGGCGATGGTCTGATTGAACTCATGATCTTGCGAAGCGAACAGCAGGGTACCGTCAAACCGGCAAAGGCCATCATTTAAGGCCGACACCGACTCTAAATCTAAGTGAGCGGTAGGATGATCCATAAGCAAAACGTTGGCTCCGGACAACATTAACTTAGAAAGCATGCACCGAACTTTTTCGCCACCCGACAAGACATTGGCCTTTTTCAAGGCTTCGTCCTTACTAAAAAGCATCTTCCCTAAAAACCCACGAATGAAAGACTCGTCTTTTTCTTCTGAGTACTGGCGCAGCCAATCAATCAAACTGTCAGTGGAACCATCAAAGTACTTCGAGTTGTCGCTAGGAAAGTAGTCGGAAGTGATGGTCACTCCCCAACTGAAACCACCGGAGTCAGCCTCGGTTTCGCCGGAAAGAATGTCAAAAAGTGTTGAGATCGCCACATCATTCTTACTGACAAAGGCAATCTTATCGCCATTGTTGACGCGAAAATTGATATTTTTCAAAACCGGTTCGCCTTCGATGGTCTTTGACAAGTTCTCCACAATCAGTATGTCGTTCCCAGCCTCTCGGTTCGGACTAAAGCCCACAAAAGGGTACCGTCTGGATGACACTGGCATGTCAGAAAGTTCTAGTTTTTCCAATTGTTTTTGCCGAGAAGTTGCCTGCTTCGATTTGGCCGCATTGGCGCTAAAGCGGGCGATAAACTTTTTCAGCTCTTCAGCCTTGGCTTCATTCTTTTTATTTTGATCGGACTGCATACGACGGTTCAGCTCGCAAGATCGCAACCAGAATTCATAATTCCCAGCATATGTTTTTATCTTGCCGTAATCGATATCGGCGATATGAGTGCAGACTTTATTCATAAAATGGCGATCATGACTGACGACGATCACCGTGTTTTGAAAGTTTAATAAAAAATCTTCCAACCATTGGATAGCATCTATATCCAAATGGTTGGTGGGTTCATCAAGAAGTAGAATATCAGGTTGTCCAAACAAGGCCTGAGCTAATAGAACCTTTACTTTCTGGCTTCCGTCCAGTTCCTTCATCAGTTTATCATTGTTGTCGACGGTAACCCCTAAACCGGCCAACAAAATACCGGCTTCGGATTCGGCTTCATAACCATTCATTTCGGCGAACTCCGCCTCGAGTTCCGCCGATTTGATCCCGTCCTCTTCAGAGAAATCAGACTTAGCATAGATCGCTTCTCTCTGTTTCATGATCGCGTACATTTTGTCGTTGCCCATAAGAACGGTATTTAAAACCGAATGCTCATCATAGGCATTTTGGTCTTGCTTCAAAAACGACAGTCTTTTCTTTTTGTCTTTGATGACCTGACCGGCCCCAGAGTCCACATCACCGGCCAAAATTTTTAAAAAAGTGGACTTCCCAGCCCCATTGGCCCCAATCAATCCATAGCAGTTGCCCGGGGTGAATTTCACGTTCACGTCTTCAAAAAGTGTCCGACTACCATATTTTAAGCCCAAATCGGCGGTACTGATCATAAAACGGTTTCCTCTTGTTTTTTGGCCATTTAGACTCCCCTTGTAGTACAAAAGTTGTCTTATTTCAAAGGCTTGAACCCTTAAAATCCTGTTGTTTTTTCACGACCTCGGCAAACAGTGCCCTGCCGCGCCGACCGGTGCTAAATAGGCTGTATGGAAGACCGTTTAACAGAACTAGAGACTAAAATTTCATACCAGGATCAGATCATTGAGGACCTCAATATGGTGGTCATTGAGCTTCGAAAAGAAGTGGAGCAGCTGCAAAAGCAATGCAAGCGACTCGTTACCATCATGGACGACGCCAACATCAAAGACGCCAATCTAGAAGTTCCGCCACCACACTATTAAGAAATATTAAGAAATTAAGGCTCCTAGAACCTTTTTCTGAAAAAATCACAGGGATTTGTCTTGAATAAAATTCGGTAAGTTAATTTTTTGATTATTTAATCGCTCAGAAGTGATTTAGTTCCGTTCATGGGGCGGGCATTCTTTTTTACAATTATCTTCGTTTTTTCTTCTCTTGGTTCTGCCAATTGCGGTTCCCGGGCCTTTTCGGACTGGGGAATACTGAACCAAAACTACCCCGCAGGGGCCGAGGGCATGGCAACCACCAGCAATTGGGTCGACCCTTCAATTTACACTCATGCTGACGGGATCTTTGGCAAGGTCCACCAACTGGTGCAAACCGCTGAGAGTCACGTCTACATCCAGACGTGGACCTTTCATCCGAAAACCAAACCCGCTCTCTATTTGGCCGATGCCATTCGTCGTTTGCATGCTCGAAGAACGCAGCAAGGAAGACGCAACCCGGTTCATATTTGGCTGATGCTCAATATCATCAGTTTACAAAACGAAGCCGTCGAACAACAAAAAATGGATCGCTACATTGTCGAGCAAGGCCTTGATCTTGATGGCATCGAAATTCATGTTGGTTTTTTCAAAGCCAAACTCCTAGGTGCCAATCACGTAAAAACTGTGAGTGTTGACCACAAAGTGGCATTGATTACTGGAGCCAATTTTTCACCCAGTAACAACGGTAAAGGTTTCTTTGACCTTGGATTTGTGGTCAAAGGCGATGTTCTTAAAAGTTTGGATTATGATTTCGTGCAAACTTGGCAATCGTTTGTAAAAACAGAGACACAACCCAGAAGTTGGGGACATCAGCTGTCGGGGAGTTCTGACTCTTGCCACCCCATTTTATTAACCCGAAGCAAAGCCTTTCCTAACTTTACCACCCAAATCCAAAAAAACTCGATGACGGATGCTCTTCTTGCATCCGTTCGTGGCGCTCGCGAAAATATAGAGATTATCACTCCAAATCTTAACGTGACCAAATTATTAGATGAAATAGCTAAAGCCGTAATAAGAGGCGTTAAAGTTAGGATTATTTTAAGTAAGGGTTTTACCGACTTCGCCCAAGATCTTCCCACTCGAGGCGGCAACAACGACATGAGCATCGACCGGTTGCATCGAGGCCTTTACAAATATCTAAGACCGGCTGAAATTTGTGAACGACTACAAATTCATTGGTACGGATTGGATGGCGTGACTGCCGTTGAGACCACCAAACCTCCTGCCAATCATGCCAAGTTTATGCTGGTCGACAACAAAATCGCCATGTTTGGTAGCGCTAATATGGACAATCAAAGCTGGGTCAACTCACGAGAGATTTCGTTGTTTGTGGACAAAAGATCTCTAGCGTCTCGTTGGACCAAAGACTTTTTCAATCCCGTCTTCGATCGCTCCGTCGTCGTCCAAGACTGCAAACACTACGCCGGTCAATAAAAAAATCTATCCCCATTTGTCTACGACAGGCGCAAGCCAGGGTGAAGATCCGAGCGAACCCACCCGGTCAGGCTCCATCGGTCGCCAAAACTTTTAGCAACCTCATGTTCGAGGGCACTGTCGAAAACCACCACCCGACCGGGTTCAGGGTGAATGACAACTTTCCTCAACTCTTCATCATACAGAACCAGCTCACCCCCACCGTTGGTTTTCCAATCGGTCAGGTAGAGAACACAGGTCAACAAACGCCCTGGTTTTTCCGCGTGGCGATCGCGGTGCAGTTTATAGAAACTTCCTTTTTCATATTTTGCAAAATGACATTCAAATCGTTTTGATGGCAGATACAGATCGCGCAGGGCTATCAACTGGAGTCCTTCATAGAATTCTTTTAGGAAAAGGCCTCGTTCGGAGACGAAATTGTCGATCCAAAAAATTTTATCAGAACGAATGTCTGCCACTTGCTTTTTGCGCAGGCCTTTGCCAACTTGCGCCGCTTGCAGCAGGCCCTCTTGCTCAATAGTCAAGGCCCAATCTAACAACAAGCTCACCTGCACGTCGGAAATAAAATGGGGGGCCGTCCAATAGAATTTTTTGGAAAATTGATCGACAAAGCCAGCCCGGTGGGCTTGCCACATTGAATTAACGGTCGACGGGTTCAGAAATAATGCCCTCCATCTGCAACTTGTATCGAAGGGGCAGGGCTTCGCTAACGCTTCGGTAGGTCGAAGGCTTGTCTTTTAACTTTAAAACATCACCCCAAATTTCCGGCTGAATGAAAGGAAGTAAGGGCTGGCTCAAACCATGAATACAAGTTAAAGCCGAAATCACTTTTTGATCCCAAACTTGCAACAAATCCTCGGGCCAAGGTCGAAAACCTTTTAAAACATCGACAGTTTGCCCAAAGCTGGTGTCGTGGTGAGTGCTAAAAATTCGGTAGTCGTCGGTGACCTCTTCACCCACCTCGATATCACGGACAGCGACTTCAAAACCATAGCCGGTCGACAGAGTGTTGGCTTGATCATCATGGTTCATATACTTACCTAGGTCCCAAGAGATGATACGGTTACCCAGAAAGTCTTCGTAAGAATACTTTTCCACGTATTCAAACAAATTTTTATCAATCTTATCTAAGTCGTAACTGGGGATAACAATATCTAGGCCGTCTTGGGCAAAAGTGATTGTTCCCTTAGGGATAGGCTGAGTCGCGATCAACCCATAGCCTTTAAAGTCCGAAATCCACTCAATTTTAACGCAAGAAATGACCATAAATAATTTGTCCGCATGCTCAATGCGTTAGTCAAGAAAAATAAAGCCTTCTCTCAACTCGCAAATGGGGCGCCCCTCAAAGGTGGTTTTGCAAGCGTCGAAAAAAGGGACTTCTTGGGTTTTGGCCTTCCCCCCCGCCGTGCGAGTGTCCTTAACAGCCGATGCACTGATCTCTATTTTGTGAACATCGACTGGCTCCCAACCCTTGCTTTGAATTTGCTTCCTTAACATCCTAATGACCTGGCCATACCGTTTGTTGGTTCGATCAATTCTTTGACCTAAAACTTCGATTTGCCAATCGTGAGCCCCATCAGATTTGGTCTCAGAAGTCGCATTCTTCTTTTTTGGTTGCGAGCGTACAATTCCCAAGGCCTGTCGATGCAGCCCAGTTTTTTTTCTTGAATAGGTTCCAAACTCACGTTTTTCAATGACATACCGATTGGAAGTTTTGGTTAAGTACTCCTTGCTCCCATCCGTCTGAAGAATAAAGGCCTCTTGAACTCCTGGCTTAGACAATCGCACTTCCATCAAGGTCGTCATTTTACCAGCCAATGGGAACAAGGACAGTAAACTTAAAAAAAATATCATTGTAAATACTCTCCATTCGAGCAGTAGTCCGGAACATCCAAACAACCTCGCATAGAATGAGTGCGGTAGGCATTTTGCGCACAGGTTGTGTAGCGAAGGCTTTGCTCTTCACAACCCGGATTCACGATAAACCGAGTTTGGGCCGGAAAAAGAGGAAATGCAACTCTTGGCAAATCACGATAGTAAAAGGTGAAATGATCACCTCTCTGGTTTAGCCAGCTTTGAAAAACTCTTCGAGTGATTGTACTTGAAGCGCCACCCTTGCCATCTGGACAGGCTAATGGCATTGTGGCGACCTGAACACTTCGGGTTCCAGACGGAGGGCAGCTCATAACTTCGACTCGACTTTCAAGGCTCTCTAAATTGCGCATCATTGAGCTCTCAGGTTCTATTGAACGACAATCGTACCGATTGCGACTGTATCGATGATCAAAGTTGTCTTCGCCAGCAAACGGAATTCTTTGCCTTTCCGAAACCCCCATCATCGTCTCTTGATACCCGTCACACAAACCAAGAAGATGCATCACCTCGTGGGTAATGCTTGAACAGTCAATAGCACCACTCCAGTCTGTTGATATAGAACGAAAATCACTGGTTTGAATACGAATAGGAACTTTTGGAACTTCTGGATGAGTCGAAGATTGGACCAAATTCAGGTTAATCAAGGTTCCATCACTGGAGCGAAGACGACCTTGCATCGATGCAAAACACTGTCGGGTTCTAACAAATAAGGCGTCTTCAATCATTTGTCGTCGCGCGGAATTTGGGCTCCCAAATCCTTGTAGGTCAGAAGGTGCCAGGGGGGAATCGCCGTAAACCTCTATTGCGCGTTCAATCGTTGGTCTATAATTCAGGTTAACGTCAACGGTGTAGGTTGAAGCCCCATTAGGATCTCTTGTGACACGGTACATTCGCCTGACCCCACTGGGAGAATCGCTGGCCGTTTCGTTCACCACTCTGGATTCTCCAGCTGCTAGCGGAATGCACCGGGGATGCTCGGATGACACCTCGACCGGCAGGTTCCTTTGCTCCAGAGTTGTCTCAGTAAAAATCGGAATAATGACCAGAAAAAACAGATATTTCAAAGTTCAGCCCCCAACTGTTTATTTCGGAATTTATAGCCGCTAATTAAAGAAAAAATGATTTTCCTATTTTGAGACACCAACAGCCCAGGCAAAGCCAGAGCTTCCACAATACCCCCTCTTGAAGGGGGCGATATTTTGCAAAGATGATTTTTTCCACCCCAGAGTCGAGGCTGCAAGAGCTACACTAGCGGGCGCTGGCTCGGCTGAAACTTTTCTTTTTGCTGCGTCCCATAGAGCCGCCGCCACTTTTAACACCGGCCTTGGATCGGCCGCCAGTTTTAGATCGCCCTCCCGCTTTGGCTCCCCCACTCGTTTTGCTTTTTCTACGAAAAGGCTTCTTTTTATCAGAGTCCCTGCTCGAAGCTTTGCCAGAGGATTTCCGTGAAGGCTTGCCAGAGGACTTGCCAAACTTTTTACGGCCCCGCTTCTCTTTTCTGGGAGATTCGGGAAGGAGGTCTGGAATTTCAAACTTTTTGGCAATGCGATTCCAGTCGCGGTGCTCTTGGGGAGTAACAAAACTAACAGCCTCTCCTTCAGCTCCGTTGCGAGCCGTTCGACCCACTCGATGCACATAGTCTTCATCTTGCATGGGAAGATCAAAGTTGATCACATGCTCGACGTGGGGAACGTCAATACCTCGCGCAGCTACATCGGTGGCACACAGGATGCGGATCTTACCGTTTTTAAATGAGCGAATGGCTTGGTTGCGCTGGCCCTGAGTTCGTCCACCATGAATCAATCCCACTTCAAACCCATAATCCGTTAAATGTTTCTTTAAAAGATCAGTGCGGTGTTTGGTCTTCACGAACACGATGATCGAGCCAGTTCTGGCATTCAGTTCATCGATGACACAGGCATCTTTATCTTTAAAGTCCACTTGAATAATGGTTTGTTTGATTTTAGCGACGGGGCGCGAGTTATTGAGTATAAGCTGGGCCGGTTTGTGCAAATATTTTTTTGCCAAGGACTTCACTTTATCGTCCATAGTGGCTGAAAAGAAAGAAGTTTGCCGCTCTTTGGGTAAGAACTTTAAAATTTGTTGCAACTGCGGAGCAAACCCCATATCGATCATACGATCGCCTTCATCAAGGACCAACCGATTGACTTGATGAATTTGCACGGTGTTTCGCTTTAAGTGATCGATCAATCGCCCCGGAGTCGCAACAATCACCCGCGGCTTACGTTGTAAAGATTTAAATTGTTTGCGAATGTCCTGCCCACCCACTAAACGCGTGGTATGAAAAGCGCGCTCATCGGGCATCAAGGTTTTAATAAACTCAGAAATTTGTTGGGCCAATTCTCGGGTGGGTGCTAACACCATCCCTTGGGAATTGGGGTCCTCCAGTAAATCTTTAAGCATGGGGATCATGTAGGCTCCCGTTTTACCCGATCCGGTTTCTGCACAAGCCATCAAATCTTTTCCCGCTAACAATACGGGAATCGCCTGTGCTTGGATTTCTGTGGGTTCATGGAAACCGATTTTCTCCAATGCATTGGAAAGTGTTTCTGGGAGATTAAGTTCTTCAAATTTTTGCACAGAATTTCAGCCTTTTTAAAATTGTTCCATCATCAAACGAGAACACAGCTAAATCCAGATTCCCTAAGAGACGCCAGTGTTTTAGACCTTTTAGTGCGGTATGTCAATGGGGCGCCTCACCCTGTAATAGATTCAATAGGTTGATTCTGATCTCGAAAACAGACCACCCAAAGCTTGGAAGCTTCCCCTAATGCAAATCAAAGATGGACTGATAGACAGCTTTTACGACCAACCCCATTTTTCCGTAATCCAGGCGATCAGCCGTGTCCCCAGGCAGATGGTACTCTTGGTTCCTCAAAAAAGCCGTGTCGGTGATCATGACTGCTGGCCAACCGTAGCGCCAATAGTTTTTATGATCGGAAAAATCGATGCCTTCTAGTTTTTGGGGGGCATTGATGGAGTGTGTTTTCAAACCATCAATTGCTAAAAATGATTTCTTCACTTCTCGCACCGTTTTTGATTCAAACAACAAACCAACAATGGCTATAAAATCTCCACGTGTTGGGTAAAACAGGCTTAAGAATTTTAAAGGAAAATGCTGAGATTTTGGCTGGTCTGAAAAGTAGCCGATCATCTCCAGGGAATACATCATCCGCACTTTCTTGTTCTCTTTAAAATAGGAAAGAGCATGAACAGCGCTTCCCATATTCTCGGTGGCAAAAAAAGGAGGCTCTTCGGTGGTGTAAAAAACTAGCTCCAAAGGGTACTGAGTTGACTTTCCTTCGATCTTTAACAGTCGAGCCAACTCCAACAAGCCCGCGACCCCACTGGCGTTGTCGTCGGCTCCGGGGTTATTGGTCAAGGCCGCATCGTAGTGGGCTCCAATCACAATCCAAGGCGCATTGGCAGCAAGGGTCTCGGAGGCGATTTGGACTCGGACATTAAAGGTCTCCATACCATCAATAGGAACTCTTTGGCGTTTCACTTCATAACCCAATTCGCGCAAGGTTTTCTCAATGTACCTGGCCGCTTGGTTCAGAGATTTCGGATTGTGAACACTGCGATTGGGACTCAGAGAGGTCAGTTCCGCCACATGGTCTTTGAGCCGCTGCACATCGACCGGACTTTGCAATTGAAGAGATGGGGGCCTGCCCCAAACCGGTGCCGTTATCAACCAATAGACCGTCCCGTAAAGGGAGATTGAAATCAAAAAAATGGAAACAAGAAAACGTCTGATCAAACCACCTCCCCGTTCAACAAAAAGCGAATGGACGTTCACAGCCCAATTTTCACCTGGGTTCCGGAGACCAACAAAGTCTTTTTCACAACTTTCAATGGATCTTTGGTGTCACGAATTTCAATGACTATCCGGGATTTGTTGGGATTGACTGTGTAGGCGAGCACCTTTGAAGACCAAGCTTTTTTCAGTTTTTTATTTTTCTCAGAAAGATAAATCTCTAAGACAAAGGCTTCCGAGCCGGCTTGCAAAGACTGTGAACTGGTACACTCAAAACCACTAGCGTCGACGACAAAATCGACCACTCCATCGTCATTCAATTGCAGTTTTTGAATGGCCTGCTTACTGATCAAAAGACGCCCCTTCCCTTCCGATAGGCATTGACTGGATTTTTGATCAATTTTTTTTTGAATGATGGCGGGGTAAGAACCCTCTTTTTTAGAAGCCGAAATCATCGGGGCCAACACCAACAGAGTTAATAATTTACTAAACATGTCGAATTCCTTGTTTTTGGTTTCTCAATTAGAAAATGTTGAAAAAATTAATTCTGGTCGACATCCTAACACAGGTTTTTGAAATGGCCTTGGTCGCCTTAAAAAAGATCTCAATTCTATGGTGTTGTGGGTCAAAACAGAAGGTCATCGCAAACAACTCAAGCTTCAATTCAATCCCAGGAGCTTGTTTCTCAATCTCTATTTTGCTATACCCCTTAAAAGTTATTTTTATGGACCCTAGAAACATTCGATCGGTGATTCACAAGCTTGAAAGAAAAATGTTCCGTTTTATAGTTTGCCTGTTATTTTTGGGACTGCCTTTGTTGACTTCAGCCTCCTTTCCTGAGTATGAGCATCTGACGGAAGATGAGAAAGCGGAGCTTAACTCACCTCGCCTGATCGGATCAGAATACGAGTCGGATCGGCTGGCCTATCAGTTTCTCTCTTCGTGGCATGCCCTTTTTTTAGATTCTCAAAACAGTTTCCAGTACACCGCCGGCAGTCTCGGCCCCACTCGCTTTTATACCCGAGGGCGCTTGCGTCTAGCTAAAGAACTCAGTGAATCTTTTAAGTTTCAAATTTCTTGGGTGGACATTGGCGACGCTCGGACCAATCGCCAAGCTCTTATTTTTGAATTCTATTTAAAAGTAAATTCTTGGCTTCTTGTCTCACTTTACGGAGAGCCTTCTACTTTGAAGAAGCAGGATGATATTGGGGTCTCTACCACCTTTTTAACCTCAAATAAATCTCAACTGCGATTCTTTTACACTTGGACTGATTTTTCTTACAACAAGCGCAATGAAAAGACTGATCGATACACCGTAAAACCCGGCAGTCTTGGTTCCGTCTGGAGATGGTCTGACCAGGAATCCTTCATTCAAACCAGCTTCAGAAAAGATCTCAACAGCCGACAGGTCTTTGATTCCGGTAGAGTTTACCAACAGGGTTCCACCCAGGCACAATGGTTGTCTCGCCACTCTTTGTCTGAAGCCGGCCCCTACTATTTGCAAACTGAATTCAACTTCTCAAAATCCAATGAAACCGACACTTTGAATACAGACAATGGGATTGAAAGCTGGCAAAACGAAACTTGGGATGGACTTGTGCAGATCGAGCAAAACCACCGATTTGTCAGTCTGTATGGCATTCGAGTCTTACACAGTCATTGGGCCTCTAGCCAGGGTGACGTGATCCACAACAACATTCTCCCTCACCTTTGGACGACGGCTTGGCAACGTCAGATCCATGGTTCGCGCCACACTGTTGACCTAGGCTACGAGTTCACCTGGCATCGTGGACAAGGTCCGGTCAACCTTCGAAGCACTCTTGACGCTAAAGACAAGTTGGAGCACCGAATGAACCTCCGGTATCGCATAAAAACCTTCGAAGAAACCTTTTTCAATCTGCTTTTGACCTTCGACCTCGATGAGTTTGGCGGCGGCGAGACTTGGGAAGGCGGGGCCATGCAGTTTTCCACCCGCTTCTAAAAGAAAAGTCTTTGTTGAACTTTTAAAATATATTTAAAAATTTATACAGGGGCCATCTCGATTTGAAACACTTTACCCTCATCCTAGGTTTAGACTTATTTGTATCTTATTATAGAGGCTCAAACACGATTTAAGAATCGGGGGGACAATGATTCGAAATATCCTTTTAACATTTGTATTGGTCTTTGGTTTTTCAACCACTGCTATCGCCGCTCAAACAGAAGATGCTGAAACAGTCAAAAAAGCCGATGTAAAAAAAGACCAAGAAGAGAAAACCGACCAAAAAGCTGAGGCCGATGCCGCACTCAAAAAAGTAGAAGCCATGACAAAAGAAGCTCGTGGAGACAAAAAGGACGATAAAGAAAAAGAGAAAAAGAAGTAAACGCCTTTTCAAATCTTTCGATCCTCAAAGGAAGGCCATGGCCTTCCTTTTTTATTTGTATAGTGTGACAAAAGAGAAAGCCCGCGTCCCGCGGGCTCTAAGATTTGATTGTAATAAGAAACGAGCGATGGCTCGTGGTTGGTAGAAAAGAAGAGAACCAATCCCTCGGTTCAAGTGGTTGAAAGCCACCCCCAAACTGGGCTCGAAACCAAAAATACGGTTTTGGGCCGCCCCCAAAAACTCGGCCCAAAACCTTGAGGGTCCGTTCAAGACCGCCCCCAAACTCGGTCCAAAACATCCCCTTCAACACCACTTAAGATACTTAAAAAGCCTGTCCCGATCCATAGGTTCCACTGACAGATCGTCTTGTAAGTTGTCAAAATAACCGGTTTTTTTGACAAATACGAAAGAATCTGTCGAATTCTAGAGACCCCGCCCAACACCATCGGAATCGTTGGATTTTTTTTGGATCTGTGACACCCTTTTTTAATGACCGCCGAAGAGAAAAATAAAAAAGATGAAATCTATTGGAAAGTTTTAAACGGAGCCCTTGAACTCGAGTTCAAAAAGGGGCATCTCAAATGGACGATGACGGAACTTTCTAGAAAAAGTAAAATCACTCGCTCTTTAATTTATTACTATTTCGGCCGATCAAAGATGAGCATTCTCCAAGCCGCTGTCAGCATTATTGGCGAAGAGTTTATTGGCCTGTCTAACAAACGAATGGAGATGTGGAAACAGGGGCATTTTGAAGAGGGCCTTCTTGAAGCCCGGCAGTTCTACGAAAAAATGCCTTACCTGTGCGCCTTTTACCTAAACTATCGAGACAAGCCCAATGAAATAGGCGAGGCTCTGGTTGCAATTGAAAAAGCCTTTCACCGCAAGATCCATCAAATGGCTCCCAAAGCAAGCAAAGCCCAGACCAATACTATTTTTGCTGTTTATTTTGGGGTCGTCTACTCACCAAATATTGGCCCAGAGGAAATCAAAATTTTCACCGGCTTTATGACAGATATTTTTAAAAAGCTGAAGTGAATCTCGTGATTCTCGACTCCCCCTTCCCTATTCAATGCTTTGAAACTCTCTCTTCTAAACAGTGCCAAGACATCGAGAACCTAGAAAAAAAGGTGTTCACGAACACTTACCGCCCTGGACATTTTTCGAAAGAGGCGCCAAAAAAAAACAATTTGCTTGCCCTGTTAAGCACAAGCAACAATCAGTTGGTTGCCTATAAGGTTGGCTATGAAATTGATTCTGAAACCTTTTATAGTTGGGTGGGTGGGGTTCACCCTCAATACCGACAACAAGGTCTTGCGAAGAAATTAATGCAATATCAACATCAGGTCTTAAAAGAAAAAGGCTACAAAAAAGTCAGAACAAAAACCCGTATGGGTTTTCGAGCCATGTTAGTTTTAAATATCAAAGCCGGATTTGATATCTCCGGACTTTCAACAAAGCCCCATGTCACTGACCTCATCATCGAAATGAAAAAAAACCTAAATGATTAAAGAGGGTCTGGTATGGACTCTTGAACACCGCTTTTCAAGACTTTGCGCATTTTATAGCAGCGCTGGTTCTCAAACCAAGCCGCCTTCAAGGTCTTGATCACAGGAAAAGATAGATTTTTTTCTGATGCAATAAAATTGGAGATCTGGGTTGAACTCTTCTGATCGCAAAAGGCAGGAACCAATCTTTCGGCAAACTCCGAAGCAAAGTACTCGTCTCCTGGCAGTGATATTTTACTGAGATTTTCATAAAAACTGTCGACAAATTTTCGATGAAATACTTTTTGTTGAGGGGGAAACAACCCTGCCATCATAGTGCGAAGGTTACCAAAGCTTAAAGTTCCTTTATTGGCTAAGAGTTCGCTGAACATTTTCTCTTTATTTTCAAGACTTGGATATAAGGATTGAGCTAAAAGGGCTTTAATCTCCCCACGCTTTGATGGGTCTTTTTTCTTCTCTTTTGCCACAAGCTCTAGTGCATTATCATAATTATTGGCGACCAAAGCGGTGATGACATCCCAACGCAGATCCTGGCCGACCTCGAAAACTATAGGCAATCCCGATTGATGCTTTTTTAAAACCTTTTCCAATTGCCTTAAAACTTCTGGGCTCTCTGCCAGGTTCACCAGATAGCCGAACCAGTGCTTTTGAACTTCAGGCTCTGGAATTGTCTCGTAAATTTTGGTAATCACGGCTTGCTCGAAAAACTTGACCCAAACCTGTCGCTTCGAAACCCAAGGATGGCCGGAATCAGGATAGTATTCATTTAAAATTTTATCAACGCTGGCAAAAATTTTACTGAGAATATCCAAATCTTTTTCTACCAATCCATTGAACTCGACGACTTCTAAATATCGGCTCATACTCATTTTCTCGTTGAGGACCATACCCCACAAGTCCGACCAGATCACACTTCGTAAAAAGGGATCTTGCAAAGTCGACAAACTGGCTTCGATATTTTCTAAAGACTTTTTATCGAAATTCACAGCCACATAGTCGTGATCATTGTAGTTGGGGTAAACAATGTCCGGACAAAGCAAACCCTGCATTTTTTCAACTTTTGTCTGTCCCCCCGAAAACTCGACGGCGACTTTTCGGTTAAGCTTAAAAACGCCTCGAGATTTTCTAAACAGGCCAATTTCTGTTTTATGGGTGCGCAATGTCGGATAGTCTTTACTGGCCGTTTGGTAGATTTCAAAGTGATCAATACGCCCACGACTGCAAGTAAAAAATACCTCCACTTCATTGAGCATGGCCGACTTCAACCAACGATTCTGCCAATCGACAAGATCTTTACCCGAGACTTCTTGCATGGTTCCCATAAAATCAGCCAGGGTCGTGTTCTTAGTGGCAAAATCTGTAAAGTACTTTTTTAGACCCTTCTGATAGACGCTGTCTCCTAAGTAAAAGGAGAGCTGTTTAAGGACCGATGCCCCCTTGCTGTATGTGATTGCATCAAAATTGGCAAAGGCGGCTTGGGTATGAGCACAAGATTGGGCCACGGGGTGAGTGGTATTGGACAGATCTTGACGGTAAGAACGTTGTTTCCAACTATTAAAATTTTTCCAAGACTCTTCAAACTCGGTGGCCTTAGTTAGGGCCACATAAGATGAATAAGTAGCAAAACTCTCATTTAACCACAAATCATCCCACCACTTCATGGTGACGAGATTACCAAACCACATATGAGCCATCTCATGAAGTAAGGTCGCCGCCAGTCTTCGGCGCTGCTCCCTGGTTTTTTCTCCTTTGGTCACAAAACGATCTTCGTTAAATGTGACAGCTCCCACATTTTCCATGGCGCCGTGGTTAAAGTCAGGAACTAAAATTTGATCATACTTTTGATAGGGATAAGGATAGGAATAGTACTTCTCAAAAAATTGAAAACCTTGTTGAGTCCACAAAAACCAATCTTCGGTTTTTACGTACTCCGCCAAAGACTTTCGGGCGAAAAGGCGCAGTGGAATCTCTTGTGCTTTGGTTTTGGCGACACTTTCCCAAACAACGTATTCCCCGGCATGCAATGAGTAGGTGTAGGTCGAAAATTTGGCGGACTTTGGGAAATACCACTCCTCGAAGTCTCCTTTTTGGGAAATATCCGACTCTCGGACAGAAGAGATCACTTGCCAACCTTTGGGTACCAAAACTTGGGTGGTATAAAAGGCCTTCAAATCGGGTTGGTCAAAACACGGAAACATTCGATTGGCGTTGTAAGGCTCAAAGTTTGAGTACAAATAGGTTTTTTGATCTTTTACATCCACGTACCGATAGAGACCAGACCCATTTTTTGAATAGTCATGGGTATAGGTAACAAGGATGGAGTTGTCCCCAATCTTTAATTTTTCCTGCGGTATTTCGATAAAAAAGCCATTGTAGCTGGGGCGACCGACTCGATCTCCATTTACGATCAATTCTTGAACCTCACCATCGACGAAATCCAAGGTCAGATACATTTTATTTTTTAAAACAAAGTGAACAGCCGTCGTTCCCTCGAAAGACTCATCATTCGTAAAATCAAACTTCAATTGATAAGAGACGTTGGAAACATTTTCGCTACGTTTAAGGGCATAGTCCTGGGTTAATAAAGCGGCGGATTCACGAGGGGGTTTCTCTTGTCGAATCCAGCCACAAGAGACAATGCCAAAAAGGACCATGAGTGTGAGTAAAATCTTCATACAAAGTTCTCCAGAGCCGAAATTTACGCAGGACATCAGTCGGCGTCAATGCCAGATTTTTCAGTGCAGCACAGGCTTCCAACAAGTTGAACCCATCAACTATTTGTTGCGCCGCAAAATAGATCTTGGCTTCTAAGGGAGACAAAAGCAAAATGAAGCCATGGATCGAAGCCAAATTAGAACAATTACAGTCGATGACGTCTGGGCCATGCTGCTTCGGTCTTGGGAGCTGGTTCGATTCAACTATGGCCTGACACTTATCATTTGTTTCGTTTTCGCCTTTGGGGGCTTCTTATCTATCATACCTTTGATCGGCCCTCTTATCGGTGGGGCCGTAACGGCTGTCGCTCCCTTGGTCTTTTTAAAAGCAGCCTTCGATTGGGAAAACGGACGGGAAAGTAGCATCCATGATCTAACAGCCGTCTTTAGCAAAAAAACCTTGCTCCAGCGAATGCTGCCACTGCTGTTGATTCATGGAGCTCTCTATGCCGCTCCCCAATTGATCGCACAAATTCCTTATTTCAACATTCTCTTTGCCTGGCTGGGTCTTTTCACTTGGCCAATAAATCTGCTGGTCAGTGTGGCTATCCCAATTTTGTACTTCAACGAAAGTCTAAACTACCAGAAATCTTTGTCGTTGGCTCTCGACGGGATCATAAAAAACATTGGTCCCTTTTTGGTGGGAGTGGTCTTGCTGGCAACCCTACTGATGGTCTGCACTATTCTCCTTGTTCTCCCGCTTTTTTTTATTGGGGTTCCTGTACTGTTTGTTTTCCAATATCTCTGGTACCGGGTCGTCTATGAAGGGTTGACCGTTGAGGTTCCCGACAAGGCCATTATTTAAATTGGGCAATGGCTTTAAATTCAACGGCAATGGGGGTAGGCAAAGCTCCGACTTCGACAGTGGTGCGACAGGGTCCTGTTTCTACTGAAAAGTATTCCGCGTAAACTTTATTAAAGCCTTTGAAATCTCTTTTCATATCAGTCAAAAAGCATTGGACATCGACCAAATCTTGCAAACCCAACCCTGAGTCCTGCAAAACCAATTCAATATTGCGAATCACGGCTCGCGTTTGCTCCTCGGCATCATGGGACAACACCTCACCTTTTTCATTGAAGGTGACTCCTGGAATTTCTTTGCTTCCCCGCTGCCTTGGTCCGACACCTGAAAGAAACAACAGGTCCCCCACCCGTTTGGCATGGGGGTATGAGCCCACCGGCTCCGGCGCTTTGTTACTGACAACTTGATTCATTTTTTACCTCACCATTGATGATCTTGATAATCGAAATACCAACGATCGTGATCTGGGTCCCATTCATCCCAAGTGGGAACATCCTCAATCTTAGAAACCAAGGCATCGGGAACAATCCCCGGAACAACAAAAGCCTTCTGTCGTTTTAATGGATAGGGGTTGCGCAACTCCATTCCCAAAACGCCCAGAATCGAACGAGCCACATACCATGTGGCTTGAGGGTTCCATCCATGGGCAATTTTTATAACCACACCCAAACCATCAGGATATTCGGGATGTTCGATCGCTAGACCCAACAGGCCATCGGCCCCCTCTTTAGCAATGACTTTGCCCTTACAGGATTTAATAACAGTGGTATCAAGACGATTGAAGCCGCCAATCAAGTCAGGTTCACGAACAAAGGCTTCCCAAATCCAGTCTTCGTTTTTCTTTTGCACTAGCTTTGCATAGCACTGGGCCAGTTCATTCACGGTCATTGCAACCGTGGGCAAACCATCGCCATCACGGGCCACTCGAAGAGGTTCATAGTCAGGGCCCAAATAGTCTTTAACCACATCCAAAAAAGCCTTAAAAACTGGGTGGTTCGGCAAGGTGTATCCAGCTCGGTTCCAACCTTTAAGACGACAGCCCTTTAAAATGGCAGCGTGGTGCCCCGAAGAGTTGTTGTACCAGCGACGGGGGCGACGCACCTGTCGACCAAATTGGACCAAAGGTAAATCCAAGGGCGTTAGCATCAAACCCCATTCACTCTCACTCAGTAAACTTTGCGCGGCCTCCACATGCTGGGCCGTTCCGTTATGACTGGCTAACGAAATCGCCTTCTGTTTCCAATCCGTTTCTTCAGCTAATTCATCGGCAAAAACCTTAATGTAAAAGGGCTTCATCATTGAACGACCATAGCAAAGAACGTTACCACCCCAAGCGTGAATCTTTTGATCGCCGGTGTACCACGAAACGGCCCCATGAATGGTGTTCTCACTAACGCCGTTGCGTCGGAAATCCACTAAGGGTTCCCATTCAACATCCCGACCCGTAGGTAAGTTGGTTTTCTCTCCAAGGGGACTCGAGGGGTAGACTTTCACGGACGGGCCTCATCATCCGAATTGATCGGGTCTTCGTGTTCACCCGACAACACATTACGGTCGCCTTGAAAAACCTCAGCGTTGTCTTCATCAAATTCCAAATCCGGGGCCGGCTGCGAAGTAGGAGTCAGGCCAATGATGGCAGCACCCGTGCCTTGAACTGGCTGGTATTCATAAACTTCCCCTTCATAAGCATTGGTTTCGCCCATGACCGAAGCCAACCACCAAAAAGGTTTATAGTTAACAACCTTTTTCGTCACCCGCGCTTCACGGTGAAACTGCCGGGACAGTTGCGAAACATCTTCCAGGCGACCTTTGCCCAAAAACTCCAAAAACTTTTGGTTCCACTCTTCATCTTTTCTCGATGAAATCTCATCGGGGCACTGATCCGGCTCGACGATGGAATAACGATTGGATAAACTGGAAATAGAAATAACCACTGCCGTTTTACCCGTCTTCTTAAGAGCGTCTTTCGCTCCTTTGCCTAAAATAATCTGCTCCGCACGATCCGAATAGATATTGCTCGATACAATACAAGATTTAAATTTATTTTTTGGATCAAGAAGCTTAAGGCAAACCACCGACCCGGTATCGATAGGGAAGCCGTCGTAAGCCGTGAGCCGAGATTTCAACCCTCTCTCTAAATTGGCTTCATTATAAGCTTTTGCAAACTCCACGTCAGTAGAGAATTCATAGGGAATGCTTCCTAAATCGTGCCACTCATCATCAACTAGAGTCCACTTCGGTTTTGGCAAAGCTTGGATCTGATGCCCCAAAATACTGGCCCAGTAGGTGCTGTAAATAAGTATCAAGTCCGGGTTTAGAGTCTCCACTTCATTGGCCACACGATCGTAGGCTTGCCGAAGCTTGGTCCAAGCAGGACGACCCTCCGGCTTCAACAAAGGGTGTGGCAATCCTGGTAAGACAAAACCCTTTAAAACATTTTTACAGTGACTATCGGTGTACTCAGGCGATTTCATTGCGCCCTCCATTCCGCCACAACATTACCGGTGCCGATGACTGTTCCGTAGCCATGAATTTTGGCAGGAGTTTGTGGCATTCCCATAGCCGACAACATCCACATCAGGCCACCGCCATCACACTCGCTGATCGTTTGCTCGGTGAAGTCCGTCATCACATCAAAAATTGTTTGCACGTCCCCCTTTTTCATCAGATCGATCATTTTCATATCCCACAGGTACTGACCATGATGATAAATATGCTCGTGACTCATATCTTCTGGGACGGCGGGTTCGGTAATAAAATGTCGGTGGGACAGGGAGTGACTGGCTAGCAGTACCACTTTCTTTCCTGAAGCTTCAATGGCTTCGCGGGTGGCCTCTCCTAGCTTAATCATTTCTTCTTGCATCACATCCATAGAAAAATAGGCCGACCGACCCACGCTGGAGATTCCAATAACGGGTTTATCCCACTGCGGACGAGTCATGTGCAAAGACGTAATCGTGCCGTAATCGATTCTGAAGTCAGGGTTTTCCATCATTTTTACAATCATCTTTTTTTCTTTGGCTCGATCGTGGATGGCTCGGGCCAAATCCACGTCCACTTTTAAGTCGTAATTAAACCGAAAAAGATGCGGGAAAATCGGGTCCACCGATTTTGATTTGAATTCTGGGCAACCCAAAAAATGGGTTCCGATCTGGGTCCGCCAATGGGGCGAGTGGACAATAAGAACATCATAGTCCAAGTCACTAAGGGATTCTCTTAAACGCTCGTAAGACCAGCGCAAAGTTTCCCAACCACACTCCGATTTCGGTTCATTTTGCGGAGGATTGTCTCCATACACAAGATGAGGAGGATGAGGAGCCATGCATCCTGCCACAATTTTCCCTGATTTGCTCATGGCTGGCACTATAAATGCCATAAACCACAAAGTCCACTTGAAAACCGGACCGGCGACGTCGCTAAATAACTAAAATTGCTACTATTTATAAGAGTCTGTGGACCGAAAAGGTGCTTTCAAAGCCTGCCACAAGTTGTGATACCGCTCACCACGAACTCCGAAGATCAGAAATTCCTTGGCTCTGACTTGGTAGAAGGTTCCAAAAATCTGATCCCAACAAGACAAGGCAAAGCCCAAATTTTTATCTCGATGCTTGATCGCTCGACTGTGGTGAATTTGATGTTGCGCTGGACTCACGAACAAATAGTTAAGAGGACCAAAACTGAACCATATATGGGAATGACGCAAATTACTTCCAAAGAAGTTAAATGCAAAATCGAAAGCATTGACGCCAAATATTGCAAAGGGACCAATAATGGATTGGGTGTAAAATAGAAACAAACCAGAGATTAGTCCGATCACAAAAATTCGTCTGAAAGCAGAAATCAGACTTTCTATGGGATGGGTTCGATACAAAGTGACAGGAGTCATCACCTGGGCCGAGTGATGAATTTTATGGAAACGCCACAACAGAGGTATTTTGTGGAAAAGGTAGTGTTGAAAAAAACGAGCAAAGTCCAAAAAGACAAAGCTAATAAAGGCGTAAGCCAGCAAACCGGTTTCGTAGTTAATCCGCAGCGGAGACTGATCGGGGAACAAGCCGGCCATGCCACGCAAAACAACCTTAGAGACCCACAGAGACGTGACAAACACGAACACAAACAAAAATGTCTTAAGAAGACTATTTAAAATAAGAAGTTGAAAATCAATTCGACTGGAAGGATGAAACCAAACTCTAGGATTCAAGAGACTCTCGAAAGATTGAAAAACTGGGCTCTTTTTTTGCCGACCTACAGCCCAAACGCCCAAGACTACTGACGACAAGAGGTATACGAAAAACAATCTTTTCGAGGGATCAAGTACAAAGAAAAAAGGCTCGAGCCATTTTTCAAAAGAAGGCATGCTCAAAACCTACAAAGGCCATCAAGGGACGCCCTGGGCGCAAGCCAAAGGGGCGATTCGATACCACGTACTCTTCATTGGTTATATTATCAATGCGAACATTCAGCTTGGAGCGAGGAGTGTACCTCCAAGCCAGACTGGCTCCAAAAACGGTTCGTCCTGGAATTGTTTTTCTCCCCAGCGCCACCGCTTGATCGGCCATTTCACCCAAATAGTTGACACTAAGGTAAGTCGACCAGGCTTTCCATTCCCAACCGACTATTAAATTACTTTGCCAATCCGGAATATACGGAATGGGGTCTCCCGATTGTACTGTTCCGCTCCCCCATTCATTCAGTCCAGACGCAAAATTGTTTTTAAACTGAGCCTGAGTGTAAGTGAGAGTCCAGCGAATGGGAAAATTCATATTCTTTGTTTTCAGGTCGGTATGAACTAAAAACTCAGCTCCTTGAACCGCGGCTTGTCCACCGTTAAAACTTTGATCCAACTGCCCGATTGTGCAACCGCCCGACTGGGTGCAAGTTCCCAAAAGATTTTGATAGTCGCTAAAAAAACCAATGACCTCAAAACTCAAGGTGCCCGTATGGCGCAAACCCAACTCATAATTGATGGCTTCTTCGGGCAGTACAGTGTCGGCTTGCCCTGGACCCGTCGGAGTAAACGCCTTGTTCACTCCAAAAAGAAAACCGAGCTGTTTAAAGGTTTGATGAAACAGACCAAAACCGGGCGCGAAGATTTGATCATCAGATTCGATCGTCTGTGACGTCAAATAGTCTTCCTGCCGATATTGAATGTCTTCGCCCCGAACGATGGACTGGACGGTCAGTCCCTGCCAACGGCCCTCGTAAGACAAAGCCAGAGTGTTGGCTGCGGCGGACCCTTGGTTTAGTACCGTTGTTGTTTGATTGCGACTGGTGTTTTTGACCAGACGCCCAGAAACCATATTGTAAAAATCTGACTCGTGAAATCGATCGATGGAATCTTGGTGAAAGCGATAATCGACCTGAAAAAGATGATCCCAACCAAAGCCAAAGGCTTCATAATCGGTGTGCAACTGCACCCCTTGCGACAAATACTGTCTCTGGTTGTTACCAATATCAATCACATCGCGATCATCACTGAGAACACCAGAATCAGCCTCTCCTTTGAGGACTTGATAATAGTAATTATTAGCAGCCAAATTCGGGTTGTTCAGAACTTCACTGATTTCCCTTGAAGGGTTACTTAGGTTCGTACCACCAAAACCATTAAGCTTATTCCATGATCGATCATACCGGTGACGGTAAAGGGTGATTCGATTGCGGAGATTTTCAGTGGGAGAAATCGCGTAGCTTAAAAAGAGTTGGCGATGTCCCCAAGACATTTCATCCAATTCAGTGGACGAGTATCTTTTGAAGGGATTAAGGTCAAAATCTTGCTGGGCGAGTCCTGCGTAAGTCTCATTGGACTTCTCATCAGACCAATTGACTTTGAAGTTCAAATTTTGGTCTTTCTTAAGGAAGTATTTATCCCAACGGAAGGTGACATTGTTCCTTTCAAAACCCGTATTGTCTTTGTTTTGCAATTCCTTGAAGCCCTGGGTCTCTGTTCGATTCATGTCGAAGCTGATGTCACCCCAGGTGGCGACCCCTGCCGAAAGATTGTATTGTTGAGAGTTGTAATTCCCGAATTGGGTGCCCAGCTTCAGGCCAGGAGCGTTCATCCGGGTCACTAAATTCAAAGCTCCACCGATCGAATTGGGTCCAAAAGCGGTGGCAGGGACTCCTTTAAAAACTTCTATGGAAGAGATTTTGCTCATTTGGGGAAAATAGTAAGCCGCAGGAGCCGAGTAAGGGGCCGGTCCGATGAGAACTCCATCTTCTAGCAAAGTGACTTTCTTACTTCGATGGGGGTGACCACCACGCAAGCCAATATTAGGACGCAAACCGAAACCGTCTTCTTCTTGCACGTTCACTCCGGGAACGGAACGCAAAACCCGATGAATATCGTTGAAATCAAATTTTTCTAGCTCTTGTTCAGAAATCACATAGGCGGAACCAGGTCGGGTTGGTAAAGCTTCTGATTTTCCGAGGACAGAAAGTCGCTCAACAGCGGTGCCGTCGTCAGCAAAACCAGCACCGGCAACAAAAATCCCTAAGAGTCCTGAAAGAACTCTTGAGGTGAGTCTTCGAAAATATTTTCGACTGCAATCAGTCGTTGTCTCCCTGGACATTGTCTGGCAGCTCCGCATTCATTTCAGCAAGGAAGGATGACTTTAACCAATCGGACAATTTTTTGACCTCAACATAGGCTGCGTAGGCCAAGTTATCTAAGCTCTGGTCGCCCTTGTAACTAGCGAAGGTTTGAATATAGTCTTCGCCGACCGGCATTTCTTGCCAACGCTTTTTAAAATCACCCTGGATAAAGGACTTCGCCACCGGTGAATCTGTATCCTCGATGTAGGTTAGGTATCCAAACCCAGGAGTTCCGAATGTTGAAGTGCCTTGAAAAGCATCTTGGATCGCCAGCAAGTTGGTAAAAGTGGACTCTTGAGCCAAGCTTGAAAAAGAATGCCCCAAGTAAAGGGTGTGACAGTCAACGCCTAATTCACAGGGCAAGCCATCATCCGCTTCAAGGCCCAGGGGGGCTGCCAGTTTGCGATCCTTTAAATCTTGGTCAGCAAAAAGAATCAAGCTTTGGGTGTAAAGATTAAGAAAAGCTTTGGCATTGGCTTGGCCTTCTGAAGTTTGCAGAGGCTGGTATACTTTTTTAAAAAAATCATTACGCACTTTTTGCATCCAGACCGAAAGTTCAGAGGTCACAGCATTTAAATAAACACAATCCCCTTCCCCTGCCACAAGCTCAGCCTGCTCGGACAATCGACCAAATAAAACATATTCAATAGCATCCAGACCCATAATGTTTGGTCGTTTTCGAATTTTGTATTTGTCGGCCCCTTGCAACTTCGCCTTGTCGATCTCTCGATCAATCACCGCGGCCTGATTCGAGGGGTCTTGTAGGCTGTAAAGAACAACTTTAATCGGATTGGTTTCACTTTTTTTATCTTCCTCTTCGATCAACAAAGGGCCGTACAGGAAAACCTCGGTGTAATGAAACTGAGAGATAATTTTTTTCCAGGCCGTCCTTAAGTCCTCAACTGGAAGCGGCTGAACCGTACAAGAAGAATTGATCATGGATCGCAAGGTCTCGGTCTCTCTAGCCATAGAATTAACATGAGGGGCCATCATATTATTTGTTAAATGGCTCACCAGTTCGAAGTCTTTGTCCACTGCGGAGGTTGGAACCGACTGGTTGGTGGCATCGGAGCACCCGAAAAATAAACCTAAAACTGTAAAAACGACTAAAAATGCTTTCATCACCAGTTCTCCCCATCTTGACTCGAAAACTCATAGGTCTTAACTAAAAGGTCGCGCGCGGACTTCAAATCTTGAAGGTACTGACTCAAATCACCCTTCTGTAAATCCACCGGTCTGTCACCCAATTGTTGATGAAGCTTTGCAAAATCCTGCACACTCATAACCGAACGCGGGTTGAACTGAAACGCAAAAGCAAAGCCTTTCATTTCAGAGAAATGCTTAGCCATGTCAACGAAGTTGAAATCCTCAGTACCATAGGACTGCAAGTCACCCGAAAGTTCATTGATGTAATGGATCACTGAGGCTGCAATGACTCGTTCCCACTCATGCAAAGCCAAAACCGCATGGGCTTGGGCGTAAGGCAAGTAACCATTGGGGCGCTCTTGCACGAGTTGTCGTCCTTTAAGAAAGGCGGACATTGTTTTTAAAGTGAAATCTTCTTTTCCCGAAATCGCACCGGCATCTCTTTTCGCCGCATTCACTGAAAGACCCATGTTTTTTTCAGAACTGATTGAGTATTCAAAATCACCACCTACCAACGCATCTATATAAAGAACACTCCCATTTGAGGGGTCAATCACTTCTTCAGATGTATAAGCGTCCAATGAAAACTCCGACAGGATCTGCGTATCGCTGTACTCTAAATAGTTTCGTGCCGCACCGAAATACCCAAAAGCCTCATCCCAGGAATGTTGCAGGTCTGTGTAGGTACGATTTGGCAGCAAGGTGGTATTGTCTCCGTTGAAACCTTTTTCTCCCAAATCATCACTCAGATAGTCACCTGTGGCTTGTGAAAAGCTAACCGCCGAGTGTAAAAATTTCTGAGAAAGCTGGGCCAAGTCTAATCCCTCAGGGAGAACGGCAGCCGCCTCCACTTTTTGTTCGGCAAGAGTTCCATTGGGCGCCATAAAATGAGTTTGACTAGCGGCTGCATTGTTAGCGACCGCTTCCAGCATCGTTTCGAAAAGTTCGACTGGAACCAAAGTACCATCTCCATCGCGATCGACCAATAACCCACCCAGCTTTTCAGAGTTCCAACCTAACATTTTTCCATGCCGTAAAGGATTGTCGACTCCCGCCATTTTGGATTTCAGGTTAATAGATCCAGGATAGACCGCACTGTATTCGAAGCCTTCCCAGGGAGCGGATTGGGCAACACCTTGCTCATTGACTAACTTCATTTCAATAAACGACCCTCCGTCTTTAGTGGAGTCATATAAATAATAAGAATCCAAAAGATCCATAGCAACAGACGCTTGATTTTTCTGCTCGCTGTAAGCCAAAGAGTAAAAAGCCCCTTTTTGGTCAGTGATTAAAAGATTACGCATCACCTGCCCTTGGTAGTTGACCGAACTCTCTCCTTGCAAGGTGAAGAAACTGTAGTCGGTGGGAGTTTTTTGTAAAACCGTTTGCACTTCCGAAGGAATCGGTTGAGTGAGAAGCGCTTTAGCCTGCCTTAGAGTCATCGGCTGAACGGAAGCCCAACAATGTAAAGAAGCGACAAGGATCGCTGATGTTATTAGATATTTCATGGATTTCCTCCCTATACGAAGGATCAAAAACTACTCTCCCCTCCCCGACGAGGCAAAGTAATGATGACTTTTGTTTTCAACAAAATCATTGCCTTTTCATCTGCTTCCTCAATTGACTTTCATTAATAGAGAAGTCAAATATTTTCAGGCCCTTAGAACAAATCTGTCGATTCTACGGTTAGTGATCAATTCCTTTACAGGATCTGACAAAAGCCTCGTATTTCGCCTAGAAATGGCCGCAACGCGAACCTTATTGAGAACTCAGCTGATATTATTAAGGCACCACCAAGGTAGGAACCGATAACTTGGTAGAGAGCTGACGGGCCTTTCTGGCAAGGCTTTTAAAGGAGGAGGCTGTGAAACACACCCCTTACAATGACTCAGTATTGACTCTCAACTTGATTTTCTTCGTGATGCTCAATTTAACTCTGGGATGTTCCCAATCCGGTAGCGGAGGGGGATCGGATGGTCGCGTTTTGGGCTCCGACTTTGCTGAAAACCATTGGCCCAACGAAACCACCACCGAATCTTCGTCGACCGAGATCACTTCGAAAATCCTAATTTCCGATCTTGACCAAAGCGGTGGCCTTGAAAATATTTTTATCAGTGTTTTGCCTAATTCCTCGAATAAGAAAAGCAGTGTTCTGCGCATCACGCAAGGTCCCGACTTTTCCGAAGTTTTAAACTACAAGTCGAACCGGGTGTCACTTCTACAGGACAGCATTCCGTTTGCTTATGACTTTAACAACGACGGTTATAAAGAGCTCGTCTTTGTTTCTTATGACCGCGACCAAGTCTACGCCTTCGAGTTTAAGAATAAACTAAAAAAAATATTTATTCGCTGGACTGCGAACTTGCCTGAAGTGTTGGATGTGGATTTCGATCGACAACTGAAATTGGTCTTTTTCGAAGAAGACACTATGATTAAAGTTGGCCCCTTTGGTTTGTACGAATCTAAAAACAAAAAAGTGGCTATCGTCGACCTTCGCGAAGAACCGAAACAAAAAACCTCTGAAGAGAATTAAGACTCGACTTAAGACCTTGCCACTCTCAAAATAAAGTCTCCTTTTGCCGATATCCTAATGGACAAAGGAAAATTCGGATGAACTTGCCACAGCCCGGTGAAATTTTTGAAAACTACAAGGTTTTAAGAATGCTTGGTGAAGGCGGTATGGGACAGGTCTTTCTTGCCGAAGACATTCGACTTGATCGGAAAGTGGCATTAAAATTTCTGAGTCAGCCTGATGGAAAGAAAATTGATCACAAACTGATCCAACGTTTTGAAAATGAAGCCAAAATTCTGGCATCACTGAACCACCCCAATATTGTCAATATTTATACAATAGGGCTCTATGCCAATATCCGTTACCTGGCTATGGAATACATTGAGGGCACAACTCTAACCGAGGTTATTGAGAAACAGAGTTTCGGCGTGACCGATTCGATTCAAGTGGTTCAGCAAGTGTTTACAGGGTTACACCAAACTCACTCTAAGGGAATTCTCCACCGAGACATCAAGCCCGCCAATCTTATCGCGACTCCGGACCGGCAAATTAAAATTGTCGATTTCGGCATCTCGAAAAGCTTAATGGAAAACGACCAAGACCTCACTAAAGAAAACCATTTTATTGGAACCATCAACTACATGGCACCAGAAATATTCAAAGGCTTGCCTCCCACACCAGCCTCTGATCTGTTTTCTGTGGGCGTTGTGTTTTTCGAACTTTTAACCGGCAAAAACCCCTTCAAACAAGTTAATAAAATTGATTCAATCGACTTGATACGCAATCACCAGCTCAAACTACCCGAGGAAGTTTCAAAAAACATTCCCCTTGAAGTGCAAAATATTTTGGTTCGCTTAGTTGCAAAAGACCGAAGCCAGCGCTACCAAAGCGCCCTTGATGCTTTGAACGACCTAGAAGCGGCTTCGACAAAAGACATTCCTGAATTTCTTGGATTGTCTATTCGTCCCCAGATCACCGTAAACGACAAGACCATGGAAAACTTCGAGGTTTCTGATTCTGAAACTCATCTCACTGATGACAACAATCAGAGTCCAACAAAAATCGAGCCGCAAAGTCAAAAAATTCCCTTTCCACTTTTTAACCCCAAGCTTTCCCTAAAGTGGTCCCTGTTTCTCGTAATCATCACTTTGACCGGCTTTGCCCTAAAAAGATTTGGACAATCATTGAATTCAGTTGGCTCCCCAATGGAGTTATCAAACGACACAAAGGATAGCGACCCGGCTGAGTTTTCATTTTTTAGTTTTCTATTTAACAATGGAACCACCTCAGGAAAAGGCGCCGAAAGAGATTTGTCTTCACTAGACCCTGGCGTCCGAAAAGCTTTGCCGCCAAACACAATTTTGAAACAATCCATCACCAAATACAACGCTGTTACGGGTGACTACTTAGTCAACCAAATCCAAACAATTCGTATACAAAAAGTCAGCAACGACAGTCTCCTGGCCTTTGTCCGCCTTGGCGAAACCAATCAGTGGGATGTGCAAAAAATTTCAACCAACGCCTTCCTTCCGCCCCTCCGATCGCTGGTCAAGGGGGTCGAGACATCTAAAGTCACTGCAGCGGGCCGATATGACGACCTCTACCCCGTACAAGTCGGAAAAGAGGCCACGTTCAGTTTTAAAACAATGCATGCTGGGGGTGCCTTCAGTGATTCAACAAAGCACTGCTTCGTGGGAGGAACTGAAAAAATAAAAATTGCTGATCAACTTGAAGAGGTCTTTTTAGTTTCTTGCAAAACAACAACTGACGACACTATTGAAACCGGAAAATATTTTTACTCTTCAAAATGGAATATGATTGTCAAACAAGAAGTGGCCGAAGAGTCTCCCAGGGGGAAATTCATCGAAACAACGACTCTTCAATCCATAAAGGTGCCAGAGAATTAAAGCTAATAAGAAATGCTAACGTTTTGAGTTTCCGTAAAGAAATTCAACGAGTAATCGCCGCCTTCCCTTCCGAGCCCAGAACTTTTCATCCCGCCCAAAGGTGCACGCAAATTACGGTACATCCAAGAGTTGACCCAAACTGTTCCTGACTGAATTTTCCGGGACAATCGATGAACTCTGGAAGAGTCTGAGGTCCATAGACTGGCTGACAGGCCATACTCTACAGAATTGGCCATCTCAAGAGCCTCGTCTTCGGTATCAAAAGGTGTGATCGTCACGACTGGGCCAAAAATCTCTTCCTGCTGCACTCGGCATTGAGGCTCCAAACCTGAGATCACAACCGGGCGCATAAAGTACCCATGAGCGTTGGCCTCTGGCAAATCGTTGATATCCATATTGGTCAAAACGGTGCCTCCCTCTTTTTGCGCCATCTCGACATAACTTAAAACTTTATCGAGATGAGATTTTGAAACTAAAGCTCCAACAAAGGTATTTTTTTGCATAGGATCTCCGACTTTTAAGCGATCCGTTTCCTCAACAAATTTTTCAACAAACTTTTGAAAAAGAGGACGTTCAACAAAAATTCTAGAGCCACAAAGACAGATTTCGCCTTGATTGAGAAAACTGGAGCGTATCGAAGTTTTTACCGCCTTCTCGAAATCACAGTCCGCAAAAATGATGTTCGGATTTTTTCCACCAAGCTCAAGACTGACTTTCTTGAATGAGGGCGCCACTGTCGTGGCAATATGAGCTCCGGTCTTGGTGCCACCAGTAAAGGACACCACTGGCACATCTTTATGTTCAACAAGGGCCTGCCCACATCGCCCCCCTTCTCCATGTAAAATATTAATAACACCCGGTGGAATTCCCGCCTCAATCACTAACTCACTAAATAAAAAAGCAGTCATTGGAGTCAATTCGGATGGTTTGCAAATCGCCGTGTTCCCGGTCGCAATACAGGGACCAATCTTCCAAGTCAAAATATACAATGGCAGGTTCCACGGTGAAATCAAAGCACAAGGACCAATGGGGCTGCGATTGATATACTCAACCACTCCATCGACGTCAGTGAAAGAAACGGATTTATTGTTCATGATCGCATGAGCAAAAAACCGAAGGTTAGCACTTGCTCTCGGAATATCAACGGCCTTTGCCAACCACAGTGGTTTGCCCTGGTCTTTAGACTCCGCTAAAGCTAATTTTTCAAAATCTCTATCGATAAGGTCAGCCAACTTCATCATCGCCGAAGCTCGATCCGTCGGGGCTTTGCTGGACCAAGACAGAAACGCTTTTTGCGCTGCTGATACCGCCAACCCCACATCTTCATGGTCAGAGTTTGGCACCTTAGAATAAACCTCTCCGGTCGCCGGCCAATGATTGTCTAAAAAACTTCCATTAAGGGGTGACATCAATTCGCCACCAATAAGATTTTTTATCTCAATCACAAAAACTCTCCTTCTAGAATTGCGGTGCGACTTTCGTCATAAAGGTCGACATCGCGTCGCAAACTTTTTCGTTATTATGGTTATTAAAGTCAAACCACAGCATCAGACGATCATCAGGATGAAACCGTTCTTTTATTTGTTGGGCAATGGTCTCAGGGTGGCCAGCCAAGGCATTATCAACCGCCATTGCCAACTTGACTGGATCGATGGTTCCTTGAATCGCCGTCCAATAAGCCTCATTGGCTTTCTGGGCCATCTGTCTTGCTTTAGCATCATTGGCTTCAATGCTCAGGGCAGGGTCATCGCTAACAAAAACTAAAACTGTTCGTGGCATTAGCGAGCGATTCCAATCGCCCCCCTCTTTGTTGTAAACCGACTTCATTCTTTCGTGAGTGGCTTCAATAACTTCTGGTGGCGTGATCGAAAGGTTGAAAACTCCACAAGGTCGGTATTTATTGGCGACTTCGTGGGCCTCAGCCCAATGGGCTCCTATCGTTAGATTCAAGTATTGGAGAGGGGCATCAAAAGGAATCACTCCCACTTTTTCAAAATCCCAAAAAGACTGAACGGGTATTCTATCCACTTGTCCACCCACTTCATTTTCATTGATGAAGGTCTTCACCACGTTTTCCCAGTCGGCCTCAGTCCTAAAATGCTGCCTTTCAAGTTCGATGGGGCTGACATCTTGTACCGAAAAACACTCGCCGTTCAACAGTCGAAGAAAAATTTCGGTGGCTTGTAAAAACAGTCGACCATTAAGAGCCGGCCATGCAGCCAACTCCGTTTGGTTCCTTGGTCGAATTCCATAGGGTCTATTGGAAAAAGGAAAGCGTCCAGCGGCAAAACCCAATTCTAAGGTCCGTGACTCTGGGTGATTAAAAGAATGTAAAGTTAGAAACGTCTTAACAGCCTCGGCATGGGCAATCGGTCCGCCGTTACACAGAATGTTGCGAATGGCCGATCCAATTTTAATTTGTTTTGTTTTAGCAAAAACCAAATGCGCCACCTGCAAGACGTCGGTGTTTAAGCCGATTTCCCCTTCGAAATTAGGGATAACAGCAAAGGGGTTGTCTTTTTGCACTTGGCACGACAGGTGAGTCTCAGCAACCCAAGCTGTGGAAAACCCCAAATCATCGGCCAGCTGAACTTGCGAAAAAAAGTTTTCAAACATTTGCTTTTCTGGTGGGATCACTCCATCGACCTTGTTTTGGCAAATGGACAAGAAAATATCGAAAGTCATAGGCACCCCATGCGGCCACCATCAATGCCAATGTTTTGCCCGGTTATATAGTTGGCTTTTTCACTTACTAAAAAATCAATCAATTGGGCCGTCTCTTCTGGTTTCGCAAAGCGCTTCATAGGAACCTTATCTTTCCACTCGCTCTCCACTTCAGCATAGCTTTTTCCAAAATTGTCGGCTGCCGCACGAATCAGGGATTCCAAACGCGGGGTTCGGGTGAATCCTGGCATCACATTATTAACGGTAATACCAAAAGGGGCTATCTCTAAAGAAAGAGTTTTTGCCCAACTGGCGACGGCCGCCCGCACTGTATTGGAGACCCCTAGATGGGGAATCGGGACTTTCACCGAAGTTGAGGTCACGGTCAGTATTCGCCCCCAGTTCGTTTTTTTCATATCACTCAATACGATTCGCACCAACTGCGAGTTGGCGACCAGATGGGTCTCCATCCCTCGCAAAAACTCTTCAGGCTGGGCCTGCGAAATGGCTCCCCCTTTTGGCCCTCCAGAATTCAGAATCAAAGCCGAGTAAGGTTTTTTCTGCTGAGCCTGTTGCACCATAGAAACCCAGGTCTCTGGCTCTCCCAAATCAAATGCCAAATAGTCATGGCCTTCACCAGGAAGCTCTCCCACCGCCTGAAGAAGCCGATCTTCCGATCGAGCAGCCAATGTCACTTCCCATCCACTTTTTGCTAATTCAAGACCTGTAGCCGCGCCAATTCCTTGAGACGCTCCACAGACCAAAGCCCGTCGCTTCACGACTGATCTCCTTGCTGAAAGTCTGGACCCAGAAACTAACAGAGAGGCCAGCAAAGATCAATCTACTTGGAATTGGCAAAAAAACGAAAAATCCGTTTCATTCCGAGATTTTAGGCCTGTCAAAATGAGAATTTCTAGGGCCTCTCTGCAAACAATACTACAATGGAACAGTGACCCGGGGGGATATCCGTGAAACGTTTTGACATTATTTTACTTTTTTCGTTTTTTCTTTTGAGCAGCACCGTTCTCTTTCAGAACTGTGCCGAGATGAAAAGTAGCGCCTCTGGAGAAGCCACCACCAGCAACGCCAACCAAACCGGAGAACAAGCTCCACCGCCGCCCGAATTTTTGGTCAACCAAACCATCGATCTTGATAACAAGATTGTTGCGAACCAACTGCTAGAAACAATTTGGTCTGTCGGTAGCACAGATGTCTTTTATTATGAAACCGACTACCGCGCCACCTATGAATCCACCATGGTTCGGATCACGGGACAGAACTCCCAACCGGTGCTCACGGTCACCGCCGATGACTGTCAGGAATCTAAACCCTTGAACCAAGATGAGAGCCAAACACTCAGCACCTTCTTCGCTACTTACATCAATGCCACTGAGATCAGATCACGAGCTGCCGACGAAGTTCCTGTGACACCGGGCTGTGCCTTTCCACGCTTGGCTCTGGATGCAACGGGTCTGCTTTCTGATACAGCCAGCGACCCCGGAGGCCCGGCTGTGGACTTCGACATCTACTTCACCACTCCACAATGCACACCGAGCAATGAGTTTTTTATTACCGATCGCAATGGCATTGATCCGGCTGCGGCCTTAGCCGATGTCGAAAACTTTTTCAATGCTCAGATTGACGAGCTCTGCCAATAGTTAATACAATCACGAAGTGAAAACAAAAAAAAAGAAAGCCCTTGCAAGCTTAGACCTTCATGGACGAAAAGTGGATGAAGTCTTCGACCTTGTTGATCAATTCATTGTTAAACATCAAAATCACGACCGCATAAGGATCATGCCTGGGAAAGGCAGTGGCAAATTGAAATCCGAACTGGTGCGCTACCTTAAACTGGGTGGATACCCCTGGGAGTATGAAGTCCTTGATAATGGTCAAAAGAACACCGGCTGCCTCGTGGTCATTCTCGACTGAATTTTTATCAAATCTGGGTTTTTTTACAACACCTGTTCGTTTTGTTTTTCAAATCCCTTAAAATTTGATCTCAGCCGCCCAGTCCCATCAGGCCTTAGTTCCTACCCATTCAGTCACGAAGGGTCTATCCTAGGGAAATGGATAAATTATTATGGATAGATATGGAAATGACAGGCTTAGATGTGACTAAAGAGAGAATCATTGAAGTTGCCGCGATCGTAACTGACACTGATTTCAATGAATTGGAAAGCTACGAATCCGTAGTCTTCCAAGATTCTACTTTTATTGACAACATGGACGATTGGAACACCCAACATCATACAGACAGCGGCCTCGTGGCAAAAATTCCCACAGCCCCAAAACAAGATCTTGTGGAAACAAAGTTGTGTGAAATCGTTGCTAAACACTTTGCCGAAGAACCAGCTATATTAGCTGGCAACAGCATCGGCCAAGACCGAAAGTTTATTGATGCTTACATGCCCCGTTTGTCAAAAAAACTGCATTACCGAATGCTGGACGTCACTGCTTGGAAACTAATCATGGGTCCAAAATTTAAGGTGACCTATGAAAAAAAAGAATCTCACCGCGCTCTAGAAGACATTAAAGAGAGCATCGCTGAGCTAAAAACCTTTGTGGATTTTATTGAACAAAAAGGACAATGAACAAGGAGGAGTTTATGAAAAAACTCGTAGTGATATTTACATTGATAGCTATGCCTTTCACTTCTAACGCCCAAGATGCGATTTACTTATCTGGTCTTTTGGGGCTTCAGCAGGTCGACATTGCAAACTCTAATACGACTTACGATTCTGAGCTTTCCTATGGGGCTCGTGCCGGCTTGCTTTTCAATGATCATGTTTCCGCTGGGATTTACCTGCAAAGGGTCAACATCGATTCAACTGTGGGAATTTTCACGACAGAGTCAACCTTAGACAATGTGATGGCCGAGATCACCTACTACTTTGCTGAGGCCGATGAGAATAGCTTTTGGGTCAGTGGACTTTTAGGCATGACGTTCGCTAAGGAAGAATTTGGGACACAGAGAGCCAGTGATGATGCCACGGCCTATGGGCTCGCTGCGGGTTACCACTTTATGGTGGCTCCTAACTTTTCGTTAAGCCCGCAAGTGACCTACATTCACAGCGGCTTCACCAATGATGTCTCAGAAATCTCTGGACTCGTAAACTTGACCTTTTGGCTGTAGATTCAACAGTCTTGAACAAAAAAAAGGGAGCCTTAAGCTCCCTTTTTTGTTTCCTTCACTGACCTGGAATCAGTAACGATAGTGACCTGGCTTAAATGGACCGGCTTGATCCAAACCAAGGTAACCGGCTTGCTTGTCGGTCAAAGTGGTTATCTTTACTCCGATGCGCTCAAGGTGAAGCATCGCCACTTTTTCATCCAACTCTTTTGGCAACATATAGACACCCACATCTTGATATTTTCCAGGGTTCTGGAAAAGATCCATTTGCGCCAACACTTGGTTGGTAAAGGAGTTACTCATAACAAAAGAAGGATGTCCCGTCGCACAACCTAAGTTCACCAATCGGCCTTTTGCCAAAACGATGATTTCTCGACCATCTTTAAAACGGTGAATATCAACCTGGGGTTTCACTTCACGCATTTCAGTGTTTTTGTTTAACCAGGCCATGTCGATTTCAATGTCGAAGTGACCAATGTTACAAACAATGGCTCCACTTCTCATGGCTTTAAAATGTTTTTCAGTAATAATGTCACAACAGCCCGTGGTGGTCACAAAAATATCGGCTCGGGGCGCGATCTCTTCCATAGTTGTGACTTCAAAACCTTCCATTGCCGCCTGCAAAGCACAAATGGGGTCGATTTCAGTAACAACCACGCGAGCACCGTAAGACTTCATAGAATTGGCACAACCTTTTCCAACATCACCGTAACCGGCAACGACCACAACTTTACCCGCCAACATCACGTCAGTGGCCCGCTTGATTCCATCAGCCAGTGATTCGCGACAGCCGTAAAGATTATCAAATTTCGATTTAGTCACAGAATCATTCACATTTATCGCAGGAATTTTTAATTTCCCGTCTTTCAACATTTTTTCCAAGTTATGGACACCGGTTGTGGTTTCCTCAGACACACCGATCACTTTTTCCATGATCGAGGCATACTCGGGTTTATGCATCATCAAGGTCAAGTCTCCACCATCATCAAGAATCAAATTGAAGCCTTCATCACCCCAACCTTCGATGGTCTGTTGAACACACCACTCGTATTCATCTTCCGTTTCGCCTTTCCAAGCAAAAACAGGAATTCCTGCAGCCGCCATGGCCACGGCGGCGTGGTCTTGTGTAGAAAAGATATTACAAGAAGACCAGCGAACTTCGGCACCCAAAAAAGTTAAGGTCTCAATCAGAACAGCCGTTTGAATGGTCATGTGCAGACACCCTGTGATGCGAGCCCCTTTCAGTGGTTGAGTGTCGCCATACTCTTGGCGAAGAGCCATCAGTCCGGGCATTTCCTGTTCTGCAATATTGATTTCCTCACGGCCCCAACGAGCCATTTCTGCGAACACCTTAGGGTCCGCCATCGCCGCCGTACAGACTTTGAAGTCAGGGGTTCCAGTTGCTGTCGTGGGAGTTTTTGTTGTTCCAGACATAGTCTCTCCTATCATCATTCACCTCTTCTTTTGAAAAATTACAACACAGTCAATCAGCTGTTCTGTAGGGGGTCAAGTCCTTTCAGGTTCCTGCTTACTCGCCATGCGATGGTTTATTTGAAAAAAGTTTAAACTTCCTTGAACAATATTTCAAGTCTTTTTCAGGTTCAGGGCAAAGTCAAAATTTCATAGCCGATGTCGGTAATCAGCACAGTGTGCTCAAATTGGGCCGACAAAGTTCTATCTTGGGTCTCGTAGTAACGAACCGTGGAATTTGGGATCGCAAGTTCAACAATGGGCTTGTTGTTCTGGTTGACCATAGGCTCCACTGTAATGGTCACAAAGGGCTGTAGCCGATCACCCTTACCCTTGCGTCCAAACGAAGGAACAAAGGGATCCTCGTGGAAATCTCGCCCGATCCCGTGACCTCCGATCTCTCGAACCGCAAAGTATCCTTTACGCGTCACATACTTGTTGATGGCGAAACCAATGTCCCCGACAGTCCCGGTCGGGCGAATGGCTTCAATTCCCTTGTGCATGGCTTGCTCGGCGACTTCCGTAATCTCCTTGGCCTGGGCACCAACTTCGCCAACAAAGAATGTGGCTGAGGTATCACCATGGAAACCAAATTTGTAGCTGGTCACATCCACATTAACGATGTCACCTTCTTTTAAAGGGGTATCGTCAGGCACTCCATGACAGATACAGTGGTTGACTGAAGTACAGATCGATTTGGGGAAACCATTGTAGTTTAAGGGCGCCGGTTTGGCGTCATGGGACAGAGTGTAGTCATAGACGATTTTATCGAGTTCATTGGTCGTGATCCCAGGCTTTACAAATTGGCCCACGTGCTGCAGAGTGCGCGCCGCTAACTGGCAGACTTTTTCCATAGATTTAATGTCACTGGCTGTTTTTACTGTCATCGCCCCAATTTCGACTAAGACAGAGCAAATTGCAAGAGCCTTTTCTTAGGCAAGAACATTCAGCTTTTTTGAGGATTTACCGAATTTAAGGAAATAAAATCAAAAAAAAAGGGAGCTCAGGGCTCCCTTTTCTCGGATTGTCCACAAGTCCTATTTTAGGTGCTTGCTTACAAGTTTTGTCATTTCGAACATAGAAACTTGGTTCTTACCAAAAACTTTTTTCAGGTTAGCATCAGCATTGATGTTTCTTCTGTTCTTGCTGTCTTGAAGATTGTTTTTCTTGATATAAACCCAAAGTTTTTTAACAACTTGAGTCCGTGGAAGAGGAGAACTACCAACAACAGCAGCCAAAGCCGGGCTCGGAGTCAAAGGCTTCATAAAAGCAGCATTTGGCTTTCTTTTAGTCTTTGTCTTTTTAGCTTTAGTTTTTTTAGCGGCTTTTTTCTTAGTTGTTTTTTTAGCGGCTTTTTTCTTAGTCGCTTTCTTTTTAGTCTTTTTCTTAGCGGCTTTTTTCTTAGTCGCTTTCTTTTTAGTCTTCTTTTTAGCCGTCTTTTTCTTGGCTGTTTTCTTTTTAGCCGTCTTTTTCTTGGCTGCTTTCTTCTTGGTGGCTTTCTTCTTTTTTGCCATTATTCCCCCGTTGCTAAGTGGTTGTTAATTTTTTTCCACCTCTACAGTTCATAGTTAACTCCTTATTGAGTCAAACAAAAAAAAACCGAAAAAGGCAAATCCCCCTCTCAAAACCGGCTCCGAACCCCGAAACAGGGGCTTGCCGAGGGGGCCCACCCTCCCTCAATCAGCGATAAGAAGAGGCACCCAATTTCCATGAAACTCAACTCAGTAAAGGCTTTCACGAACATTGCCCGCCCTCTAGAAAGACGTTTTTTCCCCTCACCTCGGAGTGGTTGGGCAAATTATTCCCGTTAAGGAAAAACCGCATCATCCGATAGGAAAGTATGGGTTTTCAGAGGGAATTTTCCGATATTTTGAGAGAAAAACTGGGCGACGGGGAGAAAAAAGCCCCCAAAAAGGCTCCCATCACCGAGCGGAACTCGACTTTCCCCTCGTGGAAATTCGAAATATCGACTCATAAGAGGACCTTTATTCCCGATCAAATTCCTCAGGTCTACCCTGGTCCAACCTTAAGAAAGCAGTCCGCGCCTCCAAAACCAGCGATGCCGAAGACCGCAGATCCCATTTTCAAAATTGGCGAATTGGGCCTCGAAAACGCATCAGCCCTAATCATGTTGCAAAATCTGGGAGCCAATCTTGATCCCGCTCGAATCTCGGAATCCGAATTAAAAAAAGAGTACCGAAAACTGGCTTTGCGTTGGCATCCGGATCGCTGCTTCGAAGATCCATCAGGAAAAAATTTTCATCAGGCCTGCGCGGCTTATCGGCAATTGTCTGGTGCCATTTTGGCACTCTCAAAAAAGTAACACCCTTTTCTTACCTTTTTACATCAACGGGGAATGAATTTCCCGATCCCTGGCTCGGCCTTTATACTGACTCCCTCAAGTAACAAGGAGTCCCGATTGACCTATAAGAGAGCCCGAATCTTTGGTTTGCTTTTTTTGTTGTTTCCTCATTTGAGTTTGGCCAGTTGGGAAGGGCAATGTGTCACCACTGCCGACCTTGTTTCTAAAAACCCCCAGGTTGTTTCCACACCCATTTTGTATTGGAAGGCTAAGGTGGAAAAGGAAATTGGCGTTGTCATGGTTAAACTCCCCGACACCCAAGAACTCTTGATCAATCTTGTTGAATGCACAAAAGCTGAAATTCGCGAGCATCAACCTGGAGACAACGCCTCCATTCGCAGTCAAGACGATGGTAGCCCCGGAACCTGTGTCCCTCTTGGGAACTTTTGGGTGCCTTTGGCGGACATCAACGAACAAGACGACAACTCCAGATCTTTAAACTTCAACCTTGACCATCCGACCGAGTATTTTGCGTCTCAAATTAGCCATCACTTGCAAGATTATGCAGATAGCATGAAGTGGGACCCTTTACTGTCTTCGGCCATGAGCAGTGTCGATCAGCTCTTCCTAGGCGCCGTTGGTTTTTCTATTTGGAGCCTTTCTACCTATCACTACGTACCTAAAACCTTTTGGCAGCGCGCGCGACGTCGAGGCGCCCAGGGAATCGGAATCCTCTTGATGATCCGCCAAGCCTATTCCGCTGCCACCGGTGCTCGTTCACAGTTTGTTGAGGAAAGAAATCAGCGATCCGCTCACATCGAAACCCTGATTCAACAAATTGACGAAAGAATGACAATGCGACTGGACGGCCAAGATCGAGGCCAGAACCTAGAAGAATCCGATGGCTATTCGGCTCTAGTCAATTCCATCTCTAGGGCAAATCACGATGCTTTTGAAAAGTTTTGTAATAATTAATAAACCAACATTACGGAGTGACAATGATTAACAAAAAGAAATTATCTGCAATTGTACTGGGACTGGCCTTATTGGCTCCTTCAGTAGGACAGGCCTGTCAATGGGTGCGAGTCGGTGAACTGGGAGAACGCCTTGAGTGTCGTTCGAATTACCGAAACTTTTTTAAAGAGAACACCCTGGTCTTTAACAAGCTTTTAACTGAGGCCGCCTTCATGGGGCTCGGTGAAGCTGAAAAATTAACCATCGACAACTGGGCGATCCGCAATGCGGTGACTCTTCCTGAGGCCCAGGATCTGCTGAAAGGTCGATTTGAGGCCACCGAAACTTTGAATCAAATGAATTCCCTTATTCGCCAACAAGAAGCCCTCGATGGCAGTGGTGAATTTCTACAACTCCCATCAGCCATTATGCTGGGAGTAACGATTCCAGTGAATGGTGACATGACCAAAATCCCCGGTATCAAAAAAGTGATACCCTTTATTCCTCACCCCGGCGGGTCGTTGTTTGTTGGCCTGGCTGTGATTCCACAAAAAGTCGAGTTCATCATCAACGTCGACGGCCAGCTCCTAGGCCCCGAGGAGTACGTCAGCGAGAAGGCCTCTACCGAGGAAGCCCCTGATTCCTTCAACTTTTCAGGAATGCTCGGTTCGATTTTAGCCCCAGCCAATCCTGAGTCTTTTTTGTATGACTACTATCGAGCCAGAATTGACTATCGCTTGATCGTCATACCTTCTTTGGATGCAAAATTGGGAATCAATGGGAAATTCAAAAACACTTATGTCAAACCTACCATTGGAATGGTTTTTGGACGCAACCTGGTTAGTACGCATCAGCTTCTCAATAGCGGTCCGTCCATCTCTGTTCCTGGAAAAAACATTCGGATGATACGCGACCTAAGTATTCTTGGCCCCTTTGTGATGCCCAACTGGTTGGCGACTCCCATCGCAAATTATGTCGATACCATTAAAATTGGCTATTCTTACAGCGGGCAAGATGAGTTCTCCAAGCCGGAAGACGACAATATCCAACAGTTCAATGAAAACGCTTTTGTTTGGCTTCGCTTTGGTGATCGCTTGAAAAACTTACGTCGCCCCGAAACGACGGTAGAGGATGTTGTTGAGGGCAAATTTCGCTGGGGTTGGTTTTGGAATGTAGGAGTTATGGATGATGGTGAGTCGGACCATTGGCGCAACGGCCTGAGCGGAGACGACATTGCATCGACGATCACAAGTAGTATCGGTGACACCATCAAAAATATTCTTGGACAATCCGAGAAAGATCTTGAGGGTGCTGACCCAGCTTCCATTGAAGACAAAATCGAAAACCTAGAGGACAGCTTGGCAGCTGACGATGCCGCACGAACAGAAGACAAACTGGCTCCGGAAGTTCGGTCACTGATCGAACAGGAAATTCAAAAGCTGGAGGTTGAGTTGCGTATTCTTGAGGCCGCCCGTGAAATAGAGGCTGAGAAAAACTAATCCCAACCCAAACCACTTTCAAAAAAGTCGACCCACGGTCGGCTTTTTTTTTAACTCTGCAGCTTGCGGTAGCGAATTCTTTTTGGAGTCAAAGTGTCTACACCCAAACGCTTTTTATAGTCTTCTTCCCAATCCGAGTAGTTTCCAGGAAAAAAGTTCACCTTCGAGTCGTTCTCAAAAGCCAGGATGTGTGTACAAACTCGATCCAAGAACCAGCGATCGTGCGAAATAACTACAACACTGCCACCAAAGTTGAGAATGGCCTCTTCGAGGGCTCGCATGGTGTTGACATCTAAATCGTTGGTCGGCTCATCCAAGAGCAAAACGTTTCCTCCCGACAAAAGAACTTTCGCCATATTGACTCGATTGCGTTCGCCTCCAGAGAGAACCCCAGTTTTCTTTTGCTGATCGGAACCGACAAAATTAAAACGAGAAACGTAGGCCCGAGAGTTCATTTCTTTGTTACCAACCTGAATCATCTCATTACCACCAGAAACTTCTTCCCAAATGGTCTTATTAGGATCCAAGGTGGCTCGGTCTTGATCCACGTAAGCCATCTTCACGGTCTCACCGATCATAATTTCACCGCTATCCGGCTTTTCAAGTCCGGCCATCATTTTAAACAAAGTGGTCTTACCCGCACCGTTGGGTCCGATAATCCCAACGATTCCACCGCGAGGCAGGGAAAAACTCAAATCATCAATCAGCAATTTGTCGCCAAAAGCTTTGCTGATGTTTCGCGCCTCAATTACCGTGTTCCCCAAACGAGGGCCAGCCGGAATATAAATTTGCATTTCCTGCAACTTTTCAGGGGTGGGGTCTTTCAGAAGACTCTCGTAGGCATCCAGGCGTGCCTTCGATTTAGCTTGCCGTCCCTTCTGACCTTGCTTCACCCATTCCAGCTCTCGCTGCATGGTTTTATTTCGTTTATTCTCTTGCTTCTCTTCGGTGGCCTGACGCTTCTCTTTCTGTTCAAGCCAAGACGAGTAATTGCCTTTCCAAGGAATGCCCTCGCCCCGATCCAGCTCCAAAATCCAGCCCGCGACATTGTCCAAAAAGTAGCGATCATGGGTGACCGCAATGACCGTCCCAGGAAACTGATCGAGGTAGTGCTCCAACCAGGCCACCGTTTCGGCATCCATATGGTTGGTCGGTTCATCCATCAGTAAGATGTCTGGCTCCGACAGCAGTAGTCGGCACAAAGCCACCCGTCTTTTTTCTCCTCCGGAAAGAGTTTTGATCAAAGAGTCCTCCGGCGGGCAGCGCAAAGAGTCCATGGCCTGTTCCAATTTCGAATCCAACTCCCAGCCATTCTGCGCCTCAATACGCTCTTGAATTTTCCCTTGCTTATCAATCAACTTTTCCATGTCCTCAGGCGTGATGTTTTCATCACACATCTGCATACTGATCTCATTAAAGGCCTTCAGGTCATCAGCCAACGGACCGACACCCTCCATAACCACTTCTTTCACAGTTTTCTCCGGATCCACTTCTGGCTCCTGATGTAAAAAACCCAGTTTGAAATCCTTGGCGGGGAAGGATTCACCGATGAAGTCTTGATCTTCACCAGAAATAATTTTCAAGAGACTGGATTTTCCGCTACCGTTAAGGCCAAGAACACCAATTTTTGCGCCATAAAAGTAAGAAAGATAAATATCTTTTAAAACATACTTTTTTGGGGGAAAAACTTTCGAGACCCCTTTCATGGTGTAGATGATTTCTTCTGACATCTTTCCTCCAGAGAAAAGTTTGATTTTTCTTGAGTTATTAACAAAAGCTTTTTACGATCCTAACTCATGTCGAATAAAAAACCGGTATCCACAAGATTAAAGAACACTCTCAACGAGCTCGATCAAGCCATAAATCAATGGGATAGCCTTACCAGCAAGCCTCAAAGAGAGCAAGTCACAGAGGAAACCGACCTTCAAAAAAGAGCGAAAACACTCCTCAAAGAGCTTCGCAACCAGATCCAAGATTTTGATGAAACCAAAAATTCAACAGAAGACGATTATTGATCCTGCTGACTTCCATGGCAATTAGGAGTCTCAAACTTTTTATTCTGTTTTTGATGCTCTTCGACAGTCAACAAACGCATAGATAGAGCATGTAAGCCCGATTCGAACTCATTTTTTAACAATTTGTTGATCTGCCTTTGTCTTTGAACTCTGGTTTGCCCCAAAAACTGATCCGTCACCAGCAAAATTTTAAAGTGACTTTCTTGCCCTTGGCGTCCCGCGTGCTGATGGCTCTCGTCTTCGATTTCAAGAAGATCAATCTGTTGAAGATTCCCAGTAATTAGGCTTTTTATTCGACTCGCTCGCATGCCCAGAAACTAAACTACCTTGAGGTCCAGAAACAAGATCTTTTTTCTCTAATACCGTTCGGACTTAAAAACCCCAGCAAAGCCAGGAGCATTGTGGTCCACTAGAAAATTTTCGAAGCGATCCAGTTGTTGTTTGGCTTTGTTCAGCATTTTCCCGGTTCCCAATTTAGCTTCACCGACAACCACCGCTTCACAGGAGTCACGACTCCCCACAAACAGATCAATCTCCCCAATGGTCATAGGGGAGTCCTCGTGATGGTAGGTGACCCCACCGGTGACGTAATACTGATTTTCTGGAAAATCTTGATAAAGATCGTGAATGGCCAAGATCTCTAGAATCTCTCCTTCACTGACAAAATCAAAACCTTGTTCTTCGAAGTTCCGCATGATGATCTCGTAGTCTCGTTTAAGTTCCGGATCGGAAAGAATTTGATCCAAAACGAAAGGGTCCTCTTGCCCCTGAGCGAAGGCTTTAAAGTAGTGCCATAATTTGGTGGCGTTCCGCCGGCTAAGAGGATATTCCAGCGAAAATCCCATACCGATCGCACCTTTTCGCCCGACATAAACCACTTCGGCCGGAAGTGAATAGAAGCTCAGCTTCATGTCACGACATTGTTCAGGAACGCTAAGATCGTTTCGGAGAGTTGTGAAATGGGGGCTTGCCCACAAAGTCGAGAACCCAACAAAGAAAGCCACTAGCACGCTCATGCGCTACCCCCTCAATTACCCTATACTTTTTTAAACCAAATTTTTGAAAAAATGACAAGAAAACTAAGTTAAGAATCAGTTAAAAATCGCATATTTAACTAGAAAAGCCTAAAAAGACGGCCATTTTTAGAGAGGATAGTCGATTTTTTGCTTTTCCATGGTGGAACTGAGCTGGTCTTGCAGGCTTTTTAGCAAAGCCTCTCGACTGTCCAAACTGACGGGGCGATACCCTGAAACATGATTTTGGTAGAAGTCAGGGTTGATTTCTCGCAAAAAACGCGAAGGGACCACATCCCGCAGTTTTCCATAGCGCTTGCGCTGGCGGGCGTGGGACATCACCAGCTTTTGCTGGGCCCGGGTGACTCCCACATAAAAAAGGCGTCGCTCCTCGGAGATATCAGAGCCCAGTTTGTGGTGGGGAATCAGGTCTTCTTCAACCCCAATAATAAAAACAACGGGAAACTCCAGTCCCTTTGCAGCATGCATCGTCATCAACTGAACCTGGTTCTTTTCCTTACCATCTATGTCGTCTTCGTAATCTCGGAGCATCATCATATCGATAAACTCCTGCAAGCCTTTTCGTTTCTCGTTCTTCTTGGACATAAAATTATTAAAAACCCGGGCAAAAATTTCGACCGACATCCAACGTCTTTTCAAGGCTTCGTCGTTCTTACAGAACTTTCCTAAATATTTACGATATCCTATGTCATGAAAGTAACGGACCAACCGCTGCTCCCAATCAATCGAGTCTTTGTTTAAAAAATCGGCTCGCAACTGGTCAAGATCGTTCAAAAAATCTTTGATTCCGGAACGGGCCCCCTGGCTTATAAATTCAAAATGGGTTGATAGACGAAGGGCTTTAATAAAACTGAGCTCTTCCTTTTGGGCATACATGAACTTTTCTACTTTATTGAGACTTTCATCGCCAACCCCCCGCTGAGGCACATTGACGATCCGTCGCAAACTCACTTCTTTAGGCAAGAAGAGGCAAACCAGATAGGCCAACATATCTTTAACTTCTTTTCGGTCAAAAAAAGCTGTTCCCCCAGAAATCGTATAGGGAACTCGGGCTTGCCGAAGTTCTGTTTCAAGAAAACCACCTTGACCATTCGATCGATACAGCACAGCCATATCGCAATAGCTGTAGCCCTCTCGCTGAAAGTCATCGATAAGTTTCGCAATCTGCTCAACCTCTTCTTGGTCGTTTTCAAAGACGAAGACTTCAGGTTTATCTTTAAACTCTGTCTGGGCCTGAGCCTTCAAAACCTTCCCATGCCTATCTTTATTTTTTTCAATAACATTGTTCGCAAGATTTAAAATTGGGGAACTCGAACGATAGTTCCGATTGAGTTGAATCACCTTACAATCAGAAAAGAGTTTAGGAAAATCCAAAATATTTTTAACCTGAGCTCCTCGCCAACCGTAGATGGCTTGATCGTCATCGCCGACGACCACCAAATTTTTTTCTCCGGCCACCATCATATTGAGCAGTTTCATTTGGGTGTCGTTGGTGTCTTGAAACTCATCCACCATAAAATAAGGAAACAACTCTTGAACCTTGTGCAAAACATCGGGATGTCTTTCAAACAGATCAATAGGAAGCGAAAGCAAGTCTTCAAAATCCACAACACCCAAAGCTTTCTTACGACTCTCATATTTCGGCAACAGAACTTTAGCCACCGCCAAATAGTCTTCTTCAGCGATCACCGTCTTGTACGGCTCTGTTTTGTAAGTTTGCATAATATTTAGAAGTCGATCCACCTGAAACTGGTTCTTACCGGTATTGGTTAAATTGATTAACAAATCTTTAACGATGGATTGACAATCAGAAGTGTCGGCAACGTGAAACTTAGGATTTAACTCAAGCCGACGATGATATTTACGAAGCAACTGCAAACCAAAAGAATGAAAAGTTCCAGCCCATAAACTTTGAGTCTTCCGTCCCATTTGGTTCTTAACTCGAACTTTTAGTTCCTTGGCCGACTTGTTGGTGAAAGTCAGAACACAGATGCCTGGTGGTTCGGCCTTGTTTTCAGACAGTAGACGGGCCACCCGTGATACCAAGACCCGAGTTTTTCCAGACCCCGCCCCCGCCAGAATAAGCAACGGACCTTGATTATGGTCCACCGCCTGCTTTTGTTCTGGATTCAGATTTTCAACATCAAAAGACATCCCACCCCAACAATAAACCTAAATAAGTTTCCGACTTAGAAAAGCCCCAGTCTCCGACTTATTTTATAAATTAAAAAAAGAAGGAGGAGGGCAAGTATTAAAGACTTTACTTTGAATGGCAATTTGTTTTGATGCGGACGAAAGAAATGGCTAAAAACGGAGGCAGAAATAAAAATTCCTAAGGAAATATCCCAGCGTATCAAGCCCCATTGGTTCCACTTGACAAACTCTCCGCTAAAAATAAACGATAAGGCTGCAGCAAAGGTCGTGCACATCATATTAGCATTGGCGGTTGGAGACAACTGGGCTGGTGTCACCGACCTTAAAAAGATCATCACTGGTGACAAAATCACTCCTGCACCGACGCCAGCAAAGCCCGAAGTTAAGCCAGCCACCCCTCCCCCCAAAATAGAAAAAATACGTTGAGGAGTGTGTAGCTCATCTCTCACCTCATAGGTTTTCTTTAAAAAAGAAGCAAAAAACATGCGGACGCTGACCAAAGCTAGAATGATAAGAAGTGCGATAAGAATATAGCGAGCATCCACCCGTTGAGACAATTGGGCCGAGACCACCGCCGTCAAGGCCGACACAGGCCCCATCAAAAAAACCACAGGCCAGCGAACCAAAGCCTGTTTATGAAACTTGTAGGTGTTATCGCTCACGACAAAAAGAATAGTCAGCAAGCTTGTCGCAACCGCTTCGTGAATACTGAGGTTAAAGATTTCCGGGAGAAGCGGGACAAGAAGGATCCCTCCCCCCAGACCAATAAAGACGGAGACTAAGGATACGAACAGTCCCATGATTGGGACTGCGAAAAAGATCATGAGTCGCGACGGTGCATGAGGGTCTTAATTCCCTCTTTAAAACAGACTTCAATTTTTCGCATTTGCGAATCTGTAACCACACCGATTCCAAAAGAGGGATGATCAATAAGCGTTTCTGCCCGATACGATCCTCGGATCGAATACACTTCTGGAGGAAGGTCTGAGTACTTCTCTTTCATTTCCTCCCAAGCATCTTCATGGGACTTGGTGGATTTTTTCTTTCTGGTTGTTTTTGCTTTTGTTTTTTTCTTCGCAGCCATTGAGTTTCCTATTTTATATTTCTTTTTTGATCCACAGACCTCGCATTCAAGCTTGGCCTCCGTGGAGGATAAATGCGCCAAAACCCGGTGGTATCTTTCAGCGTCACATTTGGAACAGGCATAGTAGATATTTTTCGCAACCGCAGGCAGTGTTTCCATCCAATCAGTGTACCAAGTCTCGAGCTCTGGTGGCAGTCAATCGCGGCGCATTAAACAGTGGGAGTGTACAAGCTAAGGGGTTCCCCTACATTTTTCGATAGAATCTCCTGGGAGTTCAAAAAGAAAGGCCCCGCCCCGGCCTCTAGCTCTCTCTGCAACTGAATCAGGCTGGAGTCCATCTTGGGGGAGATTGTTTTCCCGGAGTCCTTAAAGTTTTGATCAAACTGCTTCAAAGGTTCTTTCGAGAAGAAGTGTGGCCACATTTTTGGGTTCACCTTCACTCGATAGGTCAAAGTCCGAGCGTAAGAATGCAATGGAGTATAGGCCGTTAATATCTGAAAAGGCCCGTAATAGGAGTGCAGTTTGATAGCCGCATTGCCCCACTGAGTAAATCCACAGCAAATATTCACATTGGCATACCAAAGACCAAAGGCCTTCGATAAAAAACCCAGTCCATAAAAGCCCTGACCTCTCGGCAGAAGGGCATTGACCGAACAAAGGTTATGGGCCACCCACTCGCCTTCCTCCGACATCGTTGGGATAATGATAAATAGACTCAAGGGCGTCCATTCATGCTCATCCTTTAAGTTCATCATGATCCGCAGTTCTGGCGGCATCGCCGCGGTTCGCATAGCGAACCCTGCGACAAATCCCGGCGTAACCGCACAATCAAAGAAGACCCAGCGAGGCATGGCCATATTGCTGGGACCAAAAGCCTGGGCTTCCAATTGCAAAATCTGATTTCCAAAACTCACTTCGTTGATCTCTAAGGGATTAATATAGACCGGCGGATTGCCATCAAACCAATCCAATGCGTGCATACTGCCAGGCTGTTTAATTCGGTTTTCACTGCGAACAAAAACATAGGGTTTGATATCTTTATTTTGTAGCCAATCAAGCCTTGGATTATTTTTAATCACCAATGGCCTCCATGACCTCTTCAATCTTATCAACCACAACAAAAGATTCCATGGTCTCGGGATAAAATAAATTTGTTTTTTCGTAGGTTTTCAACATCTCTAAAAAGGGGTTCCAATACCCCTCCCAATTAAAGAAGACAATGGGCTTTTCAAACTTATAGATCGTTTTCCAAGTGATGACCTCGAGGGCTTCATCCATGGTTCCAATACCACCGGGAAAAATAATAAAAGCTTGCGATAGTTCCATCATTTTCCGTTTTCGGTCGAGCATATCTTTAGTGTAGATCAGTTCGGTCAGTCCTTTATGGGCTACCTCGTTGTCAAAGGCTCCCTCAGGCATGACTCCAATGGTGCGACCTCCTGCCTCCATGATGCGATCGGCAAAATGCCCCATCAAACCCAAAAGGCCTCCGCCGTAAACCATTCCAATATTTTTTGCGACCAAAGCTCTGCAAAGCAAGGTCGCTTGATTGAACGTCGTCATCGACAAATCAGACTTGGAGCTACAAAAGATACAGACATTCATTTCTTCAGAGGTCCAATCATATCTTCGGGCACAACCACTTCATCAAATTTTTGCTCGGTTAAAAATCCCAACTGCACCGCTGAAGATTTCAAGGTGATATTTTTTTCAAAAGCATTTTTGGCAATTTTCGCGGCATTGTCATAACCCACATGGGGGTTCAAAGCCGTAACCAACATCAACGAGTTGGTTAGGTGTTCCTGGATTTTTTCTTTATTGGGTTCAATGCCCACCACACAGTTGTCTGTAAAACTGACCGCAGCATCTGCTAGCAGTCGAATGGAATTCAAAACATTGAAGACGATCATCGGTTTAAAAACATTGAGCTCAAAGTGCCCGGTCGCTCCACCGACAGCCACTGCCATATCGTTTCCGATCACTTGGGCACAAACCATGGTTAAAGCTTCACTCTGGGTCGGATTGACCTTACCAGGCATAATCGAGCTTCCGGGCTCGTTGGCCGGCAACATCAACTCGCCAATCCCACAGCGAGGCCCACTGCCGAGCATACGAATATCATTACCAATTTTCATTAGACTGACGGCCACAGTTTTTAAGGCTCCACTCATTTCCACCAAAGCATCGTGGGCAGCCAAAGCCTCAAACTTGTTTGGGGCGGTGACAAAAGGAAGACCGGTTTCTTTGGCGATGTTGCTCGCCGCTTTTTCGGCAAAATCAGGGTGCGTGTTTAAACCGGTTCCAACGGCTGTCCCCCCTAAAGCCAAAGCGTAGACATTGCGTAGGGCCTGTTCGACTCGGGATACACTTTGTTGAACCTGATAGACATAACCAGAAAATTCTTGTCCCAAAGTCAGTGGTGTCGCATCCATAAAATGGGTGCGGCCAATTTTTACGATCGATTCAAATTCCGCCTGTTTGTCCGCTAGGGCCTTTTGCAATTTTTGAAGGGACGGAATCAAGTTCGCAGTCACACGCTCGGCGACGGCAATGTGCATCGCCGTCGGAAAGGTATCGTTTGAAGATTGGGCTCGATTGACGTCATCATTGGGATGTACAAATTTCTCATCCAAGTTGCCATTTTTTAAAAAGTTGGCGTAGTTGGCAATGACCTCGTTGGTATTCATGTTGGTTTGGGTTCCGCTCCCGGTCTGCCATACCACCAATGGGAAGTTATCGTCCAGCTCTCCACTGATGACTTGGTCAGCCGATTTTTGAATCAAGTCGGCTTTTTCTCGCTCTAAATTCTCCAACTCGAAATTGGTTTTGGCGGCACACTTTTTTAGTATTCCAAGAGCGCGGATCATTTCTCGTGGAAAGCGATCTAAACCAATTTTAAAATTTTGCAGAGATCTTTGGGTTTGGGCGCCCCAGTATTTATCGGCTGGAACTTGGATATCTCCCATGGAATCTTTTTCAACACGATGACTCATTGTTAACCCCTTTTTCCGGTCTTAGAAATAAAAAAACCCTCGGATAGTGCGAGGGTTTTTTAAATCGTCGTATGATTTAAATCAAGTTAGAACATAAACCAAAGCGATAGGTACGGAGCAATCGATGTTCTTTTTAAGTCGGTATCGATGGATGTTCCAGAGCCTTCGACTTTATCGTATTCAATACTACGCCAAGTAATCTGGGGACCAATGGAAACATAGGTGGAAATTGGAAAAACCCAACCAATATCAACCTGCGGGCCTTTGCCTCCAGTAAACTTGGTTTGGTCGCCTTGCTCACCCATAATGTGATAGGTCAAAAGTGTGTAAAAGCCCATCATCGAGTGATAACCAAGAGTCGGCCCTACCAAAAACCCTGAATTGTCGGTACAAGTCGCACCACAGGTTTCAGAATTGATAAAAGAATACATGCCACCCAAATACAAACCCATGGGAAGGACATAGCCGAGGCGAAGATCTCCCCGGGTCTCGGTTGTTTCTGAGTTCGTTCCTGGGGCCGGCTGAGTCGCCTCCTGAGAGTCTGAGTAATAGCCCAACCCAGGTGAAAGCACCAAGTTGGCCGAGGCGGTTCCTGATAAACCCAAAATGGCTGCGATAACTAAAAGTTTCTTCATTGCAAACTCCTTCCAGAAGGCTCAAAGCTTAGAACCCAATATATTCGAATTAAGCTCATCGCAAGTCAATCATGGCCTTGAAAAGACCGTCCGGCAGCGTTATACACATAGCATTATTTCTCAACGGCCCCAGCGGAGGACTCAATGGCAAAGTACTGGCTTATGAAAAGTGAACCTGATGTGTTTTCGATCGACCAGCTTCGCAAAGATAAAACCAGTCTCTGGGATGGGGTTCGCAATTACCAAGCCCGCAATTTCATGATGAATGACATGAAAGTAGGAGACCACGTTTTGTTTTACCACTCCAATGCCAAACCTCCGGGCGTCGCCGGAATCGCCAAAATATCGAGAGACGCCATTCCTGACCCTTCTCAATTTAAAAAAAACGGTGAATACTTTGATCCCAAAGCCAGTAAGGAAAAGCCCCGCTGGTTTTGTGTTGAAGTGGCTTTCCACACTCAGTTTTCCAACCTTGTTGCCTTAGACGACCTTCGAACAAAAAAGGGTTTAGAAGACATGTTAGTCATCAAGAAAGGCCAACGCTTGTCGATCCAACCGGTGACCAAGAAAGAATTTGATATCGTTTGTAAAATGGGTGGTCTGTGAAAATTCTCTTGGCACCCATGGAGGGCGTCGTCGACCCTGTGGTGCGAGACCTTTTTACTGAAATTGGCGGCATCGATTACTGTGTGACCGAATTCATTCGAGTCACTTCAACCCTACTGCCCGATAAAGTTTTTTATCGCTACTGCCCAGAACTGCATCACAACTCTAGAACCCGTGCAGGCACTCCGGTGTTTGTTCAACTACTCGGAAGTGACCTCACAACTATGCCAGAAAACGCCCAAAAAGCCGCAGAGCTTGGGGCTTTCGCCATTGATCTGAACTTTGGTTGTCCGGCCAAGACTGTCAATCGTCATGATGGAGGGGCCGCCCTCTTGAAACATCCTGAACGTGTCTTTAAGGTCGTGCAGGCTGTTCGCAACGCCGTTCCTGCCAACAAGTGGGTGACCGTGAAAGTGCGATTGGGTTTTAGTGATAAAACCTTGGTTAAAGAAATCGCCCAAGCCGCAGAGGATGGCGGTGGCCACTGGCTGACAGTGCACGCGCGCACCAAAGACGAAGGCTATCGCCCCCCTGCGCATTGGGAATACATCGCCGAAATGAAAGACTGTGTTTCCATACCCGTGATTGCCAACGGGGACATCTGGACCAGAGAAGACCATGCAAGATGTCGTCACATATCAGGTTGTGAAGACACCATGCTTGGCCGTGGGTTGATTGCGACTCCGGACCTGGCCTGGCAAATTAAAACTGGGCAGACCGGACGTCCCTTCGCTGCTTGGCAGTCTTTTCTGCTGCGTTTTTTACAAGACAGTCGACAGCACCGATCGGGTTTTTACGCTGTTCAACGTTGCAAGCAACTGACCAAACTGATGGCACGGACCTATCCCGACTCTCAGAAATTGTTTGAAGGTATCAAGCGGGAAAAAGAGGACAATATAATCGAAAAAAAATTTCAGGATTTTTTCTGCAGCAAAAAAATACGGCCCACCGAACTCAGAATTTCATAGCCCCATTTTTCCGCAAGCCAGCGCAACCCCGTTGGATTTAAAAAGCAGATGTGGGTGGGATCCATGCGGTAGCCCCACTGCGCAAACTGCTCTGAGTCTTTATACATTTCGGTCATTAGTAACAGATAGCCGCTGGGCTTCAAACAAGCCGTCATCGTCACCATTTCTTTAAAGGGTATGGTGAAATGCTCAAAGGTTTCAGTGCAAGTGATAAAATCATACTGTTCATCCAACAAAAAAGGATGGTAATCGAAATAAGGGTCATAGTTTTTGACATCGATATTTTCTTCCGCGAAAAGCTTGTCGAGAATAGGGCCCGGACCGCTGCCAAAATCCAAACCCTGGCTTCCTGGTTTCAAATGCGTCACAAGAGTTTTTACAACTGGAGTTAAAAACTTCACATAACCTTGGTTTTCAATATTGTTGTCATGGGTTAGGTAGCGCTGCTTTTCATCTTCGTGACTTAAATAAGTTTCGGGATCGCGAAATACGAGTTCGCAATTTTTGCATTGAAAGTAATCCCACTGTCTTTTCTCGTCCCGAAAAAACACCGAGGATACGGCACTCTCACAAAGTCCACAGGTCATGGCTTGGATCTAGCTCAAATCTTGAGGCTTGTCCATGTGGGAATCTTTAACTATAAAAGGACAACAGAGGAGGTCATTATGGCCAAAGTTGTCATTTATAGTAAAACTTATTGCCCCTTTTGTGTGCGTGCTAAAAGTCTGTTTGACGGTAAGGGCGTTGCTTACCAAGAAATTATGGTCGACAGTGACCCTCAGCTCTTTGCCGACCTAAAAAAGAAGTCTGGAATGATGACCGTCCCACAAATTTTTATCGATGATCAATTGGTGGGTGGTTACACAGAGTTGGCCGAACTTGATAGCAATGGCGATTTAGACCCCTTGTTAGCTTAAAAACCGATGCCGGTTGCAGATCTTATTTGATTTGGTTACAGACTTGACGGCTCCCCCTACTGGACTTTCATAAAACCACCTAAACCTTCGTAACTCTTTGGAAAAGATAAACACCATTCCTTGAGTTCAGGCTCGAAGCTGCCCCTCTCATCCCCCTTTCCCATCCTCTCTGTAACAGATCTTACAGACAAAATAACCTAGCCATTTGACTAGCTAATGATTGTTGTGAAGAATCAGTAATGAGCAACGGATGCTCAACGACAGCCTGGGGGGGCCTTATGCATGGACGTCTTTCTATTTTATCAATCTTAATGACTTTATTTAGCTTTCATTCTTGGGCCCAAACCACTGAGGGATGTATTGCCCACAGTGATCTGCAAAAGATGGCACAAGACTTCAACCAACTTGAACAATTTGTTGGCAACAAAGCCGAGTACTGCCAAGGCGACTTCAACGACCAGTGGTTTAAAATTGCCCAGTCCCTTGAAGTGTTAATCAATATTCAACCCAACGAACCCAATCTGGATGCCGACGATGCTCTTACTTTTAAAGCGATCACCGACAAAGATTGGTGGGCCTACTTTACCCAGCGCGCCGATACCTTTGCCATTGAAAGCAACTGTCCCGCCAATGTAGTGGCCTATGTTCAGCCTTTTTTTGGACAGGGACGGATTCATTTGTGCCAATTGTTTTTTGACCAAACTCAATCCGATCAAGCTTCAACCATGATGCATGAGGTGCGCCACTTTGATGGTCATCGCCATACCACTTGTGGCCAAGGCAACGAAAAAGGTAACGCCGGGGCTTGCGACGAAAGAATCACAAACAAAGGTTCTTACGCCATCAGTGTTCAAACTCTGGTTGGCCTGGCTCGCTCTAAACAAACCAGCATTCAAGAACGCCCCTTGCTTGAAGCTCAAGCCGTCTATATGGCTTTCAACAAATTCAATACCGTTCCAAAAGTGAAATTGAACAACTCGGTGATTCTTAGTAGTCAAACGGCGGAACTGTTCTCGTGGGCATTGGATGGTGACTTGGAGCCTATTGCAGAACTCCCAGCCCCCTCTGTTGTTTACAACAGTGCCAACAACCTAACGATCTTTCCTACAGACTCAAATTTGCCAGCCTACCGAAAAGACAACAAACTTTTGGCCAGTATTGAAAAGCCCGGATTGTATGCTGAGCACTACAATGCCGAGACCCCCGATCAACGAGCCCAGTACAAGTCGATCTCTTACTTTGCCACTGGTGGCCTCCTGAAGAACAACACTCTTCTAACTCTTTGCAATCGAACCAGTTTGAAACTGGCTCCAACCAATCTCGACGCTCGCGGAAACTTTGACGCCATTATCAGCCTCTCCTTAGATGAGTTGGATCAAAAAAGAGAGTCCATTCTCTTAGCCGACAGTGGCGACATGTTCCGCTTTGAGTGCCAAGGCAACAACAGCGATGCCGTTCGCATTGAAAAGCTCACAGAAACGATGAAAGTTCCTAATGGCAAAAAGGTTGTAGACTCATTCGGTTTCAGCGGTGAACAGTACGCTTTGCTTAATAGTGGTGAATTAGCCATCGTTAATTTTCGCGGATCAGACCTTGTAGTCAGTCCATTGTCATTCCCATCAATCAATCAAAACTGGGTGAGCGCAACTCCGATTAGCATTCCGGAGGTTTTTTAATTGGCTCATCAAAGCTTAAAGATCGTCACCAGACTGCGCTCCTTGTTTGTATTGGTCGCTCTAGTCGGTCTTTTTATTCTTTGGAAATCAAATACACCGGGCTCCATGGACGGGGTCCCATTTCAATCGGATGAAGAATCGAAAACCGAAAAAACTAAAACGAATCGACCGATTCAACAAACCCCTGACTCGCCCAATCCTCCCGTAGCTTCTTCGAAGTTGGGCTCCAATGACAACCCATCCACTTTTTCTTTTCAACAAGAAGTGGCTAAGGTTGAAACATTAATGACTCAATTTCCGGCTTCTCGATTGCGCTTAATTGAATATATAACTCAAGCCGACCCCTTCAAGGCAAAGAACAAAGACGTTAAACCCCATTCCCTAAGTGAACAAATGCAAAACAAAATTGGCGCTGTCAAAGTGCTCGCTTTGCGGGAATTGATGAAAAATCAAAAAGACTTGAAGCAACTGTCGTTGGATCTACGCGCAGTCGTCGACTCCGCCCAAGATCCAACCATTCGACGGATCGCACAAGCTGCCGACGATTCCCTGGCCCAGGGGCGCTCTTTTTTTGACGACTTTTTGGACGGCCTTAGTGGGATGCCACTTTAATACCTTTACTGACGCAAATCCGTGGTCTCAGACATTTGGTGATTGTGTTTAAAAAAAGCTTCGACTGTGGCTTGCATGTCCCTTAGATTTTTTGCTTTCATAACTCGGCTAAAAAGATGGTGACCAAAGGGCAACCACACGGCTCCCGTTTGCACATGAAAACGAAACTTGCGCAGAGCCAAACCCTCATGAAAAAAAAATTCCATCAACTCAAGCAAGCGTAAAAGACTGCGTCCATACTCCTTCCCTTCTTCGGCGGGGGTGCGAGGGGCCCTGTCTCCTTCTCTTCCTACCGGAGCCGGCCAACCCAAATCTTCTCCCAATTGCCAAAACAGCCAGGGGCGAGCCGTTAGCACTCGTCCCGCCATCACCATGTCACATTCGGTATCCCTGATCATTTTTTGCACATCGGCACTGGTTTGAATATCACCATTGCCAATCACCGGAACCTCCACTTGCTTGGTAAGCTCTTTAATTTGAGACCAGTCCGAACGTCCCCGCCGTTTTTGTTCGGCCGTGCGGGGGTGTAAGCAAAGCCAAGACGCACCGGCTTCTTCCAGTCCCTTTACAAATCGAACCCAATCGGCATGCTGATCGGATTCGACAGCTCTTAATTTAACCGACACCGGTCCTTTGGCATATCGAACCGTCATCCGAACGACATTGGCGGCATATTCGGAATCCCCCATCAACGCCACCCCATAATTATGTTTAAGTGCTTTGCGAACGGGACATCCCATATTGATGTCGATCCCTTGAGCTCCATGGGCGTGTAGTTTAATTAAAGAATTTTTAATTTTGTCTTCTTCATTGGCTAAAATTTGTGGCATCCAAAAATTTTCATTCTGACCACGCATGGCCTCCGGGATTTTATCCAGAGTCTCATCAGGAATTCTGCGGGAATTCAACATTTCACTGGGCCATAAAGTCACAGCTTGTTGGGGAAGGTACTCTCGAATAAGCTGCCGAAAGGCACAATGGCTAAGGCCCACCATGGGAGCCATTGTGAGTGGAAAATTAACAGAATCTGGGAGTCCCTTTTTATGGAACCCGAAGGATTGGCTCGCCATGGACTGTTGCTTGACCCAGGGCAAAAAAAATGTCAATCCTTCGTCTTTGCCTGTGAGGAATAATTGAGTCATTTCACACCCAAAACTAAAATAGGCTATTTGGGAGGTGGCCAACTGGCCCAAATGCTCTGCGAGAGTGCTCACCAGATGGGGCTTGAGCCCCACGTCCTAAGCTTGCGCGATGACAGTCCGGCCGCTCAAAATACCCGATTCTGGCACCAGGGATCGCTCGAAAAACAACAAGACCTAGAAGAGTTCCTGCGCTCGGTAGACGTCGCGACGTTTGAAAGCGAATTCTTGAACGCCGAAAAATTGATGGCGGCTCAAAAAGCGACCAAAACAAAAATCTATCCAACGCCACAGTTGATGGGACGACTGCAAGATCGAAAAAGTCAAAAGGAACTGTTTGACCACTCTCGGTTGCCTTCAGCCCCTTGGCAAACGGTCGACTCTGAAGAGGACGCTCAGGACTTTTTGAACCGACACAAACTCCCCTTGGTTTTTAAGCAAAGATTTTTTGGCTACGATGGCTACGGGACGTTCATTATCAAAAACAAAAATCAATGGCGTCGCTTTTTTGAACAAGACTTTAAACCCCACCTTTTCATTGTGGAAAATTTTATTCCATTTAAAAAAGAATGCGCCGTCATCATTGCTCGTAGTCTGGACGGCAGTTTCTCTCATTTTCCATTTGTCGAAAGCTTTCAAAAGGACGCCCGTTGCGATTGGGTCAAAGGGCCCATGAAATTAAAGGCCTCCAGTGCGATGCTAAAAAAATTGAAGAGCTTTTTGCACAAATGCGACTATGTTGGCGTTATGGGTGTTGAGTTCTTTCTGACTTCGAAAGGGTTGATTCTTAATGAGATTGCGCCCCGGGTTCACAACACTGGACACTACTCACAAAACACCAACGGTTTAAGCCAATTCGACCTACATAACATGTGTCTTTTAGGCTTGAAGCTTCCCAATGAAATTAAAATCAAGGGAGGTTTTGCCATGGCGAACCTGATTGGCGGCGAGAAAGAGGTACGCTTAAAACCGACCTCTGGATTGCATTGGTACGGAAAACCGGAAAACCGCAAAGGCCGAAAGATGGGCCATATTAACAAAACCTCGACGACTGCGGAGCGGGCCCTGGAACTGGCCTTAAAAAAGAGAAAAGGGATACAATTATGAAAGCAAAAGTCGCGATCATTATGGGCAGCCAATCCGATTGGCGAATTATGGAGGCCGCCGCCCAAGCCTTGGATGAATTTTCCATTCCCTATAGGGTTGAAGTGGTTTCCGCCCACCGAACGCCCGATAAAATGAAGTCTTTTGCCAAAAAAGCGGAAGACAGCGGTATCAAAGCCATCATAGCCGGGGCCGGAGGGGCAGCCCACTTGCCTGGAATGGTGGCTTCGTTGACTTACCTTCCAGTCATTGGCATCCCCGTTAAACTGAAAACCTTAAATGGACTGGACTCCCTTTTGTCTATCGTGCAAATGCCAAAAGGTGTACCAGTGGCAACCATGGCCATCGATAATGCTTACAATGGAGGCCTGATGGCCGCGCGCATTGTTGGAACCCAGTCGAAGAAGACGACCGACGAGTTGAAAAAGTACCAAAAATCCTTAAAAACCAAGGTTCAAAAAATGAATATTGACCTGCAAGAGCTTTTACGGGACTGAATCAGTTTCTATAAAACGATGCGGTCCACCAAAAGTCCCATGGGGCTTGGATTGCAACCCCTCTCCAGTATAAGATCCGGCTCTAAACAGGAGCGTCTATGAAGTCCCTATCCACCCTATTTCTAAGCTTAGTTCTTTTGCAATTTGGTTGCACAAAAAAATCAGATTCCTCTCATGCCAGTAATGACAGCTACCCGGGTTATAAGCTGACCAAGAAAAGTCATGTCGACCCGATCAGCAGTGATGTTGTTGAACTGGAACACGAGAAGTCAGGAGCCACAGTTGTTTTAGTAAAAAATGACGATCCGGCTCGGTCTTTTATGGCTGGGTTCCGAACGCCTCCTTATGATGACACGGGTTTGTTTCACATTTTCGAACATGCTGTTCTAGAAGGCTCACGCTTTTATCCCTCGAAATCCAACTTTTTTCACTTGGCAAATTCATCGGTGGCTAGTTTCATCAATGCGATGACCGGCCCGGTCTACACTCTTTATCCTTTTGTGACTCGATCACAAAAGGATTTCGACAACCTAATGAGCGTCTATATGGATGCTGTTTTCTTCCCCAATGTTTTGAATGACGAAAGAATCATTCGGCGAGAAGGCTGGCGCTACGAGGTCGATGCAAAAAGTAACAAAATGTCTATCAACGGAATCGTCCTCAGTGAAATGAAAGGCGCTTTCTCTAGCCCCTACCGATCGGTATGGTTCCAATTAGGTAAAGCCTTGGTTCCACAAAGTCCTTTTTCCTATTCCAGTGGTGGATTGCCAGAGAAAGTAGCGACTTTGACCTTTGAACAAATTAAAGAGGCTCACAAAAAGTACTACCACCCGCAAAATTCAGTCATTTATTTGTATGGAGACCTCGACTACCCAAAACAACTAAAAACTATAGACGAAAAGTTTCTCTCTCATTTCGAACGCACGGAAAACTATGAGCGCCCCGCGATCCCCTTGCAAAGCCAATTTGACTACCCAACCCCCACTCTCGAGGCAACCTACCCTGGTAAAAAAGAGCCCAATAAAGATTTTATCGCTAAGGGTTTTGTTTTAGGCTCCGAGTTAACTGACGTCGAAGAGTATGCCATTCCCGTTTTGATGCAGGCTTTTAGTGAAAAGAATGCAGCGCCCTTAAAACTACGAGCGATGAAAGAAGGCCTGGCCAAGTCCACCTTCTTTACTGATTTTGGTGGCGAAGACAATGGAATCGCCTTGATTTTTGAAGGTACCAACATCAAGGATCAAGCTAAGATTGAGAGTACGCTGAACGAAGAGCTTTCGAAAGCCGCCGAACAAGGGCTGGACCCAGAACTGCTTACAGCGATTCTAAACAAATATGAATTTGCTTACAAAGAAAAGAACTCCAACGGTTCTCATAAAGGAATGCAGCTGGGTTCTATTGTGCTTAACAATTGGATTTTTAAAGACAAGCCATTGGAAGAAGCATTGGATTTCGTGACTCAATTTAAAAAGCTAAGAGCTCAATTGAGCGACCAAGATTTTGTGAAAGGCATTTTTAAAAAATATTTTGTCGACAATAAGAAATCACGCTGGGTGACTCTGACTCCAGACCCCGAGTTTTCTGAAAAATTTAATGCCGGTTTGGACAAACAGGTTGAAGAAGCCCTTAAGGAACAACCACTATCCAAATATCAAGAGGCCGACACTGTTTATAAAGAATGGGTGGCTTCCAAAGAGTCCGACGACATCCTTAACAAAACACCAACCCTTGATTTGACCGACATAAAAGTCGATGAAAAACCCATCGCCATGTCAAAGAAGCAAATTGGGGAAACTGATGTTTTGCTCTACCCCCAAGACACCAGTGGTATCTCCTATATGGACCTTTACTTCGACCTCAAAGGGGTGGATGAGGCCAATCTTCGCAATCTTTCTTTTTTCACGGGATTCATCAAAAAGACCGACAGTCAAAATATGAGTTTCCAAGAAATAGAAAAACAATCAGACACATTCCTGGGAGGACTTGGCTTTGATACGGACACTTTCCAGTCAGTCAAAGACCCCAATCAATACCGGCCGTCACTGACTGTCAGTCTTCGCTTTCTAAACGAAAATCGTGAAAAAGCCATGGAGTTAGTCAAAGAATTGATCACTGGGGCGCAATTTGCCCCTTCGGACCGCCTAAACAACTTGATTGAAGAAGTAAAAACGGGAATGCTCAGTGGAATCTCTTACCGCGCTCCCTCCTTGTCGATAAGTGCCGCTTCCAAAAGTTTTTTTCCTGTTCAAGGAGCCTTTGGCGAAGAGACTGGCGGTGGGGTTTTTGAAAACTATGTCATCCAAACCGAATTCAATCCTAACGAAATGACCAAGAACCTGGCCTCTTTGGTCGCCAAAATTTTTAATCAAAAACGTTTGTATTTGGCCACCGTGACTTCCTCGCAAAAAGACCTAAGCACTCTTGAAAAGAGTATTGCGAAGCTCAAGGCGGACCTCCCCGAACAGGGAAGCGCCGACCAAACTTGGAGCTTTGACAAGCAGGAAGACTATGATGGCTATGCGATCCCAGGCGAAGTGCAGTACGTAGCGCAGGTGACCTCTTATAAAAAGCAAGGTTTAGAGTACGACGGCTCGATGAATGTTTACTCTCGTTTTCTGAACAATAACTATATGACTCCGAAACTTCGTGAACAGGCTGGAGCCTACGGTGGTCGGGCCTCTTTCAGTCGCAATGGTTTATTTAGTATGTCGACTTATCGCGACCCCAATCTACAAAAGAGCTACCAGATTTTTGAAGGGGCTATAGACTTTATGAAAAACGAAAAGTTTACCACTGAAAAATTAAAGCCCGCAATCTTGGGATCACTTAAGCCCTATTACCAAGACAAATCGGTTGTCGGGAAAACCAGCCAAATGACTTGGCTGTATCTGACCGATCAGACCTGGGATGACTATATGAAGGTCAAAAAAGAGATTTTAAACACGTCTCCTGAGCAAATGAACAAGATCAGTGAGATCCTCAGCAAGGCTCTGCCAGAATCCAAAAAGGCGGTCGCCGGAAATGCTAACAAATTAAAGGCTGAAGCTAAGTTTTTGAAAAACGTTCTATCAATTCAGTAAACCTAAGAAGGGGCTGCCAATTGCGGCCCCAAAGACTCATCACTGACATAGCCCCTATTTTTATTCGTTCTGAGTTTAGTACATTGTCTGTTGCCGGCATTTGACATTCAAGGTGTAGCGAGTGTCATCGCCAACCCGAACTGGTCGAACTCGATTGGTAACAAGGTAGCCATCATCGCAGATGTTCCGTGCTTTATCATGGCAGCGGTTGATATTGTTCATGCACTGGATGCTGTGTTTGCCTTGATTATTGCTGGTGACGGTCGTCGAAGAACAACCCAACAAAGGCAACAAAAAGAAAAACAGATATTTCATCGCTTCATCCCGTCCATTAATGTGGTGTTGTCCCGCTGTCGGATCAATTGCGTGATCAACCCACACTCTTGGCGTAAAAACTGATCGCCTTCGTAAATCGCGATCTCTAGAGTTTCTCGGTAAGGCTCTAGCAAGTCGATCAAATCGTCCCGGGAAATATCCTGTCCAGCCTCACTCAAATGAAAATACAAATAAAAAAGGGCGCAAGCCTTCCATGCCTGCTCATCCAGGCTGGAGTGTGAAGCCAGCTCTAGGTTAGTCATGGCTTGTTTAAAGTCAAACCACTGGCTTTGTTCTTGATCCACCAAAGAGGGACGGCACAAGCAAAGGGTAGCTTCCAAAGCAAAACTGGGATTGCCAGAAAACATCAAACCGGTGATATGATCCCGGCGGTCTTTTCGCTGATACCCCATGTTCCAACAATTCATGTGAGCCATGTCTCGTACAAAAAGAAAGGGATGATCTTTTTCAAAATACAGACTGAGCTTGTTTTCATCAAAGGCACTGTATTTTTCACTTTTATAAAGATTGGTCAACCAGTCCATAATGGTTTCGTTGAAGGGAAAGTACTCGCGCATCTCATCTTCGAAAACCTGGTCGTAGTGGTTTAAGGTTAAATGAGTGGATACCACTTTTAAATCACTGAAAAGAAATTGCACGGCATCGGATTGCTTCATGCCTTCGATTCTACCTATGGCGAACAGAGTTAAACAATCCAAGCACCGACCTTGGTCTTGTCTTTTCTTCTCTAATTAAAATAACAGGTCGAAGCCGAGCACGGAGAGACCAAAAGGCCGACTAAAACATGCAGTAGAATGATTTTTTTCATCAAAAAGTCCTTCGAAATCTTGTGCCACGATTATCGCAAATTCTTGACGAAATAGGTGGGTAAACTCAATTCCTCGAAGTTTTTGCAAAAAGACTGACCAAGGATTCTACAGAGACTTTTTGGCAAAAAAAAACCGCATTCTATTGAACGCGGTTCTTGATGTTATTGATTCCTAGCCCGGAATCTGAGCTTAACGTCGCCCTGATTTAATTTTCACCTGCAATTTAGAAATCAGGTGAACAGCCATTTTTTCATGAACTTTACACATCTTAAGTTCATCTTTTCGATAAGAACGCTGGCTTGGAGTCAGTGTTCCTGTTTCCAATTCCATTTCATAATCCATTTTATTGGCACGAATTCCTTCTAGCTCTTTGGTTTGTCGTTTGAACAATTTGTTCACGCCACTGAGTGGAGCCACTTCAATCCATTCTTCTTTCGAGCGGTACCAACTGACCATTCGCAAAAATCTCGCTTTATTTTTTGCTAAAGTAAATTTGGGGTACTCGGCTTCGTCCAGTACTAAAATGTTGTCGAACTTATCGAGATTAAGGTCATCCTCCATGTTTTGGAAAACAATCTCTTGTTGTGCCTCAGTTGCGCCTAACGGCGTCTCAGTCAAAGTTTCCACGATCCCTATCCTCCTATCCGAGGTTGTTATACCACAGAAAGGCCGTTTTTTGGCCGAGGGGATAAAAAAAGCACAACTTTTCTAAAAATCATGTAAATTTGACCGGATCGACTAAGCGCTAACCACCAATTTCTGAGCGATTTTCCAGCCTCCATAACAGGCTAAAAAGCATAGGAAATTGCTTGAAAGCAAGTATAGAAGGGCCTTTCCGGCTTGTCCCTGTTCAAACATGCGAACCAAGTCCAACGAAAAGCCCGAAAACGTGGTAAGAGCCCCCAAAAAAGCCACCATGACCACCACTCGCATTTGGAGAGATTCTTTTCCTAGGTAAATGGCAAGAAAACCAATCAGGAGACTACCCGCAACGTTAACCACCAGGGTGCCCCAAGGCAATCCAACCCAAATATTTGTTTGCATTCGAATGTAAGCGCCAAGCCCGGCGGCGGCCATAAAAGCCAAACTGTATAAAATCATGGTGGGAAATCCTTTACCAAAGGCTCACATCAGTGGAGCGTCAACAAACTAGTTTGCTTGAAGTTTAACTAAAAAGTTTGAGATTTGGAAAGACTCTCGCTGATTTCATTTTGAATTTTAGAAATCAGAGCTTTATTGAGTTCCAGTCGAGTTTCGAGCTCCGTCATTTTTTGAATCAAAGACGAAGTCCCACGGCCCTCGGCAATTTGAGCTTGGTCGGCGATTTTCTGAAGCTCATCGGTGATTTTTTGGTTGTCCTTTTCATAAAGGAAGACTTTTAATCCCTTTCGGTAGGATTTCAAAAAAGACGGTTCTTTCGCTGTTGGACAGATATTGGAGTACTTGCCACCGGTGCGCCCGAAGGCAAACCCTTGTTGAGTGGTACAAAACTGGTCGACTCCAGAGTACCAACCATTGACATATTTTTCGTGCTCTTGGTTGGTAAAGCCCTCGCAATTCGTTTTCTTGTTTTCGTAGGCCATAGAATTCATACCCAGCAAACCGTCGGAACGACCGATTTCAAACCAATCCAACTGGTTACAGCTGAATTTTTTCTCGGTGATTTCGACGGTTCCGCAAGAGGAACCGACCAGCAGCGATGCCAAAATAAGCATTAAATTCTTCATTAAATTGTGACCTCTTGCGTCTTATACTGCGCCTATCCACCGGCATCAAGCCCTGAAAAGGAAAAAAGCCTTCAAATTGGCCTCAATATTTTGCCATTCATAGTCCCACTGAGAGCGACTGGTCCGAATCGCCCCAATGGAGAGCTCTTCAGCGGTCTTTTCTAGCTTTTTCTGCCATTGGCCTAGGTTCCACTTTTCATAGTTCGTGGAGAATAGCAAAACCCCTTTGGGGCCTAGGCAATCCAAACAAAGCTTTAAAAACTCAGGATAATCTCGTTCGACTCGAAAGACTTTCTTGCTTTTTTTTGAGCGAGAAAAAGAGGGCGGATCACAGACAATTCGATCGAACTGGAGGTTCTTCTTGCTAGCGAAGCGAAGGTAATCCAAAGCATCCATGCGACGCCAATGAAATTTCTCATCCTCAGGATTCAAGCTATTCAAAACAAAGTTTTCTTTGCCCCACTCCAGGTATTTCCCAAAAAGATCCACGGTGACGACCAGTCTGGCACCACCGAGGGCAGCATTCAGGCTAAACCCGCCAGTAAAGGCAAAAAGATTTAAAACCGAAAGATTGGCGCTATTGTCTCGAAGCCACTGCCGACGTTCCCTTTGATCTAAAAACAAGCCAAAGTTCTGACCCCGATCGAGGCTCGCTTGATAGGTGGCTGCGTTTTCTTTGAAGGTCCAATCGGCCAAAACGCGTTGCGAACTCTTTAGCAAAAGAGCTGTGGATTTTTCTGACTGCGCCCCTGGTCGCCATTGGAAAACCCAATCTTGATAGCCAAAAATTTTCATAAGCTCAGCGATCTTTTTTTCTTCCTGGGCCGAAGGGGGCTCTGATTTCCACCATCCCAAAATCACTTTTTCACCCACCTGATCACCTCGAAGGTCGCCGGTTTCGGTGTGTAGGATTCTTAAAGACTGGTCGGAGTGAAAGGCTTCGGGATACAGAACCCGGCGGCGGTCAAGACTGGTGATCCACCTGGCCATTTGTAAATCTTGGCAGGCCCCCAAGTTTTCAAAAAGGTAGGGGAGCTCGGCCCGAGACTCCATCGTTTGCCCCGGCCATTGAAATTTCAGGCGGTGGCAATGCAACATCAACCGTGGAAAGGGAGCGCCACCATACTGAACGTCACCTAGCAGAGGAATTTTACAATGAGTGGCGTGTTTGCGTATCTGATGGGTTTTGCCAGTGTGGGGCCAAGCCTTGTATAAGAAAAGTGATCCTTCGCCGGAGATTCGCTGAAACTTGGTGAGGGATAAAATGTGATCCCCTTCCTCATTGGGCCAAGGGCACTCTTTAACCAGGGTGCCCTTTGCTTTATCTTCAACAACAACCCATTGCTCCCATTTCGACTTATGGGGACTGACTAAGTAGTATTCTTTTTCCACCTGGCGATCGGTGAAAAGTTGGGTCAGCTGCTGGGCCGCCTCGGTGGTTTTAGCAAACACCATGACACCCGAGGTCTCTTTGTCCAAGCGATGGCAAACTTTAAGATCGGATTGTTGATTTTCCTGCAGCCACTCAACAAAACCGAGATGGGATGGGCTGGGGCGATGGGTGGAAACCCCTGAAGGTTTAACAGCAAACTGGAGATCCGCTGGTTTTACTTCCGTTGGCATTCTCCACAGATCCCGTAAAGTTCTAAAATATGATGGGTCAGTTTAAATCCGTGGCGATGGGCAATTTTTTCTTGTAGGTCTTCAATCTTTTGATTTTCGAATTCAACAATAATGCCACAGCGAGAGCAAGTCAGGTGATCGTGGTGATCCTTAGCGGCCCACTCGTACCGGGCTGGCATTCCGCCCATGCGGACTTCGGTGACAAAGTTTTGCTCGGACAATTTTTTAAGAAAGCGATAAACTGTGGCGAAGCCAATGTCGGGATTTTTTTCGCTGACGATTTCAAAAACCTCTTGGGCGGTAAAGTGAGAAGGACCCGAGCGCACCACTTCGAGGATATGCACCCGCTGTTGGGTGACCTTCAGGCCGAGTTCTCTGATGATTTTTTTGTGAGCCACACCTTTATATTTGTCGTTTTTAGGCAACTGCGGCTGATTTTCGCTAACAGGTAAAAATGAGTGATTATTTAATTCCATGGCATGGGAATAAAATTAGAGGCATTAGAAGTCAATATATTAATAATAATGATTTTCATTTTCCATGACAGCCTGTTCCCCAACTCTCTGAAATGGCTTGGAAAACCTTGTTTTTTGGCGGACAATGAGCCATCAGTGAGGTTCCAGGATGGCAAAAAAATCCAATAAGAGATCTTCGGGAAGCAAAAAGCACGAATCCGATCAGCAGAAACACCTTCTCTTTCAAACCGTCGGTATTTTTATCGACGCTGAAAATATTGAGCTTTCAGGGCTTAAACACCATGAGGGGCGAACTGATTACCGTAAAATCTTAGAAAAGATTGGCGATCGAGAAATCACGCGGATTGTCTACTACAAGCCCGAATACAAAGAAATCTCCCCCGATTTTCAAAAGTTTTGGTGGAGTTTGGGTGGTGAAATTCGACGCCCGCAAAAGAATGCCGACTCGTTCATGGTCATCGACGCCGTGACCATGGCTGATAAATTGGATGTGGTCATCATTATGGGAGGCGACAAAGATTTCCTTCCCCTGATTTGGTATTTGAAATCCCGCGGTTGCCGGGTGGAGATCTGGTCTTGGCCCGAGGCCACCAGCCCCGAGCTTAAAGAGGCAGCAGACTTTTACTACCCCTTAACCACGGACTTTATGGTCAAAAAATCCTAACCTTGCAATTTGCTTGATCGACTAATTTAAGGTATCTAGACCCTTCTTCGCAGCTGTAGCTCAATTGGATAGAGTATCTGACTTCGGATCAGAGGGTTGGGGGTTCGAGCCCTCCCAGCTGCGCCATTTCAAAACCCTTTGCAACAGACATTTATTTTTTAAAGACTGAGGTTGGCTCTCCTAGGACAGGAACCAGTCTTTTAATTCTTGTTTGTTGTTTTGCACGTCTTGGTATCCAACGTCGATGAGTTTACCAATAAAGTCGGGCTCAAATAAGATGTAGCTGGCGAGGTCGGCGGATTGGGATTTGGAACCTAAACCTGAAAGGAAAAACTGGATCACTCCCGGCAATCCGGTTTCGGTGCGTTCTTCGGCGATTTTTGAAATATTGCGCGAGGGGCGAATCATTTTACAGTCTACGCGGTTGTATTGTGAGCGCCCCGTAGTGATCCCCTCTCCCAAGGCATCAATGATTTCATTGACGTGGATAAGGCGTTCCAAATCGAGTTCTAAATTGTCCATGAACAAAGCATTCAACGCCGAACCCGCGATATGCCCCACTGTGGGTCGACCCTCAGCGCCTTCTCTTTCTTTTTCTGGAGCTAAGTATTTGACTCCAATGATCAGGATTTTTTCGGCTCCCAATTTAATTGTTGGACTCAATGGCGCCGTATTGCGAAACCCCCCATCACCAAAAAATCCGTTTTCTAAGGCTGTTGGCGGAAACAATAAGGGTATAGAACAGGAGGCTAAGACATGACTGGGGGTTAAGGTGGTGTTGGCAACTCGACGACGTCGACGGTTCCACTGCAGCATCTGTTTGGACTGCAAGAAAGTCACCGTTTCAGAGGTTGTGTAGCAATAGGTCGAACAGGATACCGAGTCTATTATCCCTTTCTCCATGACTTCACCCATTTGTTGCAATGGCAGGTTCTCACTCAGCAATTCGAACAGTGGTGATGTATCCAACAGGTATTCGGCCAGTCTTTTTTTGAATAAGGGTCCAAATGTTAAATCACGCACCCAACGCGCACTGTTTGAAGACAGTGACACCAAGCCAGTTTCATAAATCTTATTAGGAGTCAGTGTCGACCAAAGCTCCACCAGCTTCTCTGCACCCTCTTTAAACGAATCCCCATGGGCGGCCATAAAAGTGGAGTTTATCGCTCCAGCGCTGCTTCCCGACCAAACTTTGATTGGATTTTTCACGCCTAGTAAGTCCAACTCCTCAAGAATTTCACCGAGCCCAAGCAAAACTCCTGCTTGGTAAGCCCCTCGGGCCCCACCACCAGTTAAATTAAGACCCATTTTCTTCATCGTTAGAATACCTTTAAAGAAAAACTAAAGTCTCCCTTTACACTCTCTGTTTCTGTGAGAAAAGCGACTGCAGGAAGAGAAAAGAGTTTAAAATCGTAAAAATTCATACTTCTATACTAAGGGAGTTGTGGGAAAAACTCAGGTTTTTAGTCACAATTTTTCAATTCCTGAAGTTTTGAAAAAAAACCTCAATAAGAGGCTGTTTGTCTTATATAAGAGATCCTTTGTTGGAGCTCCACTCAACATTGACTCGTCGCCTTAGGTGCGGCGTATAATAAATAATTCTTATGGGAACTTGGGGGAAAAGTTTTTGTAAAAATAGTCAGGCTGTTGCATTTTCCTTTTTACATATGACTTCTTGAATAAATTTAGGTGCTTATGAAAAATGTCGGACTTGCCAAAGTAGACCCCCTCGTTTTTTTACAATCCCCCTATCAGATTTTTTTTTTTCGTTCATTCTCCCTTCACGTTCAAAAGAATTGAACTTCGAATTCGCGAAAAGGTTGGATCCCCGCTTTTTTGTTTATTCGAAAAGAGGAAAAACAAACAAACTAAGGAGAAATAAATGAAAACAGCAGCATCTATAGTGCTTAGCCTTTGCATGATCCTAACTTCAGGACCCCTAATGGCCGCATATACATGTAATAACTCTTTGGCCGCCGCGGCCGTTAGCGACTATAAAGTGGCTGAAACCAATATGAACAGTGCTATCAACCAGCACGTAAAAAACGTCGATGGAATCGTACAGCCAGTTCAAGGCGCGCTTGAGTGGGTTGGCGGAGGAGTCATCGTGACAGGTGCCGCCATTGAAGGTCTTGGACGCACCACTGTGGCTTCGATCAAAGCCCTTATCGGTGAAGCCCAAAGAACAGGTCAGTGCATGCTGGGTAACGCTAAAGAATACCGTCTATTTGGAACGGTTAACTGTGCTGTAATTGCCGGTGGAAACGTTATTTTGCTTTCTGCGGCGACTTTGAACGCCGGTATCACCACTGTTGAATTTGTCGTTGTAAAAGCCAGCGACGTTTTCTTTGATGGTGCGGTCAGAATGAGTAATGCGGCCGCTGATGTTCTTTCAAACAACGGCGCTAAAGTTTTGGCTCTTCCGTTCATCGTCATTTCTCAAGTTTTGAAAGCTGGCAAGTGGGTTGTTTCTACTTCAGTTGCTTTTGTTGCTGGTGCCGTTCGCTCTTTCGTGACTTTTGCAGGCGACGTTTTCTGTAACTTGGCCTCTGGTATTTCACACCTTCTTAAAGGTCAGTTCCGTGCTTTCTTAAAAATTATGATCGCAGGTACTGTTGGAATCGTGGCTCAATGGGTTACAGAAATGATCGAAATGTTGATCATTCAACCACTTCGTAAGATTGGTGCTTTTTTAAGAGCCAATGCTAAGAACCAAGGACCAAAAGGTTACGAAAATTAAAATTAAGTCTTGCAGCTAAGAAAACCCAGAACTGACACTCTTTGTAACGACATATTCAATGGGGATCCGGGCAGAGTCGAAATGACTCTGCCTTTTTCATTTTAGCAAAGATTTCATCATAATCGATGAGGTTGCCATGCTTGCGATAGCCCTGTAGCAAAATACCCGCTTTTTTGAGAAGTTCATGGACTATCAATTGTTTTTTCGAATCGGATAGACCTTGTTGCATCAGACTGTCCATCGCTACTATTCGCCAATAGTCCATAGCAAAATATTTTCGAGACAACTGATCCTCATGGCCTCCGTATTTCTTAATTAGCGCTTGTTCAGTATAGCCGACCGGATATTTTGCAGAAATTTTTAGCCACAGGTCGTAGTCTTCGCATACGGGAAAGTCCTCACGAAAGGGGCCCACTTCGGCGAGTATACTTTTTTGGAGTAAAACGGCCGATGGACTGACGCAACAAAGTCGCAAAGCATCCGAAAAAATATCCCCCCCTTTTTTTTGATGCTTAACCTTGGGGTTGACCCGCTTCCCATTGCGAATCCAAATTTCCTCACTGTGAATCCATCGAAGGTCACTGTGTTGTGCCAAAGCTCGCATCTGAATCTCCAGCTTTTCAGGAAGCCATTCATCATCGGAATCCAAAAAACCGATCCATTCTCCTTGGGACATTTGAACAGCAAAGTTGCGGGCGGCACTGACCCCACGATTGGCCGTGCGAAACGTTCGCACCCTTGGGTCCACAATGGGTTCGAGCAAGGCTTCAAAGGTACCATCGGTGGATCCATCATCGACAATGAGGAGCTCAAAATCCTGCCAACTTTGCCTAAGAACGGAAGCAATGGCTCGCCCCAGCCAAGACTTCCGGTTGTAAGTGGGTATTATGACAGAGATTTTTGGCGGCATAGAAGATCTCGTATCACGTTTTAACAAGATTTTCCCCCCATTCCTTGTCTTTTTGGTTTCCGCCAGTTATTTAGAGCACTTACAAATGCAATTGGAATCATTGGAGTGGCCCCGCTGTGTTTTTTGAAGGTTCAGAAAAAAAAATAGAAGTGATTTTCAGCCCCGAGGTGCCTTCGTTACGACAGCACCCTCGTGTTTTTTGGGAAAAACTGGTGAAATCAGCACAGGCGCAGATCCTGTCGGAAATTTCCAATGAAAGAATGTCCGCTTTTTTGCTTTCCGAAAGTTCTCTTTTTGTCTACGACCACTATTTGGTGATGATCACCTGTGGAACCACTCGTCTGGTCAATGCGGTGGAAGAGCTGATGAAAACTTATCAGCCCGATCAAGTGAAGGCCTTTTTCTACGAACGAAAAAATGAACTGCTACCACAAGCCCAAACCACCGATTTCTTTAAAGACGTGGAAATTTTAAAAACTTGGTTTGATGGGGAGGCCCTTCGCTATGGTCGCGAAGATGAGCATCATCTCTACCTGTTCGGGACCACCAAAGATTTTGAACCCGCCGATGATGATCACACCCTAGAAGTACTGATGCATGGAATCGACCCCAAGGTCACTGAAATGTTTCGCAACTGTCAGGACTGTGACGCCAAAGAACTCCGCGACCGCTCTGGCATTTCGGAAATTGTTATGGGCGAGATCGATGACTTTGTTTTTGATCCTATGGGTTACTCACTCAATGCCATTCATAACAATCGGTACTTCACCATCCACGTAACTCCCGAAAGCGACGGCAGCTATATTAGCTTTGAAACCAACGCTTTTAATAAAGAAGAGCAAGTGGAATGGGCAAAAAAAGTATTAAACGTTTTTAAACCCATGAGCTTCGATCTGGTTTTATTTAACAAAGAGAAAATTCAACGCCCCGACTTCGATGGTTTCATTTTGAAAAGGCAATTTGCCGACCGCTTGCGGACTGGATATGAGACCCAATATTTTTCGTACTATCAACCCAACGATAGGGAGCAACGCCCCACCCGCTTTTTAGGAGCCCAAAATGGACAATAAGAATTCTGATTGGTTCGAAGAAACCCACGAAAATGTGGCCTTGCGTTTTCGACTGAAAGAACGTCTGTTTTCTCAACAAAGTGACTTCCAGAAAGTTGAAGTGGTTGAGACCCAAGGTCACGGCACACTCCTGGCCCACGATGGAATGATCATGGTCACTGAAAAAGATGAGTTCGTCTATCACGATATGATCACCCATGTCCCCCTCTTCACTCACCCAAATCCGAAAAATATTTTGGTTATTGGTGGAGGTGATGGCGGCACCGTTCGTGAAGTTCTGCGCCATCCCAGTGTTGAAAAAGTCACCATGGTTGAAATCGATGGTATGGTGGTCGAGGCTTGCAAAAAATTTATCCCCCAAACTGCCTCGCAACTGGAAAACAGCAAGGTCACTCTATTGATCCAAGATGGGGTCAAATTTATGAAAGAGTCCGAAGAGACTTTTGATGTGATCATTGTCGACTCCTCTGAACCCATCGGACCCGCCACTCCCCTTTTCAATGTAGACTTTTACAAAGACGTGGCGGCCCGCCTTTCAGATCAAGGCATTGTGGTTTCCCAAGGCGAATCCCCTTACTACGATATGAAAATGCAAAAAGTTTTAGTAAAGATTTTAGCCGAAGTTTTCCCTAAAGTGCACATCTACAACTACTGTAACATGAGCTACCCGAGCGGCTTGTGGTCATTTACTTTTGCATCAAAAAACCTCTGCCCCTTTAAAGACTTTGACCCCAATCGGGTTAAAATGGATTGCCAATATTATTCTAAGGCCATTCACTACGGGGCCTTTATGTTGCCGCAATTTATGTTGAACGAACATAAAGAATCATTGTCCCCTCTTCCGGAGTTGCGCTGGACGTGATCGAAGTCGAATTGAATGGGCAGTTCTATGATGCGACTGCGGTGATTGGCGCTTTGCAAGAGCAGGTTCTACCAGGCCGCTTTCAAAAAATTCGATCGGTGATTGAAAAACGCAACCCCAACTTAGTCACCATGGTTGAGAACATCTATGATCGAGGCAATACCAGTGCGGTCATGCGTAGTGCCGAGGCCTTTGGCTTTTACCGGTTTCATCAAGTGATCCAGGGCGACGACTTCAAGGAGTCCAAACGTGTCACTCAAGGTGCTGACAAGTGGCTGGTGCAAAAAACTTGGCCCGACACACAAAGTTGCGTGACTTGGCTCCGAGCACAAGGCCATCAAATTTTGGTGACTCACCTGGATGGAGGGGTGCCTTTATCAGAGGTTTCTTTTGGTAGACCCACCGTTCTTTGTTTGGGCAACGAACGCGACGGTGCCAGTCAAGAACTGACAGAGATGGCAGACCAAAAAGTCTTTATTCCCATGCAGGGCTTCGTACAAAGTTTTAATATTTCAGTGGCGGCCGCTCTCTGCTTTCAACACATTCACCGGGAAATGCAAGACAATGGAGCCCCCCATATAACTGATGAAGAGCGTCAAAGATTATTGGCTCTTTATCTTTTTAGAAGTTGTCAAAACCCGGCCCTGCCACCTGCAGTTCGTGACAAATAGGCGCTATCAACATACAACTACTCAATCAATCGTTTTTCGTGTGAGGCCAGCCGACAATTTTACTGCGCCAATCTGGAGGGGAAATGGATTTACAAAAATTTGATTTGTTCAATCCAACAGATGAGCATGCCATGCTTCGTGAAACCATCGCCCAGTGGGTGGCGGCCGAAGTGGAACCTCAAGCTCTTGAGTTTGATCGCGACGAAAAGTTTAATTTACCTTTGTTTCGAAAATTAGGAGATATGGGTCTTCTTGGAATCACCGTCTCTGAAGATTTTGGCGGTTCTGGTTTAGGTGCCTTAGCCGCCGTTATCGCCCATGAAGAGATTTCTTATTCTGACCCTGGTTTTTGTTTGGCCTACTTGGCTCACTCCATGTTGTGTGTCAACAACATGGCCCACCATGCCTCCCAAGAGCAAAAGCAAAAGTATCTGCCCAAGCTGTGCAGCGGAGAGTGGGTTGGCGCCATGGCCATGTCGGAAGCCAATTATGGGACGGACGTTTTAGGCATGGAAACCACGGCCAAAAAAGAGGGCGATCACTACATTCTAAATGGCACAAAAATGTGGATCACCAATGGCTGCTTGGATGACAGTGGCACCCCCGGTGATGTGGTTTGGGTTTATGCCAAAACCGGTGAGAAAAACGGACGCGCAGAAATTTCTACCTTTATCGTTGAAAAAGATTTTGCAGGCTTTTCGGTCGGCCAGAAAATAATGGACAAACTGGGAATGCGTGGCTCCAACACCGCCGAGCTTGTCTTTGATAATTGTAAAGTCCCCGCCGAAAATTTGGTGGGCAACGAAGGCGAATCCACCACTCACATGATGCGCAACCTGGAAATTGAACGACTGACCCTAGCCGCGATGGCCTTAGGAATTGCCAAGCGTTCGATCGATATCATGAACAAATATGCCAACGAACGGGTCGCCTTTGGCAATCCGATCAATAAGTACGGTCAGATTCAAAAATTTATTTCAGAAAGTTATGCCCAATACCAAGCCTCACGTTGTTACGTCTACAACACGGCCCGCTTGATGAGCCCCGATGGGACCGGCAACCGCATTGATTCGGACGGAGTGAAGTTGGTGGCAACCCCTATGGCCAAGCAAGTGGCGGACAATGCTATTCAAGTTCTGGGGGGCTATGGTTATGTCGGCGAGTACGCCGTCGAACGATTATGGCGAGACGCCAAACTCCTGGAAATCGGCGGGGGTACTTTGGAAGCTCATCAAAAGAACATCACCAACGATCTTCGCAAACAGCTCTAAACAACTGTTCTGAGGGTCTCTGCCGCCGCAAAAAATCGGGAATTTTACCTACAGAGCGGAAATGACGCGCAAAATCAACTTGTTCTTCGCTATTTAACAGTTATTGTCACTTTCTTAATTTTAAAAAAGTAGGTAGAAGCACCTCTTTCAGGAAAAGTGAGGATTTTGCTTTTACTGTTCAAGGATCAACGAAAGAAGGAATGGCATGATGTGGGCAAAAATTTTATTTATCATTATTTTATTTCCATTTGGCGCTATGGCTCAAACGGAGCCGGTCGACGAAAACACAACAGAGATCAGTGCCGATGCGGACAGCCAAGAGGTTAAAGCCACCGAGCCAGAACAAGCCTCGGGCACACGCAATGACAAGGTAGAAACAATGCAAGTCACGGGCTCCTACATTCGTCGGACCGACATTGAGGGACCTTCACCGATTTTAGTTATTGATCGACAAACGATTGAGCAATCAGGGTTTAATAATGTGAGTGATGTCTTACAGCGATCAACGGTCTCCCCCTTTGGTGGTGGCGGAAGCACGGTCAGTCTCAAAGGTATTGGCTCAGCCCGAACCTTGGTTTTAATTAACGGACAAAGAGCTCCGTCTAGCGGAAGTAGCTATTCTTCCGGTGCCGTTTCTACAGACTTTGTACCCATTTCAGCCGTCGAAAGAATTGAAGTTTTAAAAGACGGAGCCTCAGCCACTTATGGTTCCGACGCTTTGGGGGGTGTTATCAACATCATCACCCGCAACGACATTGATGGCTTTGCCTTTGCCAACCAGTACAATATGTCTACGAACAATGGGTCTGACGTCAACCGAACCTCTTTAGCCTATGGAACTCAATCCAACAAATCCAATTTTATGACAAGCTTGCAGGTCACTTATGGTCAGGGTTTTCGTTCCTCTGATTTTGACTACGCAAGAGACCTAAACAAATCTTTCCCCTTCTCAACTAACTATGTAAATGATGCCTCCGGCTTGAGCCCTGGGCCCAATTGCACCGAGCTTAATGATTCAGGCTTGTGCGAAGAAGCGGTTTCGCCAAAGCAAGTCACACTGCCTTCCTACCAAGCCGATTCGGTGACCCAGTACAGTCGACAAATTATGGCAGACACAACCTTTTACACCACTTTGATCGCAGGCTATGGTCGCTTTCAAAGCGAGTTCCCAAATGTTCTCAACACTCCTGGAGACACTTTAGGGGTAGCCTTTAACGCCGCCGAGTCACCGACCTCGTGGAATAGCCTACCCGACTACTCAGGTGGTGACACTCGTGTTTTTCACCGGTTTGATGACTACGTCAACACCACCACCGATCAGTCCTATTATGGTGGACTTGTTCTGGGAACCAAGGGTTATTGGGGTGATTCCGACTGGCAGTGGGATGTTTCTGCCAATAACCAAATTTCCATTGCCGAATCCAATGAAGACAACTTGGCAACTGTAAGCGGAGCCCGCAACGCCTTTATCAACAATGAATACAACCCTTTCGATCCCTCAGTTCGTGACACATCAAACTTAGGAATTGATGCTTTCAACAGAAACACTGCCGTCGTGCACTGGGTGGAAGCAAAAACCAATGGCCCTATGGGTCGGTTTTTAGGCTTCGATTGGTCCAACGCTCTAGGGACCTCCTTCGCTTACTTCGCTTATTCGGATCACCGGGCCGCCGATATCGTCAACGACAATGTGATGCTTCAGTCCGGAGTCGTAGGGCGTGGTAGTCGCGAGCTTTACTCTCTCTTTACAGAGTTCAGCGGGTTGGTCGGTAAGTCCTTTGAACTACAGTTTTCCATGCGTGGAGACTTTTACTCTGACTTTGGCGAAACTTTTAACCCAAAATTGGCGGCTCGATACCAACCCACCAAATGGCTCACCTTCCGCTCTTCAGCGGGAACCGGATTCCAAGCGCCAACGCTGCAAGACATGAATGCAAAATTGCGCGGCTATAGCTTCTTAGTTGACCAAACCCGCTGTAAAGACCCTGGCCTGGGGAATGGCAACCCCAGCTCTTCGGAGTGTACCTCACAAACGGTTCCCTTCTTTCAGAACAACAATGAAAATCTAAAAGAAGAAACCTCGATTTCCGTTAACTTCGGTACCATCATTCAACCAACCCGCGCTTTCAGCGTCTCGTTGGATTGGTGGTATGTGAAAGTCGAAGACACCATCGGCGTCGACCTAGACGACATTATGCGCTTAGAGGAAGAAGGCACCGACCCAGCCAAATACGGAGTCAACGTCATCCGACAAGGGGGATCTCCGACGGGACAAATCCAACGGATCGATTATCAGTTGTTTAACGTTGGAACCGAAGAGGCCAACGGACTGGATCTTGAATTGAAATACAATTTAAAAACCACAATCGGGGACTGGACGTTTATTAACGAAACCACTTACCTCAATCACTACTACGAGCAGTTTTACGAAGAGTTTGGGAAACAGCAAGTCCTTGGCCAATTTGAAAGACCTCGTTGGAGAAACAACTTCACTTTGGGCTGGAAAAATGGAAGCTGGTTGGCACAAACTATCGCTCGATCCATTGCCGATGTAGAAACAAGAGTTCGAGGTTTTGGCAAGATTGTTTCACCCACCCAATTTGATATCCTATTGGCGTACGATCCCAGTTGGATGGGCTCTTTGTCTTTGGGTGTTCGCAACATCGGAAATATCCGTCCTCGATTCGATGAGACCTTCGGAGCCAAAGTCAGTGGCGCTCTCTTCCAAAGGACCGAAACTTACTACATGACTTACCGTCACGACTTCTAGCTGAAGTTCAAAAGGCTCCCACGTGGAGCTTTTTTTTTACCTGACGATCACAGTCATTGAAATATGAAGAGGCTTGAATATACTCTGGGTATGGGGTTCGCACCCTCTGATTCTGGGAGTTTTGCATGAAAAAACAAAGTCCTTACGTTCTTGTTATGGGCTATCGCAAAGAGCTTGCAAAAACCATTGAAAAATTAGGCTTCCCCTACTCGATCGTCACCAACAAACCATTAAAAAAAACGCCGACAAAAGTCGACCACATTATAGACTGCGATTTCACCCAACAGGTGATTGCAGAAATCGAAAATCTTAAGATCAGACCCACCCATGTTATTGTCGGTGTTGAGGCGGCCGTTTATATGGCGTCGATTGTCCGCAAGTATTTTGGGGCTCGGATGTCCGAGCTAACACTTGTTCGGCGTTGTTCCAACAAATCTGAGATGAAAAGATATTTGTTTGATAAAGCCGTCCCTTTGACACCTTTTATCGTAAGCAAGGGCAGCGAGTCAGCAGAAGAGATCATCGAAAAGCTCTCGCTACCGGTGGTTGTAAAGACTGTTGAGGGCTCCGGCGGCCGCAACCTCGTGTTTTGTAAAACCAAGGATATGCTGAAAAAACATATGGGGAAGGGGCTCATTTACGAAAAGTTTGTCGATGCTCCCGAGGGAAGCATTGAATCCTTCGTTAACAATGGAGAGATTCTCTTCACCAACGTCACTGAATACTATGTTAAGGGTTTCTGTAACATTCTACCAGCGACTTACCCAGAAGAAGAAATCAAAAGCCTTTTAGACTTCAACTCCCAAGTTTTGAAATTGCTAAAAATTAGCTGGGGGTTGACTCATTTAGAATTTTACCGCCATCCAGACGGTGTCTTGTTCGGAGAGATCGCGATCCGCCCACCAGGTGGTTATATAATGACTTTAATCAAGAAATCCTATGGATTTAACCCATGGGAGGCTTTGGTGCATATCGAAATGGATCAGCCCTTTCAATTTCCAAAAAAAGAAACTCAGTATGCCGCCTGCTGGGTCCATCACCCCGGTCCGGGCAAAGCAAAAATCAAAGACGTAACCGCACCCCTTCAATCTTTGATCAAACACAAGATCAAAGTGAAAGACGGACAGCCCATTCTGCCGAGGAAATCAGTGGGAGAAGATGTGGGGTATTCGTTGTTTGCCAGCCCAGACCCAACCGAGTTGAAAAAAGACTTAGATCGTACCGAGGTCCGTTCCCTAGTGACAGTCGGTTGAACCGATGACAGTCCAGCGCTAGATACCGAAAGAGATTCCGCAGGCGCAGGTTTTTTTGGCGTTGGGGTTGTTAAAGACAAAGCCTTGACCGTTGAGGCCGCCTTCGAAATCAAGGACCATCCCAATCAGGTGCAGATAGCTGTTAGTGTCGACCACAATTTTTTCACCGCCCGCTTCGAAGGTTTTATCACCCTCTTTAGACTCTGTGGTGAAATCCATTTTATAGGACATCCCAGAGCAGCCGCCTTTTTTAACGTAAACTCTTAGCATCGCATCTGCGGGCTGGTCCTCGTCCTCTTTCAGGCGGCGGACTTGTTTAACGGCTTTCTCTGTTATTTCAATCATCTGTAAACCCTCGCTCGTTGACCCAAAAAGGCTGGGGCAAAAACCAATTTAATAAGCCTTATTATAACTTATTTGGCCGAAGATTGGAAGTTTTCAGCCTCGTTTAATGCTTCTAATACTTTATTCATTACGTATTCCATATCCTCAGCCGTCGTGCCATGGCCCATGCCAAATCGCACCGATTGCCGGGCCTCCTGGTCAGATCGGCCAAGGGCGGTCAAGACATGGCTGACGGCGGTGTCCCCTGAGGAGCAGGCTGAGCTTGAGCTAAACCCCACTTTTGGGAGTTTTAACAACAACTTATCCATGGTGATATTTTTAAAGGTGAAGTTCATATTATGAGGAAGCCGACGGGTCGGGTGACCATTAAGGGAAACCAAGTCAGTTTCTAGCAACTTATTTATGACCTGGTCACGGAGTGCGGTAAGGCGCTCCCCCTCTTTGACTAAGTTTTCTTGGGCCCACTGGCAAGCCACCCCAAGGGCCACTATCGATGGCACATCCATGGTTCCAGCACGATGACCTTTTTGCTGACCACCGCCAGCAAACAAAGGCACCAGGGTGTCCGCCTCTTTCATCACCAAACCGCCAATTCCTTTAGGACCATAAATTTTATGACCGGAAAAGCTAAGGTAGTCTAAATCTAGATTCGTAAAGTGCACTGGAATCTTACCAACGGCCTGGGCTCCATCCCCGTGCACGGAGAAATGGGGATATTTTTTCTTTAAAGCACAGATCTCTTCGACGGGGTTGATCGTTCCCACTTCGTTGTTGGCATAAATGAATGACAAAAGAGTGGGTCGATTTTCTTTCAACTCCGATTCCAAAACTTGCAGATCAATAGCACCAAAAGAATCCACATCAATCATTTTAACTTCAGCCCCCAGTTCCTTTGCAAAATCGCAGGCCCCGTAAGTGGCTTTATGTTCAACAGTGGTCGTTAAAATTTTTGGATTTTTATTTTTACGAGTCCACCCCGTGATGACCCAATGTAAGCTCTCCGTCGCGCCGCTCGTAAAATAGACTTGCGAGGCTTTACAACCCACCAAATCCGCCACTTGCTTTCCCGATTTGGCCAAAGCCATCTCGGCTTTCCAACCCCACTGGTGAGTGGAGTTGGCATTACCAAAGTGGGTGCAAAAGTAAGGACTCATAGCTTCCATCACCTCGGGTAAAACCGGAGTGGTGGCATGGTAATCCAAATAGATCTCTTTTTTTTCTTGCATCAAGAGTTCCCACTGGACGTTTGCGACGGGCCGCTTTTATTATTGCGACGGCGACGACGGTTACGTTTCTTTTTACTAGGCCCCGCTCCACCCTCGGCTTTTGGCGCGGCACTACGCTCATTATTGCGATCGCTGTTGCGGCCGCTGGCTTTTTTACCACTGCGTTTTTTGTTTCGATTGTTGCTATGCTTTTTCTTCTTATTTTTACCATCATAGAAATCACCGTAAAAAGAATCTTTTTTATCCAAGCGAGGTTGACCTTTAACAGCTTCAACCTCAACCCGTTCGATGTTTTCACCCAGATCTTCTGGGATCTCCACATCGGCAGCGACAACATTATCCAGGATTCCACCTAAAACGGCCCGAGACTCTTCACCATCACGGCGAGCCATACGGTCGTTGGGCTTTTCTTTCATTCGCTCTTGCTTGGCAACCTGCTCGGATAAATCGACTACGACATCGCCAAAGCAACGCAACTGACAAGACAGGCGCGACCGGTCCACGTAATGGGCCGTTCCGATTAAGGCGATTTCCTTTTTGTTTGGAGGCAGCACATGGTGCTCCCCTTCCACAATCTGGATACGACACTCGGCACAGGATGGGATCCCTTTGCAAACCGATTGAATATGAAGCCCTTCTTTTTGCGCTAAATGCAGAATGGATTCATTGGAATCAATTTCATACTCCTCGCCCGAAGGCAGGAATTTCACTTTCATGATAGCTCCCGTGCCGAATTATCGAGCGTGTTCAATGGCGCGAGTTTCACGAACCACAGAAATTTTAATCTGCCCCGGAAACTTCAACTCCCGTTCAATTTTCCGAGCGATATCACGACTCAGCATCACCGATTGCTCATCCGTGACCCGCGAGCTGTCCACGATCACGCGAATCTCACGGCCCGCTTGAATGGCAAAAGTTCTTTCCACACCATCAAAGCTATTGGCTACCGATTCTAAATCTTCCAATCGTTGAATATAGCTTTCCATGATCGATTTACGAGCTCCGGGTCTGGCACTGCTTATGGCGTCGGCGGCGGTCACTAAGTGAGCCAAAACGGTTCTTGGCTTTTCGTCTTCGTGGTGCGCCCGAACTGCGTGGCAAACCGCTTCGGATTCTCCAAAACGTTTACAAAGATCCGCTCCAATGATGGCATGCGATCCCTCAATACTGTGATCCAGAGCCTTACCTAAATCGTGAAAAAGTCCCGCGCGTCGGGCCGCCTTCACATCAACACCCATCTCAGCAGCCATCAGGCCACACAGCATCCCCACTTCAATCGAGTGAGTGTAGTTGTTTTGAGCGTAGGATGTTCTGAACTTCAGACTTCCCAAAGTTTTGTGGATTTCTCCATGCACGCCTTGAAGGCCAAGCTCTAGGCAGGCTTTTTCGCCTTCGGCTTTAATAAATTTAAAAAGATTCTTTTTGGTTTTATCGATCACTTCTTCGATGCGTCCAGGGTGGATACGTCCGTCTTCCATCAAGGTTTCGAGGGCTCGACGGGCGACCTCGCGACGAACTGGATCAAAACCAGAAATCACAACGGCTTCGGGAGTTTCGTCAATGATCAAATCAACTCCACAAAGAGATTCAATGGCACGAATGTTTCGCCCCTCTTTACCAATGATTTTTCCTTTCAGATCTTCATTAGGCAAAGGAATCACTGATACTGTTTTTTCGGCAGTGAACTCACCAGCGTAACGAGAAATGGCCATACCGACAATACGCTTGGCTTTAGCTTCGGCTCTTTGCTTGGCGTCTTCTTCGATCGTGATCACCTGTTGAGCGATTTCAGCCTTAGCCTCTTCTTCAAGAGAGCGTTTCATTTCTTCTTTCGCCTCTTCTGGGCTGATGTTGGCCGAGCTCTGCAATTTCTCGGTCAATTGATGAATCTTCTCTTTGGCTTCACGCTCAAGAGCTTCCATTCGGCTTTCGTGGGCTTTGATGGTTTCTTCTCGTTTTTTAAACTCACCTTCCACTGACATCAATTTTTCTTCTTTTTTGCGATACTCGCCCTCTAGCTGCTTTTGCCGATCTTTCAGTTTGACCTCTTGCTTTGCAACTTCTTCCTTCTGAATGCGAATGTCTTTTTCGGCATTCTTTTTGGCCCGAACTTCAAAATCTTTGCCTTTTCGTTCGGCGTTTTTCATAATCTTCTGCGATTCGCCTTTGGCTCGATTGATGATTTTTTCGGCTTCCACTTCTGCCGATTTCTTTTTCGCAGTTTCGACCATTTTTTTGTAGGCGAAAAACAACGCCGCACCAACGGCCATTCCGATCACCAAACTCAATATGCTAAAATTCATTACTAACCTCACTTTTATCAACTTCAATCCACGCTTCGGGACTGATCACTATATTCATCTGCTGGTCATGAGGCTCTCTAGGTAGAGCCTCGGTTGCTATTCCTTCATTAAAAGTCACACCTAGTTTTGGACCTTTATAATTTTCTAAATATCGATCGTAGTATCCACCACCACGTCCAAGGCGGATTCCATTTTTGTCAAAAGCCAAGCCCGGCACAATAAAACCCGCGATTTCATGGGTTTCAACCCGATGGGCTTCGTCGCTTTCTGGCTCCACAGATTCCAAGAAGAGATCTGAAAGCATCTGTTCGGGAGTCATAGCTTTATAAAATTGCATTTGTTCTTTGCTTTCAATTTTTGGAAAGACCCAAGTGATTTGGTCGAAACGCTGAAGCAGCGTTAATAGATTGGGCTCATCATTTAAGGGAGAATAAATCGTCCAAACTCCAGACTGATCAGCCAGGTATTCGGCAAGCTTAGAAACAAGGGCTTGGGATTGCCTTCTTTTCTCTGTGCTGGGCAATTCATTAAGCTTTCGCTTAAAACGAGCTCGCAAGCCATCTTTTTCGATCGTCACAACATTCCTTTAGTCCTAATCCAGCGGACCTCTCCAAAAATTCTGTTCAATAAAAAGGGAGAGGCGAACCATCCCTCTTTTTGCCGAAGTTATTGAATGTTGTTTTTTCAAAGTCAGCGATCTTCACCCAACCCTTTCGGTGGGGTCTCAGCTCAATTGAAAAATCAGAGTCATTCAATGACTTCAAGGAGCTTGTTGAATGTGCGCTATTTGCTCAAGAGTTTGAGATTCAAGATTGTCCAGTTCTTCTTTGGTTCTTTTTCGTAATAGATAAAGTTCCTCAGCCAATCGTAAGCAAGCCAACAAAGACGAGTTACGTAAAGATGTTTTTGCCAGCTGAGGGTCCATTTGTTCTTCAACCATTTTCAAAATTTCATCGACAGTTTCTTGATCATGACTTGATTTTAAGCGCAGAGGAACACCAGCAATTGATACTTCAAAGGTTTTTAGGTCTTGTTGCATTGGGTCCTCTTTTCGACAAGTTCCTATAATTATTAGTAATATTAAAAATTAGACGGGTCAAGATAGGGGTTCAAAAAGAGCCATTGGTCAGGTCAATTCGAATACAGAGGTCTAGCGCGGCGTGTCCCCTGCTAAGCGGCCTGTTTGTAGGACCGGGCGAGATTGAGAATCTTTCCAATAAGCTCCTGGTAATCCATTCCCGTGGCCTTGGCACCATTGGCGAAGCACTCACCATGGGCCAGCTCGGGGTTGGGGTTGGCCTCAATAAAATAGAGGTCGCCTTGGTCGGAGACTCGGTAGTCTAGTCGTGCGTAACCGCTCAATTTTAAAGCTTGGTAAATCTCACGACTCAGAGTTTCCACCTTTTTAAGGGTATGGACCGACAGCTTCGCCGGCCCGCGCGTGATTTGATTTCGGTCACCGTAGTTTTTATTGAACTTCACGTTTCGGGTGGCAATGGGAAAGCCTTTTTTATTAAGATCCCCAAAGCTAAGTTCCCACGGATGCAAGACTTTCAATTGCTTGTGCCCGAGAACGCCCACATAAAGCTCCCGTCCTTTTATATACTCCTCCACTAAGGCCGGAGTTTTTAGGTTGGCATGAATAAATTGAACCCGCTCTTGCAAAGCTTGATCATTTTTGACGACGGACTGCTGACTGATCCCTAGTGAGGCTTCTTCATTGAGGGATTTGACGATCAAGGGGTAGTCCAACGCCTCTGGCTTTTTGGCTTTGCGCCCGAGGGGCACCGTAAAAAAACCTGGCGTCGGAAGCCCTTGGGCTTGCAGGATTCTTTTGCCAGTGGCCTTGTCCCTTGCCAGCGCTAAACCCAACGGGTTGCAACCGGTATAGGGCACCCCCATCAGCTCTAAACAGGCAACGACATGTCCTTCGAAAATTGCTTCGCCTTGAAACTCTTCGAGCAAATTGAAGGCGACGTCAGGTCGAAATTCATTAATGATAACCTGCAGGTCTTGCAGTTGATCCGTAACAGGGAACAGAATCACCTGGTGCCCTAAAGTCTTTAGGGTTTTTTTAACGTAAAACTCGGTTTTCCAATGGGCCCAATCCGCCGACTTTGTGGTCGCCCCGCTCGGAGGAACGCAATCTCGGTGAACCAGGACCAAAACTCTCAATGGACGCATGTCGGTCGATCCCTATTATGTTGCTTTATCGGTCTTATAGGCTTGGAATTTTAGCATCCGGCTTTAAGGTTCTGCTGTTGGTACAAAGTTTAACAATTTCAATATCTTAAAGAATGGCTCTTAAAGGGCATTATTTTCCTTACATCCTTGATTGCACTCCCGCCAGAAAGTCAGTACAAAAAGCTCCTCAATTGAAAATTCAATCCCGGCAGGGTTATGAAAGGGTCAGAATATGTCTAGGAATTCGTTGATCGAAGAAGCTATCCGCCTTGGTGTGGCCACTCTCAGTCAGGCTGGAGCCTTGATCGTTGATACCGGAAAGTTCACCGGTCGTGCCGCCGACAAACGCTACATTGCTAAACATCCAGAACTGGAAAACAAAATCAACTGGGCAGGCAACAAATCCATCGCTCCCGAAACTAAAACTCAACTTCTAGAAGGCATCAAAAAGAAGCATGCCGCAGCTAAAACTTACAATTACAAAGGCTTCGTTGGTGGATTCCCGGTCGAAGTCACTTCGACCTCGCCTTGGCACATCCTGTTCGCGCAAAATATGTTTCGAGAAAAAGCCATTCAAGAGCTGCAAAAGAAATGTGAAAACTACGGCGCCATCAAAATCTATCACGATCCTTACGGCACCACCACTGAACATGGTCTGGATGTGGGCACTGACACCATGGTGATTCTTGATCCCGTCGACTTAACTGTTTGCATCTGCGGCACCGCCTACGCCGGAGAGATTAAGAAAGCCGCCTTCAGTCTTTGTAACTACATCTTTCCAGAGATGGGAATCTTCCCCATGCACGCCTCGGCCAATTGCCGAGAAGGCGGCAAACAATCGTCTGTCCTGTTTGGCCTTTCTGGCACAGGCAAAACCACATTGAGTGCCGCTACCGAAAGAATGTTGATCGGAGACGACGAAATCATTTGGTCGGACACTGGCCTATCCAACCTTGAGGGCGGCTGTTACGCAAAACTGATCAATCTTTCCGAGCGCGCCGAACCGCAAATTTATCGCGCCGCTAACAAATTTGGCTCGATCTTAGAAAACGTGGTCGCCGACGAAGAAACTCGAAAAATTGATTTCACCGACGATTCTAAAACAGAAAACACCCGTGGCTCTTACGATATCAAGGCCCTTGAAAATTGCTTCAACCAAAATGCCGAAGCTGGACAAGCCGAGACCGTGGTCTTTTTGACCGCTGACGCCTTTGGCGCCCTTCCGGCCGTTGCCCAGTTGGACTCTTACCAAGCCCAGTACCACTTTATATCTGGTTACACCGCGAAGGTTGCTGGAACGGAACTTGGTGTGACCGAGCCCCAAGCCACTTTTAGTGCCTGCTTTGGAGCCCCTTTTATGCCGCGCCACCCATCGGAGTACGCCAAGCTTTTGGCCGAAAAAATTCAGAAGAACAACACCACAGTTTGGTTGTTGAACACCGGGTGGACCAAGGGGTACGGCAAAGGACCTCGCTTCCCGATCCAAGTCAGTCGCGAGTTGTTGCGAGCCATTCAAACCGGCAAATTGGCCGAGCAGCCGATGGTTGAGCACCCTGTTTTTGGATTTAAAGTTCCGACGGCTTGTCCCGGGTTGGACGAGACCTACCTGAAAATCCCCATGGGTCCCGAAGTTTTTCAGTTGGCTGAGAAATTTATCAGCAATATGGAAACCATCGGTGCCGGTGCGGTCAGCCCGGAAGTCATCCTGAAAGGCGGCCCCATGATGAAAGCCGACGGACAGACTTCAACAGAAGCGCGCATTTAATTTTATAAGAAAACTTTAAGTTGTTCCTGCTCTTTAAGAACCCGAAAGTTCTTTTTGAGCAGATCGGGCGTTTTTCGACGGAACTCGGCCAAGTTCCCTTTGATTTCGAGAGACTCGGCCCGCTTGATGATTTTCTGAATGGCTCTTTCCGCTTCGTATTGAAAAACACCCTCTTCTTCCGACAACCGCTTTTTAAGATAGTGCTTTTCTTTGCGTAAAAAGAATGACCACGAAAGATCTTTTTTGCCGGGCCACTGAAAAGCTTGGCGCAACTCGTGGTCGACTCGCTTTAAGCCGGAAGTTTTTCTTTGTCGGTGGTAGTCGCGATAAAAGGACTGCAGACTGAGGTCATTTTTTTCAATAGGATCGATGCGAAACCGGTTGGTCAAAACAGGCTGCTGCCCGCGCAAGCTTCGCATCAAACGATCCATACAATTGATCTTATCGGTTAAGGCCGGACTGAAACTTTTCATGCGCCACTTTTTATCGGGGTCCAACCAAAAGGCAAAAGTCTCGGCAAAGTCTTCGTCGGGATGGCTTTGCGCATAGCCTTCGCCTAAGTACTGCACAAAGTTGCGCGAGTAAATCTGCGGACTGTAGGCCACCGGGTACTCGGTTTTAGGAGAGCCAAAGACCCGCTGGCGGTCGGCGTTTTTTCTTAGGCCAAAGGCATTGTCGATGGCATGCCCCAGTTCGTGACGCATGAGTTTTAAAATTTCAAATTCGGTTCGCCCCTCAACACTTCCGGTTTCGGCTTTGTGAATTTTCATCAACTGGGGGTTGAACAAATAGAATGGCAACGCAAAACCAGGCACTCCATCGGGGCAAAACCACTCATCCGACACCCAAAGGTGGAAGTCAAAAGACAGCCCGTAGGATTTCAGCTCGGACTGTAAAATACCCTTGTAGCGCTGCAAACGCTCTTCGACTTCATACAGGGGCCACTGATTTAATGGCCGATTTTTGTCATTGCTTTTCTTCATCACGATCCCAATTAAAAAACCACTATGAAGCAAAATCGTTGAGATTTCCACCACATATGTTGATTTTTCACGACTGTCTAATGGAACTTTTTGACACTGTTTACGTTCTGATCAAGCCTGTGATTTTTTCAAGGCCTATAGGGTCAGCACTGGCCTTTCAATATAATGAGGCTGTGAAGTTATGGTCTGTTCTTTCCCTTTTTTTTCTGGTGATTGTTGTGTCTTGCGGCCCGCAAGGCGCGAAGGAAAACAAAGACCTGTCTAGCAATGATCAACCCAGCACTGAAACTCTCAATCAGCAGCAGCTTCGGCGTTACCAATTGGCAATCAAACCGGATTTTATTCACTTTGGTGAAGCCCAGCAAAGGCTTGCGGCCTACCAATTCGAATGCGAAGACTGCCCCCTTTCAATGGGAAAACTGATCACCGGCACCATCGACGACAGTCAAAGCAAACCCTCCCGGATCTCTGGCAATTGTTTCGGCGGATTGATTGGGACCAAACGATTTTTAACCAGTCGCCATTGTCTCCCTAATGATCTGCTAGAAGTTGAAAAAAACTGTAAAAACCGCATTCAGATTATTTTTCCCAAATTAGGGAATTCTTCTCAGAACCAATTGGTCGGCTGTAATAAAGTGCTTGCCCTTTCACCCCATTTCGATGATGTGGACGAAACCGATTTGCAAACGGACTGGGCTATTCTAGAACTGGAGGAGTCTCTTGATGACCGAGTGACTGAGGTCGCTGCAGTGCCTCTTCCGGACGCCAGCCACTACTTTTTATTTGTTCCTCTGGTTGATGAAATCACCGACTCCTTGGTCCTGCATCGTATTCAATGCACCACCCGCCAAGGCACCACCGGAGTTCCATGGTACGACCAAGATATCAGTCCCTTGGCTCTTTTCGATTGCGAACAAGACATCACCCGCGGTTATTCAGGAAGTTTGGTTTATCAGCAGACAGCGGAGGGTTACCGACCCGTCGCTACACTTTCTCATATCCATGATGTGCAACAAAACTCTGAAGATATTGTGGTCAGCGCTTCGATCCTCGCTTCCACCTTCATTTGCCTCCCCTCAGAGGAATTGAGCGAGCACGCCGAGGCTTGTGCTTTTGACCCCCATGGACGCAACCAGCGGCGCGAACAAATGATTATTGCCAAGCTGAATTCTGAAAAGCCTCGAATTCTCGCAGAAATTCAGACTCTACTGGGCGACGATCACCCCCTTCGCTGGGTTGACTTGAATATTGACGATGTGGAAGCGGGACGAGTCACCGAACACATCCAAGGCAAGTGGCAACGGATAGAGACCCTAAACTCTTCTGTTTTCGAGCGGGCCGGCAAGCAAGCTTTTCTGGAAACTCTATCACCCATCGTTCCTCTCTGTGTGCCTCCCGAACATATTCCCAACCCAATGATGATGGAAAGGACGCTGATCCAAATGCCGCGGCTCCGACTGAGTGTCATCGAAACGGAATCTCGGCAGATCGAAGTGGATTTTGAGATTTCAGCCCTAGAGGTGGAGCTCTTTAAGAGCCCCCTGAGCGACGATCGCTACCTAATGGGACTTCCTGGCCCTCAACCACCGCCCCTCGCATTTCCTGAACGCGCATTGCTTTCGGCCGGCATCAACCATGCGGCCGCTGCCCTTGCCGTCTGCCAATGAGCAAGGTATATCCCAGAGGCACAAATTAAGGGGTAAAAATGGAACTCGATCTTCTCATATACATTGCCACCGGTGTCCTCGGCCTGGGTGGCGCTAGCCTTTATTTTTTCCGCAAACCCAAATCAAAAGCTCCCGTTCAAGAGCCTTTGCCAAGACCAGAGACTGGTGAGCCGCGGCCGGTCGCCAGTGAAGAACCGAGCCTAGCCACACCCGAGACGGCCCCGACCCCACCGCCACTGGAAAAAGCCAAAGCCCGCAAGGAAATGCAGTCTCTGGAGGATGCTCTTGCAAAAACCCGCGAGGGCTTTTGGGGAAAACTGAAAAGTCAGTTCTCCGGCAAACCCTTAATTGGCAAAGAAGAAATCGAAGATTTAGAGGAAGCCCTTTATACGAGCGACCTCGGCCCTAAAACAGTGGATCATTTGATTTCCAATATGTCGGCCCAAATCAAAGATCAGTCCATGAGTGTGGAGACCTTGCACCAATCCCTGAAAGACGAACTCAACAGTATCTTCACTTCTGTGAACACCAGTGAACTGGCCACCCATCCTGACCACACCACCACGGTTTGGATGATCGTGGGCGTGAACGGCGCCGGTAAAACCACCACCATTGGCAAACTCGCCAGCCAGCAAGTAGCCAAAGGTAAAAAAGTTTTGATCGCCGCCGGCGACACCTTTCGCGCCGCCGCCGATGAACAACTGAAAGTGTGGGCAACCCGCGCCGAAGTGGAAATTTTTAGCCCCGACGGAATCAAAGACCCCAGCGCCATCGCCTTTGATGCGGTAAAAAAAGGAGCCTCCCGAGGTTTTGACTTAGTGATTATTGATACGGCGGGCCGCCTACACACTCAAAAAAATCTAATGGAAGAGCTGAAAAAAATGAAGCGAGTGATGAACAAAGCCGTTGAGGGAACGCCTCACGAAACTATTTTAGTTCTCGATGCCAACTCGGGACAAAACGCCTTGATGCAAACCGAGCAGTTTCACCAAGCTTTAGGAGTCAGTGGGGTTATTTTAACCAAAATGGATGGATCGGCAAAAGGCGGAGTGGCCGTAGGAATCGCCTGCGAACACAAACTGCCCATCAAGATGATCGGCGTCGGCGAGAAAATCGAAGACCTTCGCCCCTTCAATTCAAACGAATTTGTGGACTCCATTTTATAGAATATGCAACAAGGTTTTCCCCCACCTGTCTACCTTAAAAATTTTCTATTGTGATATCGGTGTGGCTGTAAACTGAACTATTGGCATTGACCGACGAGGCAAAAAGCAGACTGGCCATAGGCAGCGGCCCAGTTGAAACCCTTGGGCTGTCCCGCGATATTTAAATCAAACTCAACAACAAAGGTGTCTAATTTATCAACGGCTCGACCACTGCCGTTAAAGAGGTCAACTTGAGGAACACAGCGGCTACCCAATTTTTGTAAACGCAATCGCAAAGAGTAATTGGCACCGGCTTTTTCAGAAACACTCTCTAAAGACTTAAATGTGAATTGAGCTTCGGCTCCTGAAACTCTGACTTGCCGAGGGTTAAAGTACTCTTTGTTGTAATTGGAAAATCCATCGACAGGCTGCCCAGTTCCGGTCTCAACAAAATAGACGCGAAAAGGATTTTGTTTTTGGATCTGGCAAGAAGCATCAAAATTAACCGCATACTGCATGGTTCGGTGCGGATAATAGTTAGTACGGTAAAGTTGAAAAAGAGCCGCCGATTGAGACCAACCTGGAGAAGCTTGAAAAATCAACCCCAAGAAAACTAAGACCTTAAACATACTGCTCCCTTCGTCGAAAACACCAATATGAAGAACCAAGAGGAAGAAGCAAAGTTTTTTCACTAGAAGTCGTGGTTCTTGTAAAAAAGAAAGGAACACCAAAGCAGGTCTTACTCACCAGACTCTACACTTACAAGGGGATCTTTGGTTCATTCCGGTATTTTGTTTAAATTTGAGACGTCTTGTTTTTAGACAGACAGTCCGACCGTGCACATTCTAAACGTCTGAAAACCCTTAGCTTTCGAATTCAAGTGGTACAAGACTTGCTTCTCTTTAGATTGAGTAGAGTGGAGAATCGATGGATCGACCAAACTTTTTTATAGATGTGGCTGACATTGTCGTAGTGTTTCTTTTTGGAGCCGCGCTTTGCTACACCCACTTTTTCATTTACCCCCTCGATACCAGTCAGCTTTGGATGGCTTCTGGGGTTCTTGCTTTTTTCTTAGGAACCTTTGGCCCCTTTCTAGGAGAGATCTTAGAATGGATGATCGCATTTGCACTTGGGATTACGATCGCACTTTTAATGCCACAGATTCTTCACTATGGGAGAACCGGAGCCTATGACACGAAGTCTTTGATGGATGCCGCACTCCATGGGGTACCGTTTATCCTGAGCTTGCTGAGCCCCTGGGCCCTGTGCCTACCCTCCGGCTATTTGTTTTATAAATTAAGTCACCGCAATTACTACCGACATGCTCGCTTTTTCTAACCTTTCCTGAGATTACACCACCCCTTTCTGCATTTTTCTGCCTTCCAGCGGTTTGTGGCCATCCTAACCAGCCGTAAACAATTTCAACAGTGAATCCAAAGCCACAGGTTTTTCTAGCCCCCTTCTTGGTCTCATTTTGAGATGAGCTGGAATGCCCCTTGCAATTCACAGGGGTAACAGGAGGCACACCACAATGGACCACAATCCCTTTATTAGCAGAAACAATGATTTATTTATCATGCTGATCGCTGGCAGCGGAATGGTTCTTCTAACAAACCATCTTTTAAACCTAACCATCCAACAACAATTTCTTTTGATGCTTGGGTTTGGTTTTATGGCCGGGCTGTTTATGAATTACCTCTACCAATCTTTAGAGTGGGCTTTGTTTTTTACCGTGGGAGTTGTTACCGTCAACTTGTTTCCATGGCTGCTTCGCGCTTTTTTGATGGACCACCTGCCGATAGTTGAAATGATTCGAGCCGGAATAACGGCCGGAGAGTACAGCTTGTTTCTTTTATCCTCTTGGATCATCGCAATCCCAGCCGGATTTATGCTTCAGAAATTGGTCATGGGAGATTACTACAAAAGGAAAACTCTGTGAGGAAGTTAAGTCTACTTATAAGTGTCTATTGTTTTTTGCTTCTCAGCCAAGGGGCTTTCGCCGACCAAAAACCGCAAGCAGATACCCCGAAAGTGGAGACTTCGGTTTCAGAGCTTCGACCTCTTCTAGCCATGATGAAGCTAGACTTACAAGCTTTTGAAATGGGCCTTGCCGAAGGTGACGAGACTTACTGGTGTGAACCCCAAGTCAACAACGGCCCCACCTACACCCAAGCCATGACCGACGATTTTCGCCAATTAAAAATCCAAACAGACATCACCACCGATGACATTCAGGATTTTTCTCAGGCTTTCACCACACTTTATGATCTTTGCGGAATGCTCGACGCTCAGGATTCGGTTGGCGCAACCAAGTACATCGAAGCCTTCGAACTTCTGGTTCAGATGCGTGACCTTGTCATCGATCAGTGGCCCTAAGCCGCCAATTTTTGTCACTTTTTCCTATCGTTAGGCACACTAGCGGTTTTAAACCCCTGCTTTTTTGATCTGAGCCGGCATTGGGATTGCTCTATATAGAGGTAGGAGAAGTTTTATGTACATTTACAACCAAAATAGAGATTTAGTTTTATTGAGCTTTTTTGGTTTTATCTACTACGCCATTGTAGTGGGAATGAATGGGCATCTTACCAAGGTTCCTATGGGTGAGTACTTTCTCGTTCCCTTTGTTATTTCTATTTTTTTGGGAATGTCTATCTCTCGATCCAGTCAAATGCTGGAGTGGCCACTTTGTTTTCTTTTTGGTGGTGTCTTTGGCTCTATGATGATTATCAGTGTTCTTAGTTTTTTTGGAATGGACTTCGCTTTTTATGACATCGCCTTTACCATTAGTAACACCTTTGCGTGGTTCGGAGTGGTTGCTGTGATGATTTTACTTGGGATCCTTATGGGAGCTTTTTTAAAGGCCACCTATAATTTGGTTCTAGGGTCTTTAAAAATCACTTTTGACTAAGAGGACCCCACCTTAGGCTTGCCGCCCCCCTCCTTCAAGATGAGACAATTTTATTCAATAATTTTAGATAGATAAAAAATTCAAACGACCGTTTAAAATAAGTGTTTACAACACCTGCGGACTATGAGAATTTCAAACAAACGTTTGAATGAGGTGTCTATGTTCCGTCTTCTTGGATTCTTTGCTATCCCCTTTCTCATTGGCTTGTTTTCTTTGTCTAGCCAAGCCCAATTCCTGCTCACCGAGTCCGAAGTCATTAATATGGCCCAAAAGACGTCGCCTGTGAGCCAAGAGATCGAAGCCGGTAAGCAAGCCAACCGAGCCCAAGAGTTCGCGGTGAAAAGCCAGTACGATCCAAAATTGCAAGCCTCCTATTCTTATTTTTCTTCAAAAGAAAATGCCATTATCCAGTTTGCCCCGGTCTTTCAGCCACAAAAACTTTTTAATCTGGGAGTCAGTCAAAAAACCTCGCTGGGAACCACCATCAACACTCAGGTTTACTCTCAGCAAATTAGCACCGCCAATGGTTTGATCGACAATGCCACTCAGGTGGGCGTGCAGTTGGGGGTCGAAATTGATATCTGGAAAAACATTTTGGGTCGGCTAGATCGAAGTCAATTGAAGTCAGCTAAGATCAACCAGAAAATTTCTAGCTTACAAGCCAACATTGATCAACACAGTTTTGTTCTTGATGTTCGCAAACTCTATTGGTCTTTGGTTGCCAATGAGCTGTCGCTCAATCTTTCTCAAGAACTTGTGAAAACGGCCACCAGCCAGTGGGCTGAATCAAAGAAAAAATTACGAGAAGGCCTTGGCGACTCCGGCGACGTGGCTCGCAATCAAGCCCAACTGGAGTCGCGAAAATCTTCTGTTCTATTTTTCTCTTACCAAAAAGAGCTTATGATCGGGCAACTGAAATCCATGCTTCCTTTTTTAAACGCAAAAACCATTTCCTTAGATGGTCGTGAAGCCCAAGACATCGAAGGCGCTGCCCGCCGTTGCATGGGAGAAATACTAGCGCAAAACAAAATGGACCCTCAGTACTCCCGCTTTGACGATATTGTTGGTCTCCTGGACGAGCAGCAAGATCATGAAATGCGATTAGCTAAATCCACTGACTCCTTTGACGTTAAACTAAAGGCTCGCTACCAGGCCTCAGGAGTCGACAACAGTCATGACGCCGCCTACAACCAACTGACAGATCAATTTCGCAACGGATATGAAGTCGGGGTAGCTTTACAAGTCCCTCTGGGTGGGGACCTTTCACGCAGCCAGGCTTCGCAAGTCAGTGCGACTCAAAACCGCTTCGAAGCTCAAAAAAGTAAAATTTCACTGCAGCTGAAATCGGAGCACCAAAAAATTCAGAAGGCCATCTCTCTGCTGGTCGGCGCCTCCAAATCACAAGGAGCCACTGTTGACAGTTTACGAACCAGCCTTAAGCGAACACAAAAGAAATACCGCCAAGCTCGAGTGTCTTTAAACACCTACGTTCTAGAGCAAGACAACCTGTTTGGATCGGAGCTTCAACTGATCGATACCAAACGCCAAATCCTGCACTTGTTGCTTGATTACTTTAAACTCTTTTCAAACCACCCCTGTGAACTGAACCAATTGCAAGGAGTTCAATCATGACCAATATTTCGCGATTCTTTTTAGAAAACTATAAATTTACTATGGTCGTGACCGTATTTTTTGTCTTCTTCGGCTACGGAGGCTTAACCTCACTGACCTCCGAATCCTTCCCTCCCGTAGACATTGGGCAAGTGATTATCAGCACCCAATACCAAGGAGCTACGGCGGAAGACATTGAAGCCAAAATCACCAAACCCATAGAAGACGAAATTCGATCAGTGACCGGGATAAAAGAAGTCAAGTCGGTCAGCCAACCCGGTCAGTCTCAAATCATGACTATCGTCGACATTGATAACTACCCGGTTGACGAAGTTATTGCCGACTTGCAAAGAGCTGTGGACCGAGTTCCTGACTTACCGATTGACTTGGAAAACCCTCCCGATTTTTTAGAAATTAATACCGAAGAATTTCCTGTTATTGAATTGGCGATTTCTGGGTCTAATGAGGGACGCTTGCGCGACCGGGTGGCGGTCGAACTTGAAGAGGCCTTGGAAGACAATAAAGCCATCAGTACCATTAACAAAACGGGATTCCTTGAACGACAGTTTTCTATTTTTGTCGACCCCGAAAAACTACAACAGTACCATGTGGGCCTGAGTGAGGTGACTCAGGCTGTCGCTTCTCATAACGTCACCATTCCGGCTGGAACGCTTGAAGCCAACGATCAAAAAACTTTGGTCAAGCTAGACGGAAAAATACGAGACCCTAAACTTTTAGAAGACATTGTGGTTCGAGCCAACTTTTCGGGCGGAACGATTAAGCTGAAAGATGTCGCGCAGATTGTCGACGACGAAGAGGACGCGCGGATTCTAACTCGTATCAACGGAGAATCGGCCACTCTATTGATCATCAGCAAAAAAAGTGGAGCCGATATCATTGAGCTGGCCGACGATGTTAAGGCGACGATCGCACGCTTTCAAGAAAAGTATGAAGGTCAGCTTAAGTTTAATATCTACAGCGACGAAGGCGTTCGAGTAGGAAATCGTTTGAACGTTCTATCTTCCAACGGTTTAGCTGGATTGCTTTTGGTTGTTTTCTTTTTAATGCTCTTTCTCCCCGGGAGAGTGGGCTTTATGGCTTCACTGTCCCTACCTCTCGCCGTTTTTGCCACCTTCGGTTATTTACAAGTGGCAGGCATGAGCTTTAACACGATCACAATTTTAGCCATGGTGATTTCCATCGGTATGTTGGTGGACAATGCCGTCGTTATTGCCGAAAACTTTGTCCGCCTGAAAGCCGAAGGAATGAATGGCAAACTCGCCGCCATCGAATCGGTGCGCACACTCTGGCTACCCATCACCGCCACAGCCTTTACCACCATCGCCGCCTTTATCCCAATGTTGGTTACTAAAGGTATCATGGGGCAGTTTATCCGCGGCATTCCATTGGTGGTCACAGCCTCTCTATTACTTAGCCTTGTTGAATGCTTTATCCTGCTACCGATGCGACTGGTTACCAAAAAAGATCGCGAGGAGGCCGACAACCCAGACGCCCCATCCCATCAACCCTATGAAGAAACGGACTGGTTCACCACTCGTGTACGACCTGGCTTCACCAGAATGGTTCGAAGGTTGATTAAGCACCGCTACATCAGTGCCATTGCTTTTTCTGGGTTGATTATTTTTTCAATTTTTATGATGACTGTGGGTAACAAGTTTATTCTGTTCCCCGCCAACCAAACCGAAATCTATATTGGCCGCGTCGAGTTGGCCCGTGGCACCACCATCGAAAAGTCCAATGAAATCATGAAAGACCTGACCACTAAAGTTTATGAGGTTATGGGGGATGATGCCAAAGCCGTGACCTCAATTGTTGGAAAAGCTGAAGACGATCCAAACGATCCGAAAGGAAAACGGGGTGAAAATGTCGGCCTACTGCGAATGTTTATGACCGAAAAGGCCAAAAACAGCAACCTCACCAACGAAGTTTTAGACCGCTTGCGTTCGATAAAGTACGAAGGCGCGGAATTGGCCTTTGAAGCTAAAGTCAACGGTCCTCCGGTCGGCGCTCCGGTCACTGCCATTTTTCGATCCAACGACCCCAAAGAGCTCGAGCAAGCCATCGAAAAAGTAAAATCTCAACTGCAAGAAGTTCAAGGTGTTTTCGATGTGAAGATTGACGATGTGTATGGCGAAAAGGAAGTTTTAGTTAATGTGGACACCATCAAAGCCAAACGTCTGGGGCTGAGCACCCTGGAAATTGGACAAACTCTCCGAGCTGCGATTGCTGGAATTCCGGTCACCAACGTCAACGTCAACAATCGAGAGGTCGACTACTTCGTTCGTCTGGCCGATTCTGGCCGCGAATCTTCTGGCGATTTACTCAGTTTAAAAGTGATGAACCAGCAGGGAGATTTGATTCCTCTATCACGAATTGCCGAATTAAAAAATGTCGATGGAACACCCCACATCAAACGTTTTGACTACAAACCGGCTAAAACTTTAACGGCCAACATTGATGATGACGTTATCACTTCAGTGGAAGCCAACGCTAAAGTCGCTGAATTTTACGCCAGCATCAGCGATCAATACAAAGAAGTCTCTCTTAAGTTTGGGGGCGAAGCCGAGCGAACAGCAGAATCTTTTGAGTCCTTACTGCAAGCTCTAGTGCTGTCTTTGATTGGGATTTTTGCACTGCTCGTTTTTTTATTTAGCAGTTACATCAAACCCTTAATTATTCTAACCACGATCCCCTTGGGCTTAGTCGGTGTGTCGTTAGCCTTTTTCTTCCATCAACGGCCTATGAGCTTTTTAGCCCTAATTGGAATTGTTGGTCTGGGAGGAATCATCGTCAACTCGGGGATTGTTCTCATTTCCTTTATTGAAACCTTAAAAGAAGAAAAACCAGACATGCCCCTTCTGGATATTCTGGTGGAGGCCACGGGGCTGCGACTGCGAGCCGTTCTGGTCACATCACTCACCACGGTCAGCGGACTTTTACCAACAGCATACGGCATTGGTGGGTCCGATGAGTTCATTATTCCTATGACCCTGGCCATGGCCTGGGGCCTGGTCAGCGGAACCGCCCTAGCCCTCCTGTGGGTTCCTTGCGCCTATGCCATCACTGAGGATATGGCTGGTTTTTTTAGTCGGTCCAAAGCCAAGACACAGATGTCCATGGATAGTATGAAAACCCAGGGCGTGACTTCATGACAGCCGCCGAGAAAATGGAGACCAAGCAAAAAATAATCGAAACCGCTCGCATCTTGTTTTCCAAGCATGGGTTCAAAGGCACTTCAATTCGACAGATTGCAGAAGCCTGCGACGTGAATATAGCAGCCATCAATTATCACTTTGGCAGTAAAGAGGCCTTGTATTGGTCGATCATCAATGATGTTTACGACTGGATGGATGAAAACGCGCTTGAAATCACCCAACGCTCGAAGGACGTTAAAGACTTGGCGAGAAATCTTTTTCGATTTATGCGGGAACACCAACATCATGCCACGGCCACAATGAAAACCTTTTTAAGCGACCAGGCGCCACCACCCGAATCGGACCATCCTTACACCGAAAAACTACAGTGCCAAATGGGCCCTCCCGGAGGCGCTCACATTGCGCAATTTCTGAAAAAACATTACCCAGAAGCCACACCCGATGGCTTAGAGTGGATGGTGATGTGTTTGTTTTCTAGCATTTTCCATTTTGCCGTCATGACTTGCTCGGCCCAGTATGATTTGAAAAAAGAAAACATGCCCATCGAAAAGGTTGAAAAAAACTTGGTCCGACAGGCCGAAGCCTTGGCCATTCATATGTCCAACAAAAAATTCTGGGACAGCGCGAACAATCTCTAATCCTTAGAAGCAAGAGGCGAATAGGCCATTTAAATCCCCCACCAACTTTGGCAAAAAAAAGCACTCTTTAAGAGTGCTTTTGTAAATTTAAAATAGTTTAGATGAATCTATCCTCCGAAATTAAACGGAAAACTGGCCACAAGCATAATCGTGTTAACTTTAAATTTAGGATCAATGCTTCCGCTACCTAAGTTGGTGTCCGCCTCGTCGTAGCTAGTGGTGATGTATTCAAGGTTCAAAGCAAACCAATCAACAAAACGATAGCCCGCACCCAATTTGAATCCGACACCCGTAAGTGTAGAATCAAGAGTGTCGTTTAAGGCCATGGCGCTGCGGAAGACACCGAGGTACCCACGGATTCCAAGCATGGATTGATAGCCAAGGTAAGGCCCAATTCCGACATCAACCATATCAACATCAGTTCCGAAAGTTCCTGAAGATTGTTTAAACGTTCCAGTGCCTATTTGGATCTCTCCACCCACTTGCAGGCCCATGTCAGCTTGATATCCCAGTTTGATTCCACCAATGGTTTTTGAAAGGTCACCCGAATCGCTTCCACTGTCCCAATCGTTGCTCACACCAAATCCGATATGGGGCTCCATATGAAATCCGGCTTGAGCAAGGGGAGAAAACCCCATGACACATACGATAGCTAATAAAGCTGAAAATCTTGTCATCATTAAGCCTCCAGGCAAAAAGTGTTTCGGCTATAATCACTCAGGAGACCGAGGGACCACAACCCATAACGACCTGTCCCAGACAGGCCATTCGGTACAAAATTGAACGGGGTGAAAAAATGACACACAAACTGTAGTCTGCACACGTCACAAACTCGCAAAAAGGCAGACGTTCCAACGGAACGCCTTTTTTTTAACTATCGGATAGAGGGTAAAGAAAGGTCGCCCAGATCGACGGACACCATTTTTGAAACCCCTTTTTCTTCCATAGTCACACCGTAAAGTTTCTCGGCGATTTCCATAGTGTACTTGTTGTGGGTCACAACAATGATTTGCGAGCGCTTGGCCATTTCTTTAACCAAGTCGTTGAATCGCATGACGTTGGCGTCATCCAAAGGAGCGTCAACCTCATCCAGCAAACAATAAGGCGAAGGCTTAACCAAGAAGATCGAGAACACCAACGACACCGCGGTTAGAGCTTTTTCTCCACCTGAAAGCAGGGAAACACTTTGCAGTTTTTTGCCCGGAGGTTTGGAAACAATATCGATTCCCATTTCGTCTTTTTCAGGATCTTCGATCAGAATCAAGCGGGCTTCCCCACCACCAAACAGAACCGGGAACACCCGCTGAAAGCGGTCGTTTACGGCCTCAAAGGTTTCTTTAAAACGCTTCGAACAAATACGATTAATTCGATCTATCACTTTCGTTAACTGCGACTTCGCATCGATCAGATCTTGATATTGTTTGCTTAAAAACTCATAGCGTTCGGCCAACTCATCGTACTCTTCAATAGCCGACAGATTGACTTCACCGATGCGACCCAGTTTTTCTTTCAAGGACTTCACTTCGGCTTGGGACTGTTCGAGGTCCCCTTCTCGTTGTGCGTACTCATGGGCAATATGCGCCAGGTCTTTTTGATATTTTTCTTCAATATGACTAAGAAGGTTATCTTCTTTCATCTTGGCTTGCTCAAGAACCAACTGACTTTCGTTCATGATCGACTGTTGTTTATTTTTGTCGGACATCATTTCAGACAGCTTATCCTGCAGCTCGAACATGCGAGCATTGGCTTCTTCAAAATCGTTGCGCATTTTGGCCAAACGGGACTCTTGTTCTTCCACCGTTTGAATCAGAATCTCCAACTCCACCTTTTTTTCTTCCATCTGAACTTGGCTTTCGCTCATGACTTGGGTGTTTTTGTTGGATTCTTCGTCCATCTTGCTCATCTGCTCGCGCACATCTGCCAAAGAACGCTCTAACCGTTCGTGTTCAGCGCGAACCCCAATCAGCTCTTGCTGTTTGGTCGCACTTTCCACCTGAAGGTTGGTGACTTTTTCTTGTAAGTCATCGATCCCCATTTTCTCGGTATCCAGGGTGTTGGTAAGATCCTCAATGCGGCCTTCGATCCCTTGCTTTTTCTCGACCATTTCCTGGATGTGCAGAACCAACTGGTTCAATTCTTCTTGCTTGTTTTTCTGGCGATCAAGAACAACGTCCATTTCTTTTTCTTGCTTTTCAAAAGCAATATTGACGTTGCGAACTTCGGCTTCAGCACGCTCTAAATCTTTCTTCAGACCAGCCACCAAGATTTCTTTTTCCGTTTGATCTCTTTGCGCCTCGTTCAGACTGGCCTCAACATTTTTCATTTGCGACTCAACCGACTTCATCGCAGCCGTGGCCAAGGCCAATTTGCCGGACCACTCTTCTTTGGATTGGCGAAGTTCATCGATTTCACGCTCTCGTTTTAAAACACCACTGGATGCGTCGCCTTTGTAGCCCCCACTGAGCATGCCTTCGTTAGTAAGGACGTCCCCTTCAAGGGTCACAAAAGTCCAAGCCGGAAACTGGGAGCGTAGGTTTAAACCATCACGTATGTTTTCAACGACGGCCACATCGTTTAATAGGCCCTGCACAGTTTTTTTATGCTTCTCAGGGACTTCGATGACTTCACTTAAAAGCCCCTCAACCCCTTGGCAGGATTTTAGCATCGAGACCTCAGATCCATCGTGAGTTTGTAATGCCCCTTGGGTGGTGTAGAAAGTCGAGCGTCCCGATTTTCGTTCTTTCAAGAATTCAACAGCCTCTAGCGACTTGTCTTGGTCTTGCGATACCAACATTTGCAATTTGGGTCCAAGTGCGGCTTCCAGAGCGACTTCAAAACGCTCGGGCACTCGTACGATATCAGACACCGGCAGAAAGCTGTGACGCGCTTCTTGCTCTTCTGTGGAAAGACCTTGCAAGCTTTCTTTTTGCCAGAACATCACTGACTTTACACCCTCTTGAAAGCCTTCAAAATTATCGCGAAGGTTTTCTAAGCCGTAAAGGCGAGACACCACCTCGTTCAATTTGTCTTTGAATTCAGTGACTTCTTTTTCTTTGGTTTCGTAATCTTGTTGTAAGTTCTCTTTTTGACTCTGCAAAGACTCGACGTCATTGAGAATCGTCATCTGCATTTGACGTTCGCGCTCGTAGGTTTCAAAAACTTTTTTATGATGACCTTCAAGCTCTTTCTTTTTATCTTGCAGTTCATCTAAAACTACACGCACTTGATTGACTTCGCGCTCGAGGTTGGCCACGGCTTCTTCGAGGCTGCCCTGCTTGGCACGGGTTTGGGTTTCAGCTCCCGACAGCGATAGAAGTTCTCGTCGTTTGTCACTCAACTCGTTGTCGCTGCTTTCAATGACTTGTTTACGTTCTTCAAAATGAGATTTTTGTGATTCGTGATCACGACGAAGTTGCTCCGCCACTTTCTCAATTTCGGCGAGGCGTGAAGCGGCATCATTGAATTCCGATAGCAGTTTTTGTTCGCGAATTTGGTTTTCGCCAATCAAAGAGCCGGCCATTTCATTGGAACGCTTGGCTTGTTCGATTTCAAAACGCAATTCCTGAATATCGTTTTCTCGGATGCGGACTTTGTCTTGGTTTTCTTTTAACCGAATGCGAAAGTCCTCGATCGCTTTTTCACCCTCTAGAGAGCCTCCACGCAGCCCCGCCACTTCAGCTTCGAGCTTGGCGACCTGAGCTTGGCTTTCGACAGATTGGGATTGGGCTTGATCAAATTCTTGCTGAGCTGTTTCCACTTTTTCTTTCAAAGCCACGTACTCTTTCGAAGACGTCCACAACTCGATCTCTTCCACTTCCCGTTTTAATTTACGGTAGCGTTCGGCTCGCTGGGCTTGGCGCTGCAAGCTGTCCAATTGGCGTTTCAGTTCACCGATAATATCTTGCAGACGGACCAGGTTGGCATCGGTGGCTTTTAACTTTCTTTGTGATTCCCGTTTACGAGCTTTAAACTTGGTGATCCCCGCGGCTTCTTCAATTAGAACCCGACGCTCTTCAGGCTTACTGGTTACGATTTTACCAATCATACCCTGTTGAATAATACTGAAACCTTTAGAGCCCGCTCCGGTGTCCATAAAAATTTCTTGAATGTCGCGCAGACGAGCGGGTTCACGGTTCACCAAATACTCGGAGTCCCCCGAGCGGTGCAGGCGTCGAGTGACCATGACTTCTGAATGATTTAGGTACTTCACGGGAAAGGCACCGCCATCGTTTTCAAGGGTCAGTGAAACTTCACACATTCCTAAAGGTGAATAACCTTCAGCACCTGCGAAAATCACATCTTCCATGGACGAACCACGCAAGTGTTTGGCTGACATCTCACCCATCACCCAAACCAAAGCGTCCACAATGTTGGATTTACCACATCCATTGGGGCCAACGACTCCGGTAATACCGGCGTCAAAGTGAATGACCGTACGATCCTTAAACGATTTAAATCCGATGAGCTCTAGCTTTTTAATCCGCAACTTACTGCTCCCCTGTCCGTGTTCAGTGCTGGAGGGCAGCCTGAGCAGCCGCCAATCTCGCTATGGGCACTCGGAACGGAGAACAACTGACATAATCCATGCCCACTTGGGCAAAGAATTGAATACTGGCGGGGTCTCCGCCGTGTTCTCCACATATCCCGACTTTTAAGTCTGGCTTGGAGGCTCGACCAAGGTCAACCCCCATTTTCACCAGCTGACCGACGCCCTGTTGATCAAGAGACACAAAGGGGTCGCAGGCGTAAATGCCTTTAGAAACGTAGGTATTCAAGAAGCGCCCAGAATCATCACGGGAGAGACCCAAGGTGGTCTGCGTCAAATCGTTGGTACCAAAGCTAAAAAAGTCAGCATATTCAGCCACTTCATTGGCTGTGACCGCAGCCCGCGGTAATTCGATCATGGTTCCGATCAGATAATCAAAGTCCACACCCTGGGCTGACTTTACATTCTCTACAGTTTCAACAACCAGTTCGCGCAGCAACGAAAGCTCCTTGGCTTCCCCCACCAAGGGGATCATAATTTCAGGAACAAGGGTTTCACCTTCAGAAGTCAATCGCGCCACGGCCTCGGCGATCGCCCGGGCCTGCATCACATAAACTTCGGGGTAAGTGATGGCTAAACGACAGCCTCGATGCCCCAACATGGGGTTAAACTCGTGCAAGACTTTTACTTTTGAACGCAAATCACTAAAAGGAACATCCAAACGCTTGGCCAACTCTTTCGCTTCTTCATCGTCATGGGGAAGAAACTCGTGCAAAGGGGGATCCAGCAAACGAATGGTGACCGGTCGATCGCCCATGGCTTGAAAAATTCCGTAAAAGTCATCGCGTTGCATAGGCAACAACTGATCCAAAGCCCGTTCGCGCTCTTCTTTATTTTCAGCCAAAATCATGCGTCGAACCCAATCGATTCTTTCGGGAGCGAAAAACATATGCTCGGTTCGGCAAAGGCCAATACCTTCGGCGCCGAACTCCACCGCTGTTTTCGCGTCGTGAGGCGTATCCGCATTGGTACGCACTTTTAAAATTCGAATTTTATCGGCCATCTCCATAACCCTTTCAAAAGGGCCATCCAAAAGTGGCGGAATGGTTTTAAGGGCGCCCAGAAAAATTTCTCCGGTGGACCCATCCAAAGTGATGACCTCCCCCTCTTTGACCACATAACCGTTGGCGCGAAACTGTTTGTCATGTTCGCTAACGGTAACATCACCACATCCAGCCACACAACATTTGCCCATACCTCGGGCCACCACCGCCGCATGGGAAGTCATGCCTCCGCGAGAGGTTAATATCCCTTGGGAGGAAACCATTCCATCGATATCTTCGGGAGAGGTTTCTACACGAACCAGGATGACCTTCTCGCCTTTTTCTTTCCAGGCGACAGCATCCTCGCTTGAAAATACCACTTTCCCAGAAACACCACCAGGACTCGCTGGCAACCCCTTAGCAATCAAAGTGCGCTCGCTGTTAGGGTCCAAAGTCGGGTGCAAAAGCTGATCCAAGGATGTCGGGTCGATCCGTAAAATCGCTTCTTTTTCATCGATCATTTTTTCGTCGATCATTTCAACGGCAATACGCAAAGCCGCTCGGGCGGTTCGCTTACCAGTGCGAGTTTGCAACATCCAAAGCTGACCCTTTTCAATGGTAAACTCGATATCTTGCATATCGCGATAGTGATTTTCCAATTTTGTATAAGTCTCGACTAATTCTTTGTAAACTTCGGGACATTCCATCTCTAAGGATTGGTGGCCCGTACCTTCAGCCGCCGCCTTAGTGATGGGTTGCGGCGTTCTTATACCCGCTACAACATCTTCGCCTTGAGCATTCATTAGGTACTCGCCAAAGAAAACTTTTTCACCGGTGGAGGGGTCACGAGTAAAGGCCACTCCGGTTCCCGAGTCCTCACCTAAGTTACCAAAAACCATTGATTGAACGTTGACAGCTGTTCCCCACTGGTCGGGAATGCTATTGAGTCTTCGGTAGCTGATGGCGCGATCATTATTCCAGCTAGAAAACACGGCCTCGATGGCACCCCAAAGTTGTTCGGTAGGATCCATCGGAAAAGACTTCATGGTGGTATCGGTAATCTGGCTTTTAAAAGAGTCGACTAGATGTTTTAAATCGTCGGCGGTCAGGTCAGTGTCTTTTTGATAACCTTTGGCATCTTTTAAATCTTCGAGAGTCATTTCTAACAAGGAGGTGTTCATACCCATAACAACATTGGAGTACATCTGGATAAAGCGGCGATAGGAATCCCAAGCAAAGCGCTCATTGTTTGAAGTTTTGGCAAGACCCACCACAGTTTCGTCATTCAGTCCCAGATTTAAGATGGTATCCATCATTCCAGGCATGGAAGTCCGTGCTCCCGATCGCACACTCACCAATAAAGGGTTACTGGCATCGCCAAATTTCTTGCCAATCTTAGCCTCGACCCGAGCCAAAGCTTCAGTCACCTGCTCGCGCACTTCAGTCGGTAGCTTTTCTCCTTGGTTGTAAAATTCAGCGCAAACATCCGTGGAGATTGTAAACCCGGGAGGTACGGGAATTCCTAGATTGGTCATTTCCGCAAGGTTAGCACCCTTACCACCCAAAGTGTTTTTCATGGACGCGTCGCCCTCGGAATCTCCTTGGGCAAAAAAGTAAACATACTTATGACTCATGACTGAACCTCTTCCTCTAGAAGGAAATTAATTTTTCATTTATTGTATTGGCCAGTTGATCGATACCGACTCGTTCCTGTTCCATGGTGTCCCGATGGCGAAGGGTCACCGATTGGTCTTCTAGGGTGTCGAAATCCACAGTCAAACAAAAGGGCGTGCCGATTTCGTCTTGGCGTCGGTAGCGCTTACCAATACTTTGGGACTCGTCGTATTGCACGCGCATTCCCTTAGCGCGCAAGTCGTTATCAATTTTAAAGCAAATCTCTTGCAACTCGGGCTTCTTACTGAGTGGCAAGACGGCGACCTGCACGGGGGCTACTTTCGGGCTAAACCCTAAGACCACTCGTACATCGGCCTTGCCGTCTTTAGTGACATGCTCTTCGCGATAGGCATCGCAAAGAATTGTCAAAGCCAATCGATCACAACCAATCGCTGTTTCAATAACAAATGGGATGTATTTTTTATTTTCGGCTTGATCAAAATATTCTAAAGACTTGCCCGACAAGTTTTGATGCTGGGTCAAATCAAAGTTGCCTCGATTGTGAATTCCTTCAAGCTCTTGCCAGCCAATGGGTAAGTTGTATTCGTAGTCACCGGCCTCTTTAGCGTAATGTGCTAATTCTCCCTCTCCGTGGGGGTGAAAACGAATATTTTCAGTATCTAGACCAAGATCCTTGTAAAACTGAAAACGAATTTGCTTCCACTCTTCGTACCACCTGGAGTCTTCACCGGGTTGCACAAAAAACTGCATTTCCATTTGCTCGAACTCGCGGGTGCGGAAAATAAAGTTCCCAGGCGTGATCTCGTTACGAAAAGATTTGCCGATTTGGCAAATTCCAAAAGGAATTTTCATTCTTTGAGTGGTTTGTACATTTTCGAAATTAACGAAAATCCCCTGCGCCGTTTCGGGACGCAAATAGACCACCGAGCCTTCGTCAGCCACCGGGCCCATATGAGTTTGAAACATCAAATTAAAAGAGCGAGGTTCTGTCAAATCTTTCGATCCGCACTTGGGACAGGTGTCTCCTTCTAGGTGATCAGCGCGATGCCGGGCCTTACAGGATTTGCAATCCACCATGGGGTCAGAGAAATTATCAACATGCCCCGAGGCCTTCCAAACATTGGGGTGCATAAGAATGCTGGCATCCAAACCCACCACATCCCGCCGAGACGTCATGGCCTTCCACCATGCACTTTTAATATTGCGCTTGAGTTCAACTCCCAATGGGCCATAATCCCAGCACGAATTGAGGCCTCCATAGATCTCTGAACTTTGAAAAACAAAACCGCGGCGTTTACACAGCGAAACCAATGTTTGTAGATTGTCTAAGCGCTTAATTTCCAAGGCACTTCTCCCATTTGCATACAGGTCAAAAGAAGTAACGCTGAGGGGCTTCTGAGTCAATAAAAGGTGTAGGAATTTCAGTAAATTATGGACTGTGAAATGGTGTAAAAGCGGGCAGCCTCAAGAGAGGAACTCAGCCCCGGTTGCCTTGTTTTTCATGGATCGCATTGTAAGCCATTTCCACAACCTCTTTGGACTCTTCATCAATTCGAGTGCGGCATTTGATGTAGGCCATTTCCACATCGCTCATGGGAGAGCCAGCGGGGACTCCGATAATATCATAGGCATCCCACATGTATCCGTTATGCATGAAATACACGTTGAGTTCTTCTTCATCATTGATGTCTACGTCTTTAACGGGCTGAAATTTGGTTTTCTTCATGTTCAACTTCGTGGGCCGAGGCTTCTTCGTTCGACCTTGTAAAAAAAACAATGCCAACATGATGACAACCGCGGCATTAAGGACTAGGAAACTGCCTATAGTCATAAGTACGATTGTCTCACGAGTTTATAGAAAAGTAAGGCATTTAACGCCTTGCGTAGGAGGATGAGATGGCTCAAAGTAATCCATTCGATCAGCAGAAACCCATCGAAGGTGTGTCTAAAATTATCGCAATCAGTTCGGGTAAAGGTGGCGTTGGAAAATCCACCGTGTCTTCCAATCTCGCCATTGCCTTGGCCCAAGCCGGAAAACGGGTAGGACTGTTGGATGCCGACATCTATGGCCCCAGTCAACCGCGCATGATGGGAGCCCTCAGCCAAAAACCAGAAATCACCTCGACCAACAAAATTAAACCCATCGAACGTCACGGAATTAAAATCATGAGTATGGGCTTTTTGGTGGAGGAAGAAACCGCAGTGGCTTGGCGCGGCCCCATGCTGTTCAAAGCCATGAACCAATTATTTTACGATGTGGATTGGGGAGAATTGGATTATCTATTGATCGACCTGCCTCCAGGAACGGGTGACGTGCAATTGTCCATGGTGCAAAAGGTTCCGGTCAGCGGTGCCCTCACCGTTTGCACTCCGCAAAACGTGGCCTTAGCCGATGTTAAAAAATCCATTGATATGTTTGAAAGAGTGAATGTTCCTATGTTGGGTGTGGTTGAAAACATGTCTTACTTTTTCAATCCGGAACGTCCCGATGAAAAGGTGCAGATTTTTCCGAAAGGCGATCTTCTGCAATTTTTGGACAATCGAAAAATTCCACACTTGGCCGAAATACCCATGATGACAGCCATTGCCTTGGCTTGCGAAATGGGAATCCCCTACACCGCGCAAAAAAGCGGAGACCCCGTCAGCGACGCTTACAAAACAATGGCCGAAAAAATCATGGAACAAATCTAGAGCATCACAATCTCGCCGTTGTTAGCAACACCAGACGTCTCATTGATGGACTGACTGCCTCTGTATTCACAAGAAGGCCCTGTTTCTGCACCGGCTGTAGGCGATTAAAAGTGACCTTTTGCGACTTTTTTACTTTTCTTTTTCTTAGAGGCTTGTTTAAGACTCCTCTTCTCTTTTTTTACAACATGCTCTTTTTCTTCACCAGCTTCGATTCCGAGTCTCTCTTTAGTGATGTTGACGGCTTTATAAAAACACTGATTTGTCGAGTAACTGTTTCTAAACCAAATAACACTTTTATCTTTTAGGACGACTTCGTGTTCGCTCTTTTTTTTGCCCTCCCATTTTCTTTGCAGATAACGATAAGCAGACTTTGCACTTTTTGTGGACTTGAAATGAGTGGTTAAAACGACCATGGCCGGCCTACTTTCCCATCTTTTTTTGCTAACAACTTCTGTTTTAATGCCTTGAATATAAGGTAAATATTTTTTTAGTTTTTTTCCAAATCCGTAATCTAAATGGAGTTTCAACTTACTTTTCTGTTTAGCATTAATCTCAATTTGAGACGTTTGTAACTTGGCCAACTCACATGGGTCCGATGCCGATTTCACAGCCTTATAAATAAATCCGCCCCCAACAATCAGCAACCCAACGATCGCTAGCTTCAAAAATGATTGACCCAAAATGAACTCCTTCCCACTACAGGCCCTCTGTACTTGCAAACGGAATGCCGACTGAGGCTCCATGAGCGAGAGTACAATCGATTTAACCGTTACAAATTTGATGGAATCTGTCGAATGTAAACACTTTAAACTTTTAAAGTGAAAACCGATGCCTTCGGAGGTTTGCGAAGTCTAGAAGATATCATGGTACGAAGCCCAAAAAAGTACTACGATTTTTTGATTGGTACTAGAAATGTAAATTGGATGAGTCTACTGGGCAAAATATTTCAAGGAAAAAGCGATGTTAATATTTAAGTCGGTGTCCTTCGTAATCTCTTGAATCAAATTTCAAGCGAGGTATGCCTTTTGCCTAAGGGTGGGATTTCTAAAATCGATTTTACTTTAGATCCACGGGGCCTTACTTGTACAAGTAAGTCAAACTTTAAACTAGGGCGGAAATATGCAAATCATACTAATAACTGTGACAACACTAATTATGAGTTTCAACTCAATGGTTTTAGCAGGTACAAATGTGAAAACATTTGGTGGAAATCAACCAAAGATTCAACTTGAGGGGGTCGATGCTCAAGAACTCTTCGACTATCTGACGTTTAGCGTCGTAAAAGAGAAAAAATGTATCAAACATGTGAGCAACTGCTCTGGTGGTCCTGGCTGTGGTCCATTTTGCCAAGTTTTTGAAGCCACTCCCAGTTTGTATAAAAAAAGTGGTACTCTTTTTTCATGTGTGAACGATATCAAAAAAGAAACCCACACCTGCGATATCTATCCCGATATTAAGAGTGCAGGAAATCACTCGAAGCTGTTTGCGGGAGATGAGGTTCAAGTGAAAGATTCAACGGCTTTGGAATTAGGAGCAACGGGATTGGCTCAGAAAAGTCCTCTTGTGACTTCCGGGACTGGTTTTGGATTGCGTTGTGATGAGTTAGTCGCGGACAGGCTTTACGATTGTTTTTACAGGTTAACCCCTTCTGCACAAAATCACTTTTTCAGTCTAAATCTATCAACCTATTTCACGCCTCGCTTCGCCTTTCAAGGAGATCGAATGACAGACGGGTTGATTTCGATTACTGGTTACAACAACAGGCCCTACTACTCGGTGGTGAAGGCCCTATTTGATGGACTTAAATCGACTGGAAGTCAAAATAGCGACAAGGTGTCGGCGTCTTTTAGAGAAGGGCTTGGATATTCGGCTCTTGTGCAGGGTTTGACCGGCACCATCATCGAGCGAAACGTGACCAATGAGGGGCACTATCAGTTTGTGGTTTCCTTGGATGCTGATGTGGTTAAAGCCATTAAAGATCTTATAAAAACAGACAGCCAATCAATTTTAACTGATGGAACTTCGATCTTTGGTAACGAAATTGATTCGGTAGTCATTGAATTCGACAACAATCTTGAAGCGGCCACACTGACGGCTGAAACCCGCTAAGTTTTTTCCATCACTTTTTCGGCCATTTGACGGTTGGCGGCGCTTGCAACGTCGCTACTTTCATGTTTTCAAATAAATCTACACCGTTAGATAGGGTGGCGCCCTGTGGGATCACAAAAATGAAGCGGGAAAGATTAAAGCTTCAGCCACAGCCACCCTTTTGGTCACGTGATTGGTGTCAAAATTACCTTTCACTTTCTAAAGTCTGCGTCGGCTCATTGGCGATTCAAAGCTTGTGCTGCGAAATGCTCCAGCCAGCGGTCAGTGGTATCTGAAACTTCCTCTATTGTTGGACGAGATAAGCACTCGGCTTCCGCTTGAAGAGCCACCAGTTGATCAAAAACCTGCCGATCCTCTTCGCTGAGCCAACCCTCTGGGATCTCAGGGATGCGCTCACAAGCAAATAAGGTTTCAACAAAGTCCAGACTATTAGCCATACTGAACAAGAAGCCAACGGAGACTAAGCGTCTTGGGAACAAGTCAGAGCCACGCTGATAAGTCCAATCCTCGACAGTGTCTCCTCCCAGAAATTGACCAATAAGTGGTGCCACTGCGGCATTTGTGGCAAACACAGCACCTCCAATCATTTTTTGCAGAGTCTGAATCATATGATCAAGTGTGTTGCGAAAACCTCGTCCTCGCACCACCCCTCTTTGCGCGGCCAGAACCGACTGAGCCAAAGCCGGAGCAGAACTAGTCAGTGAACCCATGCTTTGCCAGGAATTGCGAAAATCAGGAACTGTCGCTCGTGCGTACACAACCGCCAGAGCCGTTTCGATCAAAAGGCCCCTTAAAGCATCACTATAGATATCCGTTGGAATGAGTTGCATTTTTTGCATGTGATAGAGACGCCGAGTGGTTTGAAGATTGCCTATGAGGCTGTGGCCCGCCACCCCCAAACCAGCGGCATGGCAAAGAAGGTTCATGAATTTAACTGGTGTAAAAATTGTCACTCCATAACAAGCCATCACTCCCCAAAACTGAGGTTTACGAACCTCTCTGACCAGGTCTGTCCAGAAGTTTTGTTGATCACTTTCCACCTCAAGCAATTCCCGCACCAGCTGTCTTTGCTCTAAAGTGAGATCATCGACAACCCGTTCGAAAGTTGTAGCAAATGAAAGAAGCATCAACCTTTCATCACCTTCGTAGTCAAGAACAGTGGCTTTGGTTTTTCTGATTTCACGTCGAGCGTGTCGGATCGCTCGCAGGAACCCACGTCGACTGTAGTCGTCATCGAGGTACACTAAATAAGCCTGAGTTTGAGCCAACTCAAAAAGAAAGACTTCATAAAGGGGCTTCACGATGTCATGAAAATAGCTGGTGCTTTCACAAAAATTAATATTGCAGGCCTCTGACCTTCCAAAAAGCCCCCCAAGATGTCTCTCTTGTACGGCACCCATTCGTAAAAAACTACCGATTAAATAGCGAGAGGCCTCGATATCATGGGTCACGATCTCAGATACCGCTTGTTGATATTCACCACCTCGTCGAAACAGGATAGGATCGAGCCCCGCAAGTGGACGCAAAGCCATGCTGTGGCTGTGACCAGGTCCAACGGCTCTAGCAGGAGCCAAACGATCAGCATTGGCAAGACCCGTAAGTAATCTAAATTGGACCGCCTGCCGAGTCATGAGCTCAAGCAGTTGATCACGACTCGTAACATGGAGATCGTCCATTTGGCGCTGGTAAGGAACGCGACCGAACATGGACAATCCGCCGCTTTGTTGGCTGATCCAATCTCGGCTTTTAACTGTGACATCACAAATGTTGTCGCGTAAACAATTTTCATAGCGATCAAGATTTGCAATGCGCCAATCAAACATACTGACAGACAACTCACGAACTTTTTCTGCGACCTGAAAAAGAATATTAGCATCCGCAACACGTGCTTTGATTTGCGAATAATTAAAAAGTGCCGTTGAGCGTGGGGTGTATCGACGATTGTATTTGTCTTCTAATGTTTTAAGCAATACTCGATTGGGAAATACAGCTTCAACTTGAAAGAGCATGTCGCCCGATTCGAGCGACTCTCGGGCAACTCCTAGCATCAGCGCTGTGGTTTGCATGATATCCAAAGGCTCTGTGCTATCAGGAATATTAACAGTGACATAGTCACCAGCCTTTATGGTTTCGCCGTTTATTAGAATTGGACTTTGAGTTAGAGAAAAAGTGACTTGTTCGAAGGCAAAATTTTCAGAAAAACTCGTACGAGCTTCTCGATCATAGAAACTCAGAACGACACGATTATTTTGAATACGAGTTCCGATCGTTCCGATTCGATTGTCAGGACTGATCCCATAGCTATCAATTTCCATAATTTCTGTTGATGGCTCGTTAGCAAAGGCTTGTCCAAAAAATGAACAAAAGGCAAAAATCGTCACCAAAGTTGACGTCAAGGCAGATTTCATTGATTCCTACTCCTGAATTAAGAACTGTGAACTGTAATTCTGCAAATACTGTTCCTCTTAACAAACTCAATGGTTCTGAGTTTCTAGTGTTGAAAGCGTCGGTGCCCATGGACAATCTACAGTCTCTATTCATCTATGAAAGATTTACCTCGCCCCTTCCAAAAAAGGGCCGGATACCCTATTCTTCTAAATTCTTGACTATATACCCAACCCTTTTATCAGGAGCCCTTTTATGAAGAAAACAATTCTTTTTTTAAGTTTCTTTCTTGGATTAACCTCTTACAGTCAGGCCGGAATCACTGAAATGATGGGTGGAGCCACGTGGAGGTGTAACAGTGAAGTAGGAGAAGGCGAAGCCTTGGCTACTGCCACTTTTTTTGAGCACGTGATAGGCGACAAAATCACCGTTCGTTTTTTGAAGTCTGTCTCAATCGAAACAGAAGGTGTTCAAGTCTACTCCAAGTCTTATTTCAGACCTCGTTATGTCGGACCTGAAGCCAAAGATCTTGGCGACGGCATGATCGTTTCCATTGACGCGGCTGGAATGGATCTTAATTACAACGACCGGAGCTACAGACTCGCGTGTGATATCAGCGAGTAAAGCGTCGCAATCGATTTAACGGAGAACTGCCTTTCTTATCCATTTGGCCTTTTTAAGCTTGTTTCATTCTGAGAAATAATTTTACTAATTTCTGACTGAAGATAAGACGCTGTGAAAATTTAAATTAGGACCTTAGTCCAAGGGTTGCTATACTGAACTTGTTCAGGATAACTTTCTTTGCCAAAGGCTAATCCATGGAAACATGGTGTCGCAAAGCTAAAGGGACTAAGGCACTTGTGCTATGTCAGCCAGCTACCAAACGAAAGAGACCTATTTGGTAAACCTAGGCAGGAGGAAATCATGGACATTACGCCCATTTTTCGCCCGCCTTACCCCCCCAAGGCGGGCTTCTTTTTTTTCCTCGCTTTTTTCTTCAGCTTCAGTTTGCTAGCCAAAGATGCCACTCGGGCCGAAAACACCAACGCCTCCTTTCTCCTTTTTTATCAACCCTTGTTTGAAATGGAGCCGGTAGAGGCCAAGACTTATCTTCAGCAAGTTCGAAGTCTGTTTAAAAAAAATCAGGAAGAAGCCATTGAACAGGTTTTACTGGGTCGACCGTCTTCGGACAAGTGCCAGAGGAAAGGCTTACAAACATGTTCACAAGCTCTGTATTTTCATCAAAACTGTATTCCTAAAAAAAATAAAGCCAGTCAGTTTTGTTACAAAAAAGCCAAGTCCATCCCAGCTGGCCATTTTCAAGAGCCCATCTTTAATCGCATTCAGTGGAACAAGTTTGCAGTGGGAGTAAACTATTTTTGCAACAAGAACCCCTCTCAGGTTTGCCCCTTGTTGTCGGAGCTTCAGGAAAAGTATATGAAGTCTTATTTGCAATTGATGGCTCAGCGTCGAAAAGCTAAAGAACAAAAAGCCAATGGACCTCTCCCGAAATTAAAAAAAGGTCAGTAGGCCAAGGCCACCGAGGGCATTGAAGTGTCAGCTCTTTCCCAGTCTTTTTTGCCAGACCAGGCCTGTGGATTCTCGAAATAGGTAAAATTGAGATCCTGATGTTTTAGGGATGCAAGGACGTTGGTTGAAGTTCTTGGTCCGTCGATCAGTGTTTTCCAAGAGCTCATTTGCCGTGGGTGATGCAAATCGGAACTGGCGACCATTGGCAACCCACTGCCATAGACTTCATCGAAAATGTAAGAACCGCTGGCAACCTCCCAGGCATCGATCTTTTTTGAAAGACGATCCCGGTTATGCCAAAGATGGTATGTTTGCGGCTCAATCTTTCTTGTTGAAACAGGGTGAGCCGCAATGGCTAAACCATTCTGCCTGTGCACTTCATCAATGATCGCATCGACACTTCGATCCGGGTCAATAAATTGATGAAGACCGAGTCCTAGAATATGAGCCGAGTCCTTGTGAGAAAAAGAGTTTTTCGTAAACTCCACTCCCGCAAGGACCACCATATCGTATTGCCTTTTGGCCCGCTCTGCCTCGACTGCGATCTCTAATATGTAGCGATTAAACTGAGACTTCAACAGGGTCTTTTGCAAGTAAAGCGCCGATTGCCCAAGAAAAGTTCGGCTCTCACAAAGGTGATCGGTGATGGCGATCGCACCGAAGCCTCGGGCTCCGTAGAAGTCAACCAGCTCTGTAATTGTCAATTTCCCGTCACTGTTTGTCGAATGGATATGAAAATCACAAAGAAACATGGATACGCCTCCCTCTACATGGCCGGTAGTAAATTGTTGAAAAATTGTTTTGTACACCGTTCCCAGGAAAACTGCAGAGCGTACTGTCGGCACTTTTTCCGAGATTTTCTTAACGCCATGATGGTGGCTTTTTTTAAGTCTTTATCTAAGCAGCCCACTTCACTGGATTGAATCACGTCAATCGGCCCCTCTACAGGATAAGCGGCCACCGGAGTTCCGCAGGCCAGCGCCTCTAACATCACTAAGCCAAAGGTGTCGGTCCTCGAGGGAAACACAAAGGCATCGGCCAGCGAGTAAAATTGAACCAGATCTTGTCCAAACTTGGCTCCGGCAAACAACACTTCAGGGTATTTCAATCGTAAATAAGCCAATTGGGGCCCCTCACCAACGACGATCTTATTGGCATCGATGTCCATCGTTAAAAAGGCCTCTAGATTTTTCTCAACGGCCACTCGCCCCACATATAGCAGTGTCGGTTTGCTTCTAACAAAGGACCGACTAAGGGGCATAAACAACTCGGTGTCCACGCCTCGAGACCACTTGGCTAAGTTGGTAAATCCAACCGCTTGTAATTTTTTTTCCATAGAGAGGGTGGTGACCATCACCTGTCGTGCTAAAGAATGGAAGCGCTTTAAGACTCGATAGGTCCAAGGCGTTGGAATGCGGGTGCGAGCATGGATATACTCAGGAAACTGGGTGTGAAAAGAGGTGGTGAACTGCAAATCGTTTTTCTTGCAAAAACGACGAGCCGTCCATCCTAGCGGACCTTCGGTCGCGATATGAATCACGTCTGGTTGAAACTCGTGAAAGGTGTTTTTAACCAGACGACTGGGCGACAGAGCCAAGGAGATTTCATTGTAAGTCGGACAAGGAACCGATCGACAGCCCTGGGGCGTAATCATTTCAATTTCATGGCCCATTTTTTTTAAATGAGAAGAGGTTGACTCTAAAGTTCTGACCACTCCGTTGACTTGTGGTTTCCAAGCATCCGTGACTATCAATATCTTCATTCCCTGCCCCTTGGTTAAAACAACAACTTGTTTTAATGGTAGCAGAGACCATTTAAGGTTTAGTTCGAAATGGATTTTGAATTGGTCAGGGCCGAGTCAGAGTTTAGTTGTCATCCACTCGGGACAGGACCAATGGATGGCTGATCACTTCCCAGCAGGGATGATCAGAACTTTGCCAATGTTCAAAAGACTCCGCCGACCAAGGCTGTTACGTTGTTGAATTTTGGACAGACTGACCCCAAAACGCTTGGCAATGGTGTAAAGGTTGTCTCCACTGCGGACGGTGTAATGTTTCTCGCCTTGTTTTAAGTTAGGCTTGTCCCCTGAACTGGATTTCTTTGCTACGCTTCGCCCAGAGGGAATAATGAGCTTCTTCCCCGGATACAAGACGGAACGTCGGGTTAGGTTATTAGCTGCCTGAATCTCGCTAATAGAAGAATTAAAACGACGAGCAATATGACTTAAAGTGTCCCCTCTACGAATGCGGTAGGTTTGGTCCGCTCCTGACGCGACCGACATCGTCACCTTGCTTAAACTTTTGCTTAGAGCGGCTTGAACTTTGTCATCGACGAAATGAGAGGGAACTCTTAATTTTGTTATTTTTTTACGCTTGGGAATGATGCCCATTTTAAAAGATGGATTGAGATCAAACAGTTCCTTTTTTTCGACACCGAGGTGGGAAGCCATCTTGGTTAAGTCGACCCCTTTGTCTGTCACTTCAATCTCTTTGTAGTCCAGCGGCGCCCGCCAATCCACGTTGTCAAAGCCATATTTTCGCGGGTGCTTGGCGATCAATCGGGCCGCCAAAAACTTAGGAACATAGTTTGTGGTCTCCCGAGGCAGCTCATTTTTTTCGGCCAACTCCCAAAAATCTCGAGTGTAATTTTTCATCACCACTCTTTTGATTCGATTTTCGCCGACATTATAAGAGGCTATTGCTAGGTACCAGGAGCCAAAAAGATTATACAGAGCTTTTAAATATCGAGAAGCGGCATCGGTGGAGGCCTCAAAATCTCTGCGTTCGTCGACGTAGTAGTTTTGCTCCAGCCCGTAGTTTCTTCCCGTTCCTCGGATGAACTGCCAATAGCCGACCGCACGAGCTTTTGAGTGAGCACTGGATTTGAACCCCGATTCGATCAACGCAATATAAACCAGATCTTCAGGGAGTCCGTGGGATTTCAAAATCTCTTTCATCCGTGGCAGGTAGCGAGACGAACGCCGCAGATATTTCTGCATATGAGGACGGCCTTTTCCCTGAAAGTATTCTATCCAGTTGGTGACCCGATCGTTCATCGCTTCCGGCAGGTTCTGCATATCCGATTCATTGTCATTGAGGTCCGTTTTAGCCGGCGCCGCTAAAGCGGTATCATGCATCTGGGCCATACCAGGGGATCCCGGAGCCATTGGCAGAACCACACTTTCTTTTTGCGGAGTGGAGGCACAGCCAACACACAAAGCAGAAAAACCGAAAAGGAGTACCCGTCTCATCCCAAAACCTCCGATAAACCCTTATTTTAGCTAATTTCTGCCAGTCCAGCAATGGAAACTGCGGCCAGAGACGCTGGAGGTCTGATTGGCTGAATTTCTCGACTGAAAACCGGCCCCTACCCGGCTTGATTGGCGATGAGTGAGAATTTTCCCAAATTTTGTCGATGTTTTAAGCGCTCACCGCTGAGCTTCATTCCAAGGAGGAGAGGCCAATTTGTCGTCTTTCTCGTGAATAATCTTGTAGAGAAGAAAATTTCTCATCACAGCTTTAACGTAGAAGCTGGTTTCAGCCCACGGCAACTCATCCATCCAGATGTCATCGTCAAGGCTTTCGCCGATTTTTTCCCAATCCGTAAGGTCAGACCGATGGCTCAACCAGCGGTCCAAATTTCCAGGACCCACATTATACGAAGCCACCGCCAATGGAATCACACCTCGATACTTACCCACCATGCGAGAAATAAAATGAGTTCCAAAACGAATATTTAATTTAGGATTAAAAATATCTTCGGAAACATTGAAACCCTTCACTCGCAACCACTTCGCCGTTTCCTTGGCGGTCCCCGCTAACATTTGCATCAAGCCGTAGGCATTCGAAGGACTCACAGCGGTTTCCATAAAAGCACTTTCTTGCCGCGCAATAGACCAAATTAAATTTTTAGAAATGGAGAACTCTTTTTCGGCCAATTTGACAAAGTTTTCATATTTACGAGGAAAAGACTCTTCAAGAATTTCTTGATTGATAGCCCCGGGGTCTAAATCAACAACAGCGGCAAGATCCTCAATGGCTCGGTTGGGGCGACCGGCTGACTGCCACAATTGAGCGCGCACTAAAAACCCACCGGGTGTTTTGGGGTCGGGTAAAAAATCGATTTCGGTCTCGGCCTGATCCAACCAACCCAATTCAATCAGACTTTTGATTCGCTGCCATCTTTTTTTTGTATGACCTGTCCACCAATAGCTGACCTCACCCTTTTTCGAACCTTTCTGAATCAGATTTTGTAGACCTTTTTTTTCTTCCATGCGAACCAACAAGCCATAGTAGGTCAGTGGAAAGGTTCTAAAAATAGACTCCGCTATCTCCGACGATCGATTCGAGTCTATTTTTCGCAAGGAACGCCACAACCAATAGCGAACCTGTAATTCCCATTTATCAGATCCCGAGCTTTGTAAAAAAGAATCATAGAGATTAATAACTTTTTTATACTCTTTTTCACGAAAATAAAGAAGGCCTAGCAAATAATGAGCTTCGTCGCTGGCTGCGCTCCCACTGTATTTGTCGATCAAAGTGGTAAAATGCTCTCGCGCTTCAGACCGCTTGTTTAGGTAATAGGCCGACCTCGCTGCAATCAACAAGGCATCGGCTGCATAGACCGTATTGTCCCACTTGTCTGCGGCCCGATCGGCCAACTTATAACTGGAATTCTGATAACCCCGTTCGTAGGCTTCCGTGGCCCAAAATAAAATATGCTGGGGCGGAGCTTTCATCAGCTGTTTTTCAAAATCTTTTTTGATGGATTCGTATTTCTCTCCACGGCGGTAAAGCAGACGTTTGTAAACGGTATTAACATTCTCCCGAACTTCATCGGCTCGTTTAGACCCGGGAAACTGGTTTAAAAAATCCGCCCCGTATTCCGCCACTCGATAAGTCTGACCACGTTTAACCGCACTGGAAAACTTTCCCCATAGCTTATTTTCTTCGTCGGTCTCACTAAACTCCCGACTGTACTTTCCAATTTTCAGAGAAGCTTCAGCCTTTAACTGCTTAAGGCGCGCCAGCACTTTTGGATCTTCTTTAAAAAAGTAACTTCGTAAAAAATTACTTGTAGCAATCTCATTCTTTTGCTGAAGCCAAGCCATTTCTCCCATCACTCGATAGTATTCAGCCCGCCGCATTTCATCCATATAATCCACTAAAAAATGATTTTTATCGATAAGGCTGTCGAACTGATTTCGGGACTTCTCAAGACTCAAACGAGCTAAATCTAAAAAAACATCTAACAGTTTTTCACGATGACCTGTGTAAGGTGAGTTCAGGACGGTCTCAATATTTTTTCCCAACTTGTTATAAGAACTGACAAACTGACTGACCTTCCAAGAGCTTTTCGAAGAATACGCCCGCTGCAAGCAATCCAGATGTTGGTAAGGAACCCAAACTCCAAGGCTTTGGTTGCCAATCACGGCTTCACTGGATTTGACGCAATCAACCCAGTTGTTACGAGAGACATGCCACTGGATTTGCGACAGCTTTTTTAACTTTCCCACTTTTGTTCTTGAACGCAAATTCAATGCCTGCGGGAACTTATCTGTCGATTTAATAACCTTAGTTTCAATGGCATTCGCTCCCAGTGTCCCTAAAAAAACACTGACAACAACCAGTCCTAGCCTAAGCTTCATCCTTATCCAACTTTCCTTTGCTTAACTGACAAGCCTTAACAAGTAGTTTTCTTAGCTCTGCAACTTTTTGCTTAAGCCCCTTCTTATCTTTGAAATCTTTGACATAGTTCGCTGGTCCAAACCCAAGAACTCCGAAGTAATCCACCAACTTGCTTAAGGGGGCTTCTATTTCTCTCCGGACGCTGGGCGGGGTCTTCGCTAACAGCTTATCCAGTTCTTCACTGGCTCCACCTTCTCCTGAAAGTTGACCAAGAACCAAATAAACGGTGTTCGTTGCTTCAATTCCAACCTTGCGGGTCAACCCTTTACTCTGGAGCACATCGATTTTACCAAATCGTAAATTGATCATGTCGTCGAGGCTTGGGTTTTTGTTGAGAAGTCCTGAGTCTCGAACCGACTTCGCAACCAGAACCAAAAAAGCCAGGGCAAATAATAGAGGCCAAATAAAAAAGTTCGACTTACCCGCTTTGAGGTTTGGATCCCACTCTGTCACCAAATCTGGCAGGACTTTCTTTTTTAAGTCTGACTTCAAACGCTCTTCACCAATCGATTGCTGTTTAGCTCCTGGAAGGACATTTAATTGAATGGGGTCTGACTGCAAAGAGATGTATTTTTCCTGGCGTGGGTCAAAAAAGCTGGTTTTCAAAGGTTCTATGACGAGTGGTCCGGGCTCTCTAGGAATCAGCAGAACCTCGAACTCCTTAAAACTTTGGCCATTCTTAAAAAACTTCGATTCATTTTTAATGTCATAGACTTCGAGATTGTCGCCTAACGGCAGCTGAGGAAGTTCAATCAGTTTGGCATTGCCGCGTCCCTCAAAGCGAACCTTCAACTCAAAGGGTTGATGAGTCACGATGGTACCGTGAGGAGGCTCGACGGTGAACTGGAACTCTCCCACCGCACCCGTAAAATCCATAGGGCGTCCCTCTTCAGGCAACGGCTTAATAAGGATCGGAATTTGATCACTGGCTTTTGTTCCCGGATAACTTCGACCAAAACCAAAACCACTGACGATCGTCGCTTTGGCCTTGTAGGGGTCGACCAACTGCTTGCCTTCTTCGATCGGGAACAACGCATAGGAGGCCAGCAAGGCACGATTATAGGGGATTCCGTTAATCACATCCTGTTCGAAGTTGAGGTGAGTCGAAATCTGAATGTCCTCTTTCCAAAAACCCTTCAGAGTTGGGTATTTTAAAGTGTCGATATCTTGGACTCTACCTCGCGTGTACAAATACCACGACGCCGTGATCTGTTCGCCTTTAAATGCCTGCGTTTTATCCACTTCAGCAAGAATAAAGAAGGCCTCTTTTGAGTTTCTAGGCTCCGTCATAAAAGAATCCGCACCAGGCACTCCACCAAACTGTCTTCTTAGCATGTCGTTAAAACGATCTTCCAATTCTTCAATGGGGTCCTTGGGAAAACCTTGAGGCTGTTGTTGTGGCTGTTGTGGTCGTGTCCCCTGCGAGTTTTGCTGCTGGGCTAAGCCCGGGGCAAGAACCTGAATTTCGATGGGCTCGGTACTGTAAGTTTTGTCGTCTACCTTTACTTCAATGGGGTCGATCGTGATATTTTTCTGTTGTAAAACCGTGTATTGAAAACTGTGAATCCGAATGCGAACCGTTTTAAACAGGCCGCCTTGCCCTTGGCTAGAAAATGAAGTTCTTGATTGATTGCTGGTCCAACTGTGCAGAAGCTGAACGTTATCTATGACCGGCAAGCTGGGCTGGCTGGGAGCTCCGCTTTCTGAGGTGATGCTCACCTTCAAAGTGAACGAATCTCCCACCGAAACCTGATTGCGATCTACATTGGCTGATACATCAACTTGAGCCTGGGTCGGAGTCAAGGCCCCGAAAAAAACAAGTAAGGAGAAAAAAGTGAGACCACTCCAGCTTCCGATGCGGCTTTTCCGGAAAGAAATATTACCAATTTTTTTCACGATCGGCCTCCTTTCCACCTTTGCGATCATGTTTCGAGCGAATTCTTTGCTCCTGTTTCTTCAGTTCTTCAAGAATCTTCTTCACATCACTTTTTGACATATCTTTGCTGTCAAACTGGTTAGGCTGCTGTTTATTGGTAAACTTTTGCGGTTCCTGAGGCTGCTCACCGTCTTCGTTGTTTTCTTTAGAGTCGTCACTCTCTTCTTTTTTATCACCCTTGCCGCCACCCTTTCCACCTTGCAGCAGCAACTCGATATTGGTTTTTATCTCCTTAGAGTCAGGGTTTAAACCTAAAGCCTTCTGATAATTTTCTAAAGCTTTGTCAATGTCTCCTCCCTCTAAGGAGTGCAGAAAACCCAGGTTGTAATAGGTGACGAATTCAATAGAGGCCGGCAGCGGATTCTGCTTCAGCAGTTCCTCGTACATTTGGATGGCCTTTTTGGGTTCTTCCACGGTTATAAATGAGGCTCCCATATTGAATTGAAACACAGGATCGAAGGGCTTTTCGCTAAGCAGCTCGGTTAACTCTTCTTGAGCCTCGGTGAATTTCTTTTGCGACATATGTTTGGCCGCCGAATTGTTTCGCCAAATGTCGGATAAGCTGTGGGAGGCTTCAGCTGAATCAAAAGGGAAAAGCAAAAGGAAAAATAGCATTCCGGCGGTGGTCGAAAAGCGCCCTTTCCATTTTCCTAGATGCCGTCGGCGGGTCCCAATAAAAAGTTCGATAAGGGCAAACAAGAACCCAAAAAACAGAGGCAATTGGTATTTTTCGTCAAAGCTTTCTGAAGTTAAAGAGTCGAACTCGGCTTTTTCCAGCTTGTCTAAATCTTCCTTCAGACGCTTCATCTGGCTTCCACCAAAAGTCACATGATAAAAACTTCCTTTACCAGCACGAGCCAGTTGTTTCATCATCTCGTCGTTAACCTTAGTGATCACTTCTTGTCCATCTGTGCCACGAACGTAGCCCTTAAGCAAACCTCGAGCGTCACGCTTTGGAATCTTCCCACCGCGCTCAGACCCAAAGGCCATGGTAAAGACTCGAACTCCACCATCGGCTAGATCTTTCGCAGCCTTCAAAGCTCCCTCTTCGTGGTCTTCTCCATCAGAAATCAGTATCACCACGCGGGTCATTGTCTGATCCGGACCAACCTCTTCCCCGCCCCTCTTGAAGGCTTCATGAGCTTCATTCAGTGCCTTGGCCAACTCCGTTCCTTGGGTCTCCACACTTTGAGGTGAAAGAGTCTCTAAAAACATCTTCAAGGCCGACTTATCCGTCGTCATCGGTGAAAGTAAAACCGCCGAACCCGCAAAAGCAAGAATCCCTACTTTATCACCACCTAAGATATTTAACAGGTGGGCGATCTCCTTTTTGGCGTGTTCCAATCGCGAAGGCTTAACGTCTTCCGAAAGCATACTTTTCGAAACATCGACCGCCACCATCAGTTCGATTCCCTGACTGGTGATTTGCCGCTTGCCCTTACCCATCTGGGGGCGGGCCAAAGCCACGATCATAAAGCCCAGGGCCGCGATGATGAGAAAAAACTTTACATTTTTTTTGAGAAAAGAAAATCGCGCCGTAAAAAACGGAGCCATTTTGCCAAAAGACTTTTTCAACTTCCGTTCCATCAATTTATTAGATGCTAAATAATATAAAACCATGATGGCTAACAGAAAGAAGGCAAGAAACCAAGACTGATGGGCAAAGCGAAACACCTAGACCCCCCTCTTCAGCAAAGTAAACTGCAGAAGTGCACCCAGGGCATAAAGCAGTACACCCCAAAGCAAATACTTTTGAAACATCTCTTTGTACTGGGTAAAACGGTCTTCTTCAATTTTCGTTTTTTCAAGCTCATCAATTTCTTTAAAAACGCCTTCAAGAGCATTGGTATTCGTGGCTCGGTAAAACTTTCCACCGGTTTCATCGGCCAACTGATTGAGCAAAGGTTCGTTAACCTTACTATGAATCGGTTGATAGCGCTTGACCTTGCGACCCAAAATATCGGTGGAGTAAATAGGAAGTTGAGCTTGCCCGTCGCGACCAACACCGATGGTGTAAATTCGTACTCCATAACCTTTGGCAATTTTAAGAGCGGTTTGAGGATCGATTAAACCGGTGTTATTCTCGCCGTCCGTTAATAAAATCACCACTCGCGTTTTCGCGGTGGACTCGTTCAGTCGGGAAACCGCGTTACCCAGAGCCACCCCGATAGCGGTTCCCATCTTAATATTGGTTGAGGTCTGCACTTCCATAATATTTTGAGTGAGTAGTTTATAATCCAAAGTCAAAGGCACCCGGGTGTAGGATTCTCCTGAGAACACCACCATACCGATTCGGTCTGAAATTCTTTTCTCGACGAACTCTCGAATGGTTTTCTTCGCCGACTCCAAACGGTTTTCAGGCTTCATGTCTTCAATCAACATGGAGTGAGAAATATCCAAGGCGATCATGATATCAATCCCCTCGACATTGCGACGAATCTTCTCGTCCGTTTCTTGAGGGCGGGCCAAAGCGACCACTACCAAGACAAGTCCAACATATTTTAAGAGGTCGGGGAGGTACTTTAAGCGGGCTCGAAAACTGGTGTGTAAATTTTTAACCAGTGGCAACGTGCTGAGCGGTAAAGCTCCATAACGTCGCTTTCGCCCAATGAACTGAAGAACGAGAGCTAAAACCAAAAACACAAGAAGCCCAAAGGCCCAACCGGAGTACCATATCATAATGCCTAGACCCTCCTGATTCGCCAGATGGTCTGCGAAACCTTTTTGGCCATTTGGGTGAGTTGTTGGCAATCATGCACCTGCAGTTTCTCAACGTCGGCTTTGGCTCGATCCAGCTCTTTTAAAAATTTTTGCAACTCCGCTCCGTAGCGATCGTAGCGCCGCTTGTCTTGCTTCGAAACCGTTCGTAAAACCAAGCCGGAACTCCAGTCTAAGGCCGGCACATAAAACTCGCGCAGTAAATACATCCGAAACACCTGGTCGAGATTCTCCAAGTAGCGCTGTTTCTTTAAATCGTTCCAATTTTTTTCATCACCAAAAATATGTTTACGTCCAAGTGTCCGAAGGTCTTTGTTAAATTGGTTAAAGGCTCCAAGTGCGGTGTTGTGCTGTTTAAGCTCTTCAATCACCCGCCGCATTTGTGCCCGTCGGTTCATGCGAAACAAACCAAAAAAGGCTGTTGCCAGTAAAACGACCGCCAACACGATCCATATCCACACGGGATAAGCGAGTGAAACCGCACCAGAAGGGCCAAAGGGTTTTTGCTGAGGGTCGGTAATCACACTTTTCATGGGAAGGTTAAAGGGCTCGACTCGCACCACCGATTCGCCCTGGTCTTGGATAAAAAGGGCTTCGAACTTATGGGGCTGGGGCACATAGCTTGTTGCCACCATCACCAGTTCGTTTTCAGTTTGCTTAACAACTTCAAGAACCCGCAGCTCATAACCTGACTTTTTTTCTTCTTTAAAGCTTAGCTCGGTGGAAAGAAACTTCGCCGCCGGCCCGTCACAAACCAAATTGAAAATCTCTCCCACCGTCCACTGCTGATCCTTGGGAGCTCCTTCAACCCGACAGCTCCACATCGGCAAATCGGAATTCTGATTATTTTGAACCCCGTCTTTTGCAGAGTCGGTCAGCGAGGCATCCCCCACCGACTGAAGAGCCTTATCGCTTGCGCTCTCAGTCTGCTTTTGCAGATCCTTGAGCCTCTGCGCAGGCTCTTGTAAAGAATTAGCAGCCTCTTTCGCCATCAACCCTTCCTTTTTCGAAAGTAGTTGGCTAAAGGTTGAATAAAGTCGTCTCCGTTACGAATTTCAATAAGATCGACGCGGGATTTTCGCAATTCGACGCTGATATTTTCTTGGTACTCTTTCACCTGCTGCCCGTAATGTCTTTTAAAAAGCGGCGATGACGTATCCACTGTAAGCAAGTCACCAGATTCCGGGTCAATGAAATCCACCATCCCCAACGCCGGGATCTTTTCCTCGATGGGATCAAAAATTTGCACCGCGATGGTTTCGTGTCGCCGGGACAATCTTTTTAAAGAGGTTGCAAAAGGGGAAGGGTCCATAAAGTCACTGAAGATAAAAACGGTTCCGCGCTTTTTCAAAACCCCCGAAAGGTATTCGACCACCGCCGAAATATTGGTCATTTTGCTTTTCGGCTCATGATAGTAAAGGTCACGAAGAATCCGCTGGATGTGGCCCCGGCCTTTTTTGGGAGGTACGTAGTGTTCCACTTGATCACTGAACAGTAGCAACCCCACATTGTCGTTGTTTTTTGAAGCACTAAAACCCAAGAGAGCCGAAAGATGGGTTAGAACTTCACCCTTAAAATACTCTTCGGAACCAAAATTTACAGAGCCGCTGACATCGACGGCTAAGATCATCGTCAGCTCGCGCTCTTCCTCATATTTTTTAATATAAGTGTTGCCAGTGCGGGCCGTTAAGTTCCAAGAAATCGAACGCACATCATCACCAGGGACATATTCTCTAAAATCAGAGAAAGTCATCCCTTGCCCTTTGAATCGGGAATGGTATTGGCCAGCAAAAGTGGAGTTAACCAGTTTCTTTGTGTTGACCTCAAGAAGCTTAATTTTTTTTAAAACTTCAGCAGGTATGCTCACTTTGCTCCTTAGGGTACTTCAATCTCACTCAACATGTCTTTGATGACCATTTCCGGGGCCACCTCTTCAGCTTCAGCTTCAAAAGTAAGGATTAAACGGTGACGAAGAACATTGTAGGCCACGGCTTTAACGTCTTCGGCCGTGACATAACCTCGTCCGCGAATAAAGGCATTGGCCTTCGAGGCTCTCATCAGACTAATGGTCGCTCGAGGAGAGGCTCCGACTTGAATCATGTTTTCCAACTGACCCAAGCCGTATTCGCCCGGTTTTCGGGTCGCCATGACCAGATCCACTATGTAAGTTTTCACATTGTCATCCACATAAATTTGGTCAGTCATTTCTCGCGCCCGCAACAGATTCTCTTTGGTGATCACCGAGTTCATCGACGGAGTGTTGTCTGTGGCCATGCGATTCATGATCTCAAGCTCTTCACCTTTATTGGGGTAGTCGACCACGATCTTAAACATAAACCGGTCCATCTGCGCTTCCGGCAAAGGATAGGTTCCTTCTTGCTCTAAGGGGTTTTGCGTGGCTAATACCAGAAAAGGTTTTTCTAATTTGTAAGTGGTATCACCAATTGTGACTTGCTTTTCGGCCATGGACTCAAGCAACGCACTTTGCACTTTCGCCGGAGCCCGGTTGATCTCATCCGCCAGCAAAATATTGGTAAAGATTGGGCCTTTTTTAGGAGTGAACTCTCCAGACTTGGGATTAAAGATCATGGTACCGATAAGATCCGAGGGCAGAA
>CAYGNH010000005.1:0-241101 GCA_964351315.1 uncultured Pseudobdellovibrionaceae bacterium
CCAATTCCGGGTGGGGATCTGGTCCGGGTGATGGAAAAATCAATATCAATGATAGTACGGCCGCGGCTAACGCCGTTGTGGATGGATTGGTATTAAGTCATGCGGACTCTGATAATGGACAAGGTGCCTCTGATGGCGTAGGGACCCGAATTGTTTTTGAAGCTGAAACAGACACCGACGGGACTGGAACTGAAATCGCTACGATCGTTGGTGTTCTGGATGACACCGATAACAATTCCAAAGATGGATCTCTTAGGTTTCACACCATCGGAGCGAATGCGACTTCAGGCACAAACACCGCAACAGAAAGAATGCGCATTGATTCTTCGGGGAACGTGGGGATTGGAACTGACTCGCCCGTTGAGAAGCTTGACGTGAACGGCAAGGTGCGAACCACTGAAGTGGTTCTGTCGTCAGACCGCGCCTTTAAACGCGATATTGCCAGCATTAATCAACCAGAGCGCATGCAACAGTTTGTCGCTAAAATTATGGCGCTTCGGCCGGTCACCTACCATTGGTGCACCGAGGACTATCCGGAACGGAACTTTAGCGACGAGCGTCAGCTCGGGTTTATTGCACAAGAAGTGGAAGAGATTTTTCCGGAACTGGTGACTGGGGAAGATGGCAACAAAGCCGTGAACTACCAAGGCTTGATCTCTCCCCTGGTCGCCACAGTACAGCAACAGCAGGAGCGGATCGAAGAACTGGAAGATTTAAACCAAGCTTTGAAAAACCGTCTCGACCACCAACAACAACAGATCGACTGGCTCATGGAGCAAGTGAAGAAATCCAAATCCCCTTAAAGATCAGGAGTGCGCGCTTTGAGAAAATTCAGCCTGTTCATTCTGATTTTATCAACCAGTGGGAACCTCTGGGGACAAGCGGCCGGAGACCTGCGGGTTGATGGCAGCGAGCTGCAATTTTATAACGGTTCCAGTTGGATTTCGGCCGACAACGGCAACACCCCCGAGGTCTGCACCCAAACCGGGAATTTGCGCTACAACACTGTAAAGAACCGTTTAGAATACTGTGATGGCGCCAATTATCACCAAGCCATGGGTTTTGATTCCACCAATCCCTGCCCCACACCTGGGGCGATCAATTGGGATGGAACCAACGGTTATGTGCGGGTTTGTAATGGCTTGACCAACACTTGGTGGTCTATTCAACGGCAAGTTTTTGAGGCGAACAACTTAGTGGTGCGCTACTTTCTGAATGAAGCGGCTTCGGGGACCGATCCGGATTACTGGATCGACTCCGGCCCCGGTGACCCTATGCACCTGACCTATATAAAAAGTGGAACGGATTCCAACTACACCAACATTGCATCCGGACGCGGCCTCTACTTTAATGGACCCAGTATCATTGATGGTGGTTATCTACCGAGCATCGACGGGACCAAGCTTTTTACCGCTATGGATGGGGCAACAGAGGCTACCTTTGAAATGGTGGCCGATGTTGATGGATGCCAGGGGAACTATTCTCGTATGATCTGGGCAGATTCTGGCTCCAGTGGTGGTCGGTTTGCCGTCGGAGCCGCCAATGGCTCATGCAATGTTCGATTTTCTCTTAACTCCACCTACGACGATGCCAGCTATAACATGAGTGGAGCGGGTCGACACGTTTATCACATTGTTTTTGACTCTTCCGAACCGGCGGCCGCCGATCGAGTTAAACTCTACGTGGACGGTGTTTACGAGGAAAGTTTTGCCGGCAATATCACTCTGAACGAGACCATCACTGGTTTAGCGGGACAAGAGTTTTGGGTGGGTAACCGAGCTGGTACAGCCCGAGCCATCGATGGAACGATCTACTATGTTGCCATTTATGATGCTGCTCTTAGCGAAAGTGATATTGGGTCCAATGCCGCTATTTTGATTAACAATGACGATGACTATCTCCCTTGTACCAGTGCTTCCAATACCGGTGATTTGTGTTCCGGTGGAACTGTCTATTTAGGCAACCTTTGGAGTGGTGACATCATGATCACGCCCAGTGGATGCACCGATGGTATCTACCCAACTTGTGATGGGGGGCCCGATACGGTGATTAAAACTTGGAATGATGGTTCCACAAATTATTACGACATCCCAGGACTCACCAACCTGGCGACCGCGAGCAATCCTTCCCTGGAAGTTGAAAAAAGTGAATTTGCCTCTCCCCTTGTGGGTGCCATCACCGCTCCTGGTGAGGGGGGCAACCACGCCGCGGCTCAGTACTGCGAAAACATGGTCTATGCCGGTTACTCGGATTGGCACCTTCCATCGAAAACAGAAATGGCTCTGCTCTACTGCAACAGTGATTCCGCCAACCACAATAGCTCTTACCCCGATGAAGACGCCAACTGTGTTGGCTTTGGCGGGCGTAACCCTGTGTTTGAGGGTTTTGCTGCGGCCAACTACTGGGTGGCCACAGAAAGTAGCAGCAGTGATGTTTGGTTACAAAACTTTGATACCGGCCAACAGACCACAACAACCAAAGATGCGACCGCCTACGTGCGCTGCATCCGACGCTTCAATGACCAAAAGGCCAACCCGGTGAATTGGTCCAACTTTACCCATGTTTCCTCTGAAGAGACTATTTCTGGAATTTCAGAAACTATCACTCTTTCGTTGGTCGCCAGTGATCAAAGTGGAACTCCCAACTACGCTTATTCGGTCAATAATGGGCATTGGGTGACGTTTACCACTGGCAGTCCGGGCACACCGGAAATTTCACCCAATGATACATTAAAATTTATGGTTTTCGGAACCACTGGACATGTTGGGCGGATCACCGTCAACAACACGTCAGATGGCAGTCTAACCTTGGACACATTAGATGGGACGGTCGATCCCGATGGTATTTGCACCGGCGGAGGCAACCTTGCGACTCTTTGCCAAGTGAATACAATACAAAAGCTACCGGGTGGCTATGCCATTGCGGGGGCTGGAGACTTGCAACTACAAAATGGGGGTGAACTGCAAGGCCCCCCTGAGCTTTTTATTGATATCGATATGTCGGGCGATGTGACAATCAACAGTGGCGGACATATCAAAGCCAACATCACTTCTGGAACGGCGAATAGCCTCACAATCCATTCGGGTGGCTCCATCAATTTGGATGGTTTAGGCGCACCTGGGGGTGAGGGTGGTTTTGCCAATGGCAGTGGGACTGGTGGCGGCCCCGGAGACAACACTCGTAACGGGCATGGTGCTTCCCACGGAGGTCTGGGCGGGCGAGGTACCAACAATTATCAAACTCGCCCCAACACCTACGGCAGCCTGACCGCTCCGATCACACTAGGCTCGGGCGGTGGAGCCGAAGCCATCGCAGCCGGAGGTGATGGTGGTGGGGTGGTTCGCTTTACTGTCAGTGCACAAATCACCGTTGATGGAACAATCTCGGTCGATGGAACCAACGGTGAAGAAGGAATCAATGATCAGCCTGGCGGTGGATCGGGTGGATCGATTTGGCTAGAAGCCAGCACCATGACCGGAAATGGAACCATCTCTGCACGGGGTGGTAGCCCTGGCGGCGGAGGAAACTCTAGAGGCGGCGGCGGTGGCGGTGGCCGTGTTGCTTTTGATATCAGTGGCACCGACTATGACTTTTTTGGAACAGTGGACGTGTCCGCCATTGGAACTCAATGGAACCCAGAGTATGGATATGCCGGAACGCTCAGCGTGAACCTGACAGACCTGGATTCCATTTGTGATACCGGTAACTGGCTCACCGGTTGTACCATGTCCAACTCCCGTTACTTCGGTGAGATCACCCTTAGCGGAACAAGCTTTACTCTCGCCAGCAGTGCAAATTTATACGGCGGACGTTGGGAAAAAGTCACAATCAACGCGACTTCCGACCTGACGATTGAGGGTACGATACGTTCGCAATCCATTGATCTGGTCGGCGGAGATATCACCGTTACGTCAACAGGAGTGTTGGATGCCTCGGTCTGGGGTGAACGCGGAAACCGCGCCGGTATCGATCCCACTGGATTTGGTCCTGGTGGTGGTGGCAACGGAACCGGCGGGAGTCCCGACCACTCGGGTGGTGGGGCTGGACATGCCGCGGCCGGCGGTGACGCTTCCGTCGGAGGCTCCGGGGGTTCGTCTTATGGTAGCAGTGTGAACCCCACAACACTTGGATCAGGAGGCGGCTGGGGTCGCGGCGATCGCGGTGGTGACGGTGGTGGTGTCATCAAAATCGATGCAGGTACTAATGTTGTAAACATGAGCGGAAGTGTCACCGTCGACGGAGAGTCTGGCGACTTTGGTGGCGACAACAGTGGTGGTCCCGGTTCTGCTGGGTCCATTTGGCTGATCGCCGATGTGCTTGCCGGTAACGGAAACTTTAGTGCCGCTGGTGGCGATGGAATTGATATGCCCGATACCGATAGTGGTGGTGCCTCCGGTGGTTACATCTACCTTGATGTTGGAGCTGTCGACGGGTCATCCCACACTTATTCAGTGGCAGGGGGCGTCGCCTACAGCACGGCCCAACCCGGCGGTAACGGAATCTACACCAACACCGCACCCGCTGAGGATGCGGTGTTTGTTCTCGACGCTCGTTATGCCAATGGCAGTGGTTCCAACTACGCCTCTGGAACCGGCTGCTCGAGCAATCAAACTTGGTACTCCCTTGTTGGACCTGTTGATGCCACGCTGACAAATTTTTCTGGCTGTACCAACAACGGTTGGGATGGTGACGGAAGTTCGACTGATCAATATCGTTTGAAGTTTCTCGATTCGGCCAATGATTATGTCTCGATCCCTGACGACAACCTCTTCTCATTCACCGATGGTGCTGGAACCGACCAAGCCTTTTCTGTAGAAGCTTGGGTATGGATCGGCGACATGGCTTCCAACCGAACGATTTTTGCAAAACAAGACGGCTCGAACAGCGAGTGGTGGCTTTATGTCGTAAGCAATGGTCGAACCCGAGCCGGACTCAGCAACAATGGAGGAAGTTTTTCAAACCGTATCGGTGTCATCACCGACCCTGGCGTCGGAGTGACTGAGGATGCTTGGAACCACATTATTATGACATATGATGGATCAGAAACTTATTCCGGAATTAGTCTTTACATAAACGGTTCGGCATTCATCTTGTCCGACGACTCACAGGGAACTTACAATGGTATGGCCAACACCACCAGTCCAGTGACACTAGGGACCTGGGATACCACCTCTTACTTTAGCCTACAAGACATGACTGTTTTCAAAGTTTACAACTCTGAACTTGATAGCACTGCAGCCGCAAACAAATGCAATGCCCTTAGCTACCTCTTTGATGGTCACACCTGCCCATAATTTTTATTATTTCGAGACGTGACGGGGCGCGGTTTAAGTTTATTATTAAAGACTTGGTCTTTGTTTTGTTGCGGCCTACCTTGAACTGGCCCTCGAATTTTTTACCAAGGGTGAAGCTCCCTCCATCCTCATCCGCCAACAAGCTAATGGATTGATTTCAGGTTTACGCAAAGATAAGCTGGGAGAGGACTCGGTTTTGTGAAATTTTACTCTTTCTTTTTGAGTTGGCCTTCATCGCAAAGCCTTTGGCCCTTTTTCTTCATATTTAAAGGGTTCTCAGAATCTTTTGGAATGGACAACCAGTGAACGCTTCCGTCACTTTCACAATAATAAAGGTGCAGGTGACGCCCCTTTTCAATGTTATAATCTATTTCTGACAACCCCGATGGAGCCACCCTCCCTTTGAATCCAACCTCATGTCGCCCCAGGGTCTGCTCGACTCCTCTGGAATCGAGTTCTTCGAGGTTAGAGTATTCAGACTTGTCGATATAGATTTTTGTTTCTGGCAAAGCACCAGAGCCGCTTTGGCCCACTGAATGAAAATAAAATCGACCCGCCTGATCTTGTAAATCAGACGTTGTCGACAAATTTGGTGAAACCTGGCAAGCCATCAGTGAAACAACTAAAAAACTAAACCCGATTAAATTTTTAACATCTCTCATTTTTTTCACTCGATTCCCTCTGGATGCCGTTCATCGAATGCAGCGCCCATTGTTTTAATTGGATTTTTCTCGATTGATCCACCTTACAAGGTCGACCACTCATGAAGCAAGTTCAAAGCAAAAGCCATGCTATTCTCATTAAACTTTCAATTTGAATAGGACCTTTTACTGGTCTTTAAAGAAAAACCTGATGGCACTTCGGAGCAATCGGTTCCACATTGGGATAACCGGCAAAGTCAACAGGCATGGCTTGCCTTGTCCGAAGAACGTCGGTCGAGGGCCACCAGCCGCGAAATCGTAAGCTTTGGATTCGGTCGACCAACTTTTTGTGGGCGGTCGTGTAAGCCTCAATCAGAGGGCTCTTAGGGTCGATAAGTTGACCAATTTGATCAAGCCTCCGAGGCAAAGAACCCCACTCAACTTTACTAAAAACATTGGGAACTACCACTAAACCGCGATACTGAAATTGTTTGGGCTCTGCGACTTCTCTATTCAAAACTTTTTCAACGTCCACATCAAAGCTCAAATTTTCAATTTTATAGACACTGAGAGGAGACCGACGACTTTTAATGTAGTTATAGATCTGAGACGTGATTCCATCCGCCTTCATGGCCTCAACAAACTTCCAAGCTTTTGCGAGGTTCGAATTCGTCTCAACAACCAAAACCCCTTCGTTAATCGACATTATTTTTTCCACATCCGAGGCGCGGAGGCTAATTTGAAAAGTGGTTAAAACCCGCTCTTGAGCTTCCCCCTCGGAGTAGTATCGAAACCGAAAAGGCTTTTCCAGCTCCACTTCGATGACCTCGGCGCCAATTCGAGTCATTAAAATCCTCTGCTCAGGAATCGCCAGGTATTGTTGCAATCGCACCTGGCGGATAGAAGAGTTCCAATACTCTAAAAGAGGCTCAACCGTTGGAGCCTGCACTGTGATCCGAGCCCGAACCTCCAATTCTTGAGCCCAAGAAAGGGACGGTACCACTAGGCTCAAAAATAGAAAAAGTAGAAAAAGTAGAAAAAATTTTCTCAAAAAAACACCTCTGGTCAAAGCCGATTTCTAACACAGAAAATAGGAGCCCTGGGAATTCTAAGAAGTTCACGAAAACATTACAGAGGCTTGGAACCTCTTTACAGTCTGATTGCCGAATCAGAGCCACCGAACCGGTTTTACCTGGAGAGAGCCATCGGAGACGGCCCTGAACCAAGGCGAACATGTAAACTCTGGGAGGGGGGTTAGGTTTCCCGTAAATAGCCCCAGTTATGGAGCTTGTCACTGTCTTCAAACCAGCGGTCACCAATGTCGGTGCGGTAGTACATATTTGGGATCAAAATATTTTTGATCCGGCTGTAGGCTTGGGCTTGGGCTTGTTTCATGGTGGGACCCATGCCAACCACTACCAGCACCACGCCCGACTTTCCAGCAACAAACCATTGCTCGTTGACCTGTCGCACGTCTTCAAAGTGAATGCCCTGCATGTTGGGTTTTTTAAAAATGATCAAAGCGTCTTTCGAATAGGATTCAAAAGTTTTAGGGTCCTCAAAGGGAAAAGGCGGAACACAAATCCTTACGCCGACCTGAAACCCCGGTCGGGTCTTCAAATTGATTTTGCAACCATTGGCGAGGTCGTAAAAAAACTGGCCAATGGGGCTTTGCATACCCTCTTGTTGAATGCTGATACTGGGGTAGCCAAAGCGCGAAGTGAACTCTAAGGGATAAACTCCACGAGAGTTGACGATGCAATTCAGGTCGATGTAGCCAACAAAGCCTTCTTCCCGCAACTTTGCTTCCATACGTCCCAAGGTCAGTTTGAATAACTTATTTGGCGCCGACCAAAACATGGACGTTCCCATCTCTCCGGTGCCCGGGCCAAGATTTCCTGGATATAATTTTTTATGCTCGAAATTGATATTAACGGGAGTGATAAATTCAGTCCCGTTAAAAAACGCGCCCACAGCAACTTCGACGCCGGTCACCCGTTTTTGCAGTTGGAAATGTTTTATTTTTTCTGAAAAAGCTTTCTTATAGGCCTGTAACATTCGAATGACATCAGCCCCGTCTTCCTCTTCTCCTACAAACAGAAGACGCTTGGTGTTTTGCGCTTCGCCACTGGGTTTAAAAACATACTGGCCTGGATTTTGTTCTATGTAAGATATGGCATCATCAAAGGATGTGAAGTCCGAGTACTTCAGAATTTGCACGTCATATTTTTTTAATTCCTCTTGCCCGAAAGATCGATCATCTTCCAACTTATCCGTGTATGCGGTTCCACCGATGACTTTCTTACCGCGCTTGCGCAACCCTTCGGCCATTTCACCATGACCTAAAACATCGTCGAAGACGATCACGTCGGCCCAGTCCACGTTGTCTTCCCAGCTGTCGACCTTGTCGACAAAACCATCCCCCAGCTCGCGCTCGGACTTCTCGTGAATATAATAGCGAACTCCATGCCCTTCTTTTTTGATTTGCCAGGCGATGTCACCGATTAGACCTGACCAAGAGATGAAAAGAAAATTATGAGTGTTCAAGGCGCCCCCCAAGGTTGGAAGTAAAAAACTAAGTTTGTTTCCTAGGCATGTCAAACGCTGTTTAAAATGTAGATTTAGCGAGGAGCTCTGTCAAATTTGCAGCGAGTCCGTTAAGCAATAAGTGGACATCCTGACGAATTGCCTTCAGAAGTCAAAAAGACCTTAAGAGGGTTGTCCCATGGCCTTTAGGTAATGCTGGTGGCCAGCAATCGCTGAGGCAACGCTGGGGTGGGAGTAGTAAGGCATGTTGTGATCCCGACAAAACTTTTCGACGATGGGCTGAATCTTAGCGTAATTCAAATGGCTCATAGTCGGAAACAGATGATGCTCCACTTGATAATTTAGCCCCCCCGTGCACCATGTTAGAAGTCCATTTTGAGTTGCAAAGTTAGCCGTGGTCGAGACTTGGCGTGCTAGCCAATTTTTTTCATTTTCTGTTGGGTCCACGGGCAGGTTTTGCACCCCTGTCACGTGCGCCAGTTGAAAAATTACCACCATAAACAAACCCAGAATTGAAAAACAAATAAGATAGCAGGTTAAAGCCAACCCAAAACTTCCGAAGGCTACCGTTGGTACCACCAAAAACATGAAAATGTGCCAAATTTTAACAATGATCGTTTCATAGATAACACTTTTCATTTTCTTTGCACTCAATGAATAGGTGTTATCAATAATGTCGCGAAGGTCACCCCACCAAACCCAGCTGAGCACAAACAACGGATAGAGTGCCCAAGCGTACAGTTGCTGGTACTTGTGATGGTTTTCTAATGCCTGACTAGGGTGCAGCCTTAAAATCCCGTGGGTGTCGATGTCGTGGTCGTAGCCATGGATATTGGTAAAACTGTGATGGGCTTGGCAGTGCTGAGCTTTCCAAAGCAAGGCACTTCCACCTAAAAAAGAAATAGACAGGGTCAGCAAACGGTTGACCCAAACCGAATCACTGGATGCGCCATGGCTTCCGTCGTGCATCACCGCCAACTGAATGACAAGCATTGTCGCTGTCCAAGGCAGGGTCAAAAGGATCGCGTAAGTTGGGGAGATTTGCCCAAAATGTAGAAAAGCCCAATAAGAAAAGCACCATAGCAAAGCCAAGAAAGAGGCTTTTGCAACCATGGCTGGAGTCCGTTTAATCGACAATTTTTGGGCCTCTAAGTAGGAATAAACTTCCTGTTTTAATTCTTTGAAAAGATCTGGCTTTGCAGAATTTGCATCCATAGTCTCCCCCTCAACTCTTAGGCAATTTTAAAGCGTTCTTTTTTCCATTCTTTCAGCTCTTTACCTACTTGAATATTCATCATTTTCATCACATCTTTCAACAACTTTTCTTGGCAATCCACCGTAAAAGTTTTGATCTGTGAAACAATTAAAACGCCCCCAGAAATCCCTTCGGGTGTTTCGAAAAAATTGAATTTTACCGACGATTCTGATGGCGCCAAGCTGAAGATCGATTGAAAACAATTTTCAATATAAGCGCGATTCTCTCTGGTCACATCGATTCCATTAAACTGAATAAGTAGATTATTCATATTACCTCCTGTAAACGACTTTGAATTTCTTTTGAAATGTCTAAATCAAGGGGCGTATCGAAGATTTGGATAAGAAAGCCCGACTCAAGATAAATGATCGTTATAAGAAGTGTAACAGGTTGAAGTCAGGAAGTAAATCGATCCTCCAGCCCACCGCTGATTCCATCTCAACTGGCCGGTGAGTGATTTAAGCCCAAGTCACCCTGGGGGCAACTGGAACCTGAGGCCGATCTCAATAAAATCGTTAAAATCTTTGCTCCAAAAAGGCGCAAAGGAGTGGATTCGTTGAATTAAAGTCTTTATTTGACGGACTGGGTCTCTTTGGGTCAGTTATTGAAGATAAAGAAACACTCGTTCATGCCCTCGACGCAAAATCCCCAATTTTCGCGCGGCCGCTTTTGAAAGGTCGATGATGCGGCCGCCAGTGAAGGGACCACGATCGGTGATTTTAACGACAACTGATCGCCCACTGACCTGACTCACAACTTTGACCAAGGTTCCAAATTTTAAGCGAGGATGAGCCGCGGTCATAGCATTCATATCATAAAGCTTTCCGCTGGCAGTTGTTTTGCCATGGAACTTTTGACCGTACCACGATGCCACACCGGACTCATAAACACCCTTTGGAGTGGTGGCACATCCTGCTAGCAAGAGTGCCGCTAGAAAAAAAAAGCCGGTCCAAGGAACCGGCTTTTGTATGATTTGAAATTTAAAAAGCATTAAGCTTCAGGCTCTGTCATTTCCTCTGCCGCTTCTTGAACTTCTTCGGCAGCGTCTTCAGCACCATCTTGAACATCTTGAGCGGCATCACCCATAGAATCACTCGCTTCTTCCATTTTGTTTTCCATTCCGCTGTCATCAGAGTCAGAATCCCAACAACCTGTTAGTGACATTGCCAACATTCCAGCAAAAAGAACGACCAATAAATTTTTCATGTAAAGCTCCTATTGAAACGAGTGGCTCTATTGCCAACGTCCGCTTAAAACTAGCATTTTGAGGGTATTTTATAGTCAGGAAAGCCTAGAACCAAGCAAAAAAAGCTAAAAAAAGGCGATTTCATGGGCAATTTTTACTAAATCTGCAAGATTTCAAAAAAATCATTACAATAAAACCATGATAAATTTTCTATGGTTTCAATTTGGATGGTGGGCCCTGGTTCTTACCGCAACCCACGGCCAAAGTGGACTGGGGCTCATTGTGGTTTTTGTTCTGCTGGGAATTCATTTTCAATGGGTTTCAAAAAACAAAAAACGTGACCTCGTTCTATTGGTCACATGCGCTTCTCTTGGAATCTCGGGGGACTTCCTACTTATCCAAATCGGAGTTTTCACGATTCCACCTCCCGCCCCCTTTTTCCCGCTTTGGCTGCTCGGAATGTGGCTCCTGTTTCCGTTGACCCTCCCCCACTCCATGGAAAGGTTTTTGAAAAATGCCTTTTTTATTCCACTGCTGGCCCTGGCCGCCGGCTTCTCTTACTATGCTGGAACCCATTTTCAGATACTGATCACGAATGACCCCGTCCCCCAAAACCTACTGATCGCTTCGCTAGCTTGGTGGATTTATTTATTGAGCTTTAAAAAACTAATGAAAAGACTGAACATTAATCCTTGATATATTTTTCTCCCGCTTCCACCGCCAGCGAAACCGTGTCTTGCGGCAACGGGCAGTGAAACCCAGTGGAAACGGCACAAGGCGGATTGTAGCTGTTGTTGAAATCTAGAGTGACTCGATCACCGTTTTTGAGATCTCCGGTTTTCTTGGGGAATTCTACATTGAGAAATCGGCCGGCACCATAGGTGCTTTGGCCGTTGCTGTAGTCTCGAAAAAGCAGCATGGTTGCTTTTTCCTGTTTGTAACTCTCATCTTCAGAATAGTTGTAAACAGACAGAACTAAATCTCTCCCCTGGATCGCCCCCTTGAGTTCGGCCACTTTCTGCATCACCTTCTGGGAACCATCAGATCTCTGGATTGTAACCTCGATAGGTTTGACCAACCAAGTCCAGAGCGTGGGAATTCTCCAAGCGGCAGAGTAACTAAAAAACTCTCGCTTTCTTTTTTTATCTAGTTTTTTTTGATTCAAGTCGTGGACAAAAACTCTCACTTTTTTTTCGTTTTCCACCGGATAGACCGTCAAAAATATTCTTTTTTCTGTTAGCACCGACACAGTCTCTTTGGCAGGCAGTTCCTTGATTTCCCCAGAACCTCTCAGCTCAGCTTGAACCTGCATCCCCTCACCCATCCGGATAATAACCGGGCACCCCTCACAGGCTCCCGCCTGAAAACGAGGGTAAGATCCTGTCACGTTCAACGCAGCCACTGGATGGGATGGTTCCAAATAAATATGATGCGTGATGGACGGAGACGAAAATTCTTCCTGATACCGTTTTGATAAGGACTCCGTCCAATCGGTCCATTCCCGTGGGGACGGATCGCTTTGTTTAAAGTCACATGACATCAAGAAAAAGAGGCTTAAAACGAGAACACTACGCACCCCCATGATCTAGCATTCTACCTCTCTTACGGCAACACGTTAACACTCAACAAAACCCTAAATTTTGGTAGGATATCTTTCAAAAAGCGAGTGATCATGAAAATTTTCTGCCTGTTTCTACCCTTTTTCTATCTACAATTAGCCTTCGCAACCAATGAGCTCGCTTATGTAAAAACCGACTCTCCCCGCGACACCATGGAAACCTTCATGGAAGCAATGAACGACTATCGAGCCGGGGTACTGGCTGGCGATCCAGCCAAACAACGTCGCATCTACGACGCCATTCGCTGCTTCGCAGAAAAAGACAACAGTGTTCTGACCTCGCAAAGAGAAAAGGAATTAGCCGCAATTTTTCTAAAAGAGGTGATTGATCGAGTTATCGTCGTCGACTACAGCCTGATTCCAGAGAGTCCCACCCAAAACCGCTGGCGCATGGCAAAGACCGAAATTGTTCTGAAAGCTCAAACCTCAGGGGATCGAGAAGGTGAGTGGCTGATTACAGAAGGGACCTGGAAAAGGGCCAGTCAATTTTATCAGCGAATCAAAGACCAACCTTACCTTGAAGCCAGTGGTGGCGGAGCGGCCTATATTCAGCCTTGGATGGAACAGTACCTGCCGGAATGGTCGAAGAAAGAAACTTTGAAACTTAAAAACTGGCAGTGGCTGGGGCTGCTTTTAGGATTGTTTATTGGACTTTTGTTTCGCTTGCTGACGATCCTCATTTTAACCATCTATAAAAACCTCAGCTTTGCCCAAAAATTCGAATGGAAAAAACAGTTGATCGATCAAATAGAACGGCCCATATCCCTTTTAGTAGCGGCGCTGTTTTGGTATTTTTGGATTTTCTATTTAAAACTTGAAGGGCTTTCTTTCAGTATCATTAACGGAATGATCCAAATTGTTTTTGGCGTCGCCTTCACTTGGGCCGCCTACATCGGAGTCAGTGTTTTGGGAACTTACCTAAGGGAAAAGGCACTTAAAACCGAATCCACCTTAGATGACCAATTGATTCCTTTTTTGGAGAAGGCCATGAAGCTAACGATTATTTTACTCGGGATCCTTGTGGTTTTGCAGAATATGGGCGTCAATGTCTTCTCCCTTCTTGCCGGTCTCGGCTTGGGTGGCTTGGCCTTTGCTCTGGCCGCAAAAGACACTGCCGCAAATCTGTTTGGCTCAATTATGATATTGGTGGACCGCCCCTTTAAAATTGGCGACTGGGTTGCCATGGACGGAGTCGAAGGGACCGTTGAAGAGATCGGCTTTCGCTCGACCCGAGTCCGCACCTTCTACAATTCCCTGATCACTGTCCCCAACGCCAATGTGGCCAATGTCCAAATCGACAACCTTGGAGTTCGCCAATATCGACGAACCACAGCCACCTTGGGCGTGACCTATGACACCTCCATGGACAAGCTCAACGCCTTTATCGAAGGCATTCGAGACATCATTACGAGCAACCCCATTTCTCGCAAAGATTACTTTCACGTGTATTTCTCTGGCTATGGGGATTCAAGCCTCAATGTTTTAGTGTACTTTTTCTTAATCACCAATGACTGGGGTGAGGAACTCAAGGAGAGACAAAATATTTACGAAGCCATCTATAAACTCGCCGAAGATAAAGGCGTCGAGTTTGCCTTCCCGACCCGAACCCTTCATGTTCACAACCAGGCTCTGCCCCAATAAAAAAGGCGACCTTCAAGGTCGCCTTCTGATCAAAAAGAGATTACTCAAAATCACTTTTATTGAAAGCAGCCCGCTCCCATAAATGCTTTTTGACCGTTATGAATAATCGAGTACCAACCTCGGTTGTACTTCTTCACTTTCAGGGAAGAGCCTTGAGCCGTTTTGCCCAGAACTTTTGAAGAAAGACTTGGGTAGTTTCGAATGTTACAACCTGAGGTCATAACTTTGGCGATCTTGCCATTGGTTTGAGCCACAGTCGATCCAAGGGTTCGTGTTAACCTTTTTCTTCTTTGTTTATCATAAAAAGACTTGTCTGTTTCCACTTCGATCTCGAGCTCGTCTAGCTTTTTAGAGATCTGTCGAAGGGTCTCTCGGTGACTAGCGACGGCACTCAAAAAGAGGGCTCGGTCTTTGTCGGCCGTTTTGTAAGAAATCTTGGCTTTTTCTTGCAAGTCCTTCAACCCTGTTTCGGCTCGTCTTAGTTCTTTAACCGTTAAAAGCTCGTCTTTCTTGGCTTGCGAAAGCTTATCTTTCATTTCTTGCAGCTCTCTTTTGACGTCTTCAAAGACTTCAACCACTTTCTTTTTCTCTTCATTGGCTTTTTCTTTTTCAATTTTTGCATCTTCTAAACGAAGATTCAGATCATTGATTTCATCTTTAGCCATCAACGCCTTCTGTTTTGCTTGCTCGGTTTCAACTCTCGCCTTCTCAGCTTCTTCAATAGCACGCGTACGCTCTATCTCAGCTCGAGTGATCGCTCTTTTAGCACGCGCCTCTTGTTGGCGAGCCCGCTCTAATTCACGCTTCGCATTTCGAATCGACAGTTGACTGTTACGCTGCTCTTCCATTGCCACTTTCTCAGCCTCTTTGGCTTCTTGCATGGCGGCTTCCGAGTCGGCAATCGCTGTCTCTGCCTCGATCATCAGTTCATCTTCTAAAGACTGTGCTCCCACAGGCCCTGAAATTGCTAACGTTATTAAAAACGTCAATAATGGTTTTCCTAACATACTTAACCCCTTTGTTAATCACTGTCATATTCGGTGACCCCTTCCTAGGTATTAAGTCAGTGGCCCAAAAATGGGGGATTTACAGTCGATTCTGATCAAATTGAGACAATTTTGGTCGGTTTGTTGATTAATTCTACGAAAGTCTGGAAATACCAAAGTTGGACTTCGCTTTCTAAGTGAGCAAGATTGCAATTAAAACCCTGCCCCAAGGACCGGTGCCAATTTGGTACCAGTCTTGCTGTAAGAAAGCCTAATTCAATCAGAAAGGTTTAAGAAAGATGAATACCAATTTGAAACAAATCAAACTCTTAGAAATCAAACTGCTTTTCGCAGCCTTCTTTTTTATTTTTATAGGAACCAGCATCCTATAAAACAATCAAAACAGGTGTTGTGACTTGCCAATTTCTAAGCTGCGTTTTATGAGTGGGGAATGGATTCAATGCAGAGTCGACGACAGTTCTTAAAGTTCGTTTCCAGCCAGACCACCCTTGTCGGGCTCAGTCCTCTCTTGCTCAATACTTTGTCTGCCTGCACTCAATCCCCAAATCTAGCCTTGTTCGAAGGGCTCGATCCCTCTTTTGACGATCAGTTGCGATTGGCCTCGGGTCTAAAATACGAGGTCCTGATCCGCTGGGGAGACAAGATCAATCAGAAAGGTGAGACTTTTGGTTTCAACAATGACTTCACCTGTTACTTTCCTCTCGAAGACAAAAAAGACGAAGGACTGCTTTGGGTGAACCATGAGTCCATCATACCAGAGTTTATCCATAACAAAAATACAGCATCCCTCAGGCGCTCCATCAATGAAATTATCAAAGAACAAGAAGCCGTCGGTGGTTCCATTTTGCATGTTAAAAAATTGAAAAATCAGTGGAGCGTACAAACCGGCTCCTCCTTGAATCGTCGAATTCATGGGCGTACAAAAATACCCTTTAGTCATGGCTATTCAATTCAGGGGAGTCAAACCGCCGTTGGCACTATCGCCAATTGCGCCGGAGGCCTGACTCCTTGGGGATCATTTTTAACCAGCGAAGAAAACTATGACACCTTTTATGGTGAGGCCTTAATGCTAAATGGTAAGCGGTCTGTTCATACTTTTGATAAATTCAACTGGTGGAAACACTTTCCTTTACCCCCCGAACACTACGGCTGGATCGTCGAGATTGATCCAATGACTGGAAAGGCCGAGAAACAGGTTCTTTTAGGACGCGCACCTCATGAAGGTGCGACTGTGGCGACCACCAAAAAGGGCCAAGCAGTTGTCTATATGGGAGAAGACCGCGAAGGCGGCTTTATCTATAAATTTGTCTCTAAGGCGAAAAATTTCAAATCTGGCACCCTCTATGCTGCCGATACGAGCAAAGGCCGGTGGCTAGCCTTAGACATAGAAAAAGATGCCAACCTTAAAAAGCACTTCAAAACCCAACTGGAAGTTCTGACCTACGCCCACCAATCCGCGGAGATTGTGGGAGCGACTCCGCAAGATCGTCCAGAAGACATTGAGATCCACCCAAAAACGGGTGATGTTTTTATTTCTCTGACCAAAAACTCGAAAAATGACAACCTGTATGGAAGCTTACTTAAAATCACTGAGTCAAACGATCATGATTCCTTAGTTTTCGCTTCAAGCACCTGGATCAGCGGCGGGCTGGAAAGTGGAATGGCATGCCCTGATAATCTGTGTTTTGATAAAAAAGGCAATCTTTGGGTCACCACCGATATGTCTGAAAAAGATATTGGCAAAAAAGCCTATAAACAATTTGGAAATAACGGACTCTTCTATATCCCTCTTTCGGGTCAGGGCGCTGGAGTGCCTATTTTAGTCGCCACAGCTCCTAAAGATGCTGAACTCACAGGCCCCTGGTTTTCTCCAGATTTCAAAACCCTTTTCCTATCGGTTCAGCACCCCGGTTCCAGTGGAAAAAAACATATGCAGAGTCCAACCAGCACCTGGCCGGATGGGCCTGGTCAGTTACCAAAGTCGTCGGTTGTCACTATTCAAGGCCCACTTTTTGACCAATTAATGGGTTAACACCACTGAGAATGTCACATCCTCCATTGAGTTAAAACTTTATTTTTTTTCCTAAAAAAAGGCCTAATATTTTCCTGAAGAGTTACGATTTTTTGGAGGTCTTATGTCATTGCTTTTAATCTGCATCAGCTTTTTGGCACAAGGAGTTTTTGCCAACCCACTGGTTCCGGCTCCAGAAGATTACCTGAAAGCCGAACAGTCCTATTATGTGGAGAACGAAAAAAACACCATCGAGGTTTTTTCGGCCGCGTCTCCCCTGGTGGTGTCGGTGGACTCGACCCGAATGGGTCACTTTTTTTTCTCCTCTCACAAACAAGAGGTCCCTGCCGGCTCTGGCTCTGGCTTCGTTTGGGACAATGACGGCCATGTGATAACCAATTTCCACGTCATAGGCGCTGCCCTTAATTCTTCCAGCCAAATATGGGTAACGACCAAAGAGGGTGAACGTTACAAAGCGAAGGTGGTCGGCACCGAGCCCGCCAAGGATATCGCCGTTTTAAAAATTTCAGGTCTTAAAATCAATGACTCCGGTTTCTCAGAAAAAATTGCCAAATCGAACAACTTAAGGGTGGGGCAGAAAGTCCTCGCCATCGGCAGCCCCTTCGGGTTCGAGCAAACTTTGACCACAGGAATTGTTTCGGCTCTGAACCGTTCGATGCCTTCGGTTTTAGGCAGCGTCACCATTCGCGATATGATTCAAACCGATGCCAGCATCAACCCTGGTAATTCTGGTGGCCCACTGTTGGATAGTCGAGGTTACCTGGCGGGAATGAACACAGCCATCGTCTCCGACTCGGGCTCTTCGGCTGGGATTGGATTTGCTGTTCCGTCAAACGCCATTAAAAGAATTGCGAACCAGATCATTCGTTACGGGGAGGTCCGTCAACCCGGTCTTGGTATTTCACCCCTATCCCCTTTTCGTAAAAGACTGCTCGGACGTTACGGGTACGACGTCAATGGAGGTGTCGTCATCGAGTCGGTTAAAGATGGCAGTCCGGCCGCGAAGGCTGGCTTGCAAGGGATTAAAGAACATCCTCAACTGGGCGTTCGTATTGGCGATGTGATCACTTCGATTGATGACAGCAAAATTGAAAATTTCGATGATCTCTACAATTCCTTAAGTGAAAAAAATGTTGGGGATAAGGTGAGAATCCAAATTCGTCGGATGGGCCGAACCCTCTCTAAAACGGTCACACTCGGTCTCCTTGAAAATAGGAGTTAAAGTTGGCAACGAAAAAGTGGCTGCACTGGGGCCCCGGCTCCCAACAGGAACAGTTGAAATTGATCATAGACAACTCCACCGGAGCCCTGTTTTTCCTGTTTGTAATCCAATCGATAGCTCGCCGACACATCAGGGAGCGCCGCCTTTTGACCTCGACACCCTAGAGACTGCGCCTGCTTAGGAATCACAAAACTTTGGTCAAAAAAACAAGAGACCTTGATGTCGCCGTTGGATAGGCTTTCCACCTCTAAGGTTCCGTAGTCTTTACTCTCTATTTTAAAGTTATCGGAATACCCGTAAAATTCATAGCAAGGTTTTTGCCCTTGAGAGACTCTAAAGTATAAAGGTTGGTCATCGTAATTTAGGTACTTATTGAGTGAATCGTTCTCGAAAACAATCAACTTGCCTTCGTTCGACAAACAACTTTTTTTGTCATCATTCAACAACTCAACAGCTCCTTCAACAACAGGAGCGCAGGAATGCAGTAATTGAAGTGACTGATTCCAGCAATTGTTCTTTAAATCAAATTTGCACAAGGGTTTTTCCAAGGCTTTGTCGTCTTCAAAGAAAGCGGTATCCAATTCGGAACTCCACCCGCTGCAAGAGACCAGAAACAGCGTTCCAACTAGCCCTGTGATTGAGCGCCAAATCATCCTAAACCTCGTCGTCGAGTTCGTCTTCGTCAGAAATGGATCCTAGGTTGTACTTTTCGACTCGATAACGCATCGAACGAAAAGAAATATCCAAGAGAGCGGCGGCCCGTTTTTTAACACCACCGGCGGCGTGAATAGCCTTAATGATAAGCTCTTTTTCAATCTGGCCCAATACTTTTTCAAGATCAATTCCCTCTTCAGTGATCTCGATCCCCTCGCTTGAAACAAGTTGTCTCGAACCACTGGTCGTTTTCACAAAAGGAGGTAAACTTTCAGGTAAGATTGTTGCGCCAGCCTCAAGCGCCACCGTTCGCTCGATGATATTTTCCAACTCACGAACGTTTCCAGGGTAGTCGTACTTCTTTAAAATATTCATGGCATCGGCACTGATGCTATTAACAGTTTTCCCTAAACGCTCATTGTATTTTTTCAGAAAATGTTCCGCTAGAAGAGAGATATCATCTTTTCTCTCTCGTAACGGAGGCGTTTTAATTTGAATAACGTTCAAGCGGTAAAATAAATCTTGGCGAAAGGTCGATTCTGCGACCATGGACTCCAAGTCACGGTTGGTGGCGGCAATCAGACGGACGTTAACATGAGTATCCTCGGTCGAGCCCACACGCCGCACCACTCTTTCTTGAATGGCCCGCAACATCTTTACCTGAATGGTCAGAGGCAACTCGCCAACTTCATCCAAGAATAGACTTCCTCCATCGGCGACTTCAAAAAGTCCGGCTTTATCGGCAACGGCCCCAGTAAAAGAACCTTTTTTATGTCCAAACATTTCAGATTCCATCAAGGATTCAGGAATCGCTCCACAGTTTACTGTAATAAAGGGCTTGTCTTTCAACGGACCATTGTAGTGGATGGCTTTTGCTACCATTTCTTTTCCCGTTCCACTTTCCCCTGTGACCAAAATATTGGTGGGCGTGGCCGACACTCTTTTGACCATCTCGTAAATATTGTGCATGGGTTGGGAGTTACCGACTAAACTTTGAAAGCTATACTCTTTATTTAGCTCTTTCTTTAGGGTTCGGTTCTCAATTTCCAAATGCTGACTGCGCAAGGCATTGGCTATGTTGATTCGAACTTCATCCAACTTGAAAGGTTTGGTGACGTAGTCGTAGGCTCCCATTTTCATGGCATCAACTGCCGTCTCAGTCGTACCGAAAGCTGTAATCATCATAAATAAAAGATCAGGATAATTGTCTTTGCAGTGACTCAGAAGTTCAATTCCCGTCACATTAGGCATTTGTAAATCAGAGATCACTAAATCAAATGACTTCTTCTTGAGGATATCGATGGCCTGCTGCCCATCTTCGACACAGGTCGTTTCATAGCCCTCTTTCTTCAACATGATTTCGAGAAATTCACGTATGGATTCTTCATCATCGACAACAAGAATTCTTGGTTTCATCCAAAGCCTCCAAATTCCATTGTCGGTTGAATAAACGATTTGAGCAAGTCCTAAGCAAGGACCCTTCGAAGGTACTAAAGCGCTGCGTCTAAGTTGGATTCAAAGCTTTAAAGTTCATCAAAAACTCGGTCCCGATCCCAACTTCACTGTTCACCACAATATCACCCTTGTGAGCTTCAACGATAGAGTGAGTGATCGCAAGTCCAAGCCCTGTCCCCTTATGTTTCGTAGTATGAAAAGGTTCGAAAATACGGTCTTTCAAGGCATCACTCATACCAATCCCATTGTCTTTAATACTCAAAGAGATCCAATTGCCATTTTTTTTAACATTAATTCTCAATTGTGGATCAGTCCCTTTTTCCATGGCCTGGATGGCATTGACCACAATGTTCAGTATCGCTTGTTTTAATTTGTCTTTGTTACCCAAAATTTTCAAATCCGGCTCGATGTCTATTTGCACACCAAACGGAACTGTGCCTGGGTCATTTCGCAAAAACTGTAAAGTGTCATTGATCAAATGACCTAAATCAACCAGGTCCTCCATCGGGGCTTCGGGTTTAGCAAAATCAAGAAATTCCGTAATCAGATTGTTCAATCGATCGATTTCTCGACTGACAATATTCATCAGTTTTTCTTCTTGTGCGGCGTCACTGTCGCCCCCTTTAAGCAGTTCAATGCTCCCGCTGATGCCAGCGAGAGGGTTTCTTATTTCGTGAGCAATCCCCGCAGCCAACTGTCCAATCGCTGCCATTTTTTCGGACTGTCGTAATCTTTTTTCAAGAGTTCGCATTAGCGTTTGGTCTTGAAAAGAAATGATGTACCCTTGCGGGTCACCGACTTGGTCTTTCAGCTGATTGACTCTAAGGCTAATGATCCGTGGTTCTCCCTGTCGATCAAACTTGATGTCAAAATCTTTATCCAGTTCTGATCCCGTTAAGTCAATTTGTGGAAAGTAGCTGGAAAAAGCTTGATCAAAAGCCTCACCTGGAGGCAAACCAAGAATCGAATGGGCCGCAGGATTAGCCTGTAGAACCCGCATTCTTTGATCGACGGTGATCAGGCCCGAACTCATATTGGCCAGAATCAGTTCGTTCAGATTTTTGAGCGTGACCACGTCTTGAACACGTTCTTTGAGTTCAGCCCCCATAACATTCAGTTGCTCGCTTAAATATCCAGCCAAATAAGCAACGGTAAAAAAAGCCAAATTATTAACACCGACCGCTAGGTAAGCTGTGTTTCCTGACAAACTCGTATCGAGCGACACAATAAATGAAAAGAGCACTGAAGTCCAAAGAGCAAGACTGAGCGCTCCCTTTCTTTGAAAGACAATGCCACAAAGAATTAAATTCACCAAATACAGAAAAATCAAGAGAGACTGTTGAACACCAATAAAATAGATAAGCCCAGTAATATATAAAGCCTCAAAGAAAAACAAAAAGCCAGTAGCTAGGCTGCTCTGATGCAAACTTCGAAAAAACAAAAAGAAACCAATTTGCAAAGCCAAGGAAAAACCAATTAAAGAATAAAGTGGATAAAAGACTTGATTGGCGTCAATTCGTGATTCAAAAAACTGGAACGACAAAGTAAAAATCAAGACAAGAACTAAAAAGCCGAACCGAATAGTATGAACAGTAAATGATTGACTTTCTGTTTTAGAAAAGTCGAATCGTCGAGCCAGAGATTGACTGGCCACCATTACATCCCACCAGCCATGTTAAAAATAGGCAAATACATAGCGATAACAAAAAATGCGACAATTCCACCCAGAACCACAATCATGACCGGCTCCATAAGGCTGGTGAGACTGTTGACGGTCACGTCCACTTCATCTTCATAAAAGTCGGCAACCTTGTTTAACATTTCATCCAAGGCTCCCGTTTGTTCTCCGACCGCAATCATTTGTGTTACCATATGGGGAATAAAAACCTCTTGCGCCAAGGGCACTGACAACAGCTTTCCCTTAGCAATCGACTGCCTGGATTTCATCAGAGCTCGTTCGATCACAGAATTTCCACAGGTATTGGCTGCGATCTGCAAAGCATCCATGATAGAAACACCGGCTGAAAGCAAGGTTGAAAGAGTCCTAGAAAACTTGGCCATTCCTGACTTAATAACGAAGTCTCCAAAAACAGGAAGACGGATTAGGATATTATCCTTCTGGATCTGCCCAGCGGGCGTGCTGAGCCACAATTTAAAAGCCCCGACAATACCTCCGGCAAATACAATAATGAGATACCATTTTTGAATCACGAAATCGCTCATATTCATGCAGACCCTGGTCATGTAAGGGATTTCCATCCCACTGCTATTAAAAATTTCTACGAACTTCGGAATAACAAAAATTAACAGACCCATAACAACACTTAGTGCAATAAATAAAACAACAACCGGGTAGGACATGGCTCCCTTAATTTTGCCGTTCAGCTTCACTGATTTCTCAATATATTCGGCCAAACGGGCCAAAACTTGATCGAGAACACCGCCCTCTTCACCGGCAATCAACATATTGATATAAAATTTGTCAAACACTTTCGGGTGGGCCTTAAAGGCGTCTCCCAACTTTTTTCCTTCTGAAATATCGGTGACGATGTGTCCAAGGGCGAAATCCAATCCCTTTCCCCTTGGCGTCTGAGAAAGGACCTCCAGAGCCTGTACAAGGGGAACACCTGATTGAATCAAAACCGAAAGCTGACGGGTAAAAACTTGCAAGTCCTTTGGCTTAACCTTCGCTCCCAGTTTAATAGACGACGTCGAATTAGAAGCCGCCTTTAAAGAACCCGCACCTACCTTAATGGGAATCAGTTTTTTCGCGCGAAGTTTGATCCTGGCTTCCGCCTCGTTGTTGGCTTCAATAGAACCCTGAACCACTTTTCCGTTAAATGCTTTGGCTTGATATCCATATGTTGGCATCAGAAACCTGCTTTCTTGAAGATATTCATCATCTGCTCAGCATCCAAGCTGTTTTGCAGAGCCTGCTCTTTGGTTATGTGGCCTGTTTTAAAAAGACGGAACATATTTTGATTGAGGGTGGTCATGCCGCTTTTCTTTTGCCCCACCTGCATCATGGTTTCCAATTGATGGAGCTTGTTTTCACGGATAAGATTTCGAACCCCAGGATTCATAAGCAACAGCTCATAAGCTAAAACTCGTCCTGACTTCTTGCTTGGCAACAACTTCTGACTGATCACTCCCTGCAATGTAAAACTGAGCATCACTCGAATCCGATCCTGCTGATCGGACGGAAAAACACTGACCAACCGATTTATGGTCTGAACAGCTGAGTTTGTATGTAATGTTGAAAAAACCAGATGACCTGTCTCGGCCAACTGTAAAGCCGTTTCAATGGCTTCTAAATCTCGTAACTCTCCGATCAAACAATAATCGGGGTCTTGCCGCACAACCGCCTTCAAAGCCCTAGCATACGAGTTTGAGTCCGTGCCTATTTCTCTTTGGCTGACCATACACTTTGCATGATCATGCATATATTCGATTGGATCTTCCAAAGTCACGATATGCCCGAACTTTGTTTGATTGATAACATCCAACAAAGACGCAATTGTGGTCGTCTTACCCGAGCCCGTAGGTCCGGTGACCAAAACCAATCCGTTAGGGATATTGGTTAAAGCTCGCAAGTAATCTGGCAACCCTAGTTCGCTGAATTTAGGAACTTTTACAGGAACCTGCCGAAAAGCTCCAGCCACGGCATTTTTAGAAAAGTAGTAGTTGGCTCTGAATCTTGCCACGCCTTTGACTTCGAAACTAAAATCCAACTCTTTGGATTGTTCAAACATCGCTTTCTGGTGGTCTTTTAAAACCGAGTAGCAGATCCGGCGAGAATCTTCATTGGACAATTTGTCCATTTTAACCCGGACAATTTTCCCATCAATACGCAAACCTGGCGCAGCCCCAGGAGTGATGTGAACATCTGAAGCACCACGATCTTTAGCAAATTTAAGTAGCTGGATCAAATTCATTAGAACTTAGGATCCTCCATGGTTTTTGATAAAACTTCCTGGACTGACGCCAATCCTTTTTTCATTTTCGTAATCCCGGATTGCCGCAGCGAAATCATACCCCCCTTTAGAGCGGCTCGACGAAGCTCTAAAGGAGTGGCTTGGTTTAACACGGCATCGCGAATAAGATCCGTCATTGGCATAACCTCATAAACAGCAACACGTCCTATTTTACCGGTTCCATCACATGTGGCGCAGCCCGAACCTTTCATCGGCTCAATGGAGGATACCTCATCTTCCGGAATACCCATTTCGATAAGCACCTCTGGGGTCACTTGGTCTGGTACCAGGCAATTTTGACAATTTTTCTTCAATAGACGCTGAGCAAGAATCAACTCAATCGTGGAAGTAACCAAAAAGGGGGGAATTCCCATATTTAAAAGTCGGTCGATAGTTTTAGTGGCGTCGTTGGTGTGCAAGGTACTTAAAACCAAATGCCCCGTTGAAGCGGCTTCAAAAGCAATCTCACCTGTTTCGTGATCGCGAATCTCTCCGACTAGAATCACATCGGGATCTTGTCGAAGAAAAGATCGTAAAGCAGCCGCAAATGTAAAATCAATGTCGGGTTTGACTTGGGCCTGATTGATGCCCTCGATATTAAATTCCACAGGATCTTCTGCTGTACTGATATTTTTTGTCACGTCATGAAGCTCATAAAGAGCTGAGTACAAAGTTGTTGTTTTTCCCGAGCCGGTTGGGCCCGTCACCAAAATCAAGCCTTGGGGGCGATGCAACCTCTCTAGGAATTTCTGCAGTTCAACCTCTTCAAAGCCCAAGTCGCGCAGGTCCAACTTTAAATTCGATTTATCCAGAATACGGAGGACCACTTTTTCACCCGACACGCAAGGCAAAATGCTCATCCGAAAATCAACAGCATCTCGGCCTGGAATACGGATTCGAATTCGTCCATCCTGGGGTTTTCGTTTTTCGGTAATATCCAAACGGGCCATGACTTTCAAACGACTGGCGACAGCAACAGCCATGGCAACAGGTGGACGATACTTCTCCATCAGGGTTCCATCTTTTCGAAATCGAACGCGGAGGTACCTTTCATAAGGTTCAATATGAATGTCTGAAGTTCCAGAGTTAATCGCTTCGATCAGCATGGTATTGACAAAACGAATCACTGGGTCGCTGCTCTCATCAATATCGTACTCAACGGCGGGAGTGAGGCCATTGTCATCAACCGCTTCGGCCTCCATTTCGGTGAGAATGTCACCGGCCGACTCTCCTTCACTTCCATAGTATTTTTCTAATGCTTTGTCGATTTCAATGTCTAAGGCGACTACAGGTTGAATTTTACAGCGGGTTAAAAATGCAAGATCATCTTTAACAAAAATATTGGTCGGGTCAGCAAAAGCAACAACTAAACTGTTTCCCGCTTTTGAAACAGGGATGACTTTGTGTTTTCGGCACTGCTCGACATTCAACATTCCTAGAGCGACAGCATCAATTTCAAAAGAACTGAGATCAATAGAGGGAAAACCATACAAATCAGAAAACTTTTCGCGAAGAGTGCCGGGATCAATCGCCCCCTGCTTTAAAAGAATGGAGGTGAGGTTTTCACCACTTTTCCGCTGTTCATCCTTAGCCTTTTCAAGTTGAGCGGCATTAATGATCTCCCCATCAACAAGTGTACTGACTAGAGCCTTATTCGACACAGAAATCCTCCAAAAATAACGTCCTTATAGTAGTTTACAGAATCTAAGGGAAAAGTGTACAGGACCCAAGTCCAGAGGATACGAGTCGAGTTGTTTTCTTTTCAACAATCGATCTATTTGCTCAATTTCAAGGCTGTTTCCGACACCCGCCGCCTTAAATGTTGAATCCAAATCTCCTGAATCGACGGAAAGCCCATGACCTCGACGCCCAAGGCCTCTACTTCTCTGAATAAAAAGTTCGATTCTCCAATTAGATCGAAAACCAGGGAGTTCGACGAAAGGAAGTGAAAATAACTCATATCTTCAAGGGTTTGACTGGGATATTTCGATTCCATCACAAAGCAAAATGAATACTCCTTTTGGCTTTGTATGAAGGCCGCGGAATCAACTCTTGAAATTTCCACACCCAGCAACCCAGCTTGTTTCTTGTCAAATAGGTCGACTTCCTGATGAGCACTTTCGAGCTCTAAAAAAACAAAGTCTTTAAATCCAAAGCTAGCCAGAACTTCAATCACAGGAAGAGCTAAAGGAGATTGTCCCAAGAAAATGACAGAGCCTTTGAAATCCTGATTTTGTATCGATTTTAAAAGCACTTCTTTATAAACTTGGCTAAAAACGGAATACCCCCAAAGCTTTCCATTTTCACAAGAAATGAAATCAATGTACTTTAAAAAATGACTTCCCACAGAGGTGTGATTAACTGCTGCGAAAGCGTCAATGCAGAGTTTATCTCCCAAGATCGATAGATCCGCATTAAAAAGGGTCTCCTTGAGACCGATGGGCTTCGAAAGGTCGAGGTTGAGGACCTCCCAATCGACACTCAGATTCAAGTCTTTATCAGCCACTAGTTTTTCTAAAAAACTTTGGCTCCCGCTAAATAAAACTTGCCCCTTAAGGCGCTTTTTCGTCGTCAATATGCTCCTTCAAATTTTGAATATCCTTTTCTATCTGCAGTTTAAGCTTATCAAGATTTTCAAATTTTTTCTCATCCCTAATTTTTCGGTAAAAATCCAATTCTAGGGTTTGACCATAAAGGTCACCTGAATAATCAAGGATATGGGCTTCGACTGTTCTTTGCTCCCCCTGGACCGTTGGTCTCAAACCGATGTTAACGACAGCCCAGTGGGTACGACCTTTAAGAGGGACTCGGCAATGATAGACTCCGTCCTCGGGAATCAGGGTTTCAATACCTCCGAAATTTGCCGTCGGGAACCCCAGGGTGCGCCCCAACTTTCGCCCCTCTTCGATGCTCCCCACAACTTGATAGGGCCGACCAAGACATTGTCTCGCTTCTGCGACCTGCCCCTTTCCCAACAAATCGCGAATTAAAGTACTGGAAACTTGAGTCTCATCTTTATCCAAGGCTTTCTCTTGCTCAACTAGAGTGCCAGAGTCTTCGAAAAACCTACGAGCCATTTGAAAATCCCCTTCTCCACGGTTTCCAAAACGAAAATCGTAACCAAACAACAAGTAGTTCAAGTTAAAGAAACCAGCCAGATGATGCTGCAAAAAGTCCGGCGCTGTCACCTTAGAAAAAGGGGCATCAAAATCTTGGACCACCAACAATTCGATGCCCGTTTTCTGCAGAGCTGCCGTTTTTTGCTTTAAAGTCATCAACTGCTTAAAATCGGGAGTTCCAAAAACAACATCGGGATGTGGGTCGAAACAGAGAAGAGCGGGTTGAGCCTGAGTCTCCTTGGCTTTTTCGAGCAGGCATCTTATCAAATACTGATGCCCATAATGGACACCGTCAAAATTTCCAATTGTCAGAGCCACGGGCTCTCGCAACGGCTTAAGTGATGCTAAATTTCCCTGGATAACCTGCATGTCTTTGATATAACAGCCTTTAACCCACTGGTTAAGTAAAATTTACCCTGCCAATCTAGCCGAGAGGCGTTTACAATCAAAACATGACGCAACCACTGAATTTCAAAGATTTATTCCTTAGGACCCTGGTCATCTTCCTGACGTCCCTCATTCTTTTATTCTTAACCCGAGAAAACAGCTTTGACTTGCAATTTAAAATTAGAAAAAAACAAGACACTCATCCACAAATCCTGATGATTGAAGTCGCTGAAGACTATTCGATAGAAAAAGTGGTCGAAAACTTAAAAAACAAAAAAGTAAAAGCTGTCTACCTGAGTCACTTCCTCTCGGATCAACCCAGTCAAACAGTCACTCCATACAACATCGGTGAGAGAACCCCCGGCTTTTTTAGCATCAGTCTACCCACCGACTTGGACGGGCTCATTCGACGAGTCCGTTTTCTCAACGACACCGACTCGATGTCTTCAAAGCAACTTTTTACCATTAACTTTAGAGGCCCTGAAAACACCTTCTCCCCCATCAATTTTTTTGACCTCGCTCCCAGTCTGCTCGATTTAGAAGATAAAATTGTGGTTTTAAAAAGCTCAAAACCCATCAATCAGTACACAACCCCAGTCGGACTGCTAAGCGAAGCCGAACTCATTGCAACACTTCTCGACAATCGATTAGCTAACAGATTTATCCCAGAAAAAAGTCTTCTGTGGCCCAGTGTTTTACTGTTTATGCTTTTGATACTAACGACTTTTTTCCTGATCTACCTTCCCTCGACATTGGCGCTGGTGGCAACCGTAACTTTAGCAGTGACTTACCTAAGCATCTCTCTGTGGACCTTCGACACCTTTGCCTTTTGGACTCCCATTATTTCGCCTATCGTCTTGTTTGCCTTAACTTATCTACTTATTTCCAACTACAAATTTGTTCTCAACGAAAAAACTCGCTGGAGCTTAGAAAGAGAGTCTGCTTTTTTTAGTCAAGTCGAAGAAATGAAAACAAATTTTCTTAGCTTGTTTAGCCATGACCTGAAAACACCCTTGGCTAAAATTATCGGCATTGTTGACACTCTAAAAAGCAAAACCAGTGACCCAGACATGCAAACGGAATTGGAAAAAATTCAACAATCATCTGTAGAACTGGATAAATATATTAAAAAAATTCTGAAGCTTTCTCAAATCCAATCAAAAAATATAGCTCTCAACAAAGAACCCACCGACCTCAACCAACTGATTGAACAAGCCATTGATCAAAATCTCCATTTAGCTCAAGACAAAGGCATCCAGCTAAAATCGGATCTCGCCCCTCTGTTTATGATTGAGGTCGACGCCTCTTTGATCAAAGAGGTTATTGTTAATTTTATTGAGAACGCCGTAACTTACTCTCCGGCCAATAGCAGGGTGAAAGTCCAATCCAGCGAAATTCAAAATTTTTTAAAAGTCTCGGTATTAGACGAAGGCATTGGAATTCCAAGAAATATTCAAGACAGCATTTGGGAGAAGTCTTTCCGCTTTGACAACGAAAAGAGCGGATATGGCCTGGGACTCTTCCTGTCTCGCTATGTGATTGAACTCCACGGAGGACAAGTTTTTTTGAATAGCCAAGAAAACAGTGGTAGTGAGTTCGGCTTTCTAATACCCTTAAATGAGGAGAATTTAGATGAAACCCCTTAATATCCTTATTGCTGATGACGAACCCGATTTACGTAAATACGTCATTCATATTTTAGATCAAGACAAAGAACATAAGAAAAACTTTATTGAAGCCGAAAATGGTCAAGTCGCTCTTGAAAAAATCAAGGAACAAGCTTTCGACCTTATTTTACTTGATGTAAAAATGCCGATAATGGATGGACTTGAGACCCTAGGTAAAATTATTGAGATGGAAGTTGATGCTTTTGTTGTCATGATTACCGCCCATGCGAATGTGCGAGACGCCGTTCATGCTATCAAACTCGGGGCTTACGACTACCTTGAGAAACCTCTGGATAAAGACAAGATAACCCAGATTTTCAAAAAAGCCGTCGAAGCTCGCCGATTGGTCGAAGAGATTTCACTTAGCTTTCCAATTCTAGAGTCCGATGTGGAGAGTGAAATCATTGGTCACTCCCAACCAATGAGGGATGTGTTTGATCTTATTAAAAAAATATCAAATGTCGAAAGTACGATTCTTCTGCGCGGAGAAAATGGAACTGGCAAAGATCTGGTTGCAAAAGCCCTCCATTTCAACTCCAATCGGAAGAGCGAGCCAATGATCAATGTCAACTGTGCTGCCATTCCAGATGGCTTGGTTGAAAGTGAACTCTTTGGTCACGAAAAGGGCGCTTTTACCGATGCCAACGAACGAAAGATTGGCAAATTTCAGATGGCAAACAACGGCACTCTTTTTCTCGATGAAATTGGTGAACTCAAGCTGGAAGTTCAGGCTAAACTCCTGAGAGTTCTACAGGATAAAACCTTTATGCCAGTCGGATCGAACAGAACCCAAAAAACCAATGCCCGGATTATAACTGCGACCAATCAAAACTTGGAGCGACTTGTTGAAGAAGGAAAATTCCGTGAAGATCTTTACTTTCGCCTGAACGTTATCCCTATATTTATACCACCTTTGCGCGAACGAAAAGAAGACATCCCCTCTCTCCTGCAGTATTTCATCAAGAAGTATGCAAACTCACCCGGAGAAGAAATGCAATTCACCTCTGAGGCTCTCGATAAATTAACATCCTATGCCTGGCCCGGAAATATTCGAGAGCTTGAAAACATCGTACAACGAACATTAATCCTCACTTCGGGTAAAGTGATAGAAGTAGATGATCTTCCCCCACAGGTTCTAAAACCCAGAAAAGTTGAGCCGGAAGATTTGGATTTTGAAAAATTTAAAATCGAATCTGAAAAATCTTTTATTGAAAAAGCTCTGTCGGTCAACGATGGGAAAATTAATCGCACGGTTGCCAATGCCAATATTCCAAAAAATACATTGTTACGAAAAATAAAGAAATTCAATATTGACCTAAAAAAGTTAACGAAAGATTGATTGCGTCGCTTCAATCACTCTATTGGGCTTAACCGACCTCATGCAAGACAAAGTGCCGATCGGACATAGACGACTCCCGTGCTGCCCGCAGGGACGGCACAAGAGCTCATTGTTCTGAATAACCAAAGATAAGGGGTTCCAGGGCTTGTAACCTAGCTCTTCAACAGTCGGACCAAAAATGGCCACGGTCGGACAGCGAACCACACTCGCCATATGCATGGCTCCTGAGTCATTACACACTAACCCTTTTGCTTTCCATAAAAACATCATTGACTGGCGGACGGACAGATGTCCAGCCAAACAAAAGCTGTTCGGGACTTGTTTATAAATCCGCTCACAAAGGTCTCTTTCGTCAGGAGCGCCAATGATCACCACCTGAAAATTTTCTCGAGCGAAGTGGGTGGCCACTCGAGTGAAAGATTCCTCGAGCCAGCGCTTGGTTGGCCAGACACTTCCGGGCGCAATACAAACATAGGGGTGGTTAATCTTAAAGCCAGGCAGCTTTTCTTTTGCCAACTGACCAAGATTCGACTCCGTCCAAGGAAAATGATTGAGACTCATCTCAGCCCACTGAGGTACGCTGTTTGGTCTCTCGGCAAAAGCTTCGAGGTTTAATTCCACCTTATCAAAAACAGAGGCTAGCAGTTGCAACTGTCGAATTGCCTCGGGCCAGGACAGTTTTCGATGAATTCTTTTGTCAAAATAAGAAGCGTTCCAAAACTGATAATAACCTATTTTAGTTTTGGCTTTTATTTTTTTAACAGCTCGATGGCTAGTCATCGATTGATGGGGGCAAAAAAGAGTATCAATCGATCGATCACCAAGTAATTTTCCTAACCCTATTTTGTTGGATTTGTCGACCTCGACAGCCTCATCACAAAGCCCAAGATCTTTCATCAATTCTCCATAGCCTTTACGACAAACAAGAGTAATCTGTGATTGCGGAGACCAATGCCGTATATGTTTTAGAGTAGGGATCGATAAAAGGAGGTCGCCAAGAAACGCCGTTTGAAGATAAAGATGATTCATTTTTTTATTTTTTGAACCTCGCCTACGATTGTTCCAATTTTTATTTTGGACTCAAGGCGCACAATAAATTTTTTGTCATCAGCCGTCAACCAAAGGTAGTTTTCGCCAGTCGGCTTGAATTTTCCATCAATATCAAATTGAGGCTGGACCACAAAAGTATCAAATTTCCCGGCTGTTGTGTAAATCAACTCTCGTCGAATGACTTTGGCGGTCATTTCAATATTTTTCCCTTCATGGCCAACCCTAACCTTCAGCTCTTTTCCGACCTTTAAAGTAAAGTTTCTAAGGTAGTAGGCGGCACTAAAAACATTTTGAGAATATGGAATGATATCCCATTGGATTTTTTTCTTTTCCACTTTCTGATTCTTTTTTTGCTTACTGTCCCACATTGTTGCGATCTTTTTTTGATGATCAAAATAAGTCCGAGTTTCACGGACTTGCTTGGATTCATTGACATGAATTTCATAGGAATGAGGCAGTAAGCTATTATAGTCCACAAATGTTTCGGCCACATCATCCACAGAATAAATCATATTGAACAGAGGACTGGTTTTTATCAAATAGCGAAAATGGTAAGATTTTTTTCCATTCACCTGCACCATAGGTTTCACTTGCATGGTGAATTTACCCGCCTCGACACCAAAATAAGAGATCCCCAACACAATCTCTTCGCCTACTTTGTAGGGCTGTACAACCGGTCGCCGTCCGTCAAACCCCTCATCATCCTCTAGAGGCGGTTGCCTCGTTTTTTTCTTTACCGGGGCTTCCACTTTCTTGGCCTCTTGGCTCGCTGGCGGCTCTTTCTCGACAGCCGACTGAGCTTTTGGAGCCTTGGACTTTTTCTCTGTTTTCTTCGTGGTTTTTTGGGGCACTGTTTTCGCGGGGCCTGGGGTCTCTTTTTTAGGTGAAGGCGTGGTCACCTCTTTCTCAGCTTCATCTTCAGGAGGCTGTTCCATTTCCACAATTTTGACCACTTCCTCGAACTCAGTCGTATCCTGTACCACTTCATGATTAAAGGACTCTTTATCCGAGGTCGCGCAGGATAAATAAAAAAGAGGAAGACAAATTAAGAGAATGACACCAAGTTGAGACCTCATGAGAAGCAGTTTAGCAGTCTTCCTTGCGGGCGGATAGAATTTTCCTAGAAATATTATGTTTCAATCGATCGGCTTTTGACCTTTGTAACCCATCTTCCATCGACGATGCACCCACATCCACTGATTGGGAACATCAAGAATTTTTTTCTCGACAGCGCGATTGTACTTCTCGGTCATGTTTCGAAGGGTCTCTGCCTTATCCCCTGAGGTTTCGAAAGGGATCGCAGGGAAGCAGGTGATTTTGTGTTTTCCAGCTCCTACACGCTCATCAAAAACTGGAATCACAGGGGCACCTGAGCGCTGGGCAAACAAGGCCAGCCCCGCAGCGGTGCCTGTTTCGTAACCAAAAAAAGTTGTCAGAATTCCATTGGGAGGTCCCGTATATTGGTCGAGGACAAAAATGACGATTTCGTTTTTCTTCAAAGCCTTTAATATTTCATAACTGCTTTTCCTGGGCGGAATAAAACAGACCCCTTTTGCCATTCGCGCCGAAAACCAAAGGTCATTTAACCATTGAGACTGAAAAATCTTTGAAATAATATGAATTTTATAACCCCATGTCGCTAAGGCGGCGGAAGCAAAATCACCATTGCCGAGGTGGGCTGACAAAATAAAGACACCCTTTCCCTGCATTAAGGCCTCATCAAGATGTTCAGCCCCAGAAAACTCAACCAATTGATCAAAATCTTGCTTATGCAAAAAAGGCATTGAATAAAATTCGGTCAAGGTTAAACCCATATGATAGAGAGATCGCCTGGCCATAGCTGCAGCCTGTTTTTTGGATTTCTCAGGGAAAACTCGCAACACATTTCGAATGGCATCGTGTCGGCGAATTCGCAAAATATCGAACCAAAAAATACCAATAAACCAGGCGACCATCTGATGAAACCAAAAAGGCAGACTATGAATTAAAAAAGCAATGGCAAGAAGCGGGTATTTGAATATTTTCATCGAACACTGGCCTCAACCATTTCGAAAAAATCTTTCTCACGCTCGCGCAGCTCAATTGTCATTTTACAGATCCACATCTGAATCTGCATTTCTAAAAAATGTTTTTTGTAGCGCTGTAACTTTACCGCATCTTTTTCGGTGATCATTAAATCGTGACAACCTTCTGTCTTCATATGATAGGTCATTCTCTCGATGTCATCGGGTTTCCAATAGTGATGATCAGGAAATATAAACTTGCGGACCGGCTCTACTCCTTGCTCTTGTAAGGTTTTTAGAAAAGCCTCGGGGTTGCCGACCCCACAGGTCATCGCCTTCACTTCTCCCGGTTCCGACCAAGTCAGCTCTTTCACCAAAGGCGACCAATGAGAAAATACAAACTCAGAAAAAAACAGACGATCCTTGGTTATTGAGGTCAGGCACTTTTCTTCCAACCAAGTTAGCTGTCTGGGGTCGGAGTAATTGCACTTATTGATTATGACGATCTGGGCTCTTTTAAGGGCCATGAACCCCTCACGCAAGTACCCAACTGGCAGCGGCCAGTAATGAAGGCGCGGAGCCGATGCATCCAACAAAACGATGTCACAATCTCGTTTTAGACCTCGGTGTTGAAAAGCATCATCCAAGATAAAAAGATCAACATTATCATCCTCTAAGGCTTTTTTTCCAGCATCCCATCGTTTGCGACCGACATACACTCGTGCCTCAGTTTTTTGCGATAACCAAAGTGGCTCATCACCGCAACGTCGCGGATCCATGTCGGGTGTCACTTCTAGAACCCCACTGTAATCTCCGGTGTAACCACGACTTAAAATCACCACTTTCTTGTTTTTTTTCGCGAAGTACTCTGTGAGAGCCTGCACCCAAGGGGTTTTACCAGTGCCTCCGGTAGACAAATTACCCAGTGCAATCACTGGACGTTCCAGTTTTTTCGAGCGAAAAATTCCACAATTATAAAGCCAACTGCGCAACCAAACCAACAGCATAAAAACAAGACCGAAAGGCCACAAAAGTGATCGCATCAAGAAAAGTACCTCTCTTCTAAAAAGTGAACAACATTTGCGGTGGCATCCCCTTGCCCTAATTTTTCTTTAATCCCCCGTAGTTTTTCTAATTGCAATTCTCGAACCTCGGGTCTCCTCCAAAGTTTTTCAATTTCTTCAGCTAGGGCTTTGGGGCTGGCTTGCTCTTGAAAAAGCTCAGGAACAATCTTTTCTCCCGCCACCAAATTGACGATGCAAAAAGAATCCACGGTATTAACCAAGCGTTTAGCAATAAAGGCTGTAAACCCGTTCATTCGATACATGACCACCATCGGTTTTTCTAATAGTGCCACTTGTAAGGTGGCGGTACCAGAAGCCGACAAGATAAAGTTGCAATCTTGAATCATCTGAGTCGGCGGCCCTTGAACGATTTCCAGTTGCAAAGAAAACTCATCGAGGATCGGACGAATATCCGATGGTGACAGAGTGGGTGCCAGCAGCAAGCGGACATCCAGGTCTCCCCTTTTTTGTAAAAGTTCGGCGGCCGCCAACTGATGTCGTAAATTGTATTGGATTTCACTCTTGCGGCTACCGGGCATCAAGCCCAACACAGGAGTCTCCTTTGTCGGCAGTCCCGCTGCATGAGTTTCTTGATCAATCACTTCAACCAAGGGGTGCCCAACAAAATGGGCTTCAATCCCATGCTCTCTATAAAAATCAACTTCAAAAGGAAAAACCACCAACATATCGTCGACGTAGCTTTCCACCTGCTTGACCCTCCCCTTTTTCCAGGCCCACAGCTGTGGTGAAATATAGTAGACTACAGGAATATCTAAGCTTTTCAGCTTCTTGGCCATGCGCAGATTAAAGCCCGGATAATCCAGCAAAAGGGCGAATCGAGGTTTTTCTTTTTCGGCTTTTAACAAAATTTGATCGGCGACTTGTTTGATGGGACGGTAGTGCTTGATCACCTCTTGCAAGCCGACAACTGCCATATCTTCAGCAAAACCCAGGCAATCCATACCCTGTTCAGCCATACTGCGATCCCCCACACCAAAAAACTGAGTCTGGGGGTGGCTCTGCTTCCATCGATTGATAAAATTCTTGGCATACATACAGCTGGAGGCTTCGGCTGCAATAATGAGGATACTATCGTTTTGCGAGTCGCCGACTGATCTCATCACGAATTTGTTCCGCCACTATCATGGCTAAAAGGGCCTGCTCACCCGTTACCACTGGAGACTCTCCAGCGAGAGCGCAATCGACAAACGATTGATCCTCAGCCATTAAAGCATCGCCCTTGTCTAACTCCCAAGACTCAAACTCCAAAGGCAATTCTTCTTCGAAGTTTTCCCACTCCCCGGTTTTGGTGGTCAAATTCAATTCGCTTGTACCAAAATCAATGGACAGATATTGAGTTTCTTGAAAAACTCGAAACTTTCGAGTCGCGGTTTGTGAAACCCGAGAGGCCGTAATGTTGGCAACAGCTCCCGATTCAAACTCGATGCGAGCATTGGCAATATCGACATAAGGAGTGATCACTGGCGTTCCAACGGCGGAGACCTGGGTCACTGGGCTATTGGTCAGACTCATAATCACATCAAGGTCGTGAATCATTAGGTCCAAAATGACATCCACATCCGTACTACGAGGTTTAAACGGAGCCAAACGATGGCATTCGATAAAAAGAGGTTCTTTTAATTTTTCTTTGGCCGACAACAGAGCCGTATTAAAACGCTCCACATGTCCCACTTGTAAAACTAGGTTTTTTGCCGCCGCCATTTGGCACAACTCCTTGGCTTCCTCGACAGTGGTGGTAATTGGTTTTTCAATTAACAAGTGTTTGCCAGCATTCAAAAAATCTTTGGCAATTTTAAAGTGCAAAGGAGTCGGTGCCGCAATTAAGGCGGCATCCACTTGATCGACGACTTCGGCATAATCAGCCACCGCCCGGCACTGGTATTTTTCGGCTAGCGCCTTGCCCTTGTCGACATCAGGGTCACAGATAGCAACCAATTCAGCGTTACTGATTTTAAAAAACTTTTCGGCGTGGTACGAGCCCAAATGACCGGCCCCGACTACAGCCACTTTCAACGGATTCATAAAGCCAACCCTCGTTCGGAATTTTTCGAAAATTTTAGAAGAGATTGAACCGCGGGGTTACTACCGCACTCCGCTTCCACCCGAGCCAGGCCTTCTTCGATGGTGGTGTGATCGCCTTTAGTAATTATACGAAGGGCTCTACGGACCGCACCAATGTCTTCTTTAGAAAAACCACTTCGGTCCATACCAATCTGGTTGGCGGCTCGCATGACGGCATATTTACCTTGAGCAATAGCAAACGGTAGAACATCTTTGTTGACTGAGCTGTCACCAGCGATATAGCAGTACTGCCCAAGTCGCACAAACTGATTAAAGGCACAGACTCCACCCACCTTCACATGGTCTTCCATTTCAACATGACCGGCCAATTGGGTCGAGTTGGCGATGACCACATGATTCCCAATTTTACAGTCGTGGGCGATATGAACATAAGCCATAAAAAGGCCGTGATCACCAATGCTGGTCAGACCACCACCTGTCGGAGTTCCGGCATGAATGGTTACATACTCTCGAATCATATTGTTCTTACCAATGATCACGCGAGTGGCTTCTCCGCCATATTTTAAATCCTGGGGAGTCTCACCGACAACGGCCCCGGGGTAAATCCGGGTTCCCTCACCAACGTGAACCACCGTATTAGCGGCACCGATAGTGGTGAACTGGTCAACAATCACTCCTGCCTCCAGGGTCACATGACCTCGGATGACAACATAGGGACCGACTTGAACCGAGTCATGAATCTTAGCTTGTTCAGAAACAATGGCGCTTGGATGAATGGCCATTTTAAACCCCCTGCCTCGGAGTGACTTTCGCCATGATGCTGGTTTCAGAAACCAACTGTCCTTCGCAGGTCATACGACACTCGACAGTCAAGATACCAGATTTTTCATTGGTAATTTCAGCGTGAATTTCAAGGGTATCACCAGGAATAACTTGTCTTTTAAATTTAGCACTATTTATTTTTGCAAAAAGCACGTCCACAGATTGGTTATCGTCCGGCGCACAAGCAAGGGCTCCGGCTTGCGCCATGGCCTCGACCTGCAAAACACCGGGCATCACCGGGTTATCGGGAAAATGGCCAATAAAGTAGGGCTCATTCATTGTCACATTTTTTCGGGCCACAATTTTTCGTCCCTTGTATTTCAAAGGGTCGGGGCCGTGAGTGAAATCAAGGATCCGGTCAATAAGTAAAAAAGGAAACCGATGGGGAATCCTTTTTTGAATCTGTCGAATATCGAGTTGAGTTTTGGTTTCAGACATTATTTGGTTTTTTCAAACTCCTTAACAACTTCATCTGTGATATCTAAGTCCGACTTAGCCCACATCACACTTTGACTGGCTTTTTCAAAAACCATGGAATAACCCTTCTTGTTAGCAACATTTTCAATCACTTGCTGAATTTTTTTCAAGATCGGCTCAGTCAACTCACGCTCTTTTTTCTGGATATTCATTTGGCTTTCTTGCAGCTCTTGTTGGAAGGCCATCATTTTCTTTTGCAAAGCCGCCTGCTTTTCAGCCCGTGAACTTTCCGAAAGCACACTGGCCTTTTTTTGAAACTCGTCAGCTTCACCTTTTAAGACCCCTTCTTTTTTCTTTAGCTCGGCCTTCTTCTTGTTAAATTCTTTCTCTAGTTTGGCTTTTGCGCTCTTACCCGCTTTGGTGGCTTGGATAGCGGCCTGCATGTCGATATAGGCGGCTTGAAAGGCCATTGCTGGGGTCGCGAGCATAAGAGTAAGGGTCAAAATTAAAGCTTTCATGTCATGTCTCCTTTTTGTCTGACAGACGATTTTTATACCAGTCCCCAATTTGTATTAAAAAGGGGCTCCAATTGCAAAGTGAAATTCAGAACCCTCTTCTTGTAGCTCGCTCCGTCGATCAATGGGGAAGCCCCACTCAAATCGAAGAGGGCCAATAGGAGAGAACCAACGGACTCCGAACCCGAAATCCTCGCGAAACCGGGTGTCGACGATGTTGTTATCAGCCATCCCCATATCGTAGAAGGCCACACCGCGAATCCCAGCTTCTTTGACCAGCGGGAACTCGAGCTCAAACATAGCCAAAGCCTGCTGAGTCCCCCCGACAACGATAAAAGACTGTCTTCGAGCCTCTTCGGGCGACAGTGGAGTGTTCGGGTTTTCCACAATCTGATTGCCGTCTGGGTCCGTTCCGTAAGGGGCTCCGTTGAGGTAGTCCTCACGAACCGCCGAAGGAGCTCTCCGTCCAATGTCAGCGAAGTCAAAACCTCGCATATTGAAGGGGCCACCCAGTCGGTAAAGTTGGGTAAAGGGTACCGGTCTATTGCCCGAAGACTCGATAATCCCGTATTGAAAGTTCGTACGAAGGACCAAGTTCCAAAAAATATTATAGTACCAGCGGAAAAAGGCGTCCGCCTTGCGATAGGACAACCCACCGCCGATCCCTGCCATCTCGTAGGATGCACTGGTATGAATCCCTTTTGAGGGAGCAAAACGATCATTTCGTTTGTCATACTCAACGGAGGCTGTCATCGAACTGGTCAAACCTTCTGCCGTCTTTGGGTTCAAAAGGTCGGTCGGCTGAGGTCCCGGCTGCAGTTCCAGGTCGGTGCTATCGATCTTATATCGGAGAAATCCATAGAGGTAGCGTCCATAGATGGGGTGCCCGACTCGCACCGCTCCCCCCTCAACCTTTTCTCGGAACAAGTTAGGGATATTGCTTTCGTTTCGATAGATATCAAAACCGACAGTCCACAAGGTGTCATAAAAATACGGCTCTGTGAAATTCAAACGGTAGCGTTTTTGGATCTCAGAATAATCGACTTGCAAACCAACGTTTTGGCCTTTACCAAGAAAGTTGGTCTGATTAAGCTGGGCGTTGAAAATCACTCCACTGAACGAAGAATAACCTGCGCCCAATTGGAAACTTCCCGTGTTGCGTTCTTTGACAACAATATCTAGGTCCATCAGATCGTCTCGGCCGGCCGGTGTCTTCGAATTGAATTCCACTTGTTCGAAAAAGCCGAGGCGACGGATGTTGTCGATGGATTCTCGCTTTCGACTCTCGTTATAAAGCTCGCCTTCTCCGATGCGCAATTCTCGACGCACAACTTTGTCTCGCGTCCGCGAGTTCCCAACCACATTGATAGTACCGAAGTAAACCTTCTTCCCTTTGTCAAAGTCGTAAACAATATCCACTTTTTTCTCATCGTCGCGGATAAAGGTACGAGGGATGACGTTGGTGTAAGCGTAGCCAAGGTCGCCGTACTTGGCGGTGAAAGCGCGAATGTCAGCCTGCACTGTTTCGTAGACAAATATTTCGGATTCGTCGATCGTTGCGGTCTCGGTCAGCTCTTCAGTGGTAAAAAGCAGGTCACCGGAAAAACTGACTTCTCCCGTGTTGTACTGATCGCCCTCTTCGACACGAATGCTGATATAAATGCCCTTTTTGTCAGGTGTGACGGTGACTTCAGGGCGAGAAACTTTAGCTTTAACGTAACCTTTGTTAAAATAGAGGAAACTGATCAGTTGAATATCTTGTTCAAAGGCATCTTGTTTGTAAGTCCCTGAACCGCTCACCGCACTAAAGAAACCACCCTCCTGGGTCAACATCTTCGATTTTATATCACTGGCCGGTACTTTTTCGTTACCGATGAACGAGACTCTTTTAACAAGAACTTGATCGTTTTCAGTTACATTGAAAGTGACTTTAACACCTCCACGCTCATCGGGTTCGACTTGGTAATCCACCTTGGCCAAAAAGTAGCCTTTTTCCTCATAGGCTTTGACGATATCCGCAACCCCTCGAGTGATTTTTCCGTAATCGATAATTTCAAAAATTTTCATTTTTGTGAGCTCACCCAGCTCTTCATCATCCAGTTCTGAGTTTCCTTTGTACTCAATTTGGCTGATGGCAGGTTTTTCCACCACTTTGTAAGTAAGAACAACGCCACCCTTGCGGCCAGCATCTTCCCTGACTTCGATGTCCTGAAAATAGCCGGTGGCAAACAAGCGCTTCACTTCCCCAGGAACCGCACCCACGTCCAAGGCCACACCGACTTTGTTGGTCAGTTTTTGTAAAACAGCATCTTTTTCAATTTTTTTATTACCCACAATTTTAATGGCCTCGACGGATTTCGCCACGGCGTGGGCAGGGAACCAAGCAAGGAAAAGGAGGATCAAAAATGAACCGGTGAATTTCATCAAAGGAGAAAGCAAAGTTAAATTCCTCTTTTTACACGTCTTTCCAAGGCAGGCAGGCTATTCCTATATATAGTGAAAGTCAAAAAAAGCCCCTGAATCGAAGGAAATAAGGCCCCCAATGGTGGCAAATATTGCGCAACATCATGAGGCTTAAAGGAGACAGTGCTTAGGGATTAAACACAATCAGTCGACAAAGACTCCATTTTTCAATTTATAGAGTTTGGGAAACCGATTGGCGAACTCCTGATCGTGGGTGACGACGATCAAAGTAAGCTTCATTTCCTTTTGCAACTGAAAGAACAAATCTTGAATCACCCGACCATTTTCACTGTCTAAATTTCCGGTGGGTTCATCGGCAAATAAAATTTCGGGATCGTTCACTAAAGACCGCGCGATGGCCACCCGCTGCCGCTCTCCACCGCTCAATTCTGACGGGTAGTGCTGGGCTCGGTTTTTCAATCCCAAGGTTTCCAACAGTTGCATGGCTTTAGCTTCCGCTTCGTGCTTGCCTGCCCCACCGACACGAGCCGGTAAAGACACATTTTCAACCGCCGTCAACTCGGGCAGCAAGTGATGAAACTGAAAAACAAAACCCATTTTTTTATTGCGAAAATCGGCCAATTCGTCGTCCGACTTACGCGTTAAGTCTTCGCCCTTATAATAAACTTTTCCTAAACTCGGCATATCCAGGGTTCCTAAGATATGAAGAAGGGTACTTTTACCAGCACCGGAAACACCCATGATACAAACCGCATCCCCTTGGTGAATGCTGATATCCACCCCTTTTAAAACCTCCAGGCGAGAACTCTCCATCTGGTACGCTTTGGTAATACACTTCGTCGATAGAATAACACTACTCATACTTCAATCCCTCAACAGGTGAAAGTTTAGCACCTCGGAAGGCGGGCGCCAATGTGCTCAAAAAACAGATCAACAGAGTGGCAACAATCACCCAAACAATATCTTGAACTTCCAGGTAGGTTGAAAAATTAGACATTCGATAAACTTCTTCCGGCATAATCGGATAAACCTGCTGTAACTTTTCAAAACCAAAACAAAAAAGTAGTCCCAGAGTCAGTCCAATAACTAGTCCCACCACGCCCAACGCCAAGCCATGCAGGCAAAACAGAATTACAATATGCTTTCTCCGCAGTCCTAAGGCCCGCATCACCGATATCTGTGAATAACGCCGAAGAACCCCCAAAAACAACGTGGTCGAAACATTAAAAAAGGCGGCGATGACCATAATCAACATTACAAAAAACAAAACCATTTTTTCATATTGGATGGCACGAAACAAAGAGCGATTGGACATCGACCAGTCGCGAACTGAATAGTCCCAACCCAAATGCTTTTGTATCTTTTCGGCTTCAACAGCCGAGGCGTCCGAGTCTTTCAACTTTAAACGAAAGCCGTTGATTCTATCGCCCATATCGGCAAGGTCCTGCACCACCGTCATATTCGCGATCACGACCCTTTCATTGAAGTCATACTTGCCAAGATCCATGATCGACTGGACATAAAAGTTTTGCACCTTGCGGTCGACCCGAGTTGCTGAGCTTGTAGAAACTTTGGTGTAAATGGCTTTAAAAGAGTCTCCAACCTTGAGTCGCAACTTTTGCGCGATGACTTTGCCTAAAAACGCCGGTTCCCCGGTCCCGCTTTCGCCTGGCGGTAAACTTTCGATGGTCCGACGCTGCAACTCTTCTAAGGATTGGGCTCGTTCCCAATCCACTCCTTGTAAAATCACCGCATTAAGCTTGCCCTCATAGGCCACTAGGGTTTCGACCTGCACGAAACCCAAGGACTCTACGACCTCAGTGCTAACGCTGCGAATGTCTTTTTCCACTGCCTGAGGGTCCTCGATCCGGCTGCCTCTCTTGAAAATACTGATATCCCCTGAGACATCGATGATTGAGCTTTTCAAACTTTCGGTAAAACCACTGAATCCAGCCATACTGACGACAAGAAAGGCCACGCCTAAACTGATTCCAAATAAGGAAAACAAAGTGGTGGGTTCAGAAAAAATCTGTTTTTGAAAAATAAATTTTCGGTACAACCACCAGTTCAAGACTCTGCCTCTTCTTCTTTCAAAAACTTTAAATAGGAAAATATGAAATCGTTGAGACCACCATCCATCACATCCTGCACCTGACTGGTTTCTTGTGAGGTGCGATGGTCTTTGACCATTTGGTATGGGTGCATAACGTAAGATCGAATTTGACTGCCCCACTCATTGGCCTTCTTCTGAGAATTCATAGCGTCTTTTTCTTTGTTACGCTCTTCCAACTCTTTTTCATAAAGAGCCGCTTTCAACATCTTCATAGCGGTGTCTCGGTTGGCGTGTTGGGATCTTTGGTTTTGACACTGAACCACAATTCCAGAGGGTTCATGGGTGATGCGGACCGCCGAATCGGTGGTGTTCACATGCTGCCCACCAGCCCCACTGGCTCGGTAAGTGTCGATCTTCAAATCTTCGCTTCGGATCTCAATATCAATATCATCATCGACCTCGGGCCAAGCAAAAACTGAGGCAAAACTGGTGTGTCGACGGGCATTGGAATCAAAGGGAGAAATGCGAACCAATCGATGGACTCCGGATTCCGCTTTCAAGTATCCATAGGCATAAGGGCCCTGAATGTTCAGGGTGGCCGACTTGACTCCCGCTTCTTCGCCGGCGGTGAATTCCATCACATCGACTTTGTAACCCTGTTTTTCGGCGTAGCGTGTGTACATTCGGTACAGCATACCGGCCCAGTCCGCAGCTTCAGTGCCACCGGCGCCCGAATTGATCGATAGGAAGGCCGAGTTCATATCGCTCTCACCATCCAGTAGTTTCTGCAGCTCCAATTCGTCGATCACCAATTGCAGGCGATTCACTTCTTGTACCGCTTCTTGGAAAGACTCGTCGTCCTCCCCTTCTTCCGCCAAATCTAGCAACACACCTACATCTTCAACTTTGCTATTCAGCTCTTGCCACTGCTTGCAGGTTTTTTCGTGGACCGAGATTGCCGTGCTCACTTTTTGCATTTCTCTGGGGTTTTTCCAAAGATCGGGGTTCTCGGCTCGGTGCTTGAGCTCTTTCAGCTCCTCTAGGCGACGATCAATGTCAAAGGTACCTCCGCAGTTGTGCGGATTTACTAGAGAGCTCCTGGGTCAAGCTGCGGAATTCACTGAGGTGGGTCTGCAAATTGTAGGTTTTGTTTTCCATAGTCATTCTTCCCCATTCCGCTTTTCTAGAAGTGTTTCTTTCTTAATACCTCAAATAAGGCGTCTTGCAATTCAAACATCTCCTTTTCAGCCTGACCACCCTTTTCATGTTCGTACCCCAACAGATGCAAAACTCCATGGATCAACAAATAACCCAGTTCTTCATTTCTGCTCAGCTCGTGATCAACCGCCTGCTGGTCTACCACCGTCCCACAGATCACCAGCTCGCCAAGCTCGACCTTGGTAAAGCCAGAAAAACTAAGAATATCAGTGACTTTGGTCCTAGACCTAAAGTCTTGATTGAGTTTTTTGATGTGGTCTTTTTCAACGAAGGCAATGGTTATTTCTTTTTTTGAAATGTCAATTTTTGCTCTTTTTTTAAGCTGCCTTGATAGATCCAGCAGCCAGTTTTCAATAAAGATTCTCGGGATTCGCCATCGACTTAATTTTGCAAAATGAATTTCCACAAAGCCCTCACTTCAATACAGGCCTAGAAATACCTAATTTGCTACAAAATGGGAAGAACTACCTAAACCGATCACCCCGCCGAAGCCGAATGGGTGGGATGAGCTCAGTGGATCAGTGTCATTGAACAATCTTTTCCTGCCTCTGAGGAGTCTCTACTTGGTGACGACTCAATTGATTTAGCCCGTAAAGAAAAAGGGCAGTGGGTCGTTGTGTTCGTTGGCGTAGCGATCGAACAGTCTACTATTGAAGCCAAACTGATTCACCGTATCTTTAAACTCTCCGAACCCGTTGCCGTCACCAAATTGCATGTATTCCGCTTTGGTCACACCCATGCTCGCCATCACGGCTTGTAAAAACTGTTTATAAGGTCGGCCTGGAAAGTAACCATTATGCAAATTCAAAGGACGTTGGCGGCAATCAATAAAATTTCCGGAGGATATTTTCCCACCGCCGTTCCCGAAGGAGATCGTTGGAATGTTCCAAATGTTGTGGGACGTTGTCCAGGCTCCCAACTCATTGGTGTAAAACATTATCGAGTTATCTAAAAGGTTTCCGCCATTGATTGGATCGGGAGTGTCTCTGAAAGCGCGCGCCAAATCCGCCACCTTTTTGACAAAATACTGTTGCCGAGTGGCTTGGGTGTCACTGCCTGGCGCCTCGTGATGCAAGCCGCCGGCTGTACCTCCTGCCACCAAGGCATAGTCCCAAGTGTTCGACCCCCAATGAAAGACGCGTGTCTGATCACACATGGCTGCTATTTTGAACATTTCAATATAATTATCGAACATGGCATCAACACTGGAAACTCCCCAACTGCCACCCCCAGTGCCCCTTGGAAAATGCCAATAATTTCCGTTTCGGGTGACTTGAAAATTGATATTGGGTTGATTGCAACTGGGAGGCAAAGTGTTATTGGCCTTTACTTTTTTCTCTAAATCTGAAATTCCTGAAATATACCGATCCAAGAGTTCCCGGTCGGATTTTGAAATTCGTTTGTGGTTATCAAGAGCGCGGATATCATTAAGGACTTGATCAACAACCGTTTCTTTATTGGTCTGGGCTTGGGAAGGACCGATGACTCCTCCGTTGGTCAAACCACTCATTAAGGCATTGAAAAGAGCCACGTCTCCCTGCAGTTGCTGAGAGATAGCCATTGAACCGTTCGCCAGTCGATCAAAAGAGAATGGTTCAACATGAGAGCCATCATGCATCCTGATGGCCTTTTTGTGAACGACATCATTGGGCCTGTAAACGTTGGGTGATTGCTCAATAATGACGTCAATAGACTTCCCGTAAACAGGGTCACGGCCTCCACTGTGAGTGCCCGACAAAACAGAGGTGTTGTGCCCTTGATAGAGGCCCCCAGTTAACGACATTCCGGAAATAATATTCATGTAGGGATAGAGGTCTTGAAACGAACTGTCCACCACCCGAGAAACAGGGCCGTTAAAGTTTGACAAGGCCTTATACCAGACATCATTAACACCAGCGACCGGGAGCAAGTCAGGTTGGTCAGACGGAGTCCACTGGTGATAGTCGATTCCAAGCATTCCGAGGCAGCTGACATAGCGGACCACCCTTTGCCCCGCCACTTGCGCAAACACCGACCGAGGCATCAAAGACAACAAGGGCGGCAAAGTCAGACAAAAATGACCCGAGCCAATTAAAAACTGCCGACGGGATTGAAAACGTTGCTCAATATTTTTTTTGCTCATTTTTTTAGATTTCTTCATCTCAATGCACCTTTTCACCGACATGCTCATTGGCTATCAAATCCACGATCGCATCCAACAAGGGCTGCTCTTCATTGTTGAGTTCCTCGAAAACCCGCTTCAACTCACAAGCGTCTTCTTGCCCTTCTATTTTCTCATTGATATAGCGATAGAGATTTCGAGACATACATGCCGCACCTCGACCACTGTCTGCCATATAGTTGATGAGGTCGTAGGCATCAGCAACGGGTATTTGTTCATCGCTCGACATCGGGATTAGGGTGGCTGTATCAATTGGCAGAGCTTGCACAAAACTGCTGTCGGTTTCAAAAATCATTTCTTGATCACGGATTCTTCCAAATGAATCGAAATTCTCAAAAGCAAAACCAGTGGGGTTAATAACCGAGTGACAGCCCATGCAAACTGGACTGTCTGTTTGGTGGGCGATGGATTCCCTGTTGGTGGTGTTCAGTAATTCCGCGTGGGTCAGAGCATCAGCATCGCGATCACCCACTATATCGACATTGGGGCTGGGAATATTATTACAAAGGTATCGTTTTTGAAAATCAACGCCACGATGGATAATGCTAGTACGAAAGGTGTCATGGGTCAGGAACGAGGCACGCATTAGTAAACCTTGTCGTCGCCCAGCCATATTCTCAAAGTCGGCGGGACCGACAGGAGCATGCCCATAAACCTCAGCCAGACCATCATGACTGGCAAAAGACTTTGGAGAGGTCAGTAAGTCTCGAAAGCTACCTTGATCATCATAGACAATATTTTTTATAAAGGCTCTCGACTCGTCAATCATAGCTTGGTTGATACCATCCACATTCAAAGAACCCGTTAAACCAGCTGGCAAGTTACTCACATTTTTCGAGCGATCCGAAAGAGCCCACCACGACAACATGTCTAAGACTTTTTCCTGACCGCGTGGAGTTTTCAGTAAGCGCTCGGTGTGTTGTTTGATTTGGGTCATATTGGAAAGTTGCCCCTGCTGTGCCGCCGCCAACAGTGGAACATCGGGAATCGAATCAGTAGCAGCAAATGCAAGACGGGTGGCTATTTCATATTGGGTGAGATAGGTTCGCTCGGCGGTATGGGTTCCTCCTTCTCCTAATTCGAGCCGCCAAAGAAAGTAAGGCGACTGCAACGAATAGGAAAGGATGGACTCTAAATTGATTAAATAGTCGCCCCCACTGTTGGCCAGGTTACGTATAAAAAATTGTTCACTATTATTCAGTGGACGTCGAAATATCCTGGTAGCAAAATTATTGAGGTAGCCATCAATACAGGTAGCAGCAGGATTCGCGGCAGACGCGCAGACTCCAAATACAGATTCTCGTTTTGTTCGATTGCCGACAACATCACCGGCCACAGCATTGGCAATAGACTGAAACGCATCAACTTCAGAAGCTGATATTAAACTCTGCCGTTCATTCGTCGTCCCATCATTAATCGGATTCGCTAAAGCGGACAGGGCACCTGCAACATTGCTTAATGTGCTGGCGCCAAAAAGATCTTCTATAGCGTTTGCTAGCTGATTTTTTGACAAAATCAAGCTTTTCGATTCAGACACCAAGCTATCGTCAGTGCACTTGAAACTGACCACTGAAAATGACTCAAAAGATTCGTCACCTGAACTCTTGAAACCACTGCAGTTTTGATACAACAGAACTGTCGCAATAATTAAAACAAACTTGAACATTGCAGAAAACTCCACGCCTATAGCTTCGGTCACTCTTCCCTTCAAATAAAGGGTGCAATATTTACTCCAAATTATTGAATTTCCAGGACGGATTTAAAGGGGTTGCGATGGGTCAGTCTCAGACTGATACGCCCACAAAAAGAACACTGACTAAAAGCTATTCAGAAATTGTTTCTCCGTAAAGCTGTTGACAGGCTTCACCCAGAAAGAGATACCGTTTTTTATGACTCCTTTTTCTGAACTTGTTGAAATTGTGAAAAAACTTCGGGGACCTGATGGCTGTCCTTGGGACAAAGAGCAGACCCATGAAAGCCTGACTCCCTGCGCCATCGAGGAAGCCCTTGAGCTAGAAGAAGCCATCCACAACCAGGACATCCCGAATATGAAGGAAGAGCTGGGGGACCTGCTCTTTCAGTCTGTCTTGCACGCCGAAATTGCCAGGCAAAATGGCTATTTTGATATGGATGACGTCATTGAAAATTTAAATATGAAAATGGTCAGTCGCCATCCCCATGTTTTCGCCGACACCGAAGTGGCAGATGCTGACGAGGTGGTGAAAAATTGGGAACATATCAAGTCCCAGGAAAAAGACATCGACCTTTTTGATATCCCAAAATCCTTTCCAGCTCTTTTACAGTCCCATAAAATTGGCAAGCGATCGAAAAAGGCTGATTTTGATTGGGAGACTCCCGAGCAAGTCTTTTCAGAGTTCACCAACGAATGCGATGAACTCAAAGAGGCTTTACGGTCAAAAGACAAAAAACAGATCGAAGATGAGTTGGGTGATGTACTTTTTACCCTATCTCAACTCGCCCGCCACTTGGATCTTGATGCGGAAAAAGCCCTGCGACTTTCTAACAGAAAATTTATTCGCCGCTTTCGAAAAATGCAGGATCTTGAGCCCCAGTTTGAGTCCATCAGTCGGTCAGAAAAAGAAAAGCTTTGGCAAAAAGCAAAAGTCGCCCTTAAAAATCAAGACCCAGATCTTTAAGATTCTCTGTTGTAAATTGATAACGGGGAACTTCCGGCAACTTATCGACTTCAACATCCTTACCAAGTCCGATCCCATCGTCGAACGAGCCGACAGCACCCTCTCCAGTTAGAACCTCAGGAATGACGCCAATTCCGTTTAGGGCCCGCCCCTTCACGTTGAAGAACTCAAAGGCTGTGATTAACAAACCAAAATTGGCCTTACTTTGCAAGACTGTCGGTATATAGAATTGCCCCACCAACTTACCAAAGGTGGGTTCTCCCACCGTTACGGAGCGCCCCAAGGCTTGATAGCCACTGGCCACGATCTCCGAAGAGCTCATGGTTTGACCGTTTACTTTGACAATTAAAGGTTTTTCATCGTCAATAAAAAACTCTGACTTGGCGGGATACACTTTTAGAGGCGAAAAGTGACGCGCTCCTAACTTCGAAAGGGTTACGATACGATCTTTCGCGAAAAAACTTAGGACGTTGACGGCTTCATCCGTGTTGCCTCCGGGATTGTTGCGCAAATCGAGAACAAAGGCATCCACAGAATGAACCTGCAGTTGTCTTTGAACCTCATCAACGATAGCTCTGGCAATTCCAGACTCAAACGAGCTCATCTGAATGGTTAACAGTTTTTTACCCTTTACAGAATCGATAAAAACCGAATAGTAAAAGCGCATGGGATCAAGGGCTGTCGGTGACAAAACCAACTCTCTCAACTCGCCGTTTCTTTTGATGACAAAATCAATAGACTTGCTTGTGTCTAGTAAGATGGTGTCGATTTGATCATAGGCCATTTGGTCGGCTCGCTGGCCATTGATTTCAATAATCTCATCGGCCATTTGCAGGCCTTGGCCGGAGGCCGCCTCATGAAGTCGACTGACAAAATGCCGACCACTAAAACCTGTTTCAACTGAAAGTCCGAAGTACTTTTTCTCTTGATGGCCCAAAAGAGCCCCGGCCAATTCGCCTTCCACTTCGAACAATGTCGAATAGGCATCTTGCTTAGCCATGGCTGAAACCGTGAAGTATTCAAGCTCAGAAACTCGGTTTAATGCTTTCTCAATGTAAGTTTTAATTTTTTGCAAGGCCACATCGGTGGCCGCTTTCGGATTTAAATTTTTCAAGACAGGGTGCTGTAGATTCTCAACTCGATTCAAAATTTTCTTTTGGTAGGCAGAGAGCGTCCCATCGCTGAAACCTGCAAGGTTATAGTTCGTGTTTTTGACTTTTGCTAGAACCTGAAAAACCTCACTGCTTTTTTGTAGAAGTTGTGACTTCAAGATTCCCAAAAACTGACTTAGAAGTTGACAATCCCCTTGGGCGCCAGACTTAAATTGCTCAATTAAATTATGAAGCTTTTCATCGTACCCTGGCTGAGAGACAAACTCTTGTAATAAAGTTTGTTTTTGTTGGGCCGACAATAGGAGGCCCATGGGGTCAGCCGTACTTGGAAACTGATCAATAAACCTTTGGAACTCACTGGGACTAGAAACATCAAACAAGCTTCTTTCAAAGTGAACTTTTAGAATCGTCGCAAAGTGATTCTGCAAGTCCCCGCATTGCCGTTCCAAAGGAATTGTTTTGGGTTCGCCGACTGTCGGGACAGTGGTCTGAGAATCCGTGAGAGTCCAGTGATTGAGCAGCTCCAGGGGCAAATTTGACACTGGAGTCGGGACATACACCTTGTCGCAAATCTCTTTGCTCAAAGATAGGGAGAAAAAACAGATAACACCGTCAATTTCCTTCATCTTCAATTTTTCTCCCTCTGTATCTATGAGGTAGAGAAAAGTTTGATCTAAGGTTTTGCCATCGCCTAAATCTCCCTGCACTTGGATTTTCAGGGCTGGTACCGGCTCTGCATCAGCTGGAGAAAGAGGGCGGTATTGGCTCATCTCTGTGGTCATGCTGGAACCCAAATGCTCCAAAGCCTTTTCTAGATCGGCCAAGCTCATCAGTGAACCCTCTGGGGCCTTTTCTTGAACCGACTCATAAGGTTTGATGGGGTCCTTAAACGCGGCCTGAATCACATCAAGATCGACATTCTCGTTGGCGACGATAAATAAATCGTCAAATCCACCGATCGGAAAGGCATCTTCTTCGCAAAACCACTTGGTGACTGATTCGCCGTTTTCTAAGATTGTGGATTGCCGACAAATATTGTTGTCGACGAAAACTGCCCTCCACAGCCCTGGTAGCAGCTCAACGTAGGTCATCTTCAAAATAATTTTTGTTCCACTCTTCACGCCCTCAGCATGAAGAAGCAAGCCCGGGTAGGATTGCTCTTTCCAAACGACCTCTTCGAGAGGGGTTTTAGTGACTTGCAGGGTGGGATGGATCTCGGCCACTCTTGCATCGAACTGAGCCATGGTTGAAATGATAAAACGTCCGGATTGAAAGGTCGCAGGATACTCGGTTCCAGCAAAACTGGCTCCCCCAGCCAGGATCACTGAACAAAAAATCACTATGCAAATAAGAAGTTTAGGCACCGAGTCTCCCCCCAAAAAAGCTATAAAACGTGTGTACTTTATTGGGCCGGAAGGTCGCAAAGCATAACTATTTATTTCTGCTATAAAGAAGTCTTATCTAAGGGCTCAATACCTTTTAATTTCGAAGTGAACGGATCAGGGCGATCAGTCTGGCTGATAACAAGTAATCTTTTCAGATAGCAGGATTGTAATTAAAACCTTTTTTTCAGTTTAGAAGCGAGAAATTTTAGTTCTTCCACCTTCAATAGACTCGCTACCCCAAAATAGACGGCTCCGCCTATCGCAATCACCAAGATCAAAATGGGAAAATCTAAGAGAAACCGCCCTTGTTTCCAACCCCACTGACCCACAAGATACAAATAGGCTCCCATAGCCGAACCCGCTACAAAGCAACCGAATATATTGCGACCAATTCGCCCCCAATCTAACCAAGCGATTCGTTTTTGTATGATGAAAAGACAACAAAGAAAATTAAAGAGAGTCACTAGTGCTGTTGATAGAATCAAACCATTCAACTGGTAACGAGACATTAAAATCGGAGCCAGAATCAAATGAATAATTAGACCGATAAAACTTATGATGGCCGGCGTATGAGTGTCCCCGGTGGCATACAAAGATTGGTTCAGGATTTTCAAAGACCCAGCCGCCAGCAAAGTTAAACAATAGATTTTCAAAATCGCAGCCACAATAGCCACTTCTTTGGCGGCAAATTCCCCTCTTTGGAAAAGCACATCGATGATGTCAACACCAAGGAACCAAAAACCAAAGGCCGAGGGTATCGCTAAGAAATAAAAAAGACTAAGGTGTTTCGACACCGAGGTTACGAATGTCAATTTCTCACCCCTCGCCCAGTAATCGGAAAGAGTCGGCAACAGAGTGGTCCCAAGGCTTACCGCTATCAACGACAAGGGAAGCTCAAGAAGTCGATCCCCTAAGTAAACATAAGATACGGCTCCTTGTAATCGACTGGCAAAATAAACGTTAACCAAGTTGAGGATTTGTAAAACTCCGACCCCAAAAAACGCTGGCAAAAATTTTAATAAGACCTTTTTAACCTCGGTGTTAAAGGGGTGACGAGAGACTCTTGGGGCGACTCTTAATTTTACAATGGAAGGTAGTAAAAACAGGGCTTGTAAAAACCCACCAATCACAACAGCCCAGGCAGATGCTTGCGCCAGTTTATCTGAGTCTTTAAAAACCCAAAGGCCAGCGATGATGGAAAGATTTAAAAACAGAGGCGCAAAACCCGAAAATCCAAACTGCTTATGGCTATTCAGCAAAGCCATGAAGTAGGCAAAAAGAGTGACGAAGAACAGAAAGAAAATCATGATTCGGGCCATTTCAACGGTCATGGCAATTTTTCCGGGAATATCCGTGAATCCATCACCACTGAGCCACCAAGGAATCAGATGACCCATGGCCACCCAAGTGATCCCGCAAATTAGAACCGTGACCCCCATCAACAAAGTAAAAACTCCATGGGTGAGCTGTTTTTGAGCCTGAGGATCGCCTTTTTTAACAGCCGCGACATAGATAGGGATGAAACTGACTGACAGCCCCCCCTCCCCTAAAAAACGGCGAAAAAAATTGGGGATCCGAAAAGCCGCCAACCAAGCATCCTTCATGTCGATGGGGAGCAAGGAAAAGATAAGGGAGTCACGAATAAGCCCCAATATTCGGCTAGTTAGAGTCCCGGCCCCGAACAAGAGGGCGGCTCGTGCCGTGGTCTGAGGCGGTTTCGTCTTAGCTGGTTGATTCAATGAAGATCCTTTACTAGGAAAGAGCTTGTCTTAGAGCGTCTTTTCCGTTATCACCACATGTTCATAAGTTATCTTGGAGGTTTAACCTTGGCAAATATTCAATCGGCAAAAAAGCGCGCCCGCCAGGCTATTGTTCGCAGAGATCGTAACCAGCAAATGAAGTCAGCTATCCGCAAGCTCGAAAAAAGAGTGCGTCAGGCCATCGCTTCTAAGGACAAAGATACAGCCGCGTCCATGCTGACAAAATACAGCAGCGCCATTGATAAGGCTGCCAATAAAGGAAAGTTCCACGCTCGTACAGCCGCTCGCAAAGTGAGTCGCTTAACGATTGCCATGAATAAAGCCCTCAACGGTTAATTTTCCTTTTAAAATCTATCCGTTTCAAAAGCCAGCTCTTCCGCTGGCTTTTTTGTTGTAAAAAAACTCGACCAAAGACCTCTTTGCCTGAAACCAGGCATAGCAAACACCCTTTATCTTTTAAGATTTAGCCTGATTTTCTCGATAAGAAGCTATGGAAACTGAGTTTCGCAGAAAAGCTCCCCGTCGCTCTTTCGATGGAAAAGCGGGGGTTCTTTACAAAGGCCAGATGACAGTGACACTTTGCTCCCAGCTGGGCGAAGGCGGCGCTTTGATTCATGCCGATTCCAATTTAGCCAATGTACAAAAAGGTGATCACTTAGTGATCACCATTGTTTTAGTCAACATTGGACCCGTCATTGCGAAAGCCCGTTGTGTCTATGTTGCTGATGACTCCAAAATTGGATTGCAGTTTATCGACCTAAAAACTGGCTACAAGAAACTAATTCGTGAGTTTGTGTCTCGCCGAAAAGTCAAAGAGGTGGCTTAGTGGCTGCCGTTAAGAAACTGCAAAACTCGCCCTATAAGTTTCGCCTTTCGATTCTGGTCCCTATGTACAACGAAGATAAAACTATCTTGTTTGTGTTGAAGAACATAAAGCATGCACTAGTTGATGAAAGCTTTGAAATTGTGGTAGTCGATGATGGTTCAATGGACAATTCTGGCGAGGAAGTAAAAAAGTTCATGGCCCTTAACCCCAACCTTGCTATTCGCTACCACTATCAATCCAATCAAGGCAAAGGCGGCGCAGTCCGAACCGCCATCGGTCTAGCCGCTGGAGAAATCTTGGTGGTACAAGACGCCGATTTAGAATACAACCCCTGCGACATTCTCACCCTCCTCCCCCCATTCGCAGAGGGAAAACAAGTGGTTTATGGTTCAAGAAATTTAAACAAATACGAAAGAGAACACTCGACCTTGCTCTTTTATTGGGGTGGTCTTCTGGTCACTCTAGTTACCAACCTTCTATTTCGATCCAAACTGACCGATGAAGCCACCGGGTACAAACTTTTTCACGCTTCCCTGTTCGAGACGATGAGCTTCAACCAAAATGATTTTGCTTGGGAACCTGAAATTACCGCTAAAATATTGAAGCAAAAAATCGAAATTGTCGAAAAGCCCATCACCTATAAACCTCGTTCAAAGAATGAGGGCAAAAAGATTTCCTGGCGTGATGGTGTAAAAGCCATTTGGGTACTTATTGTTGAACGATTGAGAAAATGAAACTCAAAAAGTTCCTTCCTTATTTCATTTTAACAACAGCAATCATGGCCTCCTATTGGAACTGCCTGCACAATGAGTTCGTCTGGGACGATGAATTTCTTATCGAAAAAAACTCTTACCTGCGTAGCTTTGAGCACTTACCTAAAATGCTGACTTCAAACTCGACGGCGGGCTTTGGGGGCGTCGACAATTTTTACCGTCCAACACAAAACATTTACTACCTTTTTATTTTTCAGGCCTTTGGATACAACAAAGTCGCCTTTCATTTGGGAAACCTTTTGCTACATCTTTTGAATGCCCTTCTATTACTGACGGTGCTCACTCGAATCCTCGACTCTCGAGCCTGGGCTTTTTCATCGTCTTTGCTTTGGGCCATTCACCCTACCCATGTTGAAGCCATCGGCTATATCAGTGGCACCGCTGACCCCATGGGGCTTCTGTTTTTCTTAATGGGACTCTGGATGTTGCCATTTAAAGATTTTAGAAAAAACAGCAAAGCCCTTTTCTTGGCCTGGATCTTTTTTACACTCTCACTTTTATCAAAAGAGGCCATGATCGTGGCTCCTGCTCTGTTAGTCTTAGTCTTAGCCTACAAAAACCCAACGACTCGGTGGAGCTTAAAGACATATATCCCGACTCTGCCCTTTTGGTTGGTAGCGGTCGTTTATATGGGTTTGCGTAAAACTGTTTTAAATTTCAACGAGACTTACAGTTTCTACAAAAGCACAAATATCTACACTGAAAACATGATCTATAGAGTCTACACCTACTTGGCAACTCTACCCGATTATCTCGAGATCCTTTTTTGGCCGGTCGACCTTCATATGGAAAGAAAATTCCCGGTGCATACAGAGTTCACTAGTGCTCCCGTCTTAGCTGGCTTTGCAATAGTGGCTCTCAGTTTAGGTCCATGCCTTTGGTTCTATTTTAAACGTAAAACCGCTTGGCCTTTGTTCAGCTGGTTGTGGTTTTTTGCTGCCTTTGTACCAATGATGGGAATCCTAGTGCCCGTAAACTCTTTTATCCTTGAGCACTGGCTTTACCTTCCCAGTATCGGTTTTTTTATCGTTGTTGGTTTTTGGCTCAAGCTCGACTGGCAATCCCTACCTAAAAAACTGAGAAGTACGGTTCTTGTCTTGATCTGCCTTTTCCTGATGGCGTTCACCCATATTCGCAACCGAGACTGGGCGACTCCAATCACCTTTTACGGCAATATCTTAGAACACAGTCAAGGTTCGGCCCGCGTGCACAACAATTTGGCCATGGCGTACAGCGAGAAAAAGGAATTTAACAAGGCTATCCCCCACTATTTGAAAGCTATCGAGTTGGCAGACACTTACCCGCAAACCCACTACAACTTAGCCCGCGCCTACATTCAAACTAACCAACTACAAAAAGCAAAGACTCATCTCAAAAGAAGCCTAGAGATCAAACCTGACTTTAGCTATTCAAAAAGACTTTTGATTGAGCTGGAGACCTTTCTTGGAACGCAAAAGTCTTCAGAATAAGAGTTTGGCCTAGTGAGTATAATCACCCGAGTTCAAAAACTTGTCGAAACACTTTTCGTTGGTGCGATCGATCTGGGTGAACTTTAGTCCCATTCCACGAGGATAATGGCCATGGGGCTCGGCGATGCGGACGACAACCGCTTCGCAACGGATCTTTTTCATTGGGTTTACATTGAAACTGATGCGAACCGTGTCTCCAACTTTGGGAACTTCAGTTTGCTCGGCATCGAGGCAAACAAAGGCGCCCGATTGCGAGATGTCAAAAGTTTGCACGTGCAGCATGCCACCCACATAAGGGTTGAGAGTGGCTGACACTCTTTTGTTGTGGCGCTTGGATCGACGCCACCAGCGGCGCTTAGGATCCCGTAAAACCACTCTCGAAGACGGCATTGCTAAAGGCGCGAACACCAAACCCACGGCTAAAGTTCCCAGGGTGGTTTGTAAGACTGAATAGTCGCCAGCAAAGGCTCCGACCAAATAGTTATTTAAGGCCACTAAAGCCAAAATAATCGGCGCTAGAAAGACAATATATCGAGAGGCTTGAAAATAAAAGTAGGCACCCACACAAAAGCTTGCAACGACCATCCAGTTCAGCCAAGTGATTTTGGAGAAAATCGCTTGGGTTTCACTCCAATGATGCCCATAGAGAACCATCACTTGCAGCGGAAATGAGATCGCGAACAACATCAAAGCCACAGCCGCAAAATAAAACTGTTTAGGTCTCATTATCATCTTGCACCTCTTTTTTCGTGTAATGATAACAATAACTGCTGACCTTTTTCAGGTAGCGAACGGCTTCTTGCAAACTTTGATGTTGTTTCCATTTATGCTTTTTCTCGATGACAGCATTTTTCACTCTCGCCGCCCCAGAATTGTAACTGGCCAGAATCAACTCGGTCAGAAGCTGATTTCGATCACCGCCAAGCTCATCCACAAGCTTTTTGTTGTCGTCCAGTTGCCAATACTTTTGCAGGTACTGAAAATAGGTTAGCCCCCCAATTAAGGATCGCTCCGGATTTAAGCGCCACTCTGATTCTCGATCAATTTCACCCAAAAATATTTTTGATTTTAGAGTGACGTAGGAGAGGTCGTTGATCCCAGGATAACGTGGCCAATGATCAATCGAGGTAATCACCTGCTCTTCAGCCACTGGAGTGATTTGCGTCAAACCAATAGCGCGAGCCCAACTGACAGCGTTCGGATCAAACCCTGATTCTTGAGCGACAACCCCTGCTAAAAAAGAGGGGTTGGTTTTACTTTCACCAGAAAGCCTTTCGATCAAACCAATGTAGGATTCAGGGGCATGAAACTCGCCCAAATGCGCCAACCTGTTTGCATCGAAAATAGAACATTCAGGCTCTTCAAAAAAACGGGTGACCAAGGTTTTTCTCTGATCATCGACAATCTGAACTTTAATATTGTTCCTATCCAGAGTTTTTAATCTCATGTCGTTGAACACATAAATCAGAGTCTGACCATCAGCCCCTCGATGCAAGTGAGCGTTCTTCAGAAAAGTTTTGGTCACGTCTCTATTATTGTAGGAGATTTTGATAGAGATTTTATCGGTCAAGGGTCGGTTGCTTTTAATCTCAACGGAAAAGTCTGTCTTATCATGAAGCACTTGTTTCTCAGGATGGAATTTAACTTTATATTGAGGATGTTTTTCTAAGGTCGACTGCGGACTCCTAGGCGATTCTATTTCACCGGTCGACTGCAAAGCCCCAAAGGGAGTCGTTGGGCCAACACAAGCCGTGTTACACAACAGTAAAATAAGGAACAACAAGCCAAGGGGCTTCTGCCAAAAGTTCAAAGAACCCTCCGTTACACACCTGTTCTATCGGTGCTTGGGTCCAGGCCAATGAGGTAAAACCCACTGGGTTCTCAAGCTGATCCAAGATTCTGGAGATTTCGCAGAAAAAATAGGAGTTCCATGAAGTCCGACCATTAAATCGACAAATTACAGAACATTGGGTTTCATTTTGTGACAGAATCTTACTTCACGATTACAGGAAATCAGACACTTAGACGGCTTTTCCACACATTATGTATCGTTATAATAGATAGGTCCCCATTAAAAAACTTAATGAACAACGCGTTGATGGCACAATTCGCTGTTCAAAGTTTGCCGATCGGGTAACAATTTTCCTTCATCTGGCAGTCGACCTAGGTCGAGGCCAGCTCGGGGTCAATGAAGAACCTGAAGCACGTGGGGGGAATACAATATGAAAGCAATGATTGCGATTTTCGCACTATTAATGTCAGGCCAAGTGATGGCCAACGGTTTCGATGATTTCGCGAACACCAACAGTGGAACAGTCAGTGCCCAAAACATTATTGTTAAATTCAAAGGTGACGTGAACTTTCGTAGCCTTGGGTTTCAACAAGCTGTTCTGGCTCAGTCGCCCATCATCCCCGACATGAATATTCACCTCCTTCAACCCAACCCAATGATGAATATGTCCAATCTGATGGCTGAGCTGAGAAACAACCCTTATATCGAGTATGTTCAATTGGATCACAAGGTGACTCAAAGAGACCTATCAGCTGAAGAAGTGGGTAATGGTCCTAACGATCCTGAATTTGCCGATCAGTGGTCCATGGGTCTGAGTGCGACCAATTTTGGAATTGATGCTCTTAGCGCCTGGATGACATACGGAACAGGCGGAAAAGACGCCGACAACAACGATATCGTTGTTGCCGTTGTCGACGGTGGAATTGAAATTACACACCCCGATCTTGTTGAGAATATCTGGGTCAACGAGCAAGAGATTGCTGGTAACGGTATTGACGATGATGGCAATGGCTATGTTGACGACATGAACGGCTGGAATGGTTATTCGAACTCGGGCCAACAGAAGTCCAATCCTCACGGAACTCACGTGGCAGGTATCGTTGGCGCTCGTGGCAATAACCAAAACGGCGTTGCAGGTGTAAACTGGGATGTCAAAATCATGAACGTGCCTGGCTCTTCAGGAAACACATCGATTGTTCTGAATGCCTACCGTTATGTTCTTGAGCAGAAAAAACTTTGGTTGGCTACTGATGGTGCCAAAGGGGCAAACATTGTCTCTACCAACTCCAGCTTTGGAATCGACTTTGCTGACTGCAACTCTAGCGAGTACCCAGCTTGGAACGACATCTATAACGAAATGGGAAAAGTTGGAATCCTGTCAGCAGCTGCTACAGCTAACAGAGCTGTCAATATCGACCAAGTCGGAGACGTTCCCACAGGTTGCGACAGCCCCTACATTATTGCTGTTACCAACAATCAGTCTGACGGCCGAAGAGCCAGCGCTGGGTACGGAACTGTCGCTATTGATCTCGCGGCTCCCGGTACGCAAATCCTTTCAACTTACACTGGTGGCGGTACACGAAGACTGACTGGAACATCCATGGCGACTCCCCACGTTGCTGGCGCTGTTGCTTTCTTGACAAGTGTAGCTTCAAAGCCTTTGGCTGATCTTTACAAAAAGGATCCCGGAGCAGCCGCTACTGAACTGAAAAGAATGATGATGGAAACTGTTACTAAAACTCGTCAGTTCGAGAACGAAACAGTCTCTGGTGGAATCCTAAACTTAAACGCTGCTGCGGCCGCTGTTTCAACTTTTGGAATGGGCAACTAACCCAAAATTCCAATTTTATTAAAAAAACCTTCGGCGAGTCCGGAGGTTTTTTTTGCCAAAACTACCAACAATTCAGACCGATCGGAAACCCCGTACCCAGGGAACCGAGGTGCCAACAGCTTATTCAATAGCTAGAGCTTGTCTTTTTTAGAAGTCTTCGATGGGCTGACCAATGTTAGAAGAGTAGTAGTTAATCCAGTAGCGCATCAACCCCTCTATCAAGTTGCGAGCTTTGGTTGAGTACTGCCCTCCACCCTTTTTATTAACAAACACACTGAAGTAGTGTTTTACAAATTGACCCTCTCGCTTTGCATAGAAGTACCCTGACAAATTCGCATTGGGGTTTAAGGTGCCAGTTTTTGCAAAAATATAGCCCTTATGTTCGATGTTTTTATTTTTCCAAGTTCCATCGACACCATTGATCGACAATAAGTCTTCAAAACTTTGATCATCATAGACTTCACCCATGGTATCGGCGTATTGAAGAATTTTTGTCACCTGCAATGAGTTCATAAAGTTGTCATAATGGCAACCAGCCCCATCGTTGATGCTGGCGCCTGCCCAGTCGACATTTGGGAGCTGCAAGGTCATCCAGTCAAAAACCACATTCGCGGCCGCTTGATCGTTGAGAAACTCACCTGGGCAACTGTGGGGTTGACTGTAGTGTGGAGTGGAGATCACCGTCCCATTAAGGGCTTTTGCTGCAAGTCGTACGTAGCGTGAGGCTTCACCATTGTTACTGATCTTCAACATGCTTTGAACTTTGGGAACTTCCACGTTACGCACGTTCTCTAAGGCTGCAAGAGCCACTGGGATTTTTGAAATAGAGGCCAACCGTTGCGGGCGATCGGCATAATAACTTTTAATAATTTTCTCACTTTCAACATCGATCACGACGAAACTGAGGTTATTCACTTCACCCTCATGCCACTTCTCGATCAGATTCAGCTCTTCAAGGGTTAATGCATCTTTAAAAATCTCAACTTCAGGAGCCTGAGCGACTTCATCGTCATCATCTGGAATCGCAATGGCAATGACACCATCCTGATCAGAGCTAAGATTTTGATAAATACTTCTTTCTTCAGAACAAGCAGACAAATAAGAGAGAAGAAGGGCAAAAATAATGAATTTAAAAGTACGAATAGCCATGACTACAATTATGGCATTAAGTGATCCAAGTGTAGATTTGGCCTCGACCATGTCTCTCGGAAAGACCAGATCACAGCCTAGCCCAAAGACCTCAACTATAAGAGTGGGTTTTGTAACCTCAAAATTATTTTTTAGTCACACACCGAATGGCTGGTCGCGACGACTTAGCCCAATCGAAAAATCTGATCCTGCTCTAACTTACTAAAGCAACGGTAGGTGGCTTTGACGTCGACCATTGCATCATGGGCGTTTTCCAACTTTTCTTGAAAGCAGATCTGATACAACTCTTCAAGCTTTGGCCACTTAAAACCGTAGGGACCTGGCAGCTTACAAAAATCAACAGAGGACTTCATCGTACAAAACTGCTTAGTTGCAATGACATGCTCTTTCCCGGCGCGCAAAAGTTCCGACTGCAAGATTGCGATATCAAAACTCAGGTTGTGGCAAATCAGAAAATCAACATTGGCAATGTCGGCAAGGATTTCATCCAAAACGATTTCCAGGGGACGACCTTTAGCAGCACTTATGGCATTGGTGATTCCATGCACCTTCGCACTTTGCTCGGGGATTGGAAAATCCACCTTAATGATGTTGTCTGATTCTTTCACTATTTTCCCATTTTCTGAAATCAACCAAGACAGCTGAACAACACGAGGCCAATTGTCTAAGTCGGTGTAAGGGGCTTTGTAATTTTTTGGCAAACCTGTCGTCTCGGTATCGAAAAATAAATATTTCATGCGGTCTCCCCTTCGGACTTTTTTGGCTGTTTGTCTTCTGGAAGAATCAAAAGACACTTGTTTTTTTTGCATAAAGGTTTTCCATCAAACTTATACATATTGTCAATCTCCCTGGGGGCCAGACAATTAGAGACTTGATCTCCTTTATGAGCCTTGGCTTCATAAAGTTCTTTGAAGCGCTGATGCACTGAAAAGTAACGGCCACAGCCACCATAGGCTTTGACACAATTTTCGGTTTTTTCACACCAAAAATAGTTAATTCCCCAACTTGGAGAACTCGAGAAAAAGACTAAAAAAAGACCAATGAATTTCATGGAGCCCATTGTAACAAAGGCTTACCAGGGAGTAAGGTTTATTTCGTTTTAACACCGAGCTTCATGTCGGCCATGCACAAGTCGAAGTCACCCCAGGGTTCTCAACTGAATCTAAGTTTAGATAGGAAGAGAAAAGCATGAATCAAAGGATGATTTGCAAAACGCGACCAAGGCTCTTGCCAAGATCACTCGTAATCGCGACACCTTGCAAGATGTAGGTCTCTCCCTTGGTCAAACCTTGACCAATTACCACTTGGTGCGAGGTTCGCAGAATATTATCTGACGTCGTCATCCACTCATTGCCTTTAGAATCTCGCACAAGAACTTGCGAGGTGGCAGGAAGGTCGGTCTGCCAAGTCACAGCTAGCTTGTCTTCTGCTATTTTTTCGACTGCAAAGTTGCTAATTTTAGCCGGAGTTCCATCCTGGCAAGGGTTGAAAATTGAACTTAAAGGAAGCTCCCAGTTTTCGGCAGCGATAGGTTTCCAACCTCGATCTAATAAATCTAAGTATTTCTTTTGAGGTTCAGAGTTGTGATTGAATTTGAAGTACCGACCGTTCCCCTGTTGACCACATTCTTTCTCTGAGGGCGTATTGGCGTCGACTTTTCTCCACATCGGGATCAATGAGATGTGATGGCGAGGACCCTGAAAATATTCAAGTCTCACATCCAATGTGGTCGACGAATCCATATATATTGATTTACTCGCACAGCCAAACCTGGAAGGGTGAACTCCATCGTTGTCCACCAAAATATTTTCATTCCCATCGATATCGATCACCTTAAGAATGGCTCCATCGTCAGCAAGAAGAGCCAACTCATACATTCCCTCTTCATCATCAGGCCCCAGCTTGAGGACCGACTTAAATTTTAAAGCAAAATACTCGATAAGATCTTCACCCTCATCGTTCTGCACAACGGAACCCGTTTCCGAAGGAAAACCTGTGTCGAAAACCCGAGTTGGAACATTAATATCTGTAAAAAAAAGTTTTTGCGTCGACCGTGTTCCATTATCAAAAAAGTCTTGAACGCCTTTAAATTGATGAGCCTTTGTGTCTAGGTAAAACAACTCTGCAATCAAACCATCACCAGGACCTGGGTTTCCATTTCCTCCCATAGGGTCACAAACCACTTTGTTAAGATGAAAAGTGTTCACATCCAAGTGATGGTATTCGACGTCTGGAGTGTTTTCCGATGGAGTGAAGGCCTCTGGGGTCGACTCCCCGTTGGAGCAGGCCACAAGACACGAGAAGCTTAAACCTAAGCTGATCTGCATCCAATTTTTTGTGACCCTGACGTTCATTTCTCGCATCCTTTAATTCAAAGAGTGTTTCTTCATATTATAGCGGACCACTCTAATTTATCTTGTAAAAACAATTACTTATACATGATTGAGGCACTAGGAAATTGACACTATTTTCGAATTTCAGTAGGTCTCGCTAAAATTTTGACAGTTTCGGGATGAAACCCGATCCCGTGCTTCAATGAGTGACAGGGTTAAGCCACAGACAAAACGGCCTTTGCCTTTTGTGAATTCAGAAAAAAGGGGCAACCCAACCTTTAAAGATGTTCTTTTTTTAGAACATTTTGACCCTATTTTTGTTCTTTTATTTGTTCACCAGATATCTGATAGTAGGGATTAAGAGGTTTTTATGAAGCCAATGAAATTAAACCGCCGTCGTTTAATTGGACTGGTCTCCGGACTGGTCGCTATCTTCGGCGGTAGTCAAATACTGAGGTTATTTATGACGGAGAAAAAAAATAAAAATTTACACAAAATTTTGCACCCCCAAGAAAAGCATTGGGTGGGTGATGGCTTTTACGTTAGCACTATGTTTTCAGTACATGCCGAGGACTATCGCTTTCTAACTCCCTTTCTCCTTCTTGACCATGCCGCCCCCAAACAATTTCCCTCTACCGAACGAAAGTTGGGAGTCGGCGAACACCCCCACCGCGGTTTTGAGACAGTGACTTTTGCGATTCAAGGCGAAGTTGATCATCGGGACTCTGGAGGCGGCGGTGGCCGTATTGAAACGGGAGGGGTGCAATGGATGACGGCTGGATCGGGTGTTGTACACGAAGAGTTTCACTCTAGAAACTTCGCAAAAAATGGAGGCACCTTCGAGATGGTTCAATTGTGGGTCAACTTGAAAGCCAAAGACAAAATGACAAAACCCCGCTACCAATCCATGGACAATGAAGACTTTCCAATCGTCGATCTAGGAGACAACAAGGCCAGGGTTAAGGTGATCGCTGGAGTTTTTCAAGATGCTCAGGGACCGGCTCAAACCTTTTCGGATATCAATATTTTTGAAATCTTTGCCGACTCGGAACAGAGCGTTCCTCTGCAGTTACTGGATCAAACCAACACTTTGATTGTTCAACTAAAGGGCTCCTCGAGAATCGAAGATCGAAGTCTCAACACGGGGGAAGTGGCTCTGTTTGATCGAGACGGCGAAGGTATCGACCTGCAAGTGTCAGCAAACTCTCACTTGCTTGTCCTAAATGGCGAACCCATTGATGAGCCAGTGGCCCATTACGGTCCCTTCGTGATGAACACCCAACAAGAGATTATGCAGGCGATTCGCGATTTTCAAGCCGGTAAAATGGGTCAACTTGTAGAAGAAGCCACCCCCAACGGAGGCACCTAGGGTGGGACGATTAGTTGATGGCCAGTGGGTCAAAACCAGCATCATCACCAGTGACAACAAAGGGCAGTACGACCGTCTGCCCCGTACTTTTTTGGACACTATCAGCGCCGAACATAAAACTTTCCAACCGGAAAGTGGTCGCTACCACCTTTACGTTTCCTATGCTTGCCCCTGGGCCAATCGGACTTTGATTTATCGATCTCTTAAAAACCTAGAAGATCACATCAGCGTCGACGTGGTCCACCCTGATATGCTTGAGCTGGGGTGGACTTTCGACAAAGACAAATCGGGCGCCAACGGCGATTCTCTTTATGGAGCTAAATTACTACAAGAGATTTATCAAAAGGCCGACCCGAAAGTCTCGACTTCGGTAACAGTGCCGGTTCTTTGGGACAAAAAAACAGAAACCATCGTCAACAATGAATCCTCACAAATTATTCGCATTTTCAATAAAGAGTTCAACCAACTGACGGGAAACAATGACGACTACTACCCTGAGGCCCTACAAACAGAGATCGATACCTGGAACGAAGAAATTTACCATTCCGTCAACAATGGAGTCTACAAGTCTGGCTTTGCTCGCAATCAAAAATCCTACGAAAAAGCTGTGATCGAATTGTTTCGCGTTCTTGACAAGATTGATAGTCACCTAGAAGGAAAGGATTACTTAGTAGGAGGTCAACTGACTGAAGCCGACATCCGCCTGATACCAACTCTAACTCGCTTTGATTTAGTCTACTTCACTCATTTTAAGACGAATTTGAAAAGAATTGCAGACTATAAAAACCTTTCTCGTTACACTCGCAATCTTTTTGAATTAGGCGCCATCCGAAACACCACGAATTTTGAACACATCAAAAGGCATTACTACTACAGTCATGAAAGCCTGAACCCTCAAAGAATTGTTCCCATTGGCCCCGAGAAGTTCATCTAGGCGACCGGGATTCCTAGGTGAATAATTCGAGCTCCCGTTTGACTGATTGGATTAACGCTCTTCCCAATCACCACCCCAGAGTTAGGGGCATAGTAGTGTTTAATTCGAGTTCCAAATAAGTCGTAGAGAGTTGCAATTTTCTCGCCTTTTTCAACTTCATCGGTCAAGCCTGGGTGAGTTTCTAGTAGTCCACCGTGATCCGTGTAAACCCAAAACGATTTATCGCAAATCACCGGAGCTTTTTCAGGATGTCGCTCTTCCATCGGCAGCATTTTTAAAAAGCTCAATATATTGTTAATCCCAACCACCGATTCACGAATCAGTTTTTTCTGAAAACGCTGTGGGTCTCCCACTTCAACCGTGATCGAAGGAATTCCCAACTTACCGGCGGCTCCGCGCAGCGAACCATCTTTTCCTTTATTGTGAACAATTATCTGTGGGTGCTGAAGCATGGCCATTTTTTTAGCGTCAGGATCATCCAGATCGACTCGAACATATAAAGAATTGATCCGACCAAAACTGGCAGTGTGCAGGTCTACCAAGTAATCGAGCTTGGTGACGATTTGACGAATGAACCGATTGGCGTATTGATCACTGCTATTGCCCTTGGGCTTGCCGGGCATAATTCGGTTGAGGTCGGTCCCATTATTAAAAACTCTTTCAGAAGTTAGAGCTCCAAAAGCGTTGACCACTGGCACCGCAACGATCGTTCCTTGCAGCTGATCAATTTCATCTTCTAACTCTTTAACCAATCGGTGAATAACCTTGATTCCGTTCAACTCGTTACCATGAACTGCTGCTGTAAAACCAAGAACTTTACCAGGATTTTGCCCTCTGGCCACAATGACCGGTAAATAAACGGGGAACCCGAGCCCGTTATCTACAATATGAAACAAAAACTTTGAAACTTTACCTAATGGGGCTTGTTCAAGATTAAACTTTTTGAGGATTGGAACGGTGTTCATCATAGTCAAATATCTCGCTGGCAAAAGAGTGATCTTTATTGATCGATTGAAATAATTTTCGTTTCAATCGGCCTTTGTCATTGATCAATTGAATCGCAAAACGGTCTATGGCAATAACGGATAACACCGTTTGCACATAACCTTCTATCAATTGGTCAATGCCAATACCCAGTTTATTAAAATCCCGAGTGTCCATCAACATTAATCGGTCGGTGTCCGACCCCCACTGGTCCTCGCCTAGTTTTTGCGAGAGGTTGGTCCCAAGCATCTGCCAGGAATCATCACTACCGGTCAGTTTGTCTGCCAACGGGGCCGCTGCTTTGCGAGCGTACAGACTGACCGCCTTAAAACCTTGGGGCCCTGAACAAACCATAAAACGGGTATCTGCCACGTAGAATTCATTTTTTTTGTTGGGCATCGTCCCCACATGGTAGAGCTCCCCTTCGGGGCTGATTGAGCTCCAAGAAGAGTTCCCAATCAAACTTTGCACGATATACTGATCGTAGTTGTCTTCTCCATGCATGAAATCATCCAACTCTTTCTCGTTGGTGATTGTGAACACCCCTTGCCCAGCATTACTATAAGGTATTTTGACTACACCTCGACCACCGAGAGATTTAATCAACATAGGGATTTCCATCTTGGCCACATCATAGATCGTATGAGGGACATTGATCTTCAAACCAGAAGGTGCGATTTCACTGTTAAACATCTCGTAGGCCTTAGCGGCCACCAGTTTATTTCTTCCACCGGCAAGACAGGAAACCACAGGGTTAAAGATAAGGGTTTTACAGTCCACGGGGATTCGGTTCCATGGTTTCTGAGTCACGTAACGAAAGGCGGCTCGAATATTTTTCCACTCACCGTCTCTTCTAATTTGCAAAACCCGGTTTTCATCGTAACGGCAATTTTCCTGCCAAGATTTTTGATAAAAGGGGATTAAAAAGACTTCTTCGCCGGTGAGATCTGCAATGGTCGCAGCGTAACCTGAAGCCTCCATGTAATTCTTGTCGTAAATGACCCCAAGAGCCCCTTCAACCAAACGCTTCCCTTTGAGGCGTGGAAGAAAAGAGTTCTCAATAACCAATTGATAACCTCCTTTTTCATTTTCTTCGTCTCGCAGAGGCATAGATTTTTGGCCGGACGGACAAGAATTGACTTCTACAACAACAGTCTTATTCATACCCTCTGGAGTGGTCACATAAAAAAGATCGGCTCCGGCCCAACGTAAATACTTGGCTTTGTATTGCAAGTACTCCATTAAACGGCCCGGGTGAGCTTGGGGATTCAAGTGACAGTAGCGACTGACCACCTGTTGCTGACTCAGACCTAGAAAGTACTTCAACAAGGGGTGAATATGAGCGTTTACTACCTTCTGGTAGTAATGCTGAGTTAAAGTAAAGTCTCCGGGTTTTATGATCTGTATTTCCATGGGACTATTTTCGAGGAGATTTTGCCAAGAAACAACCACAGAGTGTCATCTTACCAAAAACTGACAAAGGATCGGGCCTTACTGCAAGAGAATCTGGGCCAGGAAGTGAGGCCCGATCCCTTCGATCTCAAACTCTTGACCGACTTTTGTAAAGCCGAGTTTTTCATAGAATGGGACAGCTGGGGTTCTCGCATTACACCAGAGCAGCCCCCCACCTCGAGTGCGACACTGATCCATAACTGCTTTTACCAAAAGAGCCCCAATCCCTCGCCCCTGAAGGTTTAGATCGACAGCCATGCCTCGCAAGCGCCAATCTTGGCTTGGAATCTGACCCGTTTGGCTCTCGGGGTACACAGAAACGATTCCGACAATTTGACCTTCCTGGATGGCCCCCAAATGAAAAACATAGGGAGCTTGGTCATTGGGGAATTCCATTTCTTGTAAGCTTTGATGAGGTCTAAGAATTTGGTGTCGCAACTGGTGGGTTTGCTGAGCAGCAATAGGCTGAATAAGGAGTGGCATTTTTGATGTCATTTAGTTGTCTGTTTTAGACGCCAACCAAAAAGGCAATCCAAAATCTTCACGGTACCGTCGACTAACAGCATACTCCACGCTGGACTCAAGCTGATCTGCCAATTTGGTTGTGTACTCTTTGATTTTATCAATGGACGGACAGCGAAACAGTTCATTATCATCTCGGGTCCAACCGACAAACTCGCCTTCGAAACTAGCATAAGTAACGATGTCTTCGGAAATCAAATGGGCCGTGCCTTGATTGACTTTATTCCAGGCACTATACTCGAAGACTCCACTGTTCATTTGATTCACGATCGAATCGGCATCTCCCTCGAAACACATTCCTACTGTCCCAGCAATCAACATGGCTATACAGGTTTTGTCGTCAAAACTTTCTCCGGTCATTTCCCAAATTTGATTTTCAAAACGATCATAACAAAGAATCCGCGCGGCGGGCTCGGAAGACTCGGCTGCGAAGGATAGATTGGCAAAAAATAGTGTGAGAAATAAAACCTTTGACATGACCTCTCCTCTGACTTCGAAACAGTCACTGGCTAACACAAGAGACTTACAAAAGGCAGTGGGAATCCATAGATTTACAATAATTACAGGCATTTTTGTTAACAAATTTGCTCAAATTCCTAAAACCCATTGCCAAGAAGGCTTGACGAGCCTTTTCTCCGCGAGGCTGCAAGTGGGTTGTTTTAAGGTCTTTCTCCCCCATACAGGTAATACAGAAAGTAGTGATCTCCATAGGACATAACATTGGATTGAGTGATGTACCCGTTTTGCGGCCCACGATCCTTACGATAAAAGACGAGACCACCATTGGCCGAGCCCGATCGAGAACCGTAGTGCATAATTGAATCATAGTCATAGTAGCTCAGCATGTGACTGACCTGTCCCAGACTAATTTTGCGAAAAGCCGATTGCAAGGTAGGGCTGATGTTGTCCCAGACCATCTCGATGTAATCGTCACGGTCAACCCGGTTGTGTTCATGGGAAACTCCTAAGGCATGCATCAGTTCGTGTTGGATGGTACGAGACCGCCAACATCTAATCTTTAAAGGTTGTCCACCACCAAAGCGGCCAAGATAGGATGACCCACAAACATTATCTGTTGTATCTTGAACTAGAAGGTAGTCATTGTCTTGAGAACGTTTGGGAAGGCACTGAATATTAGCAAACTCACCCATCTCGGCACAGGAGTTCAGAAACAATCGACGTCGACTTTCACTCACGTTGGAAGAAAAACGATACCTAAGGATTCCATTTGGCCACAACCGAATATTGACTTGTTTAACAGCCTGAACTCCAATCCATGAGTCGACAATCGCATCGCGCGGAACGATCATATCTCCCACCGTCACCCAAGATTCGTTGGCTTGAGAAGAAAATGTAAAAGCGATAGAAAAAATAGTGATTATTAAACGACTCATAGAGATCCCCTTGTGAATACCCTATTGTATTGGGGATTGTTCGCCGTTCGGTTTGAAATCGAAAACCTTGACTTTTTTTCGACTGATAGCGGGCTTCCCTATTTCGTTCAATGAAAAACGTCTTAAGACAAAGGTCTCTTTCATTCAAAGTACAAGGGAATCCTGGATCTTAGTTTTAAAGTCATCTTACCTTCAATTGGTCTATCAGTAGAAAGTTATCCTTGTTAAAACCCCATCGGAAGCAGTCAGCACTTGAATGATGGTGTTGAACCACAAACTGAACTTAACTTTTGATTTGTTTAAAGCGCGGCTGTTTTTTGCCATCGACTTCCACCGACTCTAAAAACATGACTTTGGGACGAACCCAGAGCTGGCCAAGATCGCACGGGTAGAGAGCTTCGTAAAATACCATTTCTTCCAAGGTTTCGCTGTGACGAGCAACCCCGTGAACCTTGTAACGCTGGCCTTTGTAGTGCTGATAAACACCACTGATCGCAATTCGTTTTTCTTTCATGTTCGACTAGATACTAAAGTTTGACCTTTCAGTCAAAACTGCAGAAAGTATTTTTGATGATTCATCACAAGAACCTAACCCGTGACGATGGGAAGGCGATCATCAAAGCTACTGACAAGCGCATTGGGATAAGGCACGTGTCTGTTGACGTTGATACGAGTACCCCGCACCGGTGGTGGCGTTTGGTTGGCGCCGTAACCTGGAACGTTATTTCTCCTGTAATCGGCCGGAGTGTGCCCAAACCCTTGCAAAACATTGGCATAGAACCTTTGCATGGGCATGCCAGGCCGAATGGTGGTGTCGGTCGGGTCAAAATGATCTAGCATCAAGCCTAAATTTTGTAGATTTCGGAAGTCGACAATGTTTCCTGTATTAAAGAAACCATCACAAGACCCGGCGGTGACACAGCCCAAGTTGTAATGGTCATGGGTTGTTGTTCCGGCTTCATGCATAAAAGTCACAAGTCCACGATCTAACAAAGTCTGACCGCTGCCAACATCAACAACGTCAAGTTTGCGAACAACTGCTGCAAAAATATGTTCGGCCTGCCAACGAATATTTCGATTGTGGGTCAATTGGGCCGACCGACTGATGGTGCATTGATGGGCAATATCCTGATGGTAGTCTCCAGAATGAAGAAAGCGTGCATTCGAACCCGACAGGTTAGCAATGTTGGTGGCACCACAGCTAAAAGCCGCCGCTAGTAAATCCGTAAGGACATCCCAAGTTCGATTCCAGTCCCCTTGAGGGTCCGTGGTGTTCGGATTGAATCGGTTGTCCGAATAGTATGGGGCCCAAAAACCGTCATACCCGGGAATATTGGGATCTGCCACATCACTACAAGTGTTGATTAAGTTTTGATACTTGCGTTCCGTTTCAAACATGTGCTCGGCATGCTGGGACAAACGCGCTTTATCAACGGCTGAAATCCGTCGGGCTTGACTGTTGTTGCCGTTAATGAGTCGATTAAAATCTTCGAGAACCCGGTCGATCAAAAAGGAGCGTCTGGCCCGATTTGCGACAACGACTGGATCTTGGGTCCCTTGATAACGGGAGAATAAGGCTCGGAAGAGGCCTTGAATGTCGTTACCTGTTCTTGGGAATTCAACTCCGGCCGAAGTCCAAGAATAAAAGGGCGATTGGTTCAAGACTGGTGTTGAAATGGCTTGGCGGTTTATGTAAAAGTTTGGCGAGTCCGCCAGAAAGTGATCAACAGTGGGCCAGGTTTTTGGTCCTTCGAGCCCGATGATACTACCACCACTCACACTTCTGGAGTGTCCATAGTAAGTCATCCCACCGTCAATCCCCACATACATATTCAATTTATTGATGTAAGGGTTTAGAAATGATCCGAGAATAAAAGATAGACGTTGCTGACCATTGTCGACATTGCCCCCATCGTGCCCAGGGTCCGCCGCCAGCATATTTGCTAAGCGCGCATGTCGGATAATATGAGGAATTCCATTCTGACCACCACCAGGGATTAAAGTCATCTGTGAAAATTGATTGGAATTCAAGTTATCTATAAAAGGAGCTGGATACCAGTCCTTGCTGAACCCAGTTCCACCATGATCAACTGTAACCAAAACAAAAAACTTTTGTGTCTGCATGGCTTGAGCCATCGCTTTGGTCGAAATGAGAGACGGTAGCAGAGGCAATGCCATGAGGCTTCCACCCATTCCTTGTAAAAAATGTCTTCGCTTTACCGGATGATACTTCATTGGACATTCCTTTTCAAAAATTCAGGTTGCTGAACAAGACTTCGAATGGCATCTATAATACTTCCGTCGCTAGCTCCCACTTCTTGATAAATAGACTGCACAGCGCAAGGGTTTGTTTCGACTCTCATATTTTTCTTTTGTGCGAAATTCCAGAGCTTCGAAGAAAAACAGGCTTGAGCATCAGGGCTGGTCGCTAACTGTCGGGTTAACTCGACAGCCCCATTGACCATCCCTGTAACAAACGGATTTATGTTTATCTCGCCCGTCGAATTCACATCCTTAAACATCAGAACTTGCCCTGCCTGATTATCTGTTTCCGGATGGAAAACGCGCTCTTGATTGCGAAACCGACCAAACGAATCAAAATTATCGAATGCAAATCCCAATGGATTTATAATTCTTTGGTGACAACCGACGCAAGACGTACCCTCCACCTCAGTGGTGGCTTTGACAATCTCTTGGTCCGTCATTTCATCATTAAGAGCGACCCCTTCAGGTGTGCTGTTGTCAGGAGGCAAATCAAGATTTTGACACATAAAATCTCGATAGACATGAACACCACGCATAATCGGACGAGTGCTTCCTGTTCCAGTAAAGAGAAACTGAGCTCGTGTTAAAACTCCGGCTCGTTCCGACTCAGGGGCTCTCACCAGGGAATCAAGATTATAGCTTCCGTCCCACTGATTGGTTCCATAAATCATAGACATCGCAGGTGATCGAGGAAAAACAAGGTTACTTGTCATAAGTTCTCGAAAACTAGCCTGTTGCTCCCAAATCAAATAGTCAAAATAGTCGTACACCTCATCAATCATATCACTGCGGAGGTTATCAATCGGAGGGGGGGTACCCAATTCACTCAATCGCGCTTGCACTTCTTGAATATCGAGACTTAAATCATTGGTTTCGTCGAGATGCATCCACTGGTTTGCAAAATACCGAGTCAAACGTTGTCGAGTTTTTGAATCTTGCAAAAGACGATTCACCTGCTGAGATACCCCCTGAGACGTTGTCAGCTCGCCCCGTTCTGCTGCAGCAAAAAGCTCACCGTCAGGCATACTTTGTAATAGAAAATAAGAGATCTTACTGGCCCGTTCGTAGGGCCCCAAGGAAACAACAACTCCCTCACTTGAATCAACAGCGTCACTCTCACCAAACTCACTATGATAGTAAAAATTTGGCGAAGCCAACAATGCAGCGACGACATTACGGTAACTATCACTGTGCCCGGACATCGTTTGTAAATGGTGATTGAAGTCTTCCTCACCTAGCGGGCGACGCAAAACTCTTTGGCCAAAGCTTTGCAAAAACGAGCGTTGGCAGGCGGCCGTTCTTGGGTTACCTGAACAGTTCCCCAGCATTCGCTCTAGAATTCCTGAGTTTGCCGTTACGAAATCGGCGGCGGCTTCAGCCAAAAGAAAATGTCTTTCAACATGAATGACGGTAACGCCTTGATTGGCAAGATCCATTCCAATTTCTTCACGGCTGTCTGGAATCGCATCTAAAAAAGGACGAATTGCATTTGAGAAATTGGTCAACTCGGCACTATTCATGTAGGGTTCGAATAAATCCAATAGTGTATTTTCAAGCTCAAATTTATTGAGTTTTTTTAATTCTGATCCAGCTGGGTTTCGGGGATCATCAGAAGCGCAGCTCAAAGAAAATGCAGTGGTGGAAGGAAGCGACCTATTGCTATCCGAGCTAGAGACAAAAGGCGCACAGTTTTGATAGAACAATGCCGAGCCGATCGCCAAGACGATTCCAATCCAAAATTTCATTAAAATTCCCCTAAAATTGACCCCTTTCATCATTATCTACGAAACCAACAAGCAAGTAAAATCTAACAAAAGCAATTGTCTCTCTTTGAGCCACCCACAAGTCTATTGAAGCAACTGCCTCAAAAATTCAGTCAGACACAGGTCTCGCGCCAAAACCTTCCGAGAAAAAAGTTGGGTCACAATTCAACATCCTTCTCTTTTGTCAAAACTTCAGTCATCAACTAGGGTGACGAACCCTTGGACATTTCCGCTATCTAATCATGGAATACTGACTACTCCAGATGCTTACGAATTCTTTTTCAAGAGAGTGAAAACAAATTGGTCACCCACTGTGTAGTTAATTCATGGGTACTTGAGTATTATACAGGATCAATCGATAATCCACTTCACTGGTCAAGGAACATTATAGAGAGGAAGACTATGCAAATCGTCGTTAAAGTGAATAAGATTATTTTAATTGTAGTTGGGTTTTTAGGCGTTTCTGTTGCCCAAGGCGAGACGAACACCGCCGACAATCTTCAGGCAAACTACTGTTCGGAAATCAGCTTCAACGCTGAAGAGTTTGCAGAGGAAATAGACGAAGTCGCAATGACTTTAACTGAGGCCTCTCGCAATCTTTACTATCAACAACCGGGCAATCAAAACTGGATTCACCGAGGAGCTCATAAAACTCATTACAAAAGTCGCTTGGGTCAATTTAGAAATCAGTTTTACAATGCAGCTGAATCCTTTGGTGAGGATTGCCTGACTGAAGTCGCCACTCACTTTTTGGCAGCAGCCTTGAATAGAACCCACCAACTCAATCAAAGATCCGAAGCTTACAAAAACTTACTACAAGACGATGTGCTTGGTAAGAAATTGCTTTCGGATATTCATCGACAGATCGAAAAAGGTCCTCGTTATTCATGGCTTCCTGTCATCAAGATTGCGATAGTTATTGGAGCTGCCGTTGTTGGCGCCGTGGCATTTGGTGTCGGTAGCTTGGTTCTTCTTCCGGTCGCGGGCTCAGCAGACGCCATGTCTGTGATCCTCATAGTCGCTGTTGGGACTGGAGCCTATCAAGGCGGAAAAGTTGGCTTGAGAAAAATTGAGTTTATGAGCGAAGAAGAAGTCGCAATACCAAATGTGGCGCCAACTTCTGCTCCAGTCATTGTTCTTGAGTAAATCCTAATTGTTTTTCTAAATGGTCAACAAGGCTTAAACAAAAGGGGACCAAGGAGATGAGCGGGTTAACTCCGTTTTTTCTTTACAGTCCCCTTTACCGAGAGGCTCACAGACTTGAGACCACCTTCAGACCCACCTTTTGAGCCTAAGAGCTTAAAATTCGAACAGAATTTTCGTACCTTTCACCTTGAAATTAGGTCTCGCCCTGCCTATGCTGGGACTGTTACTTGCAGCAATTGAGACCTTATGACTACGGAATCACATCTATTACGGCTACTAAAAAACAGCTTTGGACTTGAGTCCTTCCGAAAAGGCCAGCAACCCATCATCGAGTCGGTAATAGGTAACAACGACACCATGGCGGTGATGCCGACTGGGGGAGGTAAATCGCTTTGCTACCAACTTCCAGCCTTGCACCTAAACGGTCTGGTCATTGTCATAAGCCCTCTGATTGCTTTGATGAAAGATCAGGTGGATCAGTTAAATCATTTGGGATTGAAAGCAGGTTGCCTTTATTCAGGCCAAAACCCTGATGAAAAAAAGATTATTTTTAAAGATATGCAAAAAGCAGACAGCTACATTCTGTATTTGTCTCCCGAGCGCGTACAAAATCCTGGTTTTGCCAAATGGATTGTCAATCAAGATGTGAAGCTTTTTGCTATCGATGAAGCCCACTGTGTTTCTCAATGGGGACCAGACTTCCGTGAAGACTACAATCGGCTGCGCTTGTTGCGAGAACTAAAACCAAGCGTGCCAATTTTAGCATTGACGGCAACTGCAACACCCGAAGTTCTTAACGATATCAGTCGCCAATTGAACTTAAACAAACCAGACCGTCATGTTTATGGTTTTTACCGCCCCAACTTGTATTATCAAGTTGAAGTCTGCCAAAGTGACGACGAAAAAAGAGCTTTTATTCATGGGGCTGTCAACCAAACTTCAGAGGGTCGCATTTTAATCTACTGCGGAACTCGAAAAAAAACCGAAGAGATCGCGGCTGAGCTTAGCGAACGTTTTAGCAAGGTTTCTTATTATCACGCCGGACTTTCTCCTGAAGCGCGGAAATCAGTGCAGGAAAAAATGGCCAGCGGAGAGATTCGGATTTTAGCCGCTACCAATGCGTTTGGCATGGGCATTGACTATCCCGACGTGCGCTTGGTTATTCATTTTCAGATGCCGGCCAATATTGAGTCTTTTTATCAAGAAATGGGGCGTGCTGGGCGTGACACCAAACCGGCCTCTTGCTTAATGCTGTACGCAAAAAAAGACAAAGGCCTCCAGTCCTTTTTCATTCAGCAGTCGGACGCCGAAAAGGCGGTCATTGATCGACGCTGGAATGGTCTGGACGCAATCACAAAGTTTGTCGAAGGAGGCGAGTGTCGCCACGCAGGAATCCTTACCTATTTTAAAGACACCGATCGCATTGACAGCTGTGGACATTGTGATGTGTGCGCCCCGCACTCCAACTTAAAGCAGTACCCAGATCCTACCATGGAGGTTGCCGCCCCCAAGAAACGAGCCAAAAAAAGTAAGACCGTCCCGCAAGATTTAATCTTAAAAGATGACGGGGCCCAAAAACGCCATGATCACCTTAAAGAGTGGCGCAAGACTTTCGCGAAAAAAAATGACATCCCGGCTTTTATGGTTTTTAGTAATAAAACTCTTATCGACCTTTCGAACAAGAACCCGCAAGATTTAGACGAACTCCATAACGTCTACGGCTTCGGCCCGGCCAAAGTCGACGGCTTGGGCGATCAATTGTTAGAAAGTTTAAAAAACATCAATCCGTGATTTAGTTGATAAAATTTTCGGGAATCCAGGGCGAGGCCTTTTGTAAAACCTGTTTTGATTCCAAGACAGTCTGCTCCTCTGAAATGTTTAAATCCAGAGCTTTCCCAATGTGGGCTTCTTTTTTTTGATAGTCCAAGTAGCAAACAATGATAGGAACTTGAGCCTTCTGAGAAATATGATAAAAGCCCGTCTTCCACTTTTTCACTGGCTTTCGGGTCCCCTCGGGAGCCATACAAAGAAAGATCTCTTCATTCTCGCTAAAAACCTGAGCCAGTTGATCAACATAGCGGTGTTTTGTTTGCGGACTTCGATCCACTGGTAAAGCCCCAAGAGCCATCAAGAAACTTCTAAGAGGAAACACCAAAGCTTCCTTTTTAATAAGAAAGCGAAACTTTCGGTCCAAAGTAAACATCGCCCCCAAGCTGTAAACCAGATCCCAGTTAGAGGTGTGAGCTCCCCCAATCAAAACAGCTTTGCTGACGTCTTCAGGAAGATCTCCACAAACCTTCCAGCCGGTCCATTTAAAGTAAAATTTAAAAAAGAATTTAAAAAATAAAAACACTCATTAATTTTTGAGGACAAGCCTGCCTAAGGTCAAGAATTGAGCAATAGGATTTGATACTTCGAGTTCCTAACTCTCTCTGAGCCACAAACTCCAAAAGAAGAGCCTGTCATCCTCAGAGGGTCAATTTGAGCACCCTTTACTGATAAATATTATCAACTTAGGCCTCCGAGGAGCATTTCCTTTGATTAGAGCAAAAAAGGACTCCAAATACCCGGTTTTTCGCACCTGAGTCCAAAACTGTGTTAAGCTGTCGTTCAAACAAAATAACAAGAGGTTTTAATGAATAAAGGTACAGTAAAGTTTTTTAATGGAAGTAAAGGTTTCGGTTTCATCACGCCTGATAGCGGAGATGACTTGTTTTTCCACATTTCGGAAATCCAAGGTATGGAGCCACGTGATGGCGACAAAGTCGAATTCGAAATCGGACAAGGTCAAAAAGGCCCATGTGCGACAAAAGTTAAGGTTATTAATTAATTCCTTTTGTTAAAAAAAATATTTAATAGAAAAGCTGACTTTCACGTCAGCTTTTTTTTTGCCTAAATCCCAAGTCGTCTCGGTTTAAGATTTTGAAATTTTTCTTCTCTTTAATTCAGTCTCCAACGGGACGAACTTCTGAGATTCAAAGGGCGACAGATCTTTCTAATCCGACCGCTTGTTGATTCGGTTGTTGGACTGGCACGAACAGTCCACAGTAGTTGGCGCGGTCCGATCGATCTTGACCAGCACGAAACAAGGGCGTGACCACCTCTCCAAATTGCTGAAAATAATTTGTCCGTGCAGGAGTAGTAAAAGTATGCTGAAAATTTCTCGATGCGAAATTATTGATAGCCGCTGTGCGATTGTTCCGATAGCTCAAGTTGTAAATCGTTCTTTGCCACGGAAGGACATGCAAATGTGAGGCTTCTTCAAAATATCTTTGCAAATGTTCCGTTGTATCTTGCCGATTCACCAATGATTGAATCGTGGCCGTACCGGGGCACATTGTACTCATTGTCGCATTCGTATAGACCACATCAAAAACCATTCGAGCCGCGCTAGTGGCATTCGCAATTCCACCAAACACTCCATAGGCAGTCCTTTGCAGACGATTATTTGATCTCTCTATTTGGCAAAGCTCCGGATAGGTTCCTCGTTGAAAAATTTCGCATTGGTTTTGATCACACTTATGAAGAACAACAATTCCATTTATTTCGTGGGCTAGAAAATTGAAATGAGTCCGCTCGGGAGAGGTGATATAGCCCCATTTTCCCTGACCCAAACATGAATTTTGAGCTTGGGCCGCTACCGAAAATATAAAAAGAAAAAATATAAAAAACTTTTTCACTTTTATCTCCTTATCTCTTTACCCCTTTTTAACTGCAAAGATAATACCAAAAAAATGGAGTTGAAAATTAAGATGTTCTCTTTAGAAAATCTCAAAATGAGACAGGATTCGACGAAAAGTCACATGATTCTGTTTCATTTTGAGATTTTAAATTCCGTCAACTCTCAAATGATAACAACTTCTGTCACTCCAGCGATGGTTTTTCAAAAGGGGAAGAATCATCCTGTGAACGGGAAATTGTGGAAGCGTTTCGGATTGAGAAAAGTAAAGTTTAAGATGTTTTTTCCCGATTCAATAGTATGTTACGCCCGGGTCGTTTTTTTGTTTTATTGATTGGTCTTTTAATTCTGACTTCCTGTAAAAGTGAGGATAATTCTCTTGATCTTCTCAGTGGGTCCACTGGTGGTGGAGCCAATGTGGACCAGTTGGAGATTTCGTCTGTGTTTCCCGAACAATCAAACGTAGTCATCGAAATTGATGAGACCGTGAATTTTTTCGTGACCGCAGCCGCGCCTTTCCCCAATGTGATCAGTTACGCATGGACCTATGATGGAGCGCCAGTGGTTGCTGTGGATCGATTTGCGATCACCGGTCAACTCGGTGACGTGGGCAATCACACACTCACCGTTCGTGTCAGTGACGGCGAAACCGCCGAAACCCAAACATGGAGCATTAAAATTAACGGTCCTCCTGTAATAACAGCCATCACTACCGGGACACCGACGGTGGCATTTGCTGCCAGTATTCCCATTCAGGCTACAGCAAATGATCCTAATAACGATTCCCTAACCTATTCGTGGCTTCTTGACGGAGCCGCTTCGTTGTTAATAACCGGAACCAATGGCAACGGAACCCTGGCCGGTGACGCAACTATGGTTGGTCCTCACGTAGTGACCTTAGAGGTCAGCGATGGAACTCAAACCACCAGTGTCAGCTGGAATGTGGAGATTAACTTTTTCCCACAAGCTTGTAATGAATTGGCTACGGGCGAAATTTGCACCTATGCTGGCAGTCCGCATAAAGGAAGTGGATTTTCACCCACCAACACTCTCTACCCTTTACGTTTTCGTCCTTTTTCTCACACTCAAGACAGTTTAGGAAATCTTTTTATCTCCGACTCAGACAACAATGCCGTTTGGTACTGGAACAACACGGGATCTCCCGTCACCCGCATGGGCCAGACGATTGCTGCTGGTGTGATTCAAGTGATTGCCGGAACCGGTGAAGATGCCACCGGTCCAAGTGGAATTCCAGCGACTCAATCCGCTTTAAATAATCCTCGCGGACTTTGGTATGACGATGTTCTCGACCGCCTTTACATCGCGGAATACGACGGCAACCAGGTCAAGTACGTTGATAGCAGTGGAACGGTTTTCGTAGGCCTTGGCGGAGGTAGTTCTCACTTGGACGGTGATCCCGCTTTCAGTCATGATTGCGATCGACCCATTCACCTTTACGAGTACAGTGGTGATCTTTTTGTGACCTGCTACAGCGAAAATCGAGTGAAACGTTGGAACCTGGCCTCTGACTTGGCTTATACGGCTGCCGGAGATGGCGGTAACGACGCCAATGGCGAAAACACCAACCCACTGACCTCTGGAACCGGTGAGCCCTTCGGCCTGTTTGTTGATGGCAATGGAATCTATATCACATTGTACAACCTTGATCTCGTTCGTTTCGTTAATACATCTCTCGTGCCTTTGACTTTTTGGGCGGGTAACCCGGATCAAGTGACCGTAAACCCAGGTCAAATTGCTACAATCATGGGAACTGGTGGGAACGGTACGACTCCAGCGACCGGAGATCCGTTGAGCTCTGACATCGGTCGCCCAGTGGCCATTTGGGTTCGCAATGGCGATGAAATCTATGTCTCCGGCCAACAAAGGGACAACCTAGTTCTTGGCAACAACACCTTAGGCCCGATCACACTCGATGGCTTAACAATCCCCAACGGTCAATTGGGGCGGATCAGTTTCAGTGCCGGTGGCTACAATGGTTCTTCGTTCGGAGTGACTTCCACCCGCTTTAATGATGTGTATGGTCTTTCAATTGATAATCAAGACAACGATCGCATGATTCTATCAGACTACACCAACTTTCGCGCCCGCACGGTTGATGTTGTGACCGGCGACGTTGCAGATCTTCTTGGAACCGGGCGAGGAAAAAATGGACACTACGGAGACATCTCCCTAGCTGTGTTCCAACACCTTTTAGACTCTCCCACAGGTCTAGCTTTTGATGACAATACCCGCTCTCTTTTTATCGCTGATCAAAATAATTTTGTGGTTCGCGAAGTGGGACCCTATGGTCAGATGCAGTCGGTGATCGGTCGCGGAGACGTTGCCGGAGATCCCTTGATTGACAATGATCTGCCATCAAACGCTCAAATTCGTTCAAATATAAACGGTACTAACTCTTTAAACAGTGGATTCGACGTTTGGGCCGATGGTTCCTTATTGCAGCTCAATGGCTACGGACACAACGTAAGAGTTTGGAATCGTAGCGGAACCGATCAGGTTTACCTCAATCAGTTTATCCAAAATGATCGCATCTCAACCGTTGCCGGTGACTACACCACTTCGGGAACGGCTGATGGCCCAGCTCTTAATGCTCAGATGAACTACCCTAACTCCGTTAAGTCCTATGACAATGGTGGAAATATGGAGATATTTATTGCCGACACAATGAACCATTGTGTGCGGCATGTTGATAGTACCGGAAACATGACGACGGTTTTGGGCTTATGTGGAACCTCTGGTGATCCTGGGAACAATGTTGCCGAAGCCGCTGCCCGGTTCAATCGCCCTCGAGGATTAACAGTGGATTCTCTTGGCAACCTTTTTATTTCTGATTACGAAAACGACCACATCTGGTATTGGAATCGGACGGCTTCACCCGTTTCCATTGGCACTATCACGATTAACCCCAACTTCATTGCAGTCGTGTCCTGTCTTAGCGGGGCAGCTGGAAGCACGGCCGAGAATGTGCAAGTTGCCTCCGCCCGATGCGACCAGGTCACTGGACTTGCCTCATTTGCCAATATGGTTTGTTATGCCCAACGGAGCCGCCATAACGTCCGCTGCTTTGATCGAACCACTGGACTCGTTCGAACAGTTGCTGGATTTATCGAAGCCACCCCTCGTGGTGGTTCAACATTTGATTTTGCCCAGGAAGGTATTCCTGCCACCACAGCCACTCTCCTTAACCCGTCCAACATTACATTCGACGGTAACGGAGACCTGTACATCAGTGACACGAACAACCATATAATTCGCAAGGTGAAGCTCAGTCCTTAGATTTTAATTTAGAATTCGTAGCCAATACCTATAAGAATATTACTTTGTGTGGCGACGGCATCGCCTTGACCATTGAGATTGTCATACCGAAACTCGGCATTGAGAAACCACTTTTCACTCAGACTGTAGTCCAAGCCAATGCTAACACCCGGACCGAGGTAACTGGTGGAAAGCGCCAATCCAAAAATTCTTTGCCGCAAAAACAACCCCACATAAGGGCGCCAGACTTCTTGAATGGTCATTTCTACAGAATCGGTAGAGCTGCTGTCTGTCCCTGAGGCTGTCAAGGGGTAGTAACGAGTGCCAATGTCAAAACCATAGCCTGAACTTCCTTGAACAAAGTCACTCAAAACCAGGTTCATTCCAAATACGACTAACCAACTGGGAGAAAACCGATAGCCCAACTCCACCGCATAAGCGCCGACACCTGAACTGGTTTCACTGGTGGCTCCGACGTTTTCGGTCGCAAAACTCCAAGTACCGCCTTTGACGACCAACTGCCCTGGACTGGCCAGCGCACCGATTGTCGTTAGACAAAAAAGAAAACTAAGCAGCCACTTTAGCATGTGATTCCTTTGCCGAAAGACCCACAGTCAACTGGTGAAAGACCGCGAGCACCTGTTTTTTTGCTTGAACCTTCGCTTCAATGTTTGGTGTCTTGTCCTGAAACTTCTTTTTATAACTTCGCATCATGTACCGCTGTTTGTCTGAAAAATATTGGAAGACAGTTTCACACTCTTGACGGTCACAATCCATGGTCGCAAGGGCCCAAACTTCCAAAGGCAAATTCGTTGCTAAAGGTGACAACACATCGGCACTGGCTTGAAAGACTTCGTAAAAGGGAGTTCGATTCATCCTTAACCAAGACTTATCTGACAGAGCTCGGTAGATCTCTCTTTCGTTGCGAGTCGATGACCGATTTAAAAGAGCTAAGAGGTCTGCATCTTTAAAGTAATTGGCGATTTCACCGTCAGACTTTAAAGGAGAAATTTCTAAAGCCTTTTGATAAAATTGGCCGATTTTTTTCTGAGAAAGTTCTGGGGTTTCCGTGGATTCTTCTAAAAGCTTAGCCCACTCACCGGGATAAAGATATTTTCCAACCTCAATCATGGTTTCTTGGGGCAGTAAACTTAAAATGGGCTGTGCCTCATCGAACTTAACATCAGACAACAATTGGCCAAACTCTTTCGTCTGTAAACGAAACAGGCCTCGTTTTAGATTTTCAAGGTCTGTCGAAGAGGTGTTTGTCTTTAGAGAGAAACGGATATGAACCTTAGACAGTTGATTTAGAAACTGCACTGAGGTCCGAGTCATCGGAGTGATTTCTGTCAACGCGGTTCTCCACCATCCGCCCTTTGCCCAAACAACCAAGTTTTTAAGATCAGCAACAGGTACTTCTTGAAACAGGGCACCCATAGCGAAAGGGTCGCGACTCCCTAACTCCTCCAACTTGTGCAAGAGTTCAGCAGGCGCCTCCTGTAAAAAGGGAAGAATTTTTTGAATTTCTGATTTTGCCTTCTCAAAGGCCTGGATGGAAAGCTGTTCGCTTTCCTGCCAGCCTAGGTTGGAAATCGTCGAGGCGGCCGAACCACCTGTAAGATGAGAACTGTTGACCACATCTTCGGCCGACTTACCAATGGCGCTTAAAGGCTGGATCAAGCCCTTCACTAAGCGATTAACACTTGATTGAAAGATAAAAAATAAGGCCACCAAGCCAGTCAATAGCCCGAAAAGAATGGCAAGACTGGCCGGAGTTAATTTGTACCAAGCACCGGACTTGGACCAAAAACGTTCTTTGATTTCGACGCGGTCATATTTATCCGAAAGTTTTAGATATTTAAAAATCTCTGTTTTAAAAAGCTCCATCTCACTTTCAGAAAAGTCCTGGTCGATGTCCAGCTGTACTGAAACACTTTTTAAATAGGATATCAACATTCCTAAGGAAAGATCTTTGCGATCCCAAAAATCGATTTCATGACGGCCCACGGGATCCATGTAAGGAAGGTTCAACAATCTTTGTTCGTTGGAACTGGCCAATTCGCGGGCTCGTGGAGTCTCGTCGGCTTCCACTTTAATGTAAACGGAAAAAGCACTTCGCGGGTAGCGACTTTTTACAAATTCGGTCGCCTTTTTCACGTAGTAATCTTCAACTTCCAGAAGTCTCGAAGCCTGCAAAGGTGAACTGAGAAGAAAAAAGAGGGTTAAGAGCAAAAGCTTTTTCATGGCTTATTCCTTTTTTGATGTTCTTTCATTATTGTCTCCACTTTTTTAGGACTGTTCCCTTGTCGGCGGAGTTCCAGTCGAATCAAATAATCAACAAATTGTTGGTACCATTGAAGAGACTCAATTTTGTTATTCACTTGATAAAGGACCTCTTGCAGGCTGAGCTCATTGGTCTTTTCGTTGAGGCCTTGAATGGCTGCCCCTGAGTTCTCGATAGATTCCTCACCCATTCGAGCACTGCCCTCTGTTGAAGCTGGCAGTCGTTCGGTATGATCAAGAGGTTCGATTACAATCACCACTTTACGCTGGGACGCCTCTTGCGCTAGTTCTTTCTCTTTCCGACTCCAGCTGGATTCACCGTAGCCCGCAATGCGCATTTTCTCTAAATGAACTCCTTGTTGGGATAAATAGCGAATGGCTGAAATCGAGCGAAAGGCGGAAAGCTCTAAGTTGTCGTGATATCCCGAGCGACCCGAAACAGGCTTTTGATCGGTGTAACCGCGAACGACGAGACGGAACAAACCCAAATGTCCGTCCAAGGCCTTGGCAAACTTGGCAAGTGCCTCTTGTCCACTTTTGGTAAGGTCCCTGGAGCCTGAGTTAAAAAAGCTGATCCCGGGAAACTCAACCAGTATACGCTCCCCTTCGATGTTTGATTTGATCTGTAACTTATTTGCAATATTGGAGGTAATCACAGGAACAGTCTCTTGCCCCGACGGAGTCTGAGCACTGGAAGGCGTTCGAGACGCATTCGATTCCGCCGCAAAGTACTCATCCAAATCTTTTTTTAAAAGCTTGATGTTGACCACATCGGTTCTGATATTGAAGAACAGAACAAAGAACCCCAAAAGCAAGGTGATCATATCGCCGTAGCTGATCGCCCAGTTGTTTTCCACTTCTTCAGTTTGAAAGGGTGCCCTAAGCCTATTCTCTTTCACCTACGAAGCCTCTTTTTCTCGAACAGCCAAAACGTCAACCCTTTGCTCAGGATCCACATAAGAGTTCAGCATCTCTTGGATAGACAAGGGCTCCATTTCGTCATGAATCATAATTAGACCTTCAAAAAGAAGTTCGTTAAAAATCTTTTTTTCATCGGCCGTGCACTGGAAGTTTTCAGCCACCGGCGCCAGTACAAAGTTTGAAAAGGCCAATCCATAAAGGGTGGCTGTCAAAGCCAAAGCCATGTTAAGACCAATAGACGAAGCATCGGCTCCCTGCCCTACGGATCGCATCAGGCTGATCAAACCCAAAACCGTTCCGACCAGACCAAATGCCGGAGGATACTTAGAGAGCTTGCGGTAAAGACTAACAATCTCCTCATCTCTTTGTCGTATTCGATAGATTCTCTCGGTTAAAATATTTTTAAAATCTTCTCGCTTCATTCCTAGAAGCAACAAATCAATACCTTCTTTTAAAAAGGAATCTACTGAGGGATCTTTCATCAAACTTTTAAGGTAGGCTTTCTGTCCCCCTTGCTGAGTCGAAGCTTTCACCAGCAGCTCAATGCTGGTGGTTGCTGAGCGCCGACCTTTCCGCAGCATCTTCCAAGGCGCCGACAAGAATTTAATCAGGTAGCGTGGGGGGAAGGTGCTGACCAAAGCTGCTAAGGTTCCACCAAACACAATTAACATCGCAACTTCATCAACGTAAAAATTAGAGTTCACATTCAGTGTCGACAAGGCGGTTTTTATAAAAAAGACAGCGATGACAAATCCAAATAGATTGTACATTAACGCCCCCTATTTTGCGGTGTCACTTTAAGGTATTGAATCATTTTTTCAGTTTCTTTGTTTTCAGGGTCGAACTCATAAGCCTTTTGATAGGCTTGCAGAGCTTCGTTATTGCGGTTCTGCAACAAAAACGAGTTAGCTAGAAGGTTCCAACCGACAGCAGAAAAAGGATTGGCAGTCAAAAAACCACGAGCCAAAGTCTCGGCCTGATCGTAATTTTTTTGCAGCAACTGAGATTGAATTGTTGCAAGAGAACGTTCAGTCTCTGCTGACTGGCTACCCACTGAGGCTAGGCCACGCAGGCCCTCTGCTTCAGAAGTCTTTTTAAGGTTGGTATAAATTTCAGCACTGGCTGACAGCACCCGCTCATCAATCAAGATCTGCTCAGTCTGATAACCCTGTTTTTGAATCTGTAAGTTGTAAGGAGCGGCAGTCCCCAACTCTCGAGCCGAAATGCTTAGGGGGGTTTCGCCAATTTTTCGAAACACCTTGCCTTTTTTAACGTAGACCGAGGCTTGTTCTGGTTCAGAGACCACCTGCAAACTCATGCTAGAACATGATTGCAAATAAGCCAGAACGGTTAACCCAAAAAACAGAATTCTCAAATTCATGGTGCACTCCCTTGCACCCTTTCTATCGGTCTCAGACGTCTCGAACTGAAACGGCAATTAGTCTGGTTTTAAAACAGGAAATGTCTGAGAAAGAAGATTCTTGATTGGAATTTAAGGACTAAAGTTCAGACAAAACGAAAATTCGAGCTAAAAAAGGCGATCTGGAAAGATGTCTAAATCGCCGAACGGATTCTTATTTAAAAAAGATACCCCAGCCTAATAAAGGTCAAGTTGATATAGGCTGTCTCACCAAACTGTTCGGCGGCGTCAAGAACGTCCTGATATTCTGGGTCGGTGACTGGAATTCCTGGGGCCGTGATTGTCGTTTCGTCATTGAAAGGCATTATATATGAAATATCGACTCCAAACCAAAACCCCTCGTTGTCTGCGGCTCCCCACATCCAACCCAGTTTGGCAATTCCGGTCATCGCTGAAACTTCAGCTCTGGCAGTTAGCTGGGTCACGCTGTCTGTGGCAGAGGCGTCCAGGTTTTCATAACCTAAGCCCAACCCTAAGTAAAAAGACTGTGAAAAAGGATGATAACGGAACAAAACCTCTGGCATGGTGAGTTCGGCTTTGGAAGATCCCACATCAATAGAAAGCATATTATAGCCAACATAAAAGCTGAACTGGCTTGATGCTTTGTAATCGACTCCGAACTGGCCCAAGAACGGAAGCCCAACACCACCACTGACACCCACGCTGGCAACAGCACTTGAAGAATAAAACAATCCCATAAACAAAATCGCTCGTAAAGCTTTCACTCAAATCACCCCTATTTTTTGTTTGCAATAGGATGATCAATTGTCTTTAAAAAAGCAAGTGTCATTTCCGACAGCTTTCTTCAAACCGCCCCTTTTTAATCTATGCTATTTCAAATGAGTTTTCAGCAGGTCAAATGGCTGAACGCTTGCAAGGCTCTCAGCAGCACTCAACACCATCAAGACTTTAAAACTGAACAGGCTTTGGCCCAGGGGTTAGACCAACTCAGTCAAAATGAGACTTCTGGCCGTTGCACGGCTTCAAATAGCAACCGAAGGACTTCTATACAACCTGAGGAGCCGCTATGAAAATGTTCGTATCTTTATTAACAACACTTTTTCTTTTCACTCAAGCCAAGGCTAACGATCTTGTCCAACTTCCGGATATCGCTCCGAACATCGAAGACAGACAAAGTCCTGAGGAAATAAAGAAAATCGAACAACAGCTTTTCAACGACTTCGGCAAGCTGAATGATTCTAATGATGACTTCGAAAGTTTGAGCCCACTACGAGACTACAGTCATATCGACCCCTACAATGAGGTTCCCCAAGATCTTCTGAATCGAGCTCTTTATTACTTTGACCAAAACAAATCGCGTTTTAGTAATAAAAAATACATCACGGTCGTCGATTTCTCCAAAAGATCAAACTACAAAAGGTTTTTTGTAATCAACATGGCAACCGGCCAGGTCTTTGGATTTCGCACCACCCACGGCACCGGAAGCGACACCAACAATGATGGCTATGTGGAATCCGTCAGCAATATTAACAACTCCCGTCAAAGCTCAATCGGCTTCTACAAAGTGGCCGAGATCTACTATGGTAAGTATGGACGTTCGATTCGGCTGGATGGGCTCTCGACAACAAACTCCAATGTTCGATCCAGAGCCATCGTCATCCATGGGGCCGACTATGTGCAGGAAGCCAATGTCCTACAGGGTCGTAGCTGGGGCTGTTTGGCGTTTTCATGGAGCGTCAAAGATGATGTCGTTGACCTGATCCATGGTGGCAGCTTGATGTATGTGGATTTCTCTCAGTCATAGGCGAAACAACGACCCAATCTAAGATCTTTACCAAATCCTAACCTAAATAGGTTAGGGTCTGACCTATGATGGCCCCATGACTAGTCTGCACGCGCTTAATGGCCTTTTTGGGATTTTAACTCACACCCATCGCAGTCTTAAAGAGTCGAAAAATTCAACAGAAAGCCTCAATAGCCTGAAGATGAAGTGGGCGAACAATGTTTTAGAGCGACTGAATGTCGACCTTCTGGTTGAAGGGACTCCTGTGGCTCAGAACTCCATGCTGTTCTTAGGTAACCACATCAGCTACCTGGATATTCCGTTATTAATGGCCACAGTCGATAAGGTTTCTTTTGTCGCAAAAAAAGAGGTGTGTCGATGGCCTCTCTTCGGCTCTGGAGCCAAACAATTGGACACAGTGTTTGTAAAAAGAAATAGTAGCCAATCCCGAAACGCCGCCAAACTTTCCATCCAAAACGCCATCAACAAAGGCAAAAGAATTGTGATCTTCCCGTCAGGGACGACCTCGATCAATCATAAAAAGCCATGGAAGAAGGGCGCTTTTGAAATCGCCGCCACCACCGGCTGCTTGGTTCAACCCTTTCGTATCACCTATGAGCCTTTGCGCGAAGTGGCTTACATCGACAAGGATTTTTTCCCCATCCATTTATTTAATTTAAACCGAACCAATTCAATCAAAGCCAAAATTGAGTTTCACTCACCCGTCACCATTGCCGACCCCATTCAAGACTGCCTAAAATGGAGCGACTGGTCCAACCCACAGACCATTTTTTAGGTTAAGCTCCTATCCTCGAACTCTCTCTATAAACTTGCTTGCAAGCGAATCGGATCGTAAAAAAATTAGACGCCTTTTTCATTCTAGCACAATCGTTCGGCATAAACTTCTCTCTCCTGGCGTATTGTTATGAGATTCACAACCCTATTCAGAAACAAATCTGTTAAACTTTATTTTGCAGGTCTCATGGGGGTGGGAGTTATGAAACGATCGAAGCTTTCATTTATCGCTTTTATTCTAATGGCGCTGATCGCGATGATGGGACTTTTTCAGAATTGTGGTAGTCCGAAACAAGGGAAAGATAAGGGGCAAGTCCTAAGTTCAATCGGATCAGGCCAAGACTTCGTGCCCAACCAAGTGATTATCAAAGCAAAAAACTCGCAAGATTACCAGGAGGCCAAACGGCAGGCTCCGGGAGAAAACCTTGTTCTCGTGGCGGACTGGCCGTCCATGAATATGCATGCCTGGAGCTGGGACGATGATACCTCTGTCGAGGATTTGTCTAAAAAAGTGATGCAAGGCTCGATGGCCGAACTGATCGACTTTATCGAACCCAATTATATCTTCTCACTCCCAGAGACTTCGCAACTCATGGTCTTCACGAGTGACGACGTCAGTGCCTTCAATAGCATAATCACAGCCCAAGAGGCAGAGACTGTAGGAAAAACTGCAACCAGCGCTGTGTTGAGCGCGCCAGGGCCGGGTGCCAAGGTAGTGGTGGCCATTGTCGACTCGGGGATTAACCTTGATCACGGCGTGTTTGGTCGGACCCAGTCGTTGTGGGGAAATCAGGCGGAAATCAACGGACAAGATGGCGTTGACGATGACGGCAATGGGTTTATAGACGATTTCAATGGCTGGAATTTTGCCGAGGACAACAACGACCCAAATGACAACAACGGACATGGCACTCACTGTGCGGGGATTGCACTTGGCGTGGGACAAGATATATTCGACAACACTCTCACAGATTCTCGCATTCAACTGATGCCTTTAAAATTTATTGGGCCTACAGGAATGGGCAACACTGTGGACGCGATCGACTCCATCGCTTACGCCCATGACAATGGGGCCCAAATCATAAGCAACTCCTGGGGTGGCAGTTCCTTTTCAGCTGCTTTAGAAGTCGCCTTGGGTGCCGCGAGTGATGATGGACTGTTTATCGCGTCTGCTGCTGGGAATGACAGAAGTAACATCGACCTCTCACCGGTTTACCCGGCCTCTTACACAATCCCTAATATGATCACCGTAGCCGCTTCCTCAGGAGACTTTTTAGCCGACTTCTCAAACTTCGGTTCACAATCCGTGAATATTTCGGCACCGGGAGTTCAAGTTCTAAGCACTTACACGCCTTCTGAGTTTGCAGCCTTATCCGGAACCAGTATGGCGACTCCTTTCGTAGCTGGTACAGCGGCCTTGATGCTTTTCGAAAATCCCGAGTTGACCGGCTTTGAAGTCAAAAAATTGATCTTACAACAAGCCGATTCCAATGAGAGTTTTTCTAATCAGGTCGAAGACAACCGGAGAGTCAACGTTGTGAACTCTGTCATGGCTGCGCAGACATCAACCAGTGAGGGGCAACAGCCCCTGTTTGCCACACGAACACCGGCTGGAGGCAACACTGAGGCCGCAGCGGCTGGCGGATGTGGAATTATCCTCTCCGATTCAAGAACTCCGCCAAATGGCTCCGGAGTTCCAGGGATGATTCTTCTTTTAATACTCCCGTTCCTAGTGACGATGACAAACCTAAAAAAGGCGATCAGCTAAAGGTTGGGGTGGTTATAAACTTGATAGCATGAATGCTATTAACCAACAGGAACTGCCCAGTTGCCTCAAAAAACAAAGGTCTATAGCAATCTCACACATAGAGCTTAGACTAAGAGTTCAGCAATGGGATAAACTTTTCAAAAGGTCTACTGTCTCTAAGGGCCTTTTAGTACAGTAGTGCGATGATTCGAAGTCGCGCACCGATCCTGTTGATATTTCTGCTAATGTCCTTTCTGCTGCTGGCTTCAGAACCCACTGTGGCCGCTGTCGTGCGATGCGCGAGCGCCTATTCGAGCAAAGGATCGAGTCGTCATTCTATCGAAGTTTTAGAGGGTCAGTATAAGATGACCTACGATCAACACCTGCCAAGATCAAAGAAAAATAAAATGATCTACCTGGGTGGAATTGGTCTGTCTTTCGAGCATTCACAAGTCTTAGCCAACCACTTGCGTTCTCTTGGTGTCAACTTGATCCGAGTCGATATGATTGGCATCGGCCACACTTTAAAACGTCAAATCGAGGACAGCCGAAACACTGCGCTCAAAGAAGAGATTTCTCTCGACCTGCAGGTCAAAGCCGTTATTGAATTTATAGAGGGCATCTCGAGCCAACCGGTTCATCTCGTTGGTCTCTCTTACGGAGGGTCTATTGCAGCCTCTGTCGCTCAAGCCCGCCCCGACTTAGTTAGGAGATTGATGCTGGTCTCTCCCCACGTCCGAGACCTTAGTCACACAAGCTCTTCAACATCGACCATAGCTCAATGGGGCGACTTTATGTCTTCATTCAACCCAATGGTTCGCGCCATGATAGATAGTAGTCGCAGGGCCACTCTAAACAGCAATTTCAAAGATCTGACCCCTGAACCTCTGATGCGCAATCAAGAAGAGTACCTCAATGCCATTTTTCATTTAAGTGAAGGCGTTAGAAACTTCCGCATGGAAGAAGTGACTGCAAGCATGAAAGTGGAAACTGATCTACTTTATGGCCAAGCCGATCGAGCCATCACCCCCTCTTTTTTTGAAAGAGCTTTTGGATCACTACCCAAAGACGTCCAAGGTCGATTCGTAGAACTTGAGAATGCTCCTCACGACATCACGACCTCAAGCCCTGGCTTTTTGGCACAATGGCTTTTTGAGGGCTTGCATTAACCCGCGCCGGCGGGCATTTAAGCCTTTTAACTAGACCGAGATTTTTAGGAACCCTTTCATCGGTGAGGATTCAAACATCTCTGACCAATTGAAAAAATCACTCGAGGGGTACCTTAAATTTTAACAAATTTTCATGACTTGCCCCCTTAGTTTACAACATAACTCGATGCACGGTACCTATATGGGATCTTCTTGGAAAGGATTTAAACCATGAAAGCTATTGTTCTATTTGCCAGTTGCCTTGTCTGTTCCGTCACCACTTTTGCTTTGGATCGCAGCCAAACGATTTTATTTGGACTGACGCCTGAGGGGAAAACCTGTGCCGTAAATTTTGAGGTGGACACCCCGAAAAGTGGCGAGAGTTTTGTATCCTTCTTGGACTACACCAACGATATCGACGACAAATACGACAACTATTGGCAGGACTCGGTGATCACTTTAAGATGGTCTTTTAATCATGTAAAAAAAGAAAACCTTGGCGTTTCTTTGGATAGTGGCACTTTGGTTTTGAGTAACCTCAGTGAGTCTGGCGTCGGATTTAAGATGGCTCTGGAAGGTGTATCGTCCCTAGAGGATGTGAAGAGCCTTGATAATCTTGAGCTAGAAATTGTTCGTTCATCAAGCTCTGAAAACTACAGCTGTAAAATCAAGAAAAATTAAAAATGGGCTGAAGTTCTCCCCCATCACCTGAAAATAGTTTTAGCTTTTAAAAGGCGGGTTTATTAAGGGCCTGCCATGAGGTGGCGCCGCTATCGAAGCCGGTGTAGGTTATAACACTCGTGACATTCCAGCCACTCAAGTCTTGGTCGAAGTTTACAGCATTCGCCAATATGTAATTCATATTGGCGACAAGCCCGATGTGTCGCCCTCACGCAATCGCGACGATGCTTTTTTGCTTCAATTGCGAGTGCGCCCCGTCTTTCAAAGACCTGGCGAAGCTGTCCAATTGTGTCCGGAGTGCCAGATCCAACCAAGTTTGAACCGGCAAGGAGACTGGAGTCTGCCTTATCGTGGTTCTGGCGTCCTAGTTGTTGATTGATTAAAAAACAGCGAGGGCATCTGTGACCCGTCGCTCTCCTCCCGAATCGGAGGGGCGACTGACGAGCCCAAGAGCTTCTGTCCACATCACCGTCGATCCCCCACCATCCAAATTCATGGCTGATCGAGCTCCCATGTTCACTAAAAATTCACTTAAGTCCCGCAGATTCAAACCACGACTCTGCTGACTGCGACCGTCGACAGTGACAATAAGCAGGCGGCTTTTCGAAAGCACGGCCACTGCCGTTCGTGGATGTCGACTACTGAAGAAACCAGTGGATTCTAAAGGCGCTAGTTGAACTTGTCCTTCGGAGGCCAAAAGCGGAAAACCACCGATCCCTTGCACTGCTTCGGCGGGATCCTCATCTTTGTCGATCATCCGAATGCTGACCTCTCCCTGTTTATCAATCAGTAAGGCTGCCGCACCGCTGTCGCGTATGATGTTAAAGCTTTCGACCTTCCCATTCTTTTTAAAAAAGTTGCGGGACTCACAACTGGAGTTAAAAAAAGTGCCATTCACCGCCACCAGGGCTTGCGCCCTTTGGGCCATGTCAGAGACTCGGTGACAGCCGCTCTGTTGAATCGGGGATACACTTGCTTGTTGCAAATCGACGGTGACAACATTGACGACCTGTTTTGCTCCAAAAAGATCGTTGTACTCTAAACGCTCCCAGTCCACGCCGGGCGCCAATTGGGCGCCTTGTGAACGCTGATAAAAGCCAGGAATGCTTTGTAAAAAAGAGTAAGAGGGAAGTGAAAACAGTAGAGCTAGTAAAATGACAAACATTCGCATACGGATGATTATAGAAAAACCAAAGGCATCCGGTAAATTCGTCCAGTTAATTATAGACTCTGGTCTCGACAGATTTCGACAATCGTCGAGCCCTCTCCCCTGACCAAACTAGACCGACCCACCCTTGGAGTCCACGATAAAACCATAGGGAGCCAAGACGGAATTCTGATCAAATTTCAGAAAAACTTGTACTATTTTGAGAACGAGCTTTACCAAGGCCTTGTTTAGACCGAAACGAATTATGGTTAGGTGCATGTATGGTTCGTTTGCTTTTTACCTATTTTATCCTCGCCCTGTTCTTAGGAGCTTGTGGGATAGAGAATTCTCTGCCTATTGGAGGAGCCGCTACTCCTATTGACATTCAAACCGGTGATCAAATCGTAAATGTGTCAAAAACAAACTACACCTACGAAGGTGTGCAGGTCACATGCAATATCAATGAGGTTCTAGTTTCACCAGACATTCCCGTCCATGTTTTTATAGAATTTGAAAATCTTGAAATCGAGCGGAAAGCTCAAACCAACTCAACAAAGTATGCGTTCTCCAGCTTTAAACCAAAGAAAAATGGATACCTTCGTTGCGTGGTTCTCTATGGAGGATCCGAATTTGAAAGTTCGCAAAAATTTATATCAACCGACGAGATCATCACAAATGGTGCGGCTCATTTGCTTTTTTCAGCAGACGGAAGCGTCCGTACATGGGGTGGGCAAATTTCAGGTGGCGATTCGACCAACTCAACCGGAATTGCCACGGCCGCCGGTTATCTCCCTGATTCAAATTCCAATGGAGTTTCGGATCACTTAGAATCTGGGGTGGCAAAAATTGTGGGAATCCACAGCACACCAGAGTATGGACCTACAAATTCTTTTGCAGCCTTAAAGTTCAATGGCTCGGTGGTGGCTTGGGGCTACAATCTTCACGGCGGTGATCCCACAGGTTTCACCTCACCGCCTGCCAATATAAAAACTCTGCCCGATTTAAACAATGATTTTATTGCTGATGCTCTAAGTGGCGATGTTGTTGATGTGTTTTTTTCGATATTTTCTTTTGCGGCCTTGAAAAGTAATGGCTCAATTATCACTTGGGGAGACAGTGGGCGTGGCGGAGATGCCACAGGAACGACCAGCCCAGCGACTAACATCAAAACTCTTGCCGACGCCAATACCGATGGAGTGGCCGATGTGCTTGCTTCAGGTGTACAAACAGTTTCTGGATCTGTTTACGCCTATGCGGCTTTAAAAAGTGACGGCTCAGTGGTCTCATGGGGTGATGGAGACTACGGCGGAGACGCCACTGGCACGACAACAGCGACCAACCACTCTCTTGCGGATCTGAACGCGGACGGCGTGGCTGACCTTCTTGAATCTGGCGTTGTGGAGGTTTTTGGGGGACGTTACTCTTTCAGTGCCCTTAAAAATGATGGGTCCGTGGTTTCATGGGGGCATCGTCGCTATGGTGGAGATCAAACCCAAGCCTCGGGAGACAGCCAAACCATGCCCCTGCCAGATCTAAACACCAACGGCGTTGCTGACCTTCTTGAAAGCCAAGTCGTTAAAATTTATGCCACTTACCGAGCCTACTGTGCTCTAAAGTCAGATGGTTCGATCGTTGCTTGGGGAGAAGACAATGAGGGAGGAGATCCCACTCATTTTATGGGTAACAGTGGCTATGGCTACCTGCCCGATCTTAACAACAACTACGTCGCCGACCTTTTAGAGTCGAATGTTATTGATGTGCAGAGAACCCGTGGAGCTTTCGCGGCTCTAAAAAGTGACGGTTCTGTAGTGGCCTGGGGGCGAGCCAGTCGAGGCGGCGACCCGACAGACCTTACCGGACTCTCTGCGACGGTAAAAAGTCTCTCCGATTTAAATTCGGATTTTATTGCTGATGAAATTTCAAGTGGTGTGAAAAGCATTTTCTCTAATATGGATGCCTTTGCCGCTTTAAAAAACGATGGTTCAGTTATTGTTTGGGGAAACACTCAGCGTGGTGGTGACCCCGTCGATTCGGCCGCAGTCGGGAATGTTGGTTCTTTACCCGACGCAAACGCCAACGGAGAAGCCGATTTATTAGAATCCGGAATTTTAAAAGTCTTCACTTCCGAACATGCTATGGCAGCTTTAAGATCAGACGGCTCGGTTGTCGCATGGGGGACCGCTGATAAAGGCGGCGACCCCACCTGTGCTCAATCCCCAGCCAACACCCACTGTCTTGCCGATCTTGATGCCAACTCGATTGCCGATGTTTTGGAATCTGGTGTGATCAATGTAATCCCTATGTCGTATCCTGGATTCATTGCGATAAAAAGCGATGGCCAAATCGTCACTTGGGGCAATACCGACTACGGCGGAGACATTTACAACGACATTGGGCGCTCCGACATTGGTTACTTGTCGGACTTAAACGCCAATCTTATACCCGACATACTTGAGCCTTGAAGCCTCGAAGCCCTTTTTCTTGAGGTTAAAACCTGTCAAAATTCATATAGAGGTTTATCCTAGAGGCCGCTTATGTTAGCAGTTGGGGTTGAATGAAGTCTTCAAATCCAGATCAGAAATTATTTGAGATTGTTAAAACAACTCTTGGGGTCACCTCCATTCGTAATACTTTGGTGAATGAGATCATGCATGCGCCCCTAGGGCCTTGGCAGGAAGCCAATGAACTCTACATCGAACAATCCGATTTGAATACCAAGTTGTCGCAAAACACGGAAGAAGAATTTGTTATTTTCGATGTGGGGTTAGGCGCAGCCGCCAATGCTTTAGCCGCGTTACATTGTGCCAGGAGAAGTCAACGTCCTGTGCGACTTGTGAGTTTTGAGATTGATCTAAGTTTGTTGGAGTTTGCCTTTTTTCATATCGAGGAGTTTGAACATTTTAAAGGCTTTGAGGCAGCCATTGATTCAATACTGACACACAAACGATGGAGGCAAAACCAGATAACTTGGGAGTTGTTTGAGGGTGACTTTTTGAAGTGCATCGACAAGGTTAAACATCAATGCCACTTGATTTTTTATGACCCTTACTCGCCCAAACAAAATCAAGAAATGTGGACCACCGACTGTTTTAAAAAGCTAAAAGAAAAATGTCATAAAGATGCGACTTTTTACAACTACAGTCAGGCCACTCCCATCCGTGCAGCTCTTTTGGAAGCTGGATTTTACGTCGGCTATGGCAAATCTATTGGTGAAAAGGAAACGACCACCCAAGCCGCTTGTCAGTTAGACGATCTAGAACGTCCTCTTGGCGAACGCTGGTTACAGCGCTGGAGTCGCTCAGACAATCCTTTGCCTCCATTGTGTAAAAATGCAGACACCCTTAAAAAAACGATCAGAGAGCACGCGCAATTCAGTAAATAAAGGATTGAATTTGAAACAGAGTGCCACCAATCTCTTTGCCCCTTTCTCTTTCAGCAGCGCCGTGGAATGGACTAAACAGTCTGGGCGGATCGCTCTGGACCAAGCAAAGACGACAATAACGCTTACTCCAGCTCTTGGATGCAAACAACATCCACGCCGTTCAGGAGCTTTTCAATCGTCTGCTCCATGGCTTCTTGATGGGCTTTCCTGTATTGAGAATTTCCGACCTCAATATCTTCAATGCGACCATTCAACTGGTCAACCAGGGTCAGTAGAGAGAGTGAGTCTGAACACGATCGCTTGTCGGATCGTAAACCAAAAAAATCGTCAGCAAGCATGCTCGACTCACCAAAGAGGCAAGCCACACCCACGCTATGGCGCGAATAATCAAACGAAGTAAATTTCGGGAAGTGTCAACGACCAGAGCCTGGCCTTTGCGAAAGTAGCCTCCCAGTCGCGATCGGATGCACCCAATTTTTCCTCCACACCAACTTGTTGATTTCATTTGCTTTTAATCTATGGATTCCAAAACAAGGGGCTTTATCCTCCACCAATTTAGGCCTTTTTAGATGGGGATATCGAGCCCTTGAAGGCAGATGACTTTTTCTCCGTCCTGAAATGCCCACCTCCCAGTAGTTTCCCTTTTGTGATATGGAATGGGACTTACTGAATAGGTATGGCTGTGGAATTCTTCTCAGAAAGTCTAGATAATCGTTGGTCAGTATCAGGCCAAATAGTATAGACTTTCTTGTCAGGATTAGGTTTTTAACAATTTTACAATACCATTTTTTCAGAAATTATATTACTTCCCAGATGATTTTTAATGGAGGAAGAAATGAAAACAATAATTATTAGTCTGTTTATTTTGCTCACTTCTCAGGTGTTCGCGGACAATGGTTTAACACAAGCGGATATTGACTTTATCAAGCAGTTTCAAGGGAATTATCAACAAGGCACCGAAGATGTGTCTATTTTGACTGAGGTTTCAGAAGATAGCTTCTACATTTTAATTGATGTTAATGTTGGAAATGTTGATCGCACTATTGAACTTACGGATATTGAAGATTTTGATGCTTTTCGTGGAATAGCGCAAACCCGAACAATCTCTCTATATTTTGAACCTATTGAAAGCTTTGATTATGACTTTCCAGATGTCCCAGGATTAGAAATTAGTCTTCAAATCAAAAATTCTCAGCCAACGGTATCTGTTAGTGTAGACAACCAAAACTTTTATTTTGACTTTGATCGACTTAGAAATTCGTGGGGAAATCATGACCAAGAAGAACATGAAGTGGATTTTCAACTAAGACAACCAGAAGAATCATTTAACTATGAGTATTTTGAGACTGTTTGTAAAGAGTATGTAAACAGTGAGTCTTTTGTAGACTGGGATAGTCTTGATTCTAATGGTATGGATTGCGTAGTTTCAGTCGGCGAAAAAGAGCTGAATAAGCTCTAATACCTATTCAATGACGGTAGCACCTAGCTCTACGTGTTTCTAGGCTAAAGGCAGATTTAACAACAGAAGAAAATCTGTCTTCAATTTCTTATAGATATTGGCCATTTTTTCGCATCAATTTTCTTTGGGCTTTCGCCTCTTCAATAAGTACTCATCCCATAGGTCTATTGGGTAGGTACTCCATACCTTTCAAAGATAAATTGCGATCTTAGATATCTGGTTACCGACCCTGAATCGGAGCTTTTCTCCTTCGTTGGCACTTAAATAGAAACCGTAAGAGTTCCACCCCTTGCACAACACTATCGGAAACAGGAGGTGGAATAGTGAAGAGTTTCAGGACACTGGATTTGGCGGTGGAGTTTTATGAAAAGACAGAGGCACTGAAGCTTCAGGGGAATTTGAGGGATCAGTTGCACAGGGCGGCTTCGTCCATTTCTTTAAATCTTAGTGAAGGAAATGCTAAACGGACAGAAAAAGAAAAGAAGAGGTACTACCATACGGCTTACGCTTCCTTGCAGGAATGTAAAACTATTTTGCGTTTGATAAAAAACACAGATATGGAAATTGATGATCTTGCTGATCACCTTGGGGCGTGCTTGTTTAAACTCTTAAGATCAGAAATCAGGCCGCTTCGGAATCCCGTATACCGTTAACTGTATACGGGGTACGGTATTGTGAAATGGCGTCCCCAACGGGAGTCGAACCCGTGTCTCATCCGTGAAAGGGACGTGTCCTAGGCCTCTAGACGATAGGGACAAACCTAGAAAAAAATGGTGATCCGTCTTGGGCTCGAACCAAGGACCCTCTCCTTAAAAGGGAGATGCTCTACCGACTGAGCTAACGGATCAACAAATAGAGGGATCTTTTTCTATTTTTAGGGCCTTAATGTCAACCCCCTTTTGGGGGTTTTTTAACCTAGGAAAGGCTGACTTCGCTTATTTGTTGTGCATTTGAGGCGGTGGTTTCCTCAAAGATTTCACCTTGATAGATGGTTTGCATCCGATCCGGTCCAACTGATACAACAGGGATCTCAACACCCACGCTGTCGGCGATAAAACGAATGTAGTCTTGAGCGGCCTTGGGAAGCTCACTCAGGCTTTGCGCCCCGGTGATATCGGTCTTCCAGCCTTTCAACTCTTTGTAGACCGGTTCAACCTTATAGATGTCGTTGCTCATAAAAGAAAAGTTCTCGACCAAAACGCCATTCACTTTATAGTGAGTGCAGACTTGGATCGAGTCAAAAGCCGACAGCACATCCAGCTTGGTCAAGATCAAGCGATCGATCCCACCCACATGAATCGCGTAACGAAGGGCGACCAGATCCAACCAGCCACAACGACGTCGGCGCCCAGTGGTGGCACCAAACTCGTGACCTTCTTTTTGCATCAGTTCACCAGCAACGTTTTCTTGCTCGGTGGGAAAGGGGCCGGCTCCAACCCTGGTACAATAGGCTTTAGTGATTCCAAATATTTTAGCTATGTGTTTAGGACTAACACCAACGCCCAGGCAAGCTGCGGCTGCACCCGTGGAGGAACTGGTGACATAAGGAAAAGTGCCGTGCAGGTTGTCCAGCAAAACCCCTTGCGCCCCTTCAAACAAAACGCGCTGACCACTCTCGATCATTTTGGTGACTTGTAAACTGACGTCTTCACAGCGGTAGGGTTGAAGAATTTTAGCAACGTCGACAAGTTCTTGATAAGCCTCTTCCAGATTGATCGGATCTTCGTCATAAAGGTTTTGAAAAAGAACATTTTTCTCTTCGATGGCTTTTTGTAGTTTGTCTTTAAGGTCGTCGCAGAAAAGATCACGAAACAATAAAGCGCGACGAGAAGCACGATCCTCATAGGAGGGGCCAATGCCGCGACCGGTGGTGCCGATCTTGGTGCCCGACTTCCAAGCTTCTCGCGCTTTGTCCAATTTTTTATGGAACGGCAAAACCAACAGCGACCCATCGGAAATCGCCAGTTGTTTTTCATCTGTTAGAAAACCTGATTTTTTTAATCCATTAATTTCTTCGACCAGCTCGAAGGGGTCAAGGGTGACACCGCTTCCGATCATACAACGAACATGACTATGGAGGACTCCGGATGGGATCAAGTGAAGGACGGTTTTTTGGCCATCGACGATCAAGGTGTGGCCGGCATTGGCGCCGCCTTGAAACCTCACGACCGCATCACTTTGTGATGCCATGGCGTCCACGAGTTTTCCTTTACCTTCATCCCCCCACTGGGACCCTACGACTATAAGTGCAGACATATCTTTCCATTTCTTTAAAAGGCTCTGTTCTTTACACTTGGTTGGTTCTAGCAAGGGGCCTCAGTGAAGCCTATCAAAATCGGGCAATGCGCTGGGTCAACCCCACCACGGGGCCTTCGGGGGAAGTTCCCCGCTTGGACTCTCGCCTTTTAACAGGGCAGAGACTTTTTCGACAGCCCTTTGAGAGGAGTTTTTTAAAGCTTCAACAGTGCTAGCACCAATGTGCGGAGACAAACAAACATTAGACATCTGCAACAATCTTGATTTCAACGCCAGAGGCTCTTTCGCATACACATCGAGACCCGCAACAAACTCCGGGTGTTCGATCAAGTGCTCAACAAGATCCGTCTCGTTAATAACATCGCCGCGAGACATATTGATCAAAATAGCGGAGGTATTCATCCACTGCAGAGTTTCTTTTTTGACCATGTGAAAGGTCTCTTTGGTTTTGGGAACATGCAAACTAACCACATCCACCGATCGCATCAGCTCTTCGTAACCGAGCATCGTAACGCCATCGACTTCGTCCTCCAAGTAAGGATCGTAAGCAGAGACCGTTAAGCCCAGAGCTTGGGCTTTGCTGGCCACCAGTGATCCCACTCGTCCCAATCCAACAATTCCAAGGTGTAAACCTGAAACTTGTCGTCCCAGCAACAACGAGCGCTCCCAAACGCCTTTTCGCAATTGCTGATCAGCCAGGGTCCACTTGCGAGCGCAATTAAGTAGCATGGCAAGCGTAAGCTCAGCCGCCGCCACCGTTTGGGTTTCGGGAACATGGAAAACTCGGACTCCGGCTTGCGCAGCCGCTCCTAGGTCAATGTGATCAAACCCACTGGTCGCCGTTACCAGGAATTTTAAATTTTTAGTTTTCTTTAAAAAATCTTTATCTATGACTGTTGAGCTTCTGACAATCAAAGCCGTCGCCTCTGTCAACAAAGACTGGTCATCACTGAAAGAATTCAGGTAGCGAAAGTCGGCCCCGGGCAGTTGCGGCAGTCGTACCCTCAACTCATCATCAAAACGATTTGTGATTAGAACCAGGGGACGGTTCATAGGTGCTTCTCGATCGCCTGGGCCGTCTGTTTGAGGTCTTCCAAGGTCATAGCTCCCATATGGCCAATCCGGATCACTTGATCTTTGATCCGATCCTGTCCGGCCACAATCATTATCCCCTCGTCATAGACTTTGTTTTTGAGGGCGGTCGCCGTAAGTCCCGCCGGCACTTGCAGACAACTGAGTGAAGGGCTAGCGACTTTCGGAAACAGAGGTAAGGACACATTTTTTCGAAAGTACTCGGCGCGCTCAGCAATGCTTTGCAAATAGTTCGGCAAACCCTGACCCAAGATTTCGTCAAATACCAAATCCAGAGCGATGATCATTTGGGTCGGAGTGCTGTACCGAGTTTTACCGCCCTCATTGGCTTTTCTCTCGGCTTTCAAATTAAAGTAGTAACTTTTAATGTCACTTTCGCAATTTTGTGCTTTTTCAGAAAGTGCGACAAAGGCCATACCCGTCGGGATCATAAAAGCTTTTTGCGAACCCCCGACCACAACATCCAGGCGCCAATTGTCCATTGGTAAAGGCGCCGCTCCAAGGGCGGTGATAGCATCGACCACCGACAAACAATCATAAGTTTGACAAAGCTTGGCCAGAGCCTGAGTCGGCAGAAGAGCCCCGGTGCTGGTCTCACAAGCTTGCCAAGCTAAAGCCTGATAACTTTCTTTTTTCAAAAAATCTTCGACTTGATTGAGGTCAACATCCTCACCCCAAGGAATCACAATTTCATCAAAGGGAATTCCAAAAGTTTTTGCAATTTTACCCCAACGCTCACCAAACTTTCCGGCATTGATAAACAGAGCCTTGCGATCGGTGGACAAGGTGTTAACGATGGCCGCTTCCAAGCCACCTGTCCCCGTTGCAGATAAAACATAGCAGGGCTGTGTGGTTTGAAAAATCTGCGGCAATCGCTGAAGTACAGAAACTAAAATGTCGCCGAACTCTTTAGAGCGGTGATGGCATTCGTATTTCCCCAAACTTTCTTTGACTGCTGGGAGCATGGGAACTGGGCCTGGCGTCATTAATTTCTTACCGGAGAAGCTGTATTTTTCCATAGTCCGCCAGCTTAGTTCTCAGGACCGAAAAGTTCAAGTTGGTTGGGCCTTTTCCTGTTGAAAAAAGGCGTGGGCCTGGATACTTTAAGGCCATGAGAATCGTCTCCGTGTTTTTACTTTTTGGGCTTTGCCAGTGTGGCTACAATTGGGGTCATGGCAGTCGTGAGCTCCCCGGTGGTCACAAAACCGTCTACATCGAGTTGTTCCAGAACCCTACCCAAGAATTGGGGCTGGAGCTGCAATTTGCCAAAGCCCTGACCCAGGAGTTAGAGCGCTCTGGCTTTGCCCTCGTTAGCAAAAAAGATGTGGCCGAGCTGATCATTCAAGGTGATGTGATCAACGCCGAAGTCCGTGGAGGTCTGTCCAACCCTAAGTTTGAAGCCAAGGATTACTCGGGGAACTCCGCCGCCACTCGTAGTTCCATCGAATATTCTGCCTCTTATTTCACCTCTTCCTCCATAAGAATTTCGGTAAACTTGCGAGCCATTCGCTCAAGGGATAAGCAATTGATCTGGCAGACCACAGTATCTGGTGCCGATTCGTTTCAAAGCGCTCGCCTTAAACTCCAGGGCATTCGTTCTTCAAATGTGCTTTACAACGAAGCCAGAAAAAAGGAGACTATCAAACTCATTGCGGAAAGAATGATGAGTGATGCTTTTGATCGAATGACGGAGAATTTTTAGTGGCCCAACAAAAACAATCCCTTCTTGAATTAAAAAACTTCATGACCTTGAACAAAGGGACAGTCTGCTATCTCTCCACCGACGAAGACTTTTTTCTAGAAGAGGCTGTTGATTATATCAAAGCTGAGAAATTGGACGAGGGCTCAAAAGATTTTAACTATGACGTTTTTTATGGCAAGGAAACCGACGTCAGTCGCACTTACGATATTGTCGAAACGCTTCCAATGATGTCCAGTCACCGCTTGGTGATCATTCGCAGGGCCCATGAGCTAAAAGACAAAGACTGGCAAACCCTGATGCCCCTTCTTTCTAATCCAGTACCTTCAACCTTCTTGGTCTTCGTTGGCGACAAACCCGATGGTCGCAAAAGCGTGATCAAAGAGATGTTGAAAAACCTGACTCACTTTCACTTTGCGAAACCCTATGACCGGGAATTCCCCCAATGGGTTCAGTACATTTGCAAAAAACACGGCCAACAAATCGACACCGATGCTATCCATTTGCTGATGCAGATTGTGGGACCCAATTTATTGGAAATCAAAAATGAAGTCCTTAAACTAGGGCAATATGTTGGCCCCAACAAATCCATTTCGGCCAGCGACGTGATGCACGTGGCTTCACGAATCAAATTGCAGAACGTTTTTGATTTGACCGACGCCATTGGAAAAAATGATCAAGCCCGAGCCTTGATGTGCCTCGCCGACCTTCTTGAAAATGGTCAAAACGAAGTCAGTATCCTAGGCATGGTCCACCGCCACATCCGCCTGCTTCGGCAAACTCGGGTCGGTGAACAGCAGGGCCTTAATGGGCGCGAGCTCTCCAGTTTTGCTGGAGTTCCTTATTACTTTCTAAAAGAGTACACCAGCCAGTCCCGTCTTTGGAACGATCGTAAGATTGAAAAAACCTATAAGGTTTTGGGCGAAACCGATCGAGCCCTTAAAAGCTCCCCCGTTTCTAGCCACATTTGGTTGGAAAACTTTATAATGCAAACCTGTCAGTAACTAAAATTTAGAACTTTTTAATGGTTTGATCCAATTTGCGCAGTTTTTGCAAATTAATCATGCGCGTATAGTAATTCGGGTCATGCTTGACCACCGCCGGTTGGCGCTTGTGAGCCACACCCCGGACTTTACGTTTAAACTTCACTTCAGCCACCTGGCCCATTTTACCCAGGTACTTCATTGGATTGAGAGGGACGTTGTGACAGCGCACTTCAAAATGCAAGTGTGGTCCTGTCGCCCTACCGGTGCGACCAATGTAGCCAATGGTTTGCCCCAGATTCACCCACTCTCCTTCTTTGACAGCATAGGAAGAGAGATGCCCATAAAGGGTGGTGTAACTATTGCCATGATCGACAACCACAGTTTTACCGTAAGCGCCTTTGCGACGGGCGGTTTGAACGATTCCTGCGCTGCCCGCAAGGACAGGAGTTCCCGTATCTCCTCGAAAATCGATCCCTGCATGGACGTGACGGCGCCCCGACATGGGATGAGTCCGATATCCAAACCGACTGGTCATATTCGCTCGAACCGGTTTGTCTATATATGGGGACTCATTGCAAACCTTTTCCTCAATCCAAGTGGAATAAGACTTTTGATACCGACGCACATGACTGTTCTTTGATAATTTCTTGGTGAAAGCCTGTTTTTGGTAAATAGAGGCCAGATCAACAGGCATCGAAGTGATTTTGTTCTCTAACCACAAGTGACCATAGAAGTTCGAAGACACCTCTAGCGAATCAATCTCTTCCTCATAGATATAAGCTGCCGCTTCGGACTCTTTTGCATTTTCATATTGAATCGTTTTGAAGATCAATGTTGCGAATAGGCTAACAAAGAATAGGAAGAAGAATCGATTCATGCGCTGTTACCTCGTGTTGATGGTTTTCTATCGGCACATATCGAGACATCATTTACAGTCTGCAGCTCCACGAACGTCTAATTCTTATTTGGAAATTGTAGGAAAAACTGTCGAATCTTTTTAACCCATGGATTTCTCAGTATTTTTTTTACCGTAACAAAATGAGAATTGTACAAAAAATAGTCGACTAACTTTAAAACACTCTGTCTATTTTTTGGAAACTCCTATGGCCTGTTTAATTCCTCAACAAAATGGGCCTACGTCTCGTCCAGGGATTTTAACTTTAGTCCGGGGACACCGAAGGTCTGGGTGAGTCACAATTTTGTTTGAAGGAGGAAAGAATGAAAATGAAGGCTTTCGTTTTAACTATGTTTTTACCAGCTATGATGCTTATTGGTTGCGGGCAACTCGAGACCAAACAAACGACGGCCGGAAACGCACTTGAAAATAGTGTGAGCCAAGGAGTCATAACTGAAGAAGAGGCCAATTCAATTGGCGACAGCGTTCTTGATGAAAATCTGGAAATGACCGAAGTCGCATCCAATTCGATGATGATGAAGTTGGGTGGAGCTGAACTCCTGATCGACTTTATAGAAAACCTTTCTGGTGACCCACAAGAAATTGCGATGGTTATCAATGGAGTGCAAGTGACTCAACAAGTCGCCTCGAACCCAGAGTCTTTACAAGGCTTGATTGCCTCACTGGTGTCTTCTCAATTGGAAGGTCGGGAAGTTTTCGGAATGCCTTTAATGGACTTAGTCAATATGGGCCTTGGTTTAATCACCGGAGATACCGACAAGTCTGACTTTACCAATTTATTTGGAACCCTAGTTCGTGGAGCCCTCGGTATGTTTATGAACAGTTCGCCTGTGGGAGCCATCATCGGTGCCTTAGCGGGTCCTCTTTTAGACAACGTTTTAGGACCTGATCCTAACAATGCAAACAACGGTAGTGGAAATAATAATAGTAATGGAAACAATAATAACAATAACTCAAGCGGAAATGTTTTGGGTAACATCGTCAATACCATTGGAGGTGCTTTCGGCGGTGGTTCAAACTCTCCTCTTGCTGGAATTTTTAGTCTCATCACGAATCTCTTCAAATAAACCTTATCCCCTAGAAAAGGAGCCAAATGGTTTGGCTCCTTTTCGCTTTTTATTCCCGCGTCATTCAAGGTCTTGTTAAGGACGCATCTAATCTTTGACAGTCTACCAAAAAGTGAATACCCCTTAAGTATCGGGGGAACTATGAAATCCATCACCTTTTGTTTATCCTTGTTATCACTCATGTTTTTTGCCCAAGCCGCCCAGGCTCAACATTTGACCAAGCTCGGCGAACGCTTAAGCATTTGTAAGAATCTGGAAAGCGATGACTTCTTGATCCAATACAACGACGCCCTTCGTCCGGAAGTAAAATCACTGCTGGAGAACAACAAACTGCAAACGGCCATCGTCGCGGCCGACAATTGTTTCCGGGTCGGCACCGAACTTAAAATTGAACTGCTCAATGACGACCTCCCCTTTCTTGGCCGCGGGATACTTGAGGAACTCAAAGTGGTTTCAAAAAATCAATTGCTGGCTGACCCTCTTAATACTTTTAGCTCCAATAGCACCAAAAATTTCATTGAGTCGACGCCGGCTCGCAAGTATGCCCTTCTTAAATTTAAAGTGACTGAAAAAATCCAAGAAGCCTATGTGAATGAAAAATTCAAAAGACTACCCAGCTGTTTTCCAGCCTTCAATGATTGGGAGTACTCTCCTCAATCAGAGGACAGCATCAAAGACATCAAAGCGGGTAAGACAACGGCCTTTATTTGGAATGGAACTAGCAATTGCTACAAAGTGGGAATCCTCACCGAGCTTCTTTTAGAAAAGGAGAGACGCGAAGATCCTCCAACCTCTTACGGCTACATCGTCCCCACCGAACTTTTTTTGGTGCACTACACCAACCTCAATCAAAAACATGCGGATCTATTGGGTGAACGCCTGAGCCAGTTAAAAAAACGTATGGCCGAGAAAAAAGAAATTGATGGTGGTTGGGTCACTATGGTGGCTTTTGAATATCAAGCCATTAACCCCAAAGATCTTCCCGTAGAAGATCCGGAAGATTCAGAAACTTCCGCCAATTAAATTTTAGTAAAAGTCCTGACGCCAGACTCTTGCTGCAGAAGAGTCTGACGGAGTCACATCAAAAGAGATTCTTCCCACCTCTCGATCATCAGAAGTGAGAACCCGCACTTGCCAATCCCCCATTTCAAAATTCGACTTGTAGGCGTAGCCTCGATAGCCTTGATCGCGACCACCTTGAATGGTTAGGGGAACTTCATCCCGTCGACTCCAACCATTTGGCGTCGATTTAAACCAGACCAAGCGAACTTGGTCAGAGAACTGAGTCGGAGAAAAAATAGAAACAAAACAGTAAACTTTATCACCCTCTCGCTTCAAAAACGTTTGAGCCCCCGACTGCCAAAACCGCCACCAATCACGCTCGTAAGACAGTACAAATTTGTCGGCCGGTTTTTGAATATCATGGTAAACACCAATAAACTTCATTGAAATCGGAACCGGAGGCAATAGCTTAAAGATGTACAGAGCGACAAAAACCACTTGTACGATCAAACCTGGAGCCAATAGATTTTTTTGCACCCAGGATAGATCCTGTTTTTTTCTAAGAATTCGGGTACAAAGTAAATAGTAGACAGCCATACTGATCGCCATGGCTAACAAGAAGGAAAGCATGCCAATGGCTCCGGTCATCACCGGGACCAAGTAAATAAAATAAGACGACAGGCAAAGGGCCAACAAGGCGGCCCGAATCATGATCCCTCGCTTTTGAAATTGCGGCAGCTCATTGATAATTAAAATAATTGCCAAGAATCCCATAAAAGCAAAAGACGTCATTAACGAGGTGCTTTTAAAGTAAAAGATCGTGTAAAGGCTCAACAAACTTCCAAATAGAAAGTGAAGAAGCTCAACGTGCCAGGCCCACACCTTGGCAAGAAATCCATTTTCTTTAAGAAACACTTGAGGGGTGACGACCTCCCAGTAAACAAAAACCAGCAGGAGCAAAAGGTAAATCAACTGCTGAATCAGCGAGAAGGCCTGGTCAATACGATCGGTCGTGAAAATATCAAATAAAAAACCACCAATGAAAAAGGCGGCGGGGAAGTAACCTTGATATTTTTTGTAGAACTGACGCATAATAGGATTCTAACAAAAGGGACTTTTATGACAATTTTTAAAAAGATGATCGATAAAGAAATCCCAGCCGACATTGTCTATGAAGACGACATTTGTCTAGCTTTCCGAGATATCAACCCACAGGCTCCAACTCACATCTTATTGATTCCAAAAAAAGAAATTCGATCGATGAACGATATCGACAAAGGTCAGGACCAAGAAATTCTGGGTCACTTGATGGTAATGGCCCATCAAATTGCTAAAGATGAAGGTTTGGGAGAGGAAGGTTACCGGCTTGTCGTCAATACCAACGAAAACGGCGGACAATCGGTTTATCACCTGCATATTCATATTTTAGGGGGCCGCAGACTTCTATGGCCCCCGGGCTAAAATCTAAAGAAAGGTTTAGTTGCCGCAGCAGCCTTTTTTACCTTCCTTCATGGCTTTTTTATGAGCCTTCTTTTCTTCTTTGGTGATTTTACCATCGCCATCAGCATCCATTTTTTTGAACTTTTCGTCATGAGCTTTATCAAACTCAGCCCGCGTCACTGTTCCATCACTGTCGGCATCCATCATTTTCCACATTTCATGGCTCTTCTTTTTGCCATGGCCATGACCACCCTTATGGGCACAACCAACAACCGAAAGAGCAAACAAACTAACCACGATTACAAACAAATTTTTCATCTTAATCTCCTTTTACGTTTTGCCTAAACGCCTGCAATTCTAATCTGTGCACAGGAGGCAGGCAAGAAGGCTCTATGGTGCAAGGCGCTGGGCGATCCAAGGACCTGAGGGTTTCGAACGACTGAATTTCATCCGATCGTGAAGGCGAAACTCTTGAGCCTGCCAGAACTCGAAGCTAAGAGGCTGCAATCGATACCCTCCCCAGTTCTCAGGGCAAGGGATTTCGCCGCCCTTAAACCTCTCCTCGATCGCCTGAACCGATTGTTTTAACTCGTCTCGGCTTTGGATCACTTGGCTTTGCGGAGAGGACCAGGCGCCAATTTGGCTGCCTCGGGGCCGGGTTTGGAAATAGGCGTTGGATTGCTCGTAGCTCATTTTTTCGAAAGTTCCGCGAACTCGAATCTGTCGGTGTAGGGGTTTTTCCCAATGAAACACCAAAGCACCTTGCGGATGGGCTTTTAGCTCCTTGCCTTTTTCACTTTCATAATTGGTGAAAAAACAAAGGCCTCTGTCGTCGAACTCTTTTAAAAGCACCACCCGGGCTGAAGGCATCCCTTGTGAGTCCACCGTTGCCAAGATCATTGCCGTGGGCTCAAAGTTTCCCACTTTCTGGGCCGCCTCAAACCACTGTTGAAACACTTTAAAGGGGTTATCAGTTTTCTCGATCCATTGACTCATGCTTTGCTTTTAACCCAGGCTTAGCCTTTTGTCGAGACACATCCCTTGCCGAGGTCGTGTTTCAAATCGGGACTCTTCAGGCAACGCCCAATCACACCGATAGGTTTGCATGTCTGCACAAAGAAATGTGGAAGATCTGTATCCACGGGCACCAAGATATGAAATCGAACTGGGCGATCACCAAATCGTCCGCTTCGCCCACATGCCTCGAGGCTCGAAAGCTATGCACACGCGGATTATCAACTTGTCTGAGTCCGGTATGGCCTTTTTAGTCCCCTACCTAACAGCTCCCCAAGAAAGCGAGCAGATCAAGGTTGAGTTCACGGCTCCTAACTCGGAACCTATCGCGTGCTATGCCAAAGTGGTAAGAGTGCAGGTTCATCGCACCTATCACAAAACAAAGCAGCCTCAAACTTTTAAGTTGGTGGCCGTTGAGTTTCTTGAGCTTCATCCCAAACAACGACAGATGTTGGCTTCTGGGCTGCAAGATCAAATGCAGAAAAAATATCGTCAGTACATGCGCGACCAAGCTTGGAACAAGTTTGTTTGGTTTTTCCTAGGAATGGGCCACAACCTTAAATCTCTGTTGGGTCGGATCTTTCCAAGCAGCAACAACAATTCGATCACAACCGATGAGTCAGACAAACAGAGCTACATCGACGTTTAGGCTAGGGTTTTATGAGTAAGAAATCTTTATTAATTAGAACAGGAATAGGAATCATTGTTAGCGTCGTTTTTTGGAGTTTTTTTAAAGCTCGTTTTGAAAAAATCCAAGAAATCAGTCAAATGGATCAAACACCCCGAGCGCCCCAGTCGCAGCCAAAGAAGTAGGCCTTTACAGGCGAATGGTTTCACACTCAAATTGAAAAAAAGATTTACAAAGCGGTTTGCCGCGCCAAGTTCCGCATCGGCAACTGGAGCGTTTCAACAGATTGATTTTCAAATCCAGCTCAGGACCAAACTTCCAGTCTCCCGTTCGTGTCCAATGACTTTTCAATTCTTGACAGTAAGAGATGGCTTTTTTACGAACTTCGTCATCATTTCGACCTAAGCACCGCCCAGCTTGGATCGGTTCATTGGTAAAACAATGACGACCTAGATCAATGCGCCCCACCAAGGCCCCATTCAAACCTGCCGGACAATTCGAGATTGTATTGGGAGGGAGAGGTTCACTGAGGATCGGAGTCGCTTCGACCCGCGGCTTTGGTTTTGCCATCGCCATCTTTTTTCTTGATGTTTTTTTAGGAATTTTCCGGCCGGCATCAACAACTGGCGGTTTCGATACACTAACCGGTGTTTGTTTTTGAGGATTGCTGGTCGGAACCACCTCGACGGTCTGGCAGGCCGAAAAAATCAAAAGGAACAATAGGAAAAAGTAAGGCTTCATGATCGTAATCCATTATAACAGGCTTCCGACTTTTTGAGCCACCCCCCGGCCACTAAGAAAGGACTTTTGTCTCCTGGTCCGACGGGGGTGTTTTATCTTATTCCGGTCGTTGGACCGTTGTTTCAAATACTATTGGTTTGGGTAGCCTTGATTGATCCGAGCAATGTCTTCATCACTTAAAAGATTGCTGGTTCGAGGAATCACCTCACCATCCGAAGTCAGTAAAGCGGGTTCGCCCGGAAACATACTGAAGGTCTCAGAGCTATACATCATGATCGACTGGTAATCAAAGGGGCGCCCAACCACGCCCATATAATCATTGGGTAGTTTTTTAAACTGAGGGCGATTGACCTCTTCAATGTTGTCCCAAAGAATTTGCACGTATTGGTCTCGGTCTTCACGATTCTGCTCATGCAAAAAACCAATGGTGTGCATCCATTCGTGTAAGATTTCGCGAATCCCACATTGGGGAGTCAAGAAGACTTCTTGCATGCCGCCTTTCCGCCCTGCATAAGAGTAGCAATCGGACTCGCCGCGGGTGAACAAAACGTAGTCTTCCTCGTTTTCGCGAGGAACAATTTTTAAGTTCGTAAACGTATTTAAATATTCAACGGCTTCAATTACTTTTTCTTGTTGAACCACCGACCCATCAATGACGAATGGGATTTTACCTTGCGGCCATTTCGCTGATCGAGCCACTTTAATCACTCTATTTTGCATCAACCCGGGCAGATCCTTTTCGTCGCCAATCAAGACATCGCCATGATAGACTAGATGCTTTCCCACTTTATTCACTTGTTCGATAAACCGATTGCCTTGTTCATCGAAGGCAGCGAAGCTGTCGTCTAAGTTGGGGTACTTGGCGGTCGAGCTGGTTTTTTTTACAACCGGAGGCATCGGGATTTTTTTCGGCTCTTTCACGACCTTTGAGGTCTCACTTTTTATTGCCACAACATCTCGTGCATCGATTATCGGTTCAGATGGTCTTTCTTCTTCGAGTTTTGCCCGTTCCACTTCAACTTTCTGCTGGGGCCACCAATAGAAAAAACCACCGATGATGACACCTACAACAATGATATCCCGAGCCTTAATGTCCATCTCTGAAATTTATCACGAAACCAAAGCGCACTCAAAAGCATCCTAATCAAAACAGATCCTCCTCGACCAAAAAAAGAACAGTCGTAAGATACTGGAACCACAGGTTATTTGGTGCCTAAATTATTGACACCACAAAAACAGAATGACGACTATATAGCTCAAGTAAAAGGAAATTGACACACGGATGGTCCTCTTTTTGCTCTACCAATAAAGTGGGTGTGCTTACTTTTGGAGGAATCCCATGAATAAATTTTTGTTTTCACTAGTCATTTCTTTTTCGATTCAAGGCTTGGCCTACGCGCCTAATGCTATCGACACCTCGAACCGAATCAACCCTAACTTGCAGCAAGTCGCCGGTGGCTGCAGCTATAATTTGCCCGTCGATTTATATTATGCTTGCCTTGATCGCTTGCGAGAGGAGGGCTACCGGTGGTCCAGCCTTCGAATCCATATCAAACAACACCCACAGTTCGCCGCCTCCGGATGCGCCCAGTACATCAACGAAAATGATTTTTGGGATTGCTTTCGACGAGAAGTTTTACAGCTTTCCGCGGCCGAGCCCAACGCGAACCCACAACAAGTCCCGATCGTCCATGGTGAGTACGGCAGAGAAGTAAACTCGAACTTATAAAACGACATCAACCAGAACCTCACCTACTGCAACTGGGTGGGGTCGACCTCTTTTTTGATCAACTCGGCTTCGGTGGCTTTTCGAACCCGCAATATTTTGATATCAAAACGCAACCCTAAACCGGACAGAGGGTGATTGCCGTCGATCAGAACCTGATCGTCTTTGATTTCTTTGACGATTACCGAGATCACCTGCCCATTAGGGCCTTGGGTTTGAAACTTCATACCAAGCTGCAACTCTGGCTCTTTTGGAAAACCGGACTTGGGCACCCAGGTCTGCAGTTCGGGTCGATGCAAGCCGAATGCATCTCGGGCATGCAGGTTGACTTCGGTTTGAAAACCGTAGGTTTTACCCTGAATAGCGTCTTCCACCTTCGGCAATAGAACTTCGTGACCAAATAAAAACTCAAGAGGGTCATCCACCGTTCGTTCTTCGATCAGTATAGGTTGCTGATTGTCTCCTAACGAAAACAATTGATAAGAAATCGTTACCACTTTGTCTTGATCCACGATCATTCAGTTATCCTTTTGTCGCTGCTTTAACATTTTTAAAAATTGGCTACGTGGGACATAGACACCACCGAATTGTTCTAACAAGGGGGTCACCATTTGAATATCGATCCATGTATGACCTTGTTGCCTCAGCTCTTCCACCAAATGAACCAGGCAAACCTTTGAAGCCTCACTCTTTTTAAAAAACATGCTCTCTCCACTGAAAACTCCTTTGAATAATACACCATAAAGGCCTCCGACTAAGTGGTCTTCGAACCAGGCCTCAACGCTGATACCATGGCCCAACCGATGCAGCTCACTGTAAGCTTGCACCATCTCTGGCAAGATCCAGGTTCGATTTTCATGGTGGCGTGGTATTCGAGCGCAATTCTCAATGACCTGCATAAAGGCTTGATTCATAGTTAACTTAAAAGTTTCTTGCTTGATTTTTCGTTGCGTGGAATTAGGGATTTTAAAATCCTGGAACCGTAAAATGCCTCTTTCTGGAGGTGAAAACCACAACAAAGGGTAGTCCTGTTGCGGCCAGGGGAAAATGCCCGAGGTATAGGCCTCTTCTAGGGTTGCTGCACTTAAATCTCCACCAACGGCAACCAAACCGTTGGCGTTTGCTTGTTCCGGATCAGGAAACATCAAAGTACTCCAACACTCTTTTTTTCACATCGACGTCATCACGGGTGAGTTCGATCATTTCGAAAAGTTTTTGTTGTGACGACTTCAAAAACTTTTCGTAGCTATCTTGGCTTAATAAGTGATCGGGAATCCTATCAATCAGCTTCCACTCGCGATAGTTGTGAAAATTTTCAAGGACACCCCAGCGGTCAAACAACTTAATAACTGTTTCGACCCGAAAGTCTCTTTTATGGTAAAAATGCATTTGCTCTCGCAAAAAATCGTAGCCACCCGCATGCACACGGTCGGTGCTATCTTCAAGCAGACGATAAACCTGGCGAATAAATGAAGGGTCTGGGTTCGCCCACTTGATAAAATCCATTTGTATGGAAATGTCGTCAGGGTCATACAGTAAAACCCCTTTGGCCGGCAATCCATCGCGTCCGGCTCGACCCACCTCTTGGTAATAGGCCTCGATACTCCCTGGGACTTCGGCATGCACCACCATGCGTACGTTGGATTTGTTGACACCCAAACCAAAAGCCGGCGTCGCTAAAATCAATGGGTTTTCTTCATTTTGAAAATGTTTTTGATTTCGTTTTCGCGAATCATTTTTAAGCTGACCATGATAAATCAAATGCTCAATGTTAATTTTCTCTAGTTCATGAGAAAACTTCTTTAAAGTGTCCACTAAGGCAAAGTAAACAATTTTCGCCCCAGGGTTTTGGTGGTGGTAAAACACAAAGGCTCTGACTTTATCTTCAAGCCCCACCATCTCTTTGACTTCCATCTCTAAATTGGGGCGATCGAAACCGGTGTTAAAAACCGGAGTCCCCACCGACAATCCCAGTTTGTCTAAAATATCGATTTGCACTTTGCGGGTTGCGGTCGCCGTTAAGGCCATCACCGGAGGGTTCCCCAAAGCCTTTCGAATTTCTACCATTCTGGTGTAGTCAGGACGAAAATCATGACCCCATTCCGAGATACAGTGGGCTTCGTCCACCGCCATCAGATCGACTTTGACTTCTTTCAGAAGATCTAAAAACTCTTGTTTTCGAAAACGCTCAGGAGTCACGTAGACCAATTTTAATTTTCCTGCTGCCAAATCCCTATAAGCTTTCTCTCTTTGCTCACGAGTCAGTGATGAATTGATAAAGGTCGCATTCAGACCATGTTTGCGGGCGTCATCGACTTGATCTTTCATCAAAGCGATCAAAGGGGAGATCACCACCACCACCCCACCACCCAACAAAGAGGGAATTTGGTAGCATAGACTTTTGCCAGAACCCGTGGGCATCAGAACCAAAGAATTATGTCCCTTTAAACAACTGAGAATGACTTCTTCTTGCATGGGGCGAAAGCTTTCGTAGCCCCAATGCTTTTGTAGAATATCGCGGGGGGACACTAGAACCCCACCTTATTCATTAGAATACCGATAATGATCACTTGCGGAAGAGTCACTAAGGGAAGGAAAAAGGCGATTTTCCAACTTTTGGTGGTTTCCTTGAGGGAAAGAATTTCGGTGTAGTCGGTGGAGACACCAGCCATCAAAAAGGTAAAAGCATTGCCTGGAGCATGGGCGGTCACTACAAGCTCGGAAGCCAACGGCGCCGACCCTTCCGAGCAGACTTCCAAAATTGTAGCCGAAAGCAAAGTCAACAACACACCCACAGTATCGGGGCCAAAATACTCTTGAAAGTTTTCGGGGCTGATTAGCTCTTTAACTAGAGCCGTCAAGACCACCCCAAAGAAGATCCACCTTAAAATCATTTTGGACTCGTGCAGACTGGAGCGCAGGGCCTGCAGGGCAATGGCAAAAAAGCCTTTTCCTTCCGGGAAGACCAACCATTTTTCATCCGTTCCCAAATCGGTCTCCTGATTGTTGGGGTTTTTCGGAAGGACCTCTTTTTTTTCTAGGATCTCAAAAATAACTCCAGAAACAATGGCGATTAGGCAAGAAAGAAGGATAAAGGCAAGGGTCAGTTTAAAGCCGATCAGGCTCCATAAAATCATAGTCATGGAAAAAGAGTTCCAAGGCGACGCCACTAAAAAAGCCACCACTTGCCCCAAACTTGCACCCCGTTCGTAGAGCTTCATGCCCACCAACAGAATACCGTGGCTGCAAAGATCCAAAATAACACCGGCCAAAGTAGCTCGGGCGATTCCGGACACCCCACCACTTTTGCCTAAAACCTGGTGAAATTTGGACCGGGGAACAAAATCCAGAATCCCCACAAAAATAATGGCAAAAATCAGACCCATGGCCATTTTTTGCATCAATTCAACAATGGTGGTGGCCCCACTATAGATCGTTTGACTCACAACCCCCAAGGGGTCCGATTCCCCCCCCAAGGATTCCACCAACAAAGGGTAAAATTTCCAGTGGGCAAAGCCGGCTAGAATGAGGACCAAGCTCCCCCACAGGATGTAATCCGGGTGGCCTTTCTTGGGGTGACAATGGCTCTCTTGGCTCTTATGCTGCATGGGCCCATCATATAGGAGGACTTGGCCAGATTCACCCCTATTTTTTTTGCACTGCTCGTCATCTCATGATAGGAAAGGCCCTTAAAAATTAATAATTTCAGACATTTTCTAGGTGTTGGACTGCCACCGCCTAGGGCTTAAACAAACGAGGAACAGAAGCTATGGCTAAGTGGGAACTGGAAAAAGTTCGTAATATCGGTATTTCAGCACATATTGACTCGGGTAAAACAACCCTAACCGAGCGGATTCTCTTCTACACCGGAAGAATTCACGCCATTCACGATGTGCGCGGTAAAGATGGTGTCGGAGCCAAAATGGACTCCATGGAACTTGAAAAAGAACGCGGAATCACCATTCAATCGGCCGCCACCAACGTGCAGTGGGGCGACACCAACATCAACATTATTGATACTCCCGGACACGTGGACTTCACCGTGGAAGTGGAACGAGCCCTCCGAGTTCTTGATGGCGCCGTTCTTGTTCTTTGCGGAACTTCCGGCGTGCAATCTCAGTCGATCACTGTGGACCGTCAGATGAAACGTTACGATGTTCCTCGCTTGGCCTTTATCAACAAATTGGACCGTTCCGGAGCCAACCCTTTCCGAGTCACTGGTCAGTTGCGTGAAAAGCTTCACCACAATGCTGTTATGATGCAAATCCCAATTGGAACGGAAGATGCCCATGCAGGTGTAGTTGATTTGGTGACTATGAAAGCCTACACCTTTGAAGGTGACAATGGTGAAAAAATCAAAGAAAGCGAAATTCCGGACGAGCTGAAAGACGACGCCCAAAAGTACCGCGACGAAATGTTAGAGGCGGTTTCCATGTTTGATGACAAGCTCATGGAAAAAGTCCTTGAAGGAAAAGAAGTCTCTGAAGATGAAATCCATAAGGCCGTCCGTGCGGGAACATTAAGCCTGGAACTGACTCCTGTGTTTATGGGATCCGCTTACAAAAACAAAGGGGTTCAGCTTTTACTGAACGCTGTCACTCGCTATCTTCCCAACCCAAAAGACATCACCAACAAAGGTTTGGATTTGGACCAGGAAGAGAAAGAGATTATTGTTGAAACTGATGACAACAAACCATTGGTGGCTCTTGCTTTTAAATTGGAGCAAGGCCAGTATGGTCAGCTGACTTACTTGCGGATTTACCAAGGCGTGATGAACAAAGGCGATTTCATCTACAACATGCGAGATGATAAAAAACTTAAAATCCCCCGCATTGTTCGCATGAACTCCAACGAAATGGAAGATGTGGAAGAGGCCCACGCGGGTGATATCGTCGCCCTTTTTGGTGTGGAGTGTTTCTCGGGTGATACTTTCACCGATGGAAAAGCCCGCGTTGCCATGACGTCGATGCACGTCCCTGAAGCCGTGATTTCATTGGCCATTGCGCCAAAAGACAAAGGGGCGGCTGGTAACTTTTCAAAGGCTCTACAGAAGTTTAGAAAAGAAGACCCCACCTTCCGCGTTCACCGTGATGAAGAGTCCAACGAAACGATTATTTCTGGAATGGGTGAACTTCACTTAGAGGTTTACGTGGAGCGCATGAAACGAGAGTTCAAGTGCGAAGTGATCACGGGACAACCCCAAGTGGCTTACCGTGAAACCATCGGAATTGAAGCCGATTACGATTACACTCATAAAAAGCAAACCGGTGGTTCCGGGCAGTTCGCGAAAGTGGTCGGAAAAGTCCGTCCTATTCCGGCTGAAGAAGAAACCAACTTCCGATTTAACAACAAAGTCGTGGGTGGACGAATTCCGAAAGAATACATCCCGGCTTGCGAAAAGGGTTTTCAAGATCAGCTAGCGAAGGGAACATTGATTGGCTTCCCGATTGTGAATGTGGAAGTGGACTTGGAAGATGGGGCCTACCATGATGTGGATTCAAGCGAGATGGCCTTTAAGATTTGCGCCATGGCGGCGATGCGACAAGCTTACGAGCGCGCTAAGCCCACCGCTCTTGAACCCATGATGAAGGTTGAAGTTTCTGCTCCTGAAGAATTCCAAGGATCGGTGATGGGCCAGATCAACCAACGTCGAGGCATGATTGGTGGAACCCAAACCCAAGAAGGCTTTGTTGTAGTGACTGCCGAAGTTCCCCTTTCTGAAATGTTTGGTTACTCGACCGATCTTCGTTCGGCCACCCAAGGTAAAGGAGAATTCACCATGGAATTCGCCAAGTACTCTCCGGTTCCTCGTAACATCCAAGACGAGCTATCCAAGAAGTATCAAGAGCAACGTGCAGCGGAGAAAAAGTAATGATCTTATCAGATGGTGGCTTAAAAAAGTTAATCGATGCGGGTGAGCTGGTTTTTGAACCTCTCTCTCCCGAATCCATCCAACCCGCCTCCATCGACTGTCGATTGGGCGACCATTTTTTGGTGGTCGAACCTCTTGAGACCTCCGTACTAACCATGAACCAAGAGATTAAATACAAAGAAGTGGTGGCGAACAAAATCACGATCGCCCCACACACTTTTTTGCTAGCCACCACCATGGAGTACATCAAGTTACCAGACAACATGGTGTCTTTCGTTGAAGGCCGCAGCTCGATTGGTCGCATGGGCTTGTTTATTCAAAACGCCGGCTGGGTGGATCCTGGCTTTGAAGGCAAAATCACTTTAGAACTCTACAATGCCAACAACTTCCCGATCGAGCTAGAAGCCGGTCGTCGCATTTGCCAATTGGTGTTCGGCACCATGGACGCCACCGCTTTAAAGCCCTATCGCGGCAAATACCAAGGCCAAACCAAGTCGGTGGGTTCGCAAGTCTACAAAGACTCTGAAAACAACCTGTAGGTCCACTAACATTACTAGCTTCCCAAAGGCCAAGGAATGAACTTTTGCCGCTGACTGCAGCTGTCGCTCCACCGATCATCCCGAGTTTTAAGTCCCATATCTCTTTTAAATTTGTCTTTAAAAGACACACTTTCACCAACCATTTGTGCCTTTTTGGTGGTTCAAAATGACGCAAATTTCTCCCCACTCTCATTGCCTTTAGTCCTGAGAATTCAGACTGCAAAAAAAAATCTCATTTTCACCTAAATGCACTAAAACGACTCAACTATTCCCTCTTGAGACCGATAAGTGTTTGTTATGTGCACGTACGGTTGGAATCACTTTCTAAAACGACTTTGTTCGGCTTTGGTTTTTTTAAACCCCAAAACGTTCACACTTTGTTTTTTCCTTCTTCAATTTTCAATGATCGAAAAGACCTTCGCGCTGGTTGAAACTAACTTTTCTGCCGGTGGTGCGGTCATCGTCGGTGATGCCGCCGACGCCTGTGCGCCAGCGATCGAAGGCGCGATTCGCTTTGATGCCGACGGCGCCAACACTTTGGATTATTGCGACGGTGCCAACTGGCTTTCTCTTTTAACCAGTTCTGTCGGCGCTGGGATCGTCAACAACGGCAACAGTTTCGCCGCCCCCATGATCATCGGAACCAATGACACCAACACACTATCTTTTGAAACCGACGGTACGACCCGCGTCACCATCGACACATCTGGCAATGTTGGTATTGGAACGACAGCCCCACTGGCGGAACTGGATGTGGATGGAACCGGGGCCCTCGTGGTTCCAAGAGGAACAACCCTTGAACAACCAGGGACTGGTGCCAATGGAATGATCCGCTACAACACCGACAACAATAAGTTTGAGGCCTACGAAAACAGTGCCTGGACCGATATGATTGCGAGTGGTGGTGGAGGATCCGTATTGGATGACCTTACGGATGTGACAACCGATTATACAACAGACGATAATATGTTTTTGGGAAGTGGTGCTGGTGGTTCGATTGCATCAGGGGGTACAAATAACCTTGCCCTTGGCCGAAGCGCACTGGGCTCGCTAACAACAGGAGACAACAACGTGGCCGTCGGTTTAGGAGCGGCAGGTCTCTTAGACGTTTCAAGCGGGAACACCTTAATGGGTGTGCAAGCGATGTCTGCGGTCACGGATTCCTCCTGGGGCAACTCTGTTTTCGGCTTCCAAGGCTTCGGGCTGGGGTCCGGTGGATGGAACTCAACATTGGGTTCGCGGGCTATGCGACATGCGAGTAGCTCGAATTACAACGTTGCAATCGGCAACAATGCTCTTGACTGGGGCAAAGGAAATTACAACGTCGCAATTGGCTTTGAAGCCGCTCAAACCTCAGGTTCATCAGTTGCATCTGACCGAAATGTATTTATTGGGCGTCGGTCTGGCGCAGTTGTAGGCAATGTGGCCGACAATGTATTCGTTGGTGACCAAACAGGTGACTCATTGGTGACTGGGAACAATAACATTTTAATTGGACCCGATATTGATGTTCCGGCTGCCACAACCTCAAACTATCTTAGTATTGGTAATAGCATTTACGGAAACCTATCCTCAGGAAATATAGGCATAGGGACCAGTGTTCCCAACGGGAAACTGGATGTTGCGGGTGACATCCGCATGCTGGGCGCAACGAGTGGCTATACTGGGTTGCAAGCACCAGCGACAGCTCCTGATTTAGTTTACACTTTACCCGGGACGGCTCCAAGTGCAGGGCAAGTGCTACAATCCGATGCTTCGGGTGTGTTGAGCTGGGCCGCTACCGGTGGCAGTGGCGACTTTATGGCCGATGGCTCCGTTGCCATGACCGGACAGTTTGAAGCTTTAAGTGGGGACGCGACCTCACCTGGTCTATCCTTCGCCGGCGACACCGATACGGGGTTCTTTCGAAGCTCGGGTGGAGGTGATCGGTTGAATGTGACTGTTGGTGGTTCCGAAATGTTGTCTTTGCGCAACTCTACAGGGGGTGATGATGCCAACATTCTGGTGTCGAACACAGCGGGAGGCTTTGCGGCCGTCGACAATCTCCTTATTAACACGGATTGGAACAACTCGGGCGATGGGGACGTGATTTTTGGGCGAGGGTCCCGTGATCTGGCCAGCGGTAGTTACCAAGAGCTCATGCGACTGGATGGGGCAACTGGTAATTTAGGGATTGGAACGAGTAACCCGATTGCCCCTCTGGATGTCAACGGAAACCTCCGTGTTGAGGGAACGAATGGAGTTTTCCAAGTTCTGGGTGGCAATGCCCTCAACTTTTCTAGAAACGGACAGAATTATATCAATGCAACGGCCGGCGCCTCCAGTGAGTTTAACTTTGATTCCACGTTGGGGTATCGTTTCGAAATCGCAAATACGGAACAGGTTCGCATTGACTCAGCCGGAAACGTTGGGATAGGCACCACGACCCCTATGGTCGAATTGGACGTGAACACAGGAACCATCAACGCCGCCAGTATTTGTGATGAAAACAACGCCAACTGTTTGGATCTTTCGGCCGGCGTTGGTGGCAGTGGCGACTTTATGGCTGATGGGTCCGTGGCCATGACAGGCCCCTTTGAATCGGTCACAGGTACAAACTTGGCTCCTGGGATCACTTTTAACGGCGACGAGGACACAGGGTTTCACAATGGTTATGCCGGTGCTGTGAGTTTCTCCAGTAACGGAACCGACCGGTTTACAATGGATACCAATTACTTTTTTGGAAGTGTGACGGGTTCTCCAGCTTTAAGTAGTTTGGCAGGTTCTGCGGCGTCACCTTCTTATACTTTCCTAGGTGATCAAGACACCGGTCTTTTCAGACCCAATGCGGACTCAATTGGTTTCTCAACGGGAGGGACGGAGTCAATGGTGCTCAGTAGCAGCGGAGACCTTTTTATTAAAGATGATAAAAGCTTCGCTTTTACAAATAGTTCTTCAACCGATTACACTGATACAGTTATCATGAGAGGTTTCGCAACTTCCGGCTCCGGGAGTATTGGCTTTCGTCAGTGTAACAATAGTACCTGCTCGAGCTATAGTACGTTGTTAACTTTAAGAAGAGGAGACGTAACCTCCCAGTCAGACATATACTCTGCCTTGAACTTAGGTTCTGTTTATGGAAACCAGTCTCGCCCAAAACTCTTTTTTAATGGTGACTCGGACACTGGATTATTTTCTCCAGGCTTTAATCAGCTTGCCATTACCATCGGTGGTTCCGAAGCCATGAGAGTTAATACGTCGGGGAACGTGGGTATTGGAACAACCGCTCCCGCCGTAGAACTTGACGTCAACACCGGAACTATCAATGCCGCCTCTATTTGTGATGAAAACAACGCCAACTGTTTGGATCTTTCCGCTGGTGTTGGTGGCAGTGGTGACTTTCTGGCGGATGGTACGGTTCCAATGACAGGTGCCCTTCGCCTGCCTGATGGGACGATGGGTGCCCCTGCTCTGACTTTTTCAGACGATACTGACACAGGTCTATTTAGTGATTTCAATGGAGTCATACATTTTGCTGCCGATGGAAGTGAAGTTCTTACCATGTCTAATAACGCTCTATTCGCTAGAAGGTTCATGAGATTTGATTACATCAATGTCACTCAACCTTACTCTTCATCTTCACTATCGGTGGCCAATCCTGGTGTTGGAATTGAGTTAAATAACATGCAAAATGTAAATAATAACTACAGTGGAATATCCTTCGGAGCCCACAATGGAAGTGCAACCAAGCAGGAAGCCTACTTTGGGGTAACTGCAAACAGTTCTGGGAACACGCCAGAGATTGTTATCGGTCAACAAACCGGAGCCTCGGCTTACAATGAAAGAATGCGCATCGATTCTTCTGGTAATGTTGGTATTGGAACAACGACTCCCGCGCAAGCCCTGGACGTGGTGGGGAACATTCAGTACACAGGTTCTCTGATCGATGCTTCGGATCGTCGTTTGAAGCGGGATATTGCCTCTTTAGAAAATCCCTTGGCTGTGATTACGGCGATTGAGGGCGTGTCGTTCATTATGAAAGACGATCCCAGTAATCAAGTGGAATACGGAGTGATCGCTCAGCAAGTGGAAAAAGTGCTGCCTGAGCTTGTCCACACCAAAGATGACGACTTGGGATCGAAGGCCGTGAATTACATTGGCTTTATTGGTTGGATTATTGAAGGCGTTAAAGAATTAAATAACAAGTGTGAAGCGACCGAAGCAGATCTACAAAAAATCGGCGCTCTTTCGATCCAGAACAAGCGCGACATTGCCAGTCTCAAACAAGAGGTGGCCGATAAAGATATGAAGATTCAGAAACTCGAATCTGAGCTTCAACAAATCAAAGAACTTTTACTTCGAAATGGCATCCAATAAAATCCCAATCATTGTTGTAAAAAAGCCAATCTCTCGCCCCGTCGCCCTCGCCTCTCCGCCTCCTGAGTCCACCCAAAGGGGCACTGACTCACAGATCAGGATATACTGCCGGCTGACTTGGTGCAGCAGAGAGGGTGTTTAGGTGCCCCAGAGCCAAGTTCTTGGTATCTTCGGGATTCCTATGGACGAACACCTGAGGCCTGATAAAGGCTCCATTAAATTCCAAAAATCCCCAGTGAACTGCGGCTGATGACTCTGTTATTTCTTTATCTTTTTTTTGCGGTCTTTATCTCTTTCACTTGCTCCTTACTGGAAGCTGTTATCCTAAGTGTGACCCCCAGCTTTGTTAGCAGCGAAGCCAAAGAAGGCAAAAAGTACGCAATTGTTTTACAAAGCTTAAAAGACAATGTGGACCGTCCGCTAGCGGCGATCCTCACCCTCAACACCATTGCCCACACGGTGGGGGCAGCCGGGGTCGGATCGGAAGTGAACAAAATTTACGGCGATCAGTACGTGGCGGTGGCTTCGGGCGGCCTAACCTTGATCGTTTTGATCTTTTCAGAAATCATCCCAAAAACTTTAGGGGCCTCCAATTGGAAGCGCTTTGCTCCCTTAGCCGCCTACACCATTCGTCTGATGATTTTGGTTTTGTACCCTCTGGTTTATTTAATGGAAAAAATCTCTGAATTGGTCGGTGGTAAAGATAAAAATATTTTTACCCGCGAAGAGATGATCGCCACCGCCGAAATTGGCGTGGGCCACGGGGCCTTAAAAAAGAAAGAATCTAATATTATTAAAAATCTTTTGATGCTCGATAATATTTTTGTGTATGACATCATGACGCCTCGATCGGTTCTGCTGGCTCTTCCCTCTAGCCAAACCATCGAAGAAGTGATCGCCGATCACAAACCCATTCGATACTCTCGAATCCCAATTTACGAAGAAAACATGGATAATATCGTGGGCATGGTCCACCGTTATCAGATTCTTGAAGCCTCAAGTAACGATCTGGATACTAAAAAGTTAAAAGAAATAATGACCAGCATCCACTCGGTTCCCGAAGACATTTCGGTCTCGGCCTGTTTAGATCAGCTGATTCATCGCAACGACCATATCTTTTTGGTGGTGGATGATTACGGGTCGACTATGGGAATCGTTACCCTAGAAGACGCCATTGAAACCCTACTAGGTGTGGAGATTATCGATGAATTCGATTCAGTGGCTGACCTTCGCGCCTACGCCGTTGAGCAATGGAAAAAACGTAAAGAAGCCCGTAGCGGATCTTAACCTAGGATTTTTATTATGAGCGATTCTTTGGTTTTATTCTATGTCACTATCCCCCACACCGAAACAGGCACGCAGATCGCCAAACATCTTTTAGATAAGAAATGGATTGCTTGCGCCAATATCCTTCCGGCCCATTCCGCGATTTACCAATGGGAAGACCGCATCCAGGAAGATTCGGAACATGTGATGATCATCAAAACTCGAAAAGAGCTGGCGACACAGGTTGAAGCCGAGATCACTAAACTTCACCCCTACGAATGTCCTTGTATTTTGCAAATCAACCCCGCGGACTCCAATACACCCTTTCTAGAGTGGGTGAATCAACAAACCCAAATCTAATTGGTGATTTTCGATTTGGACTTTGCCCTCTTCTTTTGCTAGAAATCTGGATATGGAAAAAGATTTAGCAAAAACAGTTTTTGATGTGTCGCACTTAACTGGTAAGTTTTTACTGCGGTCGGGAAAAACTTCTACCGAGTATTTTGATAAGTACCAGTTTGAAGCGCGTCCCGAGATTCTCAATCTCTTGGCCGAGGCCCTGGTGCCTCTCTTACCAGAAGACTGTGATCTACTAGGGGCCATGGAGATGGGTGGAATCCCGATAGCCACCGCCTTGGCTCTAAAAACTGGAAAACAAATGGTGTTCGTGCGCAAGGAAGCCAAAGACTATGGAACTTGCAAATTTGCCGAAGGCCCCGACATCAAAGGTAAAAAGATTTGCCTGATTGAAGACGTGATCACAACCGGCGGACAAGTGGTCATCAGCACCAGCATGCTTCGCGATCAAGGCGCCGAAATTTCTGATGTGGTCGCCGTCATTGACCGCAGTCAAGGCGATCATAGCAAGCTACAAAACGCGGACCTGAAACTGAAAGCTTTGTTTACAATGCAAGAACTCAAAGACTCGGCAATCTAGCGACCGCCTTGATTCTGACGAATAAAAAAGGAACCACGAGTGGTTTTAAAAGATTCTTCCGGAGCAAGCAGGTTAAAGAAACTCACCCCAAAATCAATCTGAAATCTTAGCCACAGCACTTGATCATTGGCTTCAAATTGAGATCCACCCACCGAAACATTGGTCCCCAACATTTGTGAATAAGACACCACGATCGAAGTGACCGGGCTCACCGACAAGGCCAAACCAGCCTGCCATTGAATGGGATTAAAATCATATTCAAAGATTTGGTTGCTGGTTCCGGCTCTGACGTGTTTGCCTTTACTAAATAGATACTCGACCCCGACAAATAAAAACGAGTAATTAAAACGAAGGCCCGATCCAAAGTTATTTAAGTGAGCCCACTCACTTAAAACCGCATTGCTCGAATTGTTTTCCAAAGAGGTGTATTGATAAGAAACATCCAAATCCATAGAGAAGTGTCCCGAAGAAAGAAGAGGAAATAGGACCCGGCCCTGCGCCGAAACTCCGCTGTACTTGCCATTCTGTAAAGCGCTGGACAAAGAGTATTGTGGGTAACCGACCCCTAACTCTAAACTTAGACCTTTTTGCGTGGTGGCATAGGCTTGCAGGGAAAACAGCATACCAAAAAGTGAAAGAATCAAAGCCAGAGACCTATTGTGCATTGGTCACATCCCCAATGATTGTTAAGTCACCCAAATTTAGAGTTTGAGTGTCTTCAATAAAAGGTTGGGTTCCAACCCTTACGCCCGAAGTGGTGATTCTCTCGACGGTGTCAGTGGCTGACGATGCGACCAACAAGTCGCCGTTGGGCAGTTCCACAATACCGGTTGGGTCATTAATAATAGAGGTGTTCGTCGCCCAAACCACTTGGGGGTTAGATCCATCAGGGTCCGTTCGGTAGACCTGGTCGTCTCCCTGAGTCGTGATATACAGAAATCCATCGGAATGCAGCAACACTCCATAAGGGTTGTTACCCAAAGCCACACTGCCAAGGCAAGTGGCGGTATCCGATGAGATATCGTAGGTTAACACTGCGTCCGCCCCCCCCGCGTTCACCACAACCAAATTTCCATCAGAATTGATTGTCATGCCCCTGGGGTTGTTAAGTGAACAAGCGCCCACATTTGTGTTAATCAATGCACTTCCTAGACGGAGTCCACTTTCATCGAAGACCTCAATACGATTTGTCTCCACGGCATACACTCGACCGTTGTCAGCTGCGACGATACCATAAATATTTCCATTAAACTGGGCTGAACCGTGAAACAATGTTTTGGTTCCATCCACACTGACTTCATAAATGGAATCAGAGGTGTCGAGACTCATCAAAACGGATGTCGGAGAAAAAGGTGTCAAACCTCGAGGTGTTGCCACTTCGGCCCGAAAGTTGCCACCAAAAACATACTCTCCATCCAAAGTATAAAAAGCAAAACCGCGATGGTTTCCATCTTGTCCAGCCACAACCAGATAAGGTGTCTCAGTGGCTCCGGCTTCAGATTCGAGAGTCAAAATATCTCCCTGCTCTTTGCCGCAAGAGCCGACCGCAACCATTAAAATGAGAAAAACTAAGAATCGATACATCATTATATGTATCGGAATGGTACAGCCCTTCCTTTATTTTATTTTAATAAATAGGGACCATCGTCGAGGTGCGGAAGTCTAGAGACGGCTAAGGGTCTCTAGGGTGAGAGCCAGAGACGATCCCACGACCATTATCAAAAGAAAAAGGAAAAAACAGGCGTTGGTTTTACTGCGAAAATTCACCGTCCACCCCCATGAGGGACGAGACTTTGGCAACCAGCTTCGGGGGTCATCGGGGTTCACATAAAATAGGTAAAGAAAAAGAAAGGGCCGCATGGCTTCACCCGCCGGAAGGCCGTCTTCACCTTGTAAATCTTTTCGGCCTTTCAAACCCAATACAAACAGAAAACCTAAAAGGAGAAAGAGTGAGAGACCGAAAATAATTTCAAAATCATTACCATTCATTCCAAGTTACTTTTCAGCGACCAAATAAGCAATCCAACTCTCGCAGTCTTCGCCTTTGGTGACTCGTTTAAACTCACCGTCGCCATCTCCGTCTTCATCCGTGCCTTCCCAATAAACGTGAACATTTTTGAACCCAGCTTCCAGCAAAATATCTTTGATTTCTGGAATCGAGTACAAACGCCAGTCGTAAACAAAAGCCTTTTTTACTTTCTTTTGGCCTTTCACTTTAAAGTGAATATAGAACGTGGCATCGTTAGTCACAGGGTCCCAAGAGTCCTGATCCCAAAAATAACTAAAGCCGTCGTGCTCGGTCTCTTCTTCGTTAGGCTCGTAGCAATCCGAACCGCCGAAGATATCCAGAATAAAAATCCCATCATCATTCAATGCTTTCAGATTATTTTTAAAATAGTTCACCAAGGTTTGTCGCTCTTTGAAAATAAAGTAACTAAAATTGCAAGCGGCTATAATGTCGGTTTTAGGCAGACCCTCATCCAAAACATTACCTTTTTGGATATTCACTCGCTTTTGCTGATCTTCTTTCAACTTAGGCAAATAGTTTTCTTTTCCGTAAGCAATGGGCTCAGGGTCAAGGTCCACTCCATAGGATTCAAAATGGGGGTTCAGCTTCACCCACTCGCAGCTTAGTTTAAAAGTTCCACAAAAATCTTCGCGAAAAGTTTTTGGCATTTTCCCGCGAACCTCTTCATAACTGTCGCGAAAAAACTGCACGTCCACATCAGCCGATTGCACCGACTTATTGTAATAGTAGTATTTATCAAATTCTTTAGTCTTTTTTTCTTTTTTACCCATCGAACCTGCCTCACGGGATTTCATTAAGTACGTCAAGCGCTGCCTCCATAATATTTTTTGTTTGTGGAACTGTGTTTTCTTCTAAATCGGCGTAAAGCCCGATACCGGGGACATTTTTTGCCGCCAACACCCGAGGCTTGGCCAGCAAGTCGTAAAAAAGCTCTTGGGTGGTTCGATAAGCCAAGTGTTCACCAAAGTTGGTGACCTCGGTGTCTTCATTGACGAACAACACTTTTTTAGTCTTTTTGATCGAAGCTTTAATCATCGACCAGTCGTAGGGATACAATGAGCGAAGATCAATGACTTCGATCTCTAGACCCTTGTCTTTCTTCAATTGATCCGCCACCTGATTGGCCATCAGCACATGACGCCCGTAAGTGACCAAAGTCAAATCATCGCCTTCACGAGTGATTTTGCCTTTACCAATTTCAATTGAGAAGTCCTCAAGTTTGGGCCACTGCGGTTTCCACTGCGAACGGTCGCCCAAAGGCGCGTCGATCATGGCCTTTAGTTCTTTGTCGCTGTCGGGCTCTCCAGGAATCAACTCTTCGCCGCGCACGCGTAACAAAGCTTTAGGTTTTAAAAACATCACGGGGTTGGGGTCTTTGATCGCCGAAATCAAAAGGCCGTAAGCATCTTTTGGCGTTGAAGGCATCACGATTTTCCAACCCGGCATGCGCGTCGCCCATGCATCAAAACTGTGGGAGTGATAAATAGACCCCCGAATTCCCGCTCCGACCGGGGTCATTACAGTCAACGGCATTTGGTACAATCCATTGCAAGCCCAGTGAGTGTTACCCGCCATCTTTAATAGGTCGATAGTATTAAAAATATAATCACAAAACTGAATCTCCGCCACACAGCGATCTCCGGCTAAGGCAATCCCCATGGCGGCGCCAATGATTCCACGCTCATCTAAGGGTGCGTTCCAAGCGCACTCGACTCCTTGGGTGGCCGTAAAAACACCTCCCATGGGAGCGCCCACGTCTTCACCAAAAACATCAGTTAGGTTCAAGTTTTTTTCGGCATAATGAAGTGCCATTCGAATGGATTGAGCCATATTTGCCATTAGAATTTCCTCCAGTCTGCGTTTTCATTGTTGGCGTATGTGTGATCCCAAATGGTGTCAGCCTTGGGGTCGGCTTCGGCGACCACCTGATCGGCCAGTCGTTTGATCGTTTCGAAATGATCATCCCAAATCTTTTTCGCTTTTTGGGTTGTCATCGCTCCGTTGTCGATCAATTTCTTTTTAAATGTTTCGAGACAACACTCTTCACCTGGAATGCGATTAGCCCCTGAGGCTGAAGAGTGACCGTATAAGCGAGACACCTCAAATTCAGCCACCACCGGCTTACCGGTTTTTCGGATGTATTTTAAGTCCGACTGAACACCCAAGTAGACTTCTTCGGGATCATTGCCGTTGTAAACTCGCGTTTCCATCCCGAAGGCTTTACCTCGGTCTGAAACATGCTCTTCGCCATGCTGAGTATCGTAACTGGTCGAAATGCCCCAACGGTTATTTTGAATGGTAATGTACATCGGGAGCTCTGATCCAGGGCGACTCGCCCAAACCAAGCAACTGGCGAAATCACCTTCCGCACTGCCCGCATCACCACCAGTCACAACGGTCACACCTTGAGTTTTTCTGCGTCGTTGAACAAGTCCCGTACCAATGGCCATGGAATATTGAACTTCGATGGGTGAAGACACCGGCACTACATTCCACTGCGGAAAACAGTAGTGGTTCGAAAAGTTACGCCCCCCAGTGCAAGGGTCAGTGGCTTTGTTCATTATCAAACGTAAAGCGTCGGCGGGCTCCATACCCATCGCCAACAGAGTCGGAGTTCCGCGGTAGTGTAAATGCCAGTAATCAAACTGTGGGCCCTGACCAATTTTACCCAGAAGACCTAGGGGGACCCCGAAAGCTTCTTCACCGGGGGCACCAATCCAAAAATAGGCCCCACCCTTGCGGTAAACTTGAATCATGCGCTCTTCTAAAACGCGAGACTGCACCATTAAATCGTAAATTTTTAAAAGAAGAGACTTTTCTAATTTCAATTGACTGCCAATGATTTTAGAACGACCAGAGGTCCCCTTGACTTTGCTTGCCGCTTTTTTTGTGGCCTTCTTAACCGCTGCGGTTCGGACTTTTTTACCACTGGCCTTCTTGGCCGCTTTTTTCTTTTTTGTGGTCTTGGGCTTTTTGGCGTTCGACCTTTTGGTCGGACTCTTCGAAGTTTTGGCCATAGGTTCCATCCTCTTGATATAAATGAACAATCTCGATCAATGCGGAGCCAAGTTTTCTCACAGGCCGGCCTAGAACGAAAGCCTTTATAGGCCTTGAAAGAGGGTTTTTTCGCTTCGCATTAAACGGGTGTCTCAAATCAAGCCATTTCGGCTCAAAATTTAATCAAATGAGAAGTTTCAGCCGATAAAAAGAGGTATGAAATTGAGCGCTTATAAGCCCTTTTTGAGGACCTCAGCTTGGATCGTCTTCTCGTTCGTCAGCCTATTGGGATGCTCGGACACGAATCTCAGTGATCAGCTTTCAATCTCTTCGGGAGGCAGCCCCATGGCACCACCGGCTGACACCGAAGCCCCCACTTTGTCGGGCGTCGTTGTGGATTCCATCGACTCCAATACCGATCGCAGCTCCACCGCACAATGGGGGGCCGCTTCGGATAACGAAGGAGTTTCTCACTACTTAATTTCAGTCGCGGCAGAGAATAGCTCGGGAACTTGCGACGCCAGTGATTTTGCTTCTCCAATCGCAACCAATGTGCAGGTGCCCACCGGCGTCGACTTCATCGCCAGTGGTTACCAAATGGTGGACGGACAATTGGATGGCGACAGCAATCCCCTTTCAATCAACCTCATTGGTGACACGGATTACTGCACCCGAGTCACAGCCGTTGATACCAGTGGCAATGTATCCAATGCGATTTACAGCAACAGTCCCTGGAGTTTTTTGTACGAATCTTGTTACCAAGCAAAAACCAATGAACCGGCTTCAACCGACGGAGTTTACAGAATCGACCCCGACGGAGTCGCTGGCAACCCCAACTATCAAGTCTTTTGCGACATGAGCACCCAGGGGGGTGGCTGGACCCTGGTCATTCGCTATGATGGCAATGAAGCCGATGCCGCCAACTATTTTCTGCCAGCCGGAACCGGACAAAGCTTCGTCAACCTCAATGACTTGCAAGGTCTGAACGGAACCGGAAATTTGATGGCCTCAACGGATATGGTTCCGTTTATCCAAAACGGCGCCACCATGTTAATGCATGTGGGTAAAGGCAATGATGCGGCCACTGATTCTTCCACATATGTTTACACCTACTTCAGTGAAATTTATCAAGTGGTGCTCGATAGTCCCACCAATCTTTTTAATGTCGCGCTCGACACAAACCTTGGTGACGGTGTGGCCGGAACCCCAGTCAATGGGATGAGTGCGGTTCGTAAAGATCAGTGGTTCGAGGCCGACATGTCAGTGATGACTGTGTGGGACACCGATGGAAACACTGCTAACTCTTACCGAATTGACGGAGGCGAAGGTGATGCCATGTTTACCAATGGCGACCGGGAAGGAGCCTTGTATTGCTCTGGGTCCACATCCAATACCGCCGGGCATGGCAATCCAAAAGTGCAATGGGGCTTTGCCGGAAACGACGGAAGTGCTCAAAGTTACGGAGGCACTATCCATGTGGGAACTCACTGCGCATCCGCATTGTCCTGTGGCCCGGCCAACCCTATAAACTTGATGTTTATTCGCTAGTTTTCGCGATCACATTGATTGTTAGGGCATTCACTTGGGGAGTTACCTCTTCATCGATTGTCGACAAAGTGTATCGAACCTTTAAAAGACCTTGACCGACGTCCACGCCTTCTTCCAACCCGGCAATACTTTGTCCCGAGGCTTGAGGTACCCACCCCTGCCAAGTCGCCCCCCCATCAAAAGAGACATTGGATTCAACAACAGCGGTGGTGCCGGCTGGCAATGAAGTGGTGAATTGCAGTGATGAACTTTGCACCAACTTAACCGAAGACAGATCAATGTTGGCGGTCTCTCGAGTTCCACTAGCATAGTAAACGCCAATATCACTATCTGGAGTAAAGGCAGCAAGATTGAAAATCTCATTGGCGTGGCTGGTTTCTCCGTCACCGACAACATCCTCTTCTGCGTAAGCATTGTGGGCAACACTTGTCCAAGTTCCTTCGCTACGCATCCAATAGCCGTCATTGCCTCCGCCAGAACTTCCCTTAACGATAACATCGGGAGGATTCGCAAACCCCACGTACGACATCACTTGTGGGCCATTACTAATCCCGTCACTGGCGCCATTGTCAAAAGTAGCCACATCAAAATTGATGTCAACTAAAGTGCCGTTGCCTTGACTAATCGCAACCCAACCGATGTCTTCGGCTACGGTGGCCGATCCTACCTGGGCCGTTTCCTGGCCGAGGGTGAACTGAGTCGAACTTGAAGAGTCGCAAACCGACGATTTAAAATCCAAATTGTTGTAGCTATTCAGCGTGTGCAGAATGACGGGCGTTCCAACAAAGGCCGCAGAAAACGGAACAATATCACCAGCGAAGCCGTTGGGGGCGCTATGATTAGTTGCTGTATTCAAGACATCAGCTTCGATACTCAAACCATTGGCAAAATTATAGCGACCCGCTTCAATCACTAGATAAACAACAGTTTCGCTGGCGGCGATTCCATTGTCAGAGGGATCGTCGATAAAAATATCAAAGCCGGTGGTCGAAACATTGGTCACTCGCACGTCCATGGGCTCGGCATTGTTCCGACTGGCGATATAGGCGACTACCACAGGATTGGTATAGGTTTGTCGAAAGCTCACAGCTGTCGGCGCCACCACACTAATCTCATTGGCAATAGTCAGTCGACCGGTTTCGCCAATAAAATTTCTCTGCAACTCCAGCGCGCCCGTGGCCACACCAACAACCTGATTAAGAGTTCCAGCTTGAAAATCGGTAAAGTCGGTTTCAATAAAATTCAGATCGATTCCGGGGGTCCATGATGATCCGCCGCCAGCGCCAGAGCTGATGTCAATCTGTCCCCCCAAATTGGTGTCGCCACAGGTAGCGAGTCCAAAAAAGGAGCTGACGATTAGAACACGCAGGAAAAACATCAGCGGTCTCCCGAAAGGGGGGGGGCTCCGCCAAAATTCCACTGTAGACCCATCAAAAATTGAAAGCCCATTTGGCTTTGATTGTAAGCCACTGGTTGGTCATCCTGATACTGCAAATCGAGGTGACTAGAAAATCCCATAGAAGCATTCAAAGGAATCAGTGAGCGAATGCCTCCGCTAACCCGATAACCGGACTGCAGTTGGTAAGGGCCTTCTTTGACACCAAAAAATTGATCGTACGCGAGCGACCAAGCACCCACCCAGTTTTTTGAAAAGTAAAAGTGATCACGAACCGACAGGCGAGCGTAGGGGTTGCTCAGGTGTTTCACCGTCAAACTTGTTGCCGTCGCACTTAAAAAAGAAGGCGTTGAAAGCACACCGACACCCAAACCAAACTTAAGACTCCAAAAACTAAAATAGTTGTTGATGTTCACATCCAGTCGAGAATCGGTTTCTTGTACGATACTGATCGCATCATCGGGTCTAAAACTTTCCATCTGATAGTTCACTCGTGCATCCACATCGAGCCAACGATTCTGACGATAAGCAAAGCCAATCTCAGCACCTAAACCGGGATCAATTCCAACTTCTCCGGCTTGACCATTCGAATCGGTAATCGAGTAGATTCGCGAGGCTGTCACTACTTCAGCGTTAAGGCGGTACCTCTGCTGAGATAGATTTTGCATTTTCAACTGACCCACCGCCTGTGGCTCCCGCCCTTTTAGACCCTCTTGATATTGATGCAACGGAATTTCCACATAAGCATAAGGTTGTCCGGCTTTTAACTCAGGAACTTCAAGACCCATTGCCAAAAGACGCTGAGCTAAAGCACTTCCCGGTCTCACTGGAATTTTAACGACGGGGTCACCCAGTCGATAGTCTTCCAAATCTTTCGTTTTCAAGTTTGCTGGTCGCCTGAGTGGAAGATCATTTTGGGTTGATGGCTTCATAGGTTGAACTTTTTTGGGCTCGCCATGAGTGGTCTTCGCTAAATTGCCTAGATTTAAAATTCGAGTGTACAAATCGGTATTGTCTTCCGACTTACGGTTAATAAAATAAATTTCACCAAACTTGACGAGCCACTGGTCCTTGTCGTGTTTCTTGGGAAATGGCGCTTTGTCGATAGGCAATCGTACTTTTTTTCCCGCAACCACAGGCGAATCGGCTCTCTTTTTTTTAGACCAGTCCGGATTGAGGTTTAAAAAATGCTGGTAGGATCCAGAATTCCCCCAGATAGGAAACAAACGAAGACGGCGCAAAACGTTTTTAAGGGAGTCGCCTTTTACAAAAGTGTAGTTAAGATAATTGTCTGGTCTTTGATCCGAGTGAACAGAAACACCAAGCTGTTTATAATCCGCCAAGGGTTCTGAACTGGACGTTCCAGCCCAAACAAAAAAGGGGCTGAACAACCCAAAAATAAGTCCGAATTTGCCGAAGGCATTCATGACCTTCTTTTCGGCAGATTTCTATTAGAATATTAAACCTTTAGGAACTTTCTCAGGCACAGGTTAGGTTGTCTGCCTCTTCACTGTAAAAAGGGCTGGACTCGGAACTCAACATCTCGATCAAAGTCTTGGCAAAACCCAAGAATCAGTGATTTTATTATTTATCGCCCTCATCGTCACTGGTACTTCGAAGCTCTCGATTGCGCCGCTCTTGGGCGGCCTTATCCAATTTACGCTCTTGCTTACCCGCCGTGTAACCTTTGTAGAACTCTGGCTCGGACTCTTCTGGGCAGGTGTCGCGGTAGGTTTCATCGGCCAAGCCAAACTTATAGCCACGTTTGTAGGTGCAAAAACGCTCCAGACCTTTTTCATATCCCCGTGCATACATTTCTTCATCAACCGGATAACCAAAGTCCTTGCAGGTCGCAGCGTGCCTATCGAAATCTCCTTTGGGACGACCATGGGCGGCGTCTTCAAAGCCCTGGGTGTTCCAGTCACCGTCGCGGCAATCTTCTTTTGTCATAGTGCTGCAAGATGCTGCAAAGCCTAAAACGAAAAGGATAAGAAGAGTATTTTTCATCGGAACCTCCTTAAAAGGAATCTCTCAGTCACCCTGGGAGAGTCTCATCATAGCAAAAAAAAAGCCACAGGTCAGTGGCTACAGCGGTAACAAATAAGGGCACTCGAGGCGAAGAGGGCCGCATTTAGCCATCTTCGCTGCGCATTAAGGAACGGCGTACCTAATTATGAGCCGGGCTTAGTGCTGGCTGGTGCTTTTTTTTTTGTGTCTTTCGCCAGTTTTAAAGGGACTTTGCCTTGCACGTCGATCAGATCAACAAGAACGTTCACCGCTTCGCGCACATCCGGGCGTTTATGATATTCGGCGATTTCCTCTTTCTTTGAGAGGCTTTTCTTTTTATCAAACTCTTCTTTTTTGTCTTTACGATCGTCAAAAGAGTCACCCAAAACAATGCCCTTCTCTTCTTCCTCTCGGGCCTTTTTGACCTCGTCGATAATCTCTTGGAACTCTTTGTCCGTCTTCACACGAACGGCCGAACGTTTTGCCAGTTTTTTAATGGTTGATTCTTGAACTTTTTCCCATCGCCCAGGGCCATTGCTGACAAAAGCACTACGAGAAATAAATTTGTCGATTTTCTTTGGAGGCAGCGAATAGGGTAAAGTTTTTTCACCAATTTCTTTATCATCCAGGGCACTTGGTAAAACAACATGAGAGTAGACGCCGCGGTGTTGGGTTGAAAAGCCTCCAGGCGTGAAAAACATGCCCACGGTCACTTTCAAAGCGCCTAGACCGGGAGACAATGGAATCACCTGCTGCACACTTCCTTTTCCAAAAGTATGATCAGCGCCAACAATAATGGCACGGTCATAATCTTTTAAGGCTCCCGCCACGATCTCGGACGCCGAAGCGCTCACCCGACTGATCAACACCACAAGGGGGCCGTCCCAGTCCACTTCTTCATCTTCATCCTGCAATGGAATCGGCTTCAAACGTGGGTTTTTAGAAGACTGCTTAACTACATTCCCCGTTTTGAAAAACAAACCAGCCAAGTCAACCGCATCACTCAAGCTTCCGCCACCATTCTGTGACATATCCAAAATCAGACCATCAACATTTTCAGCTTTCGCCTGTTTAATTAAGTTTTTTACATCTCGTGCGCTCGAACGATCGCCTTTGCTTGAAGCGTAAAAAGAGGGAAGATTGATCAAACCCACCTTCCGGCGAACCCCATTAACCTCTTTGTTTAAATAGGTCAACTGGGCCGCTTCGTCTTCCAGTTTGACTTGGTCACGAACCAAGGTGACCGTCACATGATCGGTTTTTCCCTTTTGGGTGCGCAAAATTTTCAAGCGTACTTTGGTTCCCTTTTTACCGCGGATCAAGCGAACGACATCTCGCAAATCCCACTCGACAACGTTTTCAAAAGCTTGTGGACGTTCGTTTTTAAATTGTCCAACAGCGATGATTTTATCTTTCGGAAAGATCTTGCCGGATCGGTCCGCGGCTCCCCCTTTAACCAGAGAGTCAACAACGGTGAATCCATCCTCAGGGGTCAGAGTGGCTCCAATTCCTTCCAACGAAAGACTCATCTGAATCTCGAAGTCTTCTAGGGCGTCGGCCGAGAAATAGCTCGTATGCGGATCTAACGAGTGGGCGAAGCTGTTCAGGTAGCCGACTAAAACATCATCGCTTTTGTATTTTTCAAGCTTGCGAATGCCTCGATCGTAACTCTTAGAGACCAACTCTATCGCTTCTTTTATTTTCTTTCCGGTCACCAAACGATTCGACACTTGAAAGTGGATGTATTTCTCTTGCAACTTCTCGAGCTCCGCTTTGTCTTTAGCGTAGCCTCGCTTATCCGGGTCTAGAACGATTCGCACAGACTTGTCGAATTTAAAGTCTTTTTTCAATTTTGATTGAGCAAACGCCACTCGCTCTTTAACCTTGGCGACGTAAAAATCTTGAACGCTAAAAAGTTGATCGCACTTTCCTTTATCGATGTTGGCGAAAATGTTTTTCATTTTTTTAGTCAAATCATCGATATCCGCTTTTGAAAAATAGATTTTCATAGGATCAAAAGATTCGAGGTGTTGTTTGATTGTACGACTCTCTAAGGAGGGTGTTAGCTTGCTCGTGTTGATATGGGCAATCAGAAAACCCTTTTTGATGTCACGAAGGTTTTCACATTTAAGCGAGGTCGATTTTCCTGGCCCAAACAAATTCCACTGTGCGTGAAGGCTGATCGGAAGAAGTAGGCTGGTGGCTAACAACAGGGAGAGAAATTTCATAAACAATCCTTTTCTAATATCTGTATTCGACTAGTATAACGCGTATCGGTCTTTTTTTTGATTGTCTTTTTAGAGTTCTGGTCCAAATTTCAAAGAAAGGACCTTAGACCAAATGTACCTCTTTCATTATTATACTGCCAGGAATGCCGCTCCGAATGGTTCGATTCTTTTTCTCAATGGCTCTCATTATGAGACAAATGGACTTCTTCTTCGATGACCTCCTTAGGTCGGGCCTCATAAAGAAAGAAACTGTGATGGGGATTCCTCTGCTTAAGGTCTAGGAACTTCTGCCGCGTTGATGCAATGTTTTTAGGGTCATCATCTGAAAACCCAAAGCGGTGGGCCGGGAGATGCCCGAATTCATCATAGACAGACTCAATAAAATGGTGAAGAGCTTGTTTTTTCATGGATGAAATCAAATCGGGTCCGGTCCATCGAATCAAATTTTTGGTTTCCTGACTCGTAACAGAATAAATGCTATGGATCGTCGGCATTTTCGGCAAATAACCTTCGGTTGCCAACCACTGAATTCCATCGGCGATGCGGTCTGGATGATGTCCGCGAGCCGTGATAATTGACATGGTTCGATCGCGATTGACGGCTTTCACAAAGCGATCCCACGAAGGCCCTTGCCAACCCGGCTGCTCAACAGCCTCTTGCAAATCTTCAAGAAACGGGAACCGCTTGTTTTCAGGGTCGTCACCAAATCGGCGAAAGGTGCGCCCAGGCTGGGGGTCTATGAAATAGTTTTCATAGTCACCCTCTTTTCCAATCAAGGTGCGGTGTTGTACAAATTCGTGAGAAGTCAAACTGACCTCTTCACCGGTGTCTTTATGGTAGATATAGCTGATTGATCCGGTATGGATAATATTGTCATCAAAATCAAAAATATAAAAACTTTTGGCTTCGCCCATCAATCCGCCGCTGTGCTACTGTCGCTTCTCCTAAGAACCGTTTTCTTTTTTGTTGTCTTTTTGGAAGTTCCACCACTAGCTTTGGTTTTCTTTTTAACTTTAGAACCCGTCTTAGCCACTTTCGCTTTCGCCTTCTTTTTCGTGGTGGATTTCTTTTTCTTTTTTGTTTTGGTTAGTTTGTCAGCAAGAAGCTCAATCGCTTTTTCCTTGGTGACGACCTCTGGCTCCATATCATCTGGAAGTGAAACATTCAGTTTTCCCATTTTTATATATGGTCCATAACGTCCATTGAAAACGTTCATTTCCTCTTCTGTGTCTGGGTGCGCTCCCAACTCTTTCAAAGGCGCCGCACGACCGCGTCCGCGTTTAGGCTGAGAAAGCAGACTCATGGCAAACTCAAAGTCTACTTCAAACAAACTTTGGGTTTTGGGCACAGACCGAAAATCTCCATCACAAACCACATAGGGTCCAAAACGTCCAATCCCAACCTTCACATCTTTTTTCAGCTCGGGGTGATCTCCCAGCGACAAGGGTAAAGACAGTAGGAACAATGCTTGCTCGATGGTTACGTCATCCGGCTCGAGACCCGCCGGCAAAGTGGTGCGTTTGGGTTTAGCATTTTCGTCAGTGGCATCGCCTCTCTGCACATAAGGCCCATAACGTCCTGTCAAGACATAGACCGGCTCATCGGTTTCAGGATCCATCCCTAGAGCATCAGCTCCTTTAATTTTTTGATCAATCAGTTTAAAGCAATCCGCTTCTGTGATGTCTGCGGGCGCCTGCGCATCCGGCAAAGAAGCACACTGCTCTTCGCCGTTTTCAGTTCTACAAACATAGGCTCCATAGCGACCCACTCGGAAACTTAAATTGGGTAAAGCATCAAAATGAATCTGACGGGCTTGATCGGGATCAATGTTTTCTTCTTGTTTTTCGACCTGGCCTTGCAAACCCTTTTCACCAAAGTAAACATCTTTAAGAAAGGTTCCCGAATCCAGCTCTCCCCCTGCGATATCATCCAATCGGTTTTCCATTTCAGTGGTAAAACCGAGGTCAACATAGGTGGGTAAGTAACTGCTTAGAAGTCTAGACACAATCATAGCGGTGAAACTGGGAACAAGAGCGTTCCCCGATTTACTGACATACCCTCGATCAATAATGGTACTGATAATTGAGGCATATGTTGATGGTCGACCAATCCCCTCTTTTTCCATCATTTGTACCAAACTGGCTTCTGTGTAACGAGCCGGAGGTTTGGTTTCATGCTCTTTGGCCTCGGCCGCTGTGCAATCAATAACGTCGCCCGCTTTCATTTTGGGAAGCAAATTCTCTTGATCTTTGTTTTCTGAGTCATCATCCGTACTCTCAACATAGACTTTCAAAAAACCGGGGAACTCAACTGATTGCCCTGAAGCAGCAAAAACGGCATCGCCGGCTTCAATACGAGCGTTGACTTGTTTTAACTGTGCGTTGGGTAACTGAGACGCCACCGTTCGCTTCCAGATTAAATCATAAAGAGCCAAATTAACGCCCTTTAATTTTGTGTCTTCGGGTGGAATCATTTCTGTCCCAGCCGGGCGAATCGCTTCGTGCGCCTCTTGCGCCCCCTTGGCGGTCTTACCTTTATAAGTTCGAGGTTCCGGAGTCAGGTAGTCCTTTCCATAAAGCATTTGAATTCGAGAACGAGCCGCTTCAATGGCTTCTTTAGAAAGGGCGTTTGAGTCCGTTCTCATATACGTAATATGCCCTTGCTCGTACAGCTTCTGTGCCACCTGCATGGCCTCTTTCGCACTCAACCCCAACTTTCTGTTGGCTTCCTGCTGTAAAGTCGAAGTAATAAACGGCGGCGCCGGCTTACGGCTGATCGGTTTTTCTTCAACCGACTTTACGACCCAGTCGGCTTTCAACACTTCGTCTTTGATTTTTTGCACGGTTTTTTCGTCCACCCAAAGAGTGTCGCCTTCTTTGGCTTTCAAAAGCTTACCGGTGTCGGCATCAAAGTCTTTTCCAGAGGCTGTTTTCTTACCTTTGTAACTCCACAAGCGAGACTCGAAGGATTTTTTATCTTTTAAGGTTTGAGCGTAAAGTCCCCAGTATTTAGCGTTTTTAAACTTTAATCGTTGCCCTTCCCGCTCAGAAATCAACCGAACCGCAACCGATTGCACGCGCCCGGCCGACAAACCATAGGCCACCTTTTTCCATAACAAAGGCGAAAGGGTGTAACCCACCAAACGATCCAGAATGCGTCGAGCTTCTTGGGCGCGCACCAAATCCATGTCAATTTCACGAAAATCCTCAAGGGCTTTTTGAATGGCCGGCTTGGTGATCTCGTGAAAGACCATTCGCTTGGTCGGAACTTTTGGCTTTAGAACTTCCACTAAATGCCAACTAATGCTTTCTCCTTCGCGGTCTTCATCGGTCGCGAGAATGAGCTCGTCGGCATCTTTTAAAAGGGCTTTCAGTTCCCGAACCACCTTAGTTTTTGTTTTCGGAATACAGTAGATCGGATCAAAACCATCTCCCACATTGACACCCAGACGCGACCACTCTTCTTTTTTATATTTTTCAGGGATGTCTTTTGCCGACTGGGGCAAATCGCGGATGTGCCCCATGCAGGATTCCACTTGATAATCAGGGCCCAGAAACTTTTTAATAGTGCGTGCTTTTGTGGGTGACTCAACGATGACTAGCTTCATAATGAACTTTGTCCTTATATATAGATGGCGGTTACGTCTAAAACAATGGGACTTTAAATTTGAGCTTGCAAGGGGAATTTATAACGCAATATAGTACAGATGATCGCAATCTAGGCAACGCAATGCAAAAGGAGGCCCTTTATGCACCCCCTTTCAGAGTTTGATTCCTCGATAAAAGTTTTGTTTACCGACATCGATGACACCCTGACAACAGATGGAAAACTTCCGCCTCAAAGTTATGAAATGCTTTGGGAATTACACAATTCCGGAATCCAAGTCGTCCCCGTCACCGGACGTCCGGCGGGCTGGTGCGAGATGATTGCAAGGCAGTGGCCGGTACTTGGCGTGGTGGGTGAAAATGGAGCCCTGGCCTTTCAATATAAAAATAAAAAAATGCACCGACTTTTTGCAACGGACGACGACCAACGACTAGCCAATCAAAAAAAATTACAACTTATCGAAAACGAAGTTTTACAAAAAGTCCCCGGATCGGCCGTTGCGTCTGACCAATTCACACGAATGTTTGATTTGGCTATCGACTTTTGCGAAGACGTACCACCTCTGTCAGCAAAGGCTATTCAACAGATCGTTTCGATTTTTAAAAGCCATGGTGCTGTGGCTAAAGTCAGCTCAATTCATGTCAATGGATGGTTTGGCAATTACGACAAGCGATCCATGTGCGAAACATTTTACCAAGACAATTTCAATTCACCCTTAAAAGAGAACTTAAAAACTTGTTGTTTTGTCGGCGACTCACCCAATGATGAGCCTTTGTTCGCATTCTTTGAAAACTCGTTTGCTGTTGCCAACATCAATGACTTTAAAGATCAGATCCAATCCTTACCAAAATATGTCGCCACTCAAAAAGGCGGACAGGGATTTGTAGAAATCGGGCAGCGAATCTTAAAGGTCTTGAAACCGCACCTTTGCCCATCGAAAACCTAAACAAGAAATCATTGTCGGTCGTAACGAAGTCAAACTGTCAAGAGATGGACCGCTTGCACCCTAGGTGACTAGTTTTTCTTTAAACCTTCAAGAGCAGCAAATGGGTTATTAAAGGGTTTGGGAGCACGACGAGGCTTTGCATTGGCTCCACCGCTTGCAGCTTTCCCCTTACCCTGGCCCTTGCCTCGAGGTTTGCCTTTACCTTTTTTATCATCCTTAAACGAAACCCGTTTCTTCGGCTTGTGTGCTGGTTTTGCTTTTTCACCAAACTTCATAGTTAGGGAAATTTGGCTTTTGTCAGTATCAACACCTTTGACCTGAACTTGAATTTGATCGCCCGGGCTCAACATCTTTTGTGGATCGTTGACAAATTGGTTCGCTATTTCTGAAATGTGGACCAAACCGTCTTGATGAACACCGATGTCCACGAAGGCTCCAAAATTGGTGACATTGGTCACGATCCCGTTGCAAATCATTCCTTCTTTTAAGTCTCCTATGGCAAAAATATCATCTCGAAAATGAAAAACCTTAAAAGGGTCACGAGGATCACGCCCAGGCTTTTTTAACTCTTCAACGATGTCTTGAAAGGTAAACTCACCGATCAACTCTCCCCATTTCTCTTTGAGGCTTTCAATTTTCTTGGCGTTTTCGCCCAATAAGTTGGAGACATTCTCTCCCAACTCTTTGGCCATATCACGAACGGCACTGTAGCGCTCTGGATGGACCCCAGTCGAATCCAAAGGAACTTCCCCACCACGGATGCGTAGAAACCCTACCGCTTGTTCGTAGGATTTTGAGTTAAAACTCGGAACATTAGCCAAGTCGTCTCGACGTTTAAACAAACCTTTTTCTTGCCGAAACTTGACGATACTCGTTGCAATCCCTGGCCCGATACCAGCCACATGTTGCAACAGATGCTCAGAAGCAGTGTTGACATCAACGCCGACGAAATTCACACAGTCTTCAACCACAGAATCCAATTTCTTTTTTAAAGTCGATTGAGAAACATCATGCTGATACTGTCCAACCCCAATGCTTTTGGGTTCAATCTTTACCAGCTCCGCTAAGGGGTCTTGCAAACGTCGAGCAATGGAGATCGCTCCACGCACAGTCAAATCCAAGTCTGGAAACTCCTGGCGAGCCACATCGCTGGCGGAATAAATGCTGGCCCCCGATTCATTGATCAATACCACAGGAATATTTTTCTCGATGTCTTTAAGAACTTTACGGATAAAAATCTCAGCCTCGCGGCCGCCAGTTCCATTGCCAACAGCGACTGCATCAATTTCAATTTGTTTCAAAACCTGGGAAAAAAGCTCTTTGGCATTGTCTTCGGCTTTTTCACCCTGAATTTTTAAAACAGTATGAGAGATAAATTGGCCTTTGTTGTCAACCAGGGCCACCTTGCACCCGGTCCGCAAGCCCGGGTCAATCCCAAGGACACAGCGGGAGCCAAACGGACTGGCTAACAAAAGTTTACGCACATTTTCTGCGAAAACCTCAATAGCAAAAAGATCGGCGAGGTCCTTTAATTTCTTGTGCACTTCATTCACAATCGACGGCACCACATGCACCGTGTAGGCCGTTTTCGCAACCGTTTGTAAAAAATCTTTGGCTTTTGAATCGGACGAAGGACAAGCTTCATTTTCAAAAGACTGCAAAAGGCCTTCATCCTCTGGGCTGGTGATGGTTACAGTCAGCTCTCCCTCTTTCCAACCCCGGCGCATGGCAAGGTAGCGGTGAGAGTTTTTCTTTTCCTGCAAAGATGTGACTTTTTCGGAGTGCGCAAAGTAGGTATCAAACTTTGATTTGGGTTTGACCTTTTTGCCTGGCTTGGAGTCCATTAGGCCTTTCTCAAAATAGCTTTTACGAACATCTTCTCGTAAAGTCGGATCGTTGGATAACTTTTCGACCAAGATATTTTGCGCCCCACGCATCACCTCATCATAAGTAGCGAACTTTAAGGAAGGGTTAATAAATTCTTTGGCTTTCACTTCAAGGGTTTTGGAGTCATCACCTTCGCCACGCCCCAAACCCCATATCCACATCGCGTAAGGTTCAATGCCAGCTTCACGGGCCAAAGTGGCTTTGGTTTTCTTTTTCTTTTTGTATGGACGATAAAGCTCTTCAACTTCAGCGAGGTCCCAAGATCCCAGGATTCTTTTTTTCAGATCATCGGTCAGGTTGCCTTGCTCTTCAATTTCCTTAAGAACAAACTCTTTACGCTTTAAGATCTCTTTAAACTCTTGTTCCGCATCGATCACTTCGCGGATCTGAACTTCGTCTAAGTTGCCGGTTTTTTCTTTTCGATAGCGAGCAATAAAGGGAACAGTGGCCCCTTCACCGGTCAAATCAATAACAGCCTTGGCGGCCTTCCAGTTAATTTTGGGAAGTTTATCGGCGACAAATTTTTCTAAGGTCTTTTGCTGCATAGGCCTCGATTCCTAATCGTTTTATAAACGCCGTTTTTACGAAATTTCTGCTTTGATTTCCAGCGTTTAAAAGGATTTTACGGCAAACATAACGCAAAAAAGGCCAAATCCCTGTCTGACCCCCCTTTGTTTCTTGATGCGTCATAAAACATTAGGCTTTTTTACTTTCAACCTGCCTCTAAATCCCCTAAAAACAGGCTATGGAAATGGTTAAAAAAATCACGGCGAAAGAAGTGTTTGAGGCGGCAGGACCACTCTTGACCGATCACCTGGGCAATATGGAAACCCTAGTCGACCATTTTGCCACCCTATCGACGGCAAAGAAAACCAGTCTTGGCTTTTTAAATGATGAGAAATCCTTGCCCAGCTTCGCTGCCAGTGAGATGGCTTGTATTCTTGCCCCCCTAAAGTTGAAATCCAAGATCGAAGAACTGGGTTCTCAAAAAACTTGGCTGTTTTCTCCCAACGTCGACCTCGCTGCAAGAGAAGTAAAAAAGGCCTTTGTTTTCCCGACCCCCTACCGTTCGGGTTTTGAAGGCGTTCATTCTACAGCCGTCGTCCATGAAACAGCCGAAATTTCTATTGGCGTTACCATTGGACCTCACGCCGTCATCAACAAAAATGTCAAAATTGGCGAAGGAACTTTTATTGGTGCCAACGCGGTGATTGAAGAAAATGCCGACATCAAAAGTCACGTCACCGTTCACCCCTTAGCCTACATTGGGCACTCGACTGTAATCGGACATCACTGTGAGATTATGCCAGGAGCTGCCATTGGCACCGAAGGCTACGGTTATGCCCATGATCACCTCGGGAACCATTACCGCATCCCACACACTGGCCGAGTGATCTTAGAGGACGACGTCCATATTGGAGTGGGAACTGCCATCGACCGTGGCACTATCGAAGACACCCGAATTGGCCGAGGAACAAAAATCGATAACCAAGTGCATTTGGCCCACAACACGGTGGTCGGAAAAAATGGATTGATCACGGCCCAAACTGTTGCCGCAGGATCTTCCACCCTTGGAGACAATTTTATGTGTGGTGGAAAAACAGCCATCGCTGGACACATCAATGTCACCGACAACGTAAAAGTCGCTGGATACTCTGCCATCGCTAACGATGTGAAAGAGGGTGGACAATATGGGGGCTACCCATTGGTTCCCTTGAAACAACACTTAAAGGTCAGAGCGACCTCGGTGCATTTGCCAGAGATGCGCAAACAAATCCATCGAATCTTGAGAAAAGTTTTCCCAGAAGACTTTAATTAACCATTAACGATCTTGTTTTCTACAGATCACTGAATCCAAGTATTGAACGGTCGAACCCGTATTGTAAGTCACTCCGTTATAGTCCCAACGAAAGTAGCTGACCGAGGATCGAACAGGACATCTGAGATAGCGTCCGTTCTCAGCTTGGTTACAGAGAATAAAAGCACGACTGGTGTCCCCCGCTGCTGCGGTCTGAGTTCTAGTCGTCCAAGACACGACATCAAAATGACCCTGAAATTGACAATAGGCCTGAGCGATCTGACTCACTGGCATTGACCCTTGCAACGAGTGATTCAAGCCAATGCGATATGTGTGGTAAATATAGTTGGGACCGTCGTCATCGCCACCACCGAAGTTCCATTGTCGGTATGTCAGAAAAATATTGTTGTGAGGGTAAGCTCGAAAACAACGAAAAGCGAATTGATCATAGACCTCTCCAGGACCACAATCCTCTTCGGTCTGTATACCACCGCTGGTGCCACCCGTGCTTCCAGTGCCACCCGTGCCTCCCGTACCACCTGTTCCCCCGACGCCATTGTAGGGATCAATCGCATTGGGGTCTGGATCACAAGAGCCATTGTTGAAAATTTCATTCGGTCCACATTCAGTGGGGTCACAATCACGAATTCGACAAGATTGGCGATGTACAGACCCTATAACTTCAACCGCTGATGAAAGGGAAGGCGTCAGAGTATCAGTGACACAAGTCGCGCCATTGGCCGCTGCACTTGGATTTCTGCAAGCGTCATTGACCGATTCCATGGGACAGTTGGCTCCGCCGTTTCGCGGGGCTGGATTATTACAAGCCCGATACCTAATTTCAGTGCCATCCCCACAGACTTTTGAACAAGTGGTACCGGTGCGATGGATATACCAGTCACTCCAGTCACCCCAGTTGCCATTAACCGCCACTGTTCCAGATTCCATCGTGGTGGCCTGACCACGCCCGTATTTCAATAGATTGCCAGCAATTTCCAAGGCGTTGCCGGTTGCCAAACGAGTGATACTAAAATCAATCTCTTGGTCCATCGCGATCGGCTCAACAACAAACGAACCTGGACACCTTTCAGTGCCAGGAGTGCCCGAAAGGTCGAGGCACACGATTTCCCTACGATCATCACTAAGGTAAACCAATTCTTTATCACCACCGTCAGCATCTAAATCGACAAATAGCATTTTCGTCAATGGGTCAGGACGTGCCGGTAAAGACAAAATATTAAATTGCTCGGTGAACGATCCGGAACGCACGATGCGAATCATTGTTTGGCTTCCATTTGTGGATTCAGAAACGAAGGCGGCATCTTCAAATGAATTTTGATCGAAATCGCCAAAAACAACTTTCGAGATTATCTGATAAGAAGAAGGCATGGTCGTGGACTCGTTGGGCCATGGATAGTTTTCTCCAGAAAGTGAAGAGGCCGTCGCCACGTAGGGACGATCGACAAAACGTCCACAATTGTTAAATAAAAACAATAAAGCTATCCCAGAAAGGAATAGGCTCCCCAAAATCTTATGGCTGATCTGATCCCCCTCAGCACTATTACACCTTGATTTTATTGTAGCTTTTTTGGAACTTCATGAAAACTAGAGACTCTTGATTTTCTCATTTTGATACACTTTATATTTTTTGGAAAACGGAACCACACCATAATTTTCACCTGAGGAGTCAATCGAAATAACCTGAATATTTTGGGTCATTTTTTCAATTTCGGACCTTTTAGCCTGCAGATATTTCCTGCGAACTATTGGGTTCATAGCGTAGGCTCCAGCAGGCCGAGGAAATATCCACTCCTTGAAACGAGACAATGCAAACACAAAAGCTTGTGAAAGAGGAAGTTTTTGGGCTCGCTCGACGTCGACCACATCGGGTCTCAAAATACCGATAGAATTTCTGGCCCCCTTGACTTTACCTTCAAGCGAAACAAACCTAACTACTTTTTTTTGCAGTTCTGGGTAATGCAACAAAGCCTCAAGGCAGTCAGCGGCGGAGCGGTCAAAGCAGACCAAGTGGATTTTAGAATCTGTCTGTCGCAAGAAATGAACGATGTCTCCAGTGCTGTCGGCTGGGGTTCGATCTAAGTCCGTTAAGATCTTCAGACTTGGAAGTCCTCGCTTTAAACTTTGGAAACTTGCCAGCCCAAGGCTTTCAACTTGAAAAGGAACCACCAGAAGTGTTCGGGGTGAAGAGGACGAGTTTGACTCCGCTAAAACAGCCAAAGGCAACAGAATCATCGACATCACAATACCCATAAAACCCATGCTAGCTATCCCTCTATCCTCAAAGGGACCATACCAGACCGACGGGACAAGAATCACGATCTCACTTTTGAGAATAAAAAGTTTTCATGACTGTTGAAAAAGTAGTCGGAGAAAGAAGTCTGATCAAAGCCCAATCACTTGGTGGATTTCGCGGTACCTCTGCCCTTCTTCTTGAACGGTGCGAACCTCTCGGAGAATCAAATTGTGAGAGGGCGAAAAGAAAATCTCTGATGCTTGAACCCGATCAGCGGAACGAAGGGTGCAGTTGACTTGAAAAACATCGATTTCTTTGATTTTTTGTAAAAGCACAACTTCACAGCTTTGCGAAAATTGCTTTTCGGCACCTAAGCCTTCCGTATTGTAAACAAGGTCAAAGCGCTTCCCAACCTGCAGAGGAAGGATATTCTTATCCGAACCCACAATGACATTTTTAATGTCAAAGTGCCCCTTTGAAAATTTTCTGAGCGGAGGCAAGAAAGGATTTCGTGTAAATTGAAGAACACTTTCTTTCTGAGTTTGCCCATCTTTCAATTTTGAAAATATAATATCTCCACTTGAGCTCACTATTTTTAACTCATCAGTCACGTCGAAAAATTTAACCCCAGTGTCTAGGTTTTCACGAATCCTTTGAATCTTTAAGGTGCTACCCTTTTTAAAAGGTTGCTTCGTTTTGGGGGGAACCGAGGCCACTGACCTATTTATATCTTTTAAAAAGTTTTGGAAAAACTCTAGCCTTTGCTGCGAGACCCTTGGTAAATTAAATTCAGAATTTTTCCAAATCAAAAAAGAGCAAACACAGAAGAAAGTTAGAAACGTTAGCTTTGGGTAATGTATCAAAAAGTTTAGCGATTTTTTTAAATCAAACCCAGAACGACGGCGATTGTTTGAAGGCATAACAATCGTATTCCGATGACTTTCAAACCTCTGCTTTGCCAATTCGATATTTTGCTTTGAAATCGGACCAGTCTCTTTTAAAAATTGATTTTCACTTCTTGACGACTGTTGTGAGGCTCCCGACATGATCGCAGCCACTTGCCGCTCCCTTTCTGTCGAGTTGTCCTCTTCCGCCGCCTGCGACAGTTCGATAATTTTCTCGGCCTCGTCAATATCATATCCGCCAAGGAGTAAGGCCTCATGAGCGGAATCGACATCAGGGAAGACCACATCTTTATCTAGTTCAACGCTTTTAAAACTGGGTAGGTTTACATTCCCGAGTTCAGACAACCCCTGTAAAACCTCTTCCGCCGACTGATATCGATCCATCAGATCAAGGGCCGTCATCTTTTCAATCAGCTCGGGCATTCCTTCAGGAACATGTTCAAGCATGTCTTTTGGAAATCGAATGGCTTCGTTGCAGATTCGATACATACGCGAGGCAGCAGTACTCTCCATAAAGGGATGTCCGCCGACGACAAGTTCATAAAAAACAACACCTAAAGAGAAGATATCTGCCGCTGGCGAAGGTGTTTCATATTTAATTACTTCAGGAGCCATATAAGAAATGGTTCCGAGGATTAGATTTTCTTTTGTGATTCGTTCGCCGTCTTCAGCCAAGTCTTTGCAAATTCCGAAATCAACAATTTTTACATGGTTATCAAAATCAAGAAGTAAGTTTTCTGGTTTAATATCTCGATGCAAAATTCCTTTCTTGTGAGCCTCTGCGAGACCCATCAGAATTTGTTTGATCACTTCCGAGGCCTGCTCCACACCAAATGCGTTCGATTCTATGACTTCGGCTACGGTCGAACCTTCAACATACTCCATCGCGATGAAGGCTCCGCCAGCGAATTTGCCAATAGAGTAAATGTTGACGATGTTTGGATGATTGAAAGAAGCGAGAACCCTGGCTTCTCTTTCGAAGCGACTAAAAACGACGGGGGATATTTCTTGGTGACCTTGATGCAAAAATTTTAGGGCCACTTTGCGACCCAGTTGAATATCTTCTGCTAGCAGCACCTGACCCATACCGCCAGAACCTAGATCTTTTAGAATCTTAAAGTTTTCAAATATTTCGCCGCTCGCAGGTATTTTCATTTTTCTCTAAACCTCTGAATTATTATCGGAAAATCAGAGGCGATCATGTACAGCGGCGACCCAAAACTCGACCAAGGATCGGCTACCACAGAGCTGTTCTAAATCATCTAAATTATTGAGAATCGGACTCTTCGTCTTGTTGCTTGTGGGATTCCAAGGTCTTACGAGTGTCTTCCCCAGACATTCCGACCCACTCTGGGAAAAAAAACATTAGAAAAAAATATCCCATCGTTAAAAGAAAAATAAGGCCACCAACGGCCCCTAGGATTCCGTAAGTCGACACTATCGCCCCTCTAAGGGACGACCGCTTTGTAGCAATGTCACTTTAGCCATATCAGCCAATCCCCACCATTTGTTTTTCTGACGCTGAAAAAAACAATACTCACGTTCTTCAATTCCAGCGAATTTGCGTTTAAAAAAATGCAGCCCCTTTGGTCGATACAAAAATGGAATATGGTAGAGCAACCCGAAAAAACGCCCCATAAGGTTCGACTTGTCGACCCGAGCAAAAGGATTCAACCCCAAATTCAATTCACTGACCCCTTCTTCTTTTAGTATTTCAATTAAAAATGAAACCAAAAAAGACAAGGCATGGGGTTCTTTTTGCGGATGATAGATCAGGTGGTCCACATAAAAGCCCAATTCACCATCACGCAAATAAGGCAGCAAACTACAAAACGCCAAGGCTTCTCCATTTTTTTCGACACAAAACCATTCTTCATAACTGTCTATGGGGTTTTTAGGTTGAGGCGCCGATAGGAAAAACTTCAAGTGAAAAGGCAGTTTGGCTTTTTTCCACTTTGAAAAAAGAAGAGTCAGCTTTTCATTATCTGGCCGCTGCCGTCGATAGATTGGAATGGCTGTGTAATTAAACGACTGTCCTTTGCGAAGGGCTCGGCGAACTTCCTTCGAATCGGGCGCTTGAAAGTCAAAATCCAAAAGAGGAATACGAATGCTCGTCCCCAGAGGGATTTTAAAAAAACGGGACCAATTCCACTTGCGACTGACATAGTAACCACAAATCTTCTTAGCTTTGCGTTGAGCATAATCGGTAAAAGCGACGTACAGCTCATCTCCGGTGGAGCCGGCAGCCACCAAGGGTTCTCCCGCTACAATCAGATGGTGTCTGGTCTCTTCAAAAGCAATCAACGCATCACCAGCATAGAAGAATTGCTTTCCTGTTTTCCAATGGGTCATGAAGTAAGGGGGGATATCCAAAAAAATTGAGCGTTGGAACCATAGCAAGGCATCTTCAGAACTGATTTCATGGGGTATTTGTAGGGAGCGCAGAATGGCCATAGCAGGGTGTTAGTTCAGCCTAGGGTATGGGTCAAGAGGCCATTTGCTTAAGGAGCTTAGAACCAAAAAAAAGAGGCCTCACCTGGAGTCCTCTTTTTTAATCTAGAATAAGACCTTGTCAGGATTACTTCAGAGCAATCACAGAGGCCAACAAAAGAGCCACAATAGACATCAATTTAATCAAGATGTTCATTGCTGGGCCCGTTGTATCTTTGAACGGATCACCCACAGTATCTCCGACAACGGTGGCGTTGTGAGCGTCAGAACCTTTCTGCTCGCCAGGAACGTCACCAGTTTCGATGGCTTTCTTAGCATTATCCCAAGCACCACCGGCGTTGGACATCAGAAGGGCCAAAACAACACCCGTCAAGGTGGCTCCAGCCAACATTCCACCCAGAGCCGCAGGCCCTAAAAGTAGACCAACAATCACGGGGGCAAGAACGGCAGTGAGACCAGGCATAACCATTTCACGAAGGGCCGCCTTGGTCGAAATTTCTACGCAACGAGCGGTATCGGGTTTGCCAGTTCCTTCAAGAAGACCAGGAATCTCTCTAAACTGACGACGGATTTCCGTTACCATGTCAGAGGCGGCTTTACCAACAGAGGTCATAGTCATGGCTCCTGCTGCTAAAGGAACAACAGCTCCAAGGAACAAACCAATCACAACCATAGGGTCAGTGATGTCCATGGTTAAAGGTCCCATCCCCGCCGCTAATCGGATCGCATCAACAGAAGATCCATAGGCCACAAACAGAGCCAAAGCAGTCAAAGCCGCCGAACCAATGGCAAAACCTTTACCCATAGCAGCCGTGGTGTTTCCGATCGCATCCAATTCATCGGTGATAGCGCGAACGTCAGGGCCCAATCCCGCCATTTGCGAGACTCCACCGGCGTTATCGGCCACAGGACCGTAAGCATCAATGGTCATCGTCACACCGACCGTGGCCAGCATTCCAACAGCCGCCAAAGCGATTCCGTAAAGGCCAGCCGAGGTGTAAGAAGCATAGATACAAGCGCAAAGAATAATCAAGGGAGCCACACAAGACTCAAGACCGACAGCAAAACCAGTAATGATATTGGTGGCCGGACCTGTCTTTGAAGCTTCTACGATTCTTTTGATTGGGCCTTTAGCGGTGTAGTACTCAGTCACATAACCGATAGCAAGACCGGCAATGGTCCCTGCGATAATGGGGTAAAAAGCTGAGAAATGAAAACCAAGAGCACTAATTGACAAAGCAGCCAATCCAAGAAAAAGACCGGCGGCCGTATACTCAGACATGTGCAAGGCTTTTGCTGGAGCCATCGATTTGAAAACGTTCATTCCGATGATTCCAAGGAAAGACGCTCCTAATCCTAAAACCGAAAGCATTAAAGGAAGACCCATCAACAAAGTTCGTGCAGACTCTCCACCAGAGTGAACTTTATCCAAAGCATCGACGCCCATCGTGGCCGCAATCGCAATCGCCGCAACCATCGCTCCCACATAAGATTCAAAGATATCAGCGCCCATGCCAGCCACATCACCCACGTTGTCTCCAACGTTATCGGCAATCACACCAGGGTTACGAGGGTCATCTTCTGGAATTCCTGCTTCGACTTTTCCAACAAGGTCGGAACCAACATCAGCAGCTTTTGTAAAAATCCCTCCACCCACACGAGCAAAGAGAGCAATCGAAGACGCGCCCATGGAGAAACCAGAGATCACACCCGTGGTGTCTACATATTGGCCCCAAAGAAGATAGAAAGCGCCAAGTCCAACCAGCCCCAAAGAAGCCACCGAAAGACCCATCACTGCTCCACCACGAAAAGCCACAAGAAGAGCCGGTCCGATACCACCTTCATTGGCTGCCGTTGCGGTTCGCACGTTCGAGCGAGTCGCGGCCTTCATACCCAAATAACCAGCTAGGCCAGAAGCCACTGCTCCGAAGAAGAAAGCCATTGAGGTTTCCCAGCCTTTTACGGGAAAAAGAATCCCAGCGACGATCACAACAAAGAATGCGAGAATTTTGTACTCGGCACTCATGAAAGTCATAGCTCCTAAGTGAATCTCTTCACCAATTGCTGTCATTTTTGCATCACCAGTGGAAAGGCGCATAATTCCCAAGTAAAGGAACAAGGCAAATGCCAATCCAAGACCACCTGCAACCGGCGCTACATAGCCGATGGAGCCCATCATCTGAACCATCACGAAATCTCCTTATCAATAGAGTTGTATTGTGTTTTTAAGGGTTCATGTGTCGCTGGGTTTGACGCGATTGTCAACGAGGAACTCGGTTTTAAAGGTCTCACCAATGGACTTAAATGCAAGGCGGCAAACACCTCTTCAATGCTCGGTTGCCAAGCTTCGAGAATCGCACTAGGTTGTGAAATAATTGCCAATCTTATCAGCACGTTGAGGAGCCTTCCATGGATTACACTTTTTATAAATTTTTGCACCTTTCCAGTCTTTTTGTGATGTTACTCAGCCTCGGTGCGGTCGCCTCGCACCAGCTTCAAGGCGGCACCAAAGCCAACTTCAAAAATCGCAAATTCTTTATGGCTTTGCATGGAGCCGCTTTGCTTGTCACCTTCGTCGCAGGTTTCGGATTGATTGCCAAAGCCGGCTATAATTTTTCAGCTCCCTGGATCTGGGGAAAATTGGCCATTTGGTTGATTGCCGGAATGTATCCGGTGATTTTTTATCGCAAAGGCCAAACCAAAACACCTTACTTGGTCTTGATTTCCCTAGTGATCGCCGCCGTCTATTTGGTGGAATACAAACCTTTCCTATAGAGGATTTTTATGAATAATTTTACGTTTTGGAATCCGGTTCGGGTGCATTTTGGACAAGGCCAAATCGCCAAGCTTTCCTCAGAAATTCCCGCCGGACAGAAAGTGATGGTTCTTTACGGGGGTGGGTCCATTAAAAAAAATGGCGTCTACGAGGATGTGATTAAAAATCTTGAGGGCTACGACGTCGTTGAGTTCGGCGGAATTGAAGCCAACCCCCATTACGAAACCCTGATGCGAGCGGTGGAGCTGGCGCGCCAAGAAAAAGTGGATTTTCTGCTCGCCGTCGGCGGTGGTTCGGTTGTTGATGGAACCAAATTTGTTTCCGTGGCCATTCCCTTTACAGAAGACGACCCTTGGAAGATCATCGCTGAGGGCGCTGACTTTAAGGGGCGCCACATCCCCTTGGGAGCCGTACTGACTTTGCCGGCGACGGGTTCTGAAATGAATATGGCATCGGTTGTGACCAAAGCGGCCACTAAGGAAAAACGAGGCTTTCTTCGTCCCGAAATGTTTCCCAAGTTTTCTATTCTTGACCCAACCTACACCTACTCTTTGCCGAAAGAGCAAATCGCCAATGGCGTGGTCGACGCCTTTGTGCATGTGACCGAGCAGTATTTAACAAATTCGGCGGAAGCGCCCCTGCAAGAGCGATTTGCCGAAAGTCTTTTGACCACTTTAATTGAAGAGGGCCCCAAAGCCATGGTCTTGCGCGAAGACTATATGGTCCGATCCAATATCATGTGGTGCACGACCATGGCTCTCAGCGGAGTTATTGGAGCAGGAGTCCCGCAAGACTGGGCCACCCACATGATTGGTCACGAACTGACCGCAGAATTTGGTCTGGCACATGGAACAACTTTAGCAATTGTTTTACCAAGCACCCTCAGAGTGATGAAACAACAGAAAAAAGTAAAGTTACTGCAATTCGCCGAGCGAGTTTGGAATCTAACCGAGGGCTCAGAAGAAAGTCGAATCGATGAAGCCATCGACAAAACCCAAAGTTTTTTCGAAGCGATGGGAATCAAAACTCGGATGAGTCAATATGATATTCAAAGCAAAGACATAGACACCATGCTGTCTCGCCTAGAGGCCAAAGGTATGGTGGCTCTTGGCGAACAAGGCAATATTGACATAACGACAAGCCGAACGATCTACGAAGGCTGTCTTTAGTGCTAAAAAAAATATTATTAATTATTGTTGTTCTGCTCCTAACACTTACCGCTGCTTTCGGAGGTCGCTTGTTCTGGCTTGGTCAAAAAAGTCCATCTATTGTTAATAATATTGGTTTAGAAAACGGCCAACTTAAAGCTTGTGGTGACAAACCCAATTGCGTGTCCAGCTCCGCCGACCCCAACAGCTCATTTTATATCGAACCATTAAAGGCTGAAAATATTGAGGTTCTTTGGGATGACTTGATGATGTTGGTGCAAGACCTGAGCAAAGACCAAAAGCAATTTGAAGTTAAAACCGAACAACCCGATTACATTCATATGATTGCGATCAGCAAGATTTTTGGTTTTGTGGACGATGTCGAGTTTCACCTTCTTGCTGACCAAGGTCTGATCGAGATGCGATCCCAGTCGCGGGTCGGTTACGGCGACCTGGGCGCAAACAGAAAACGGTTGGAAAAAATACGTTCAACCTTGCGCCCAAACCTCTAGCTCTCTTTGACTGCTTCGATTGACTATAAGTAGGGATTTATAAAAAAGCCAAACAAGGATTAAAACCTTGAGTCCCGCGTGAAGATCGCTGATAACCCGGCCATGCTGGTTTCTTCTGAATACAAATCCTCGTTCCCCTTTTCTGACGGTCACATCGAAACCGTGGTCCCCTATTTTTTGCGTAAAGTTGGAGTGCCTCAATATTCGAGAGAACGTATTAAAACCGAAGATGACGATTTTCTAGATCTGGATTGGGTCAAACAAGGACAAGGCAAGCTGGTGGTTCTTTCGCATGGGCTTGAGGGCAACTCGCAGTCCAAGTACCTAATGGGAATGGCCCATGCGCACCTAGCTCGCGGCTATGATGTGTTAGCCTGGAACAACCGTGGCTGCAGTGGTGAAACCAACAAACTACTAAAAATGTACCACTCGGGAGCCTCTTTTGATTTGCGAGAGGTGTTGAATCATGTATTCGCTACCGCAGATTACAATGAAATTTACCTTGTCGGATTTAGCATGGGCGGAAATATCACCCTCAAGTACTTGGGAGAAGAAGGAGCACAAGTTGATGCTCGCATTAAAAAAGCTGTGGCAATCTCCACCCCAACCGCTCTTCAAGACTGTTCAGAGGCTCTATCGAGAGGGATCAGCTCTCTTTACACCCGTCAGTTTATCTTGCGCATGGTGAGCAAATTGAAAATTAAGAAGAAGAAGTTTGACGACTTCAACCCCAATCTTTTTGAACTCATGAAGCTCTCTGACTTTCAAGATTTTGATGACCGAATCACCGCCCCGATCAATGGTTTTAAAGACGCACTGGACTATTGGCAAAAATCGAGCAGCCTGCAGTTTCTTCCCTATATCAAGGTGAAGTCTTTAATTATCAACGCTAAAAACGATCCCTTTTTAAAGGGAAAGTGCTACCCCTATGACGAGTTGGCGGGACACCCTTTTGTGGACCTTGAAACCCCCGAACAAGGGGGGCATGTGGGTTTTGTTGAAGAAGGTCTCTCAAAAAGAATTTGGACTGAGACCCGAGTCCCCAACTTTTTTGAAGGCTAAAAATTTTATTTTTTCTTCTTTTTACCTTCGCTGGCTGAGGTTGCTGGCGCCCCTACCGCTTGGTACTTGACCAATCCGTCGAAATCGTAAAAATCACGACCTCGTTTTTCTTTAGGGGTGGTTCGACCTTTGTATTCTATCAATGTCTTGGTGGCTCGGTCCAAAGTGAAGTACAGAGGATCGACAACCGCACGAATAAACATACTGGATGGGTTCATTTTTACAACCAGAGTTTTATCATCTTTCGATTCTTGAGAGAAATTGAAACCAATGGTTTCTTGTCGGTGCCAGACTCCTAGGTGAAATTTAACATCATCGCCCTTCAAAAGCTTATCCCAATTGGTCCGTATTAAATCCACCAACTGCAAACCGACAACAAAGTTGTCTTTCATGTTCGAAGTGATCGGATAATTACTTTTGCGAAACTTCTTCAGGTTGTATTCAATTTTGCCATCTTTGATCTCAATCCAAGCTTTTTGTTTTAGCTGCTTTTGATCCATATCGTACCGAACCAACTGACCCTTTTTTTCGACCATGGTTTCCTCGGTTAGAACTTCACCGTCTAAATCTTTGTAAACCGCACGATGGGTCGTCGAATCTCCGGCCTTATTGATGTATCGCTCGTAGGTGAATTGTTTATTTTTCCCCTCTTTATCAAAACCTTCACCTTTTGAAATTAAGGTTTCATTGGCCAATGCAAATGTGGCGATCAAAGTTAGAATCACTGCAGTCATAGTCTCCCCTTCTTAGAAATGATATAAATTCTATGTTTGTTTAAAAAACTCTGATGTTCAAGCCCAACTGATAAAAACTACAGCCAAAAGCTTTTAACGCCTCTGTCTTTGGCTGTTTCTTTGGCAATCTCATAACCCGCGTCAACGTGTCGAAACACACCCATGGCCGGATCGGCTGTCAAAACCCGCTCGAGTCGTCGATCCGCCTCTTCGGTCCCATCAGCAACGATCACTTGCCCGGCATGTAACGAATAACCCATTCCAACGCCACCTCCGTGATGAAAACTCACCCAAGTGGCTCCGCAGGCCGTGTTCGCCATGGCATTTAGAATCGGCCAGTCGCCGACAGCATCCGAACCATCCTTCATACTTTCCGTCTCTCGATTGGGCGAAGCCACCGAACCACAATCCAGATGATCGCGACCGATGACGATCGGAGCTTTTACTTTGCCTTCTCTGACCATGGCATTGAATTTCAAGCCGGCTAACATACGCTCTCCATATTCCAACCAGCAGATACGAGCCGGCAAACCTTGAAAGGCGATCCGCTCTCGAGCCATCTCCAACCAATTCAGCAGGTGGGTTTTATGAGGAAACAACTCTTTTAAGGCTTCATCTAAAGCATAAATATCTTCTTTGTCGCCACTGAGTGCCACAAACCGAAAGGGTCCACTGCCTTTACAAAACAAGGGGCGAATATAGGCCGGCACAAAGCCAGGAAAATCAAAGGCACGCTCGACACCCACATCTTGGGCCATTGCTCGGATGTTGTTGCCGTAATCAAAAGTGATGGCACCCATATCCATAAGGTCAAGCATTCCATTGACATGATCACCCATGGATTTTTTAGAGAGCTCCACATATTTTTTAGGGTCACTTTTTCTCAATTGATCGGCCGCATTTAAGTCATAACCCGCAGGAATATATCCCACTAAGGGATCATGGGCCGAGGTTTGGTCTGTTAACAAATCAGGAACATACTTCTTTTTCACCATCTCCTGAACCACTTCAGCCATGTTGCCGACCAAAGCAACCGACTTGGCCTCCCCTTTGGCTGCATAATCCTTGATTTTTTTCCAAGCCTCATCAAGATCAAAACAAACTTCATCGACGTAGCGAGTTTTTAAGCGTTTATTGACACGTTCTTCGTCGACCTCAATAGCCAAAACACAAGCGCCGGCAAAAACTCCGGCCAATGGCTGCGCCCCACCCATTCCACCAAGACCGGCGGTGACAATGACCCGTCCTTCTAAACTGCCACCGAAATGTTGGCGACCGGCTTCGACAAAGGTTTCATAGGTTCCCTGCACAATACCTTGGGAGCCAATGTAGATCCAAGACCCCGCCGTCATTTGCCCGTACATCATTAGACCTTTTTTATCCAGTTCATGAAAATGATCCCAGGTCGCCCACTTTGGCACTAAGTTGGAATTCGCAATCATAACCCTTGGCGCATCCGGATGGGTTTTAATAACACCAATGGGTTTACCGGACTGGACAAGCAGGCTTTCATCGTTTTCTAGGTCCTTCAGAGCTTGCAAGATTTTTTCGTAGCAATCCCAGTTTCTGGCGGCTTTACCCAACCCACCGTAGACGATCAATTCGTCTGGCACTTCGGCGACATCGGCATCCAAATTGTTTTGGATCATTCGGTAAGCCGCTTCTTGCAACCAACCTTTACAATTAAGTTTAGTCCCGGTTGGTGCTTTGATATTTTTTACCATTCCAGCTCTCCCACTGTCTGATTGACGACCTGGTAGATGGTGTCGTCATTAATCATTTCTTGAATTTCATGAACATCATCGGAAAAAACGCGATCTTTTTCGGCAAAAGGAACTTTTTTACGAATGGCTTCCCAAGTGGCCCGAACCGCAGCCGCTGGCATCAATGGCTTTAACATATCCAAAGCCTGTGTGCTCGCCAGCATTTCCATGGCAATAATAAGCTCGACGTTATCGACAATCGAACCGAACTTGCGAGCCGCGATGGTGCCCATACTGACATGGTCTTCTTTATCGGCCGAAGTTGGAATGCTATCGACACTGGCCGGGTGAGATAAAATTTTATTTTCACTGACTAAGGAAGCCGCCGCCACTTGCACAATCATATGCCCCGAGTTCAAGCCCCCTTCAGGGGCCAGAAAGGCCGGCAAGCCACTCATTGAAGGGTTGATCATTTTTTCGATCCGACACTCCGAGATATTGCCAATCCCTGACATCGCAATCGCAGCAAAATCAAGGACGTAAGCCACGGGCTCGCCGTGAAAGTTTCCGCAACTTAAAATTTTTCCATCTTCTGCAAAAACCAAAGGATTGTCGGTGCTCGAATTCGCTTCAGTTTCTAAAACTTTTTGCACATGCCGAAAAGAATCTTTGGCGGCTCCGTGCACAGCCGGAATACAACGTAAGCTGTAAGCGTCTTGCACCCGCCCACAGTGCAAGTGACTTTCGGCAATATCCGAAGTCGCTCCCATCAGCTTTAAAATATTTCGGGCGGTTTTGGCTTCACCAGGATGGGGTCGAGTCGCTGAAATCACAGGATCAAAAGCACTGCGTGATCCTTTTAAAGCTTCCAGAGTCATGGCGCCAGAAAGATCAGCCAACCAAATCAGTCGACGACCGCGGAACAAATTCAACAACCCCACCGCCGTCATCACTTGGCAGCCGTTGATCATGGAAAGCCCTTCTTTTGCCTGTAGTTCAAGGGCTGTCACGTTTTTAGACTTCAACAAATTCTGCACAGATACGGGCTTGCCATCGTCCCCCCAAGCTTTACCTTCACCGATAATGGCTAAGGCCAAATGCGAAAGCGGCGCCAAATCCCCACTGGCCCCGACACTCCCCTTTTGCGGAATGACCGGAACAATATCATTGTTTAAATAATTGAGAATCGTATCAACTACCAAAGGCCGAATCCCGCTGTGCCCTCGAGCCAAAGCGTTGGCGCGCAAAAACATGATGGCTTTTGTTTCTTGTTTGGTAAAAGGCTCACCAATCCCCATGCAATGGGAGCGAATCAGATTTTTTTGTAACTCGACAATCTGAGGCTGGGAAATTTTAACGTCACTAAAGTGACCAAAACCTGTGTTCACGCCGTAAATGGCTTCGTCACTCTCAAGGCGTCGCTCGATGTAGGCCCGCGAGGTTTTCATTTTTTCTCGAGCCACGGCCGACAATTCGACTTTTGCATCCATGTGGGCCACCGACCAAACTTGTTGAATGGTCACGTTGTCTCCAGTAAGTTGAATCATGATTTTCCTTTGAGTTGCTGAATAGCCACTTCATACCCTTGCGGGTGTTTAAACACAAAACTACCAGCCACCAAAACATCAGCCTTTGTCAGTTGGAGTTTAGTCTTGTCTGTGACTCCACCATCCACTTGAATTTTATAATTCAAGCCTTTTTGTTGTCGCCACTGGTCCAATTGGTTCACTTTCTCGACCTGATCTTCCATGAAGGATTGTCCACCAAAACCGGGATTCACCGTCATCACAAGCACCAGATCCACCATCGATAAATAGGCTTCAATATCATCCAGAGGGCTGGCCGGACGCAAGGTGATACCGGCATGAACTCCAGCCTTTCGAATGGTTTGTAACATTTCGCCCATGTTGCCTTTCGACTCGATATGAAGAGTGATGTTGTCGGCTCCGGCTTTGATAAAATCACCGATATAACGTTCGGGTTCTTCGATCATAAGGTGACAATCCAAATAGGCGTTTTTTATCGAACGCAGGGATTTCACCACAGGGGCTCCGATCGTAAGATTGGGAACAAAATGTCCGTCCATCACGTCAACGTGAATCCAGTCAGTCCCTCCGGCCATCACTTGTTCTATTTCTTGACCCAACTTGGAAAAGTCTGCGGATAAAATACTGGGGGCAGGAACAAACTCAGGACTCAAAACGGTCTCCTTCTTTGAGATGATAACCTCGAATAAAATCGGCTGAATTCATTCGAGCTTTACTTTCGGGCTGAACTATAAACAGTTCCAATTCTCCCTCTCCACAAGCAACGATGAAGGACTCTTTTTTAACATCCACCACCATTCCAGGTTGGGCTTGGTGCTGTCCTTCTAGGGGTAGGCTCTTATGCAGTTTCAAGGTTTTTTGATTAAAATGAGTGTAGGCAAAGGGACCACCCATATCGAGACCACGAATTCTATTGTGGATAGCAAAACTGGATTGGTTCCAATCGACAAGGCCCTCTTCTTTTAAAATCTTTTTAGCATAGGTCACTTGTGACTCATCTTGAGGGACGGGCTTGATAACACCTTTAATATAGGCGCCAAGATTTCGGGTCAGCAACTGGGCCCCTTTTTGACTTAGGCCTGCGTACAGTTGGGTCGCTCCGATCTCTATAGGTAGAGGCATTTGAATCTCAGCAATCACGTCACCAGCGTCCAACTTCTTAACCACTCTCTGCAAACTGACTCCTGTCACTTCATCTCCAGCCATAAGAGCCCGTTGCATCGGAGCCGCCCCACGCCAGCGGGGTAGTAAACTGGAGTGGACATTCACACATCCGTAAGTAAAGGCATCCAGAAAGTCTTGGGAGAGAATTTGGCCGTAAGCAACAACAACCCCCACATCAAATTTTTCCAGCCGAATGGATTCAATGATCGCCGGTGTGGAAATCTTCTCGGGTGTTTCAACCGGCAATGAAAAATCTTGAGCCGCCATTTTAATGGGGCTTGGCTTCAGTTTGTTGCCACGTCCGGAAGGTCGGTCCGGTTGAGTGAACACTTTGAGAACTTCAAATTCGGGACTTGTTTGCAGAGCCGCCAAGGCTGGAACAGCAAACAATGGTGTCCCCAAAAACGCTATTTTGTAAGCCATTGCAGTCTTTTAGCAGGTGCCACGCCGTGAATCTTCACACACTGCGCCAGGGCGCGGCCCCGATTCGAAGTCGACCGGGTCTTGGTGACCAGGGCGAAGAGACAAAATTTTGAGCCAAGAGCCTATTTAAAGGCTGACAGGCTCTTTCTCTTCTTCAGTTTCCTCTTCTTCTGGGTCTGGGTAACCGAACTTTTTGATTTTTGCTTTGATTCGGTTGGATTTGATGGGGCTCAAACGGTCGATAAAGACTTTGCCGTCCAGGTGATCGATCTCGTGCTGCATGCAGATCGCAAGAAGGCCATCCAGCTTGTACTCCACCGGGTCGCCATTTTTATCCAAACCCTTCACTTCGATGTATTTGGATCGAACCACAGATTCGTAGAAACCAGGGACGCTCAGGCAGCCCTCATCAAAAGAGGTTTTTCCCTCTTTTTTCGTGATTTCAGGGTTAAAAATAACAATGGGCTGATCAACTTGCTGCTCCAGGTCCGACAGGCCCTCTTCCAGTTCATACCGTTCTTTATCACTACGAGGGCGAATGTCGATCACTAAAAGACGAACTTCAGCCCCCACTTGGATCGCGGCCAGACCAATTCCTTTTTCAGAATACATGGTTTCCAGCATATCATCGGCCAACTTCTGCAATTCCGGAGTGACCTTTTCGACGGCCTTCCCCTTGTGACGAAGGCGGGAATCTGGAAATCTCAATACTTCTAATAAAGCCATGTTTAAAAGTCCGTTGGTTAAGTTGCGTCCAAAGGCTTAGTGCTCTTTGGTTTCTCTCCTACAGATAACCAAATATGACAAAAAAGGCAAATAAGCAGGCAAAAATGGGATTTTGGTAGCTAGACGCGCGTCCAACGGAAACTAAAAAAAGTGACGATCATCATAGCAATATTGGGCCCCCAGGTCGCCAGAAAGGGCGGCAGCTGCCCGTGACGGCCCAACGACATGGTCGACGAGTGCAAAACCCAAAACGAAAATGTCATCAGCAAAATTAAACCAATGTTTTTGGCCATCCCACCCGACCGCTGATGGGTGATCACAAAAGGGACCCCCAGCAAAGCCATCACCAAAATCGTAAAAGGAAAACTCAGCTTGTTCCAATAATCCACCTCGAAGGCGGTCATGTTCAATCCGGCTTCTTTGTTTTTGGCGATGTAGCGTCCAAGCTCTTTAAAACTTAAATAATCTGACGCCGAGCTGGTAGTTTGAATATCGGCCAACTCTTCTGTCATCGCGATCGTTTTACTTTCAAAAGTTTTAACCAGGGGAGTATTTAAGTCTTCGACAAACAGAGTGATCGTTCCATCGGTCAGCCTCCAACCCGATTTTTCAATCAAGGCTTCTTTGGAACTCACCACTTGTTGCAGTTTCCAGTCCGGCGAAAAGTAATAGAAGGTCACCCCGAAAGCTTTCTTTTTTTCAGGATCGAGAAGTTTAATATTGAAGATGATATTATCGGATCGATACCAAATCTTATTGGTTTTCACTGTGGAATAAAGACCCGGCTGCTTCTTCATCTCAACAAGGTAAATGTATTCTTTTTTCTTTTTTGTGACCGGCACCAGCTGGTCACCGATATAAAAGGACAAACCGACAAGAATGACGATCCAAAACAACATGGGCAATAGCACTCGAGTGAGGCTCATGCCCATGCTAAACAAGGCCGTCAACTCACGACTTTTGTTAAGAGTCGACAAAGTGAAAACCACACCGACCATGGCTGCCACGGGAATAAATTGATAAATGATTTCAAAACAGTAGACCCCATAATAGCGACCCAGAGTTCCTAAAGTGACATCAAAGCGGGTAATCTGGGTCATGAAGTCGATGACGAAAAACAAGGTCAGGAAAACAATCAATCCCGAGAAAAAATAGGTGAGAAAAGCCTTTGAAATGTAGCGATCGACAAGGTTGAACACCCCCCATTGTAAAAAGCAGGCAAATAAGGCGTCAAGTAGGGGTGAATTCTTGACTCTGATGTAAAAGAAGTTTCTACTTACTATATGTCGTTGCGCGTCTTACTTGCGGATGAAAGTGCTTCTATCCGCAAAGTCTTTCAAATGGGACTTCAAGATTACGGTGCTGAGGTAAAAAGTGTCCACAATGGCCTCGATGTCGTTGAAGTGGCGCAAAATTACGAACCTCACATCATTTTCGCCGATATCTTATTGCAAAAAAAGAATGGCTACGAAGTCGCCCAAGAAATTGGCAGTCACGACTCCCTCAGGTTAACGCCAGTGGTTTTAATGTGGAGCTCTTTTATGGAGCTGGACCAGGGCAAGTACAAATCATGCGGCGCCAAAGCCGAGCTAGAGAAGCCTTTCGATATCGATAAAATGCGGGGACTGATCAAAGATTTGGTGGAGTCCACCAAATCGCAGCATCTCTCCGATTTTTTGACCTTTCCAAAAAGCATTTCTGCCGAATTTGCTGAAGAGGAAAACACAAAGCGCCACGGAGGCGAGGCTCCCTCTTCAGTCCAGGCGCCGTCGCCTCCACCTTTCGATACAGCCAGTTTTGAATTGAATGAGAGTGATGAGGAAGGGCCCGCACTGTCTCTTGAGGACGACACTCCTGTCCCCGTTGAACTAGAGGCCACATCGGAATTCAATAATCAGGCCGGTGAACCAGAGGAGTTTGATATGTATGAAGTCCCCCCCCCTCCTCGCTCGGAGTCCATGGACCAAACTTTTTCTCAAAATTTGGGTGATCAGTGGGAAGCAAAGCCCTTAAATCAAAACATGAAAAAAGACCCACAAGTCAGTCAAACCCAAGGTGACGACTTGGACCAATTTGAATCCATGGATTTAGGGGATGAAAAGAAAATGAATTTGGACGACTTCCTTTATCGTCCCAAAACTCAGAGTGAATTCAAAGATTCAAAATCACACAGTCACTCGACGACTCGAACCGGTGAAATTCACAATGTGAATGTTCCAAACTACGACAACCGCACCAACTCGGTCACTCCCAAAGTCATGAGCACTGAAGAAGTGGAAGCTGTCATTCGGCAAGAAGTTCGCATCGCCTTGACTAAAATTGTAAAAGAGCAACTGCCCATTATTCTTGAGAAAGTCGTACGCGAAGAATTGGAAAATATCATGCAACAAGAAATGGCAATCAAAGGTGCTGGCCAAAATCCATGACTTCCCAAGATTTGATTAAAAATGCCTTTGCCGAGGACATCCCAAACCTCGACCTCACCACAACATCTTTAGCGAAAAAAGAGTCCTTTGGGGTCGCAAAACTGATTGCGAAGCAAGATCTCATCCTTTCAGGTCAGTCCTTGTTTGACGAATGTTTGTATTTTCTGGACGACGAGTTGGAAATCACATGGCATTTCAAAAATGGAGATCAAGTCTTAGATCAACAGACGGTGGCTCAGATCAGTGGCAATTTGATTTCATTGATCCAGGCCGAGCGCGTGGCCTTAAATTTTCTAGGCTTTCTCAGCGGCATCGCGACTCTCACGGGTCAGTTTGTTAAGGCCTGCGCCGGAACGGAAACAAAGATTCTGGACACTCGTAAAACCCTTCCCTTAATGAGAGCCCTCTCAAAGCAAGCGGTCGTCGACGGAGGCGGAGTCAACCACCGGATGAATCTGAGCGATGGCGTCCTGATCAAAGAAAATCATATTGCCATTGCCGGCTCTATCGAAGCTTGTGTCCAGCAAATTGCCGAAAAAACGGAGCTTCCCATCGAAGTTGAAACCAAAAGTCCCGATGAGGTCAAAGAGGCCGTCGCTCACGGCGCCCACCGAATCATGTTAGACAATATGAGTCTTGATCAGATGGGTGAATGTCTGAGATTAATCCCCCCCGGGGTTGAAACGGAAGCCAGCGGCAATATGACTTTAGAGAGAGTGGCCGCCGTCGCGGCCTTGGGTGTGGATTTCATCAGTGTTGGAGCCCTCACCCATTCGGCAAAGACGGCTGATTTTTCTCTGCTATTTGATTGGAGTTAAAAAAATGTCGATAAACTTACTAACCCACGAATGGGCCCAATCGAAAAACTTGGCGTCGTTTTACTACCCCGAAATCACGAGCACCAATGATGTGGCCAAATCCGAATTTGCCACCTCGGGCCAGGATTTTGCGCTGTATTTAGCCGATCACCAAACCCAGGGACGAGGCCGAGGGCCAAACTCCTGGAACAACCTTAGCAATGGAGAGGTCTTACTCAGCACTTGGTGCTTTCGAACCGAAACGCCTCCTCAACCCATACTCACTCCCCTTCTTGGCTTGGCTTTGTATGAGTCCCTTTTCGTTTTCGACTCTTCTCTACCGCTACGTCTAAAAGCCCCCAATGATTTGTATCTTGGCGAAGGCAAACTCAGCGGACTGTTGGTGGAAGTTGAACAAAAAGGGGGCGAATCCCTCATTTTCGTCGGTCTTGGCTTAAACGCCGAAGCCTCACCACAAATTGACACTCCAACATCTTGTCTCAAAGATTTTTCTTCAGCCTATCGCAAAGAGTGGAGACAATTCTGTAAATACCTTTACAACCAATTTCTAATTGCCATGGAAAAAGGAATGCAGACAGAAATCGGCGACGATGAACGGGATGACCTCCTTGAAGCACTCAACGCCGGACTGCCTGAAGCCGAACAATTCCTAGAAGTGTCTCCGCGGTGTGACTTAAAGTCGGCCACAGGAACCATAGCCTGGACCGATCTTTAACCGGAAGGAAACCCATGGCGAAAGCCTTTGCTGCAACACTTTTAATTTTATTGGGAATGGTTGCTTTTGTCGTTTATCGCACCGGATATTTTAAACCCGTCACCATTACTTCTGGTCAACAGGGCCCTTTCTTTTTAGCCTATAAAACCCACGAAGGCCCTTATCATAAAATTGCTCCTGTCATCGACGGAGTCGAACAGTATTTTAAAAGTAAAAATATTGATTGCCCGTTTGCCTTTGGCCGTTATCTGCACGACCCAAACACAGTCCCCCACGATCGATTGTTATCCCATGGGGGTTGCGTCTTCCCAATTCTCTCTAGCGAAGTCAAAGCAGCTTTACTGGAGGGGGAACTTCAGTTGGAAGAAGTGGAAAAAAAGGAATACTTGGTCGCTCACTTTGAAGGATCACCCTCTGTCGGCCCCTTAAAAGTCTATCCTTACGTTCAGCAGTGGCTAGAAAAATACGGCTACAAACAAGAAGGTCCGGTCATCGAACTGTACCAAACCACCGGCGAGGATGCCGTGCACACCCGTTATCTGTTTCAATACCGCTGAGTCTCTTGAAGAGCTTTCCATTTGTATTTTAAATAAACAGAGGCGGCCAACAAAGCGACCTTAATCGGCAGTAAGATCTTGATTAAGCCCGTAAAATGAAACAGGCTCATAACAATGATCAGTGCTATATAGGTATAGAAACAACCACGCATCCAATAGCTTTGCCAAAGGGATTTGGGATTTTTATTTTTAAATAGTGCCCGCAAGGGAAGCACCACGATCACCAATAGCAAGCCACTTGTTACAACGAGCAACAAAGTGCTGCGCAGGGACTCCTCAAACGACCACCGCCCCCATAGCCAAAAATGGGCCATCAGGGCGACTAAAAAAAGGAGCCACCGAATCAACACGGATTAATTCTGCTGTTGGCGCAGAAGGTTCAAAGCCGAACCGGCTTCAAACCATTTAATTTGCTCTTCGTTGTATGTATGAGCCAAAGGCAACGACTCCGTTTTGCCATCACTATGGGTCACATCAAGACTCAAGTTTTTTCCGGGGGCGAAATCTTTAAGACCGATGATCGCGACACGATCGTCTTCCTGAATTTTATCATAATCAGCTGAATTTAAAAAAGTTAGAGCTAAAACACCCTGCTTTTTCAAGTTGGTTTCATGAATTCGAGCAAAACTACGAACCACCACAGCACGGGCTCCCAAAAATCGTGGCGACATGGCCGCGTGCTCTCGTGAAGACCCTTCTCCATAATTTTCATCACCGACAATAATCCAATCTTGATTTTTGGCTTTATAGTCTCGACCTATTTTTGCAAAAGGAACTCCGGTTTCTCCGGTTAACAAGTTTTTACCCGTTCCTGACTCATCGTTGTAGGCATTGGTTGCCGTGATCAACATATTGTCCGAGATATTGTCTAAATGGCCTCGGTAAGTCAGCCACTTCCCGGCGGGACTAATATGATCGGTGGTGCATTTTCCCTTGGCTTTGGCTAAAACCAACATGTCAGTTAAGTCTTCACCTTCCCAAGCCGCAAAGGGCTTCAAAAGTTGCAAACGCTTTGAGTCTGCAGCGACCTTGACATCCACGTCAGATCCCTGGGGCTCTTGGTAACCCTCAAGGTCAGCAACAAATCCATTTTTTGGAAATTCAGGAGCCACTGGAGGTTTCAGTTTAATAGGACCTGTTGGGGTGTCCAATTCATCAGTCAAAGGGTTAAAATCCAAGCGACCCGCAAGTCCCAGAGCCATCACAGTTTCAGGACTACCAATAAAGCCAAGAGTTTCGGGGTTGGCATCGTTGCGGCCACGAAAGTTACGGTTGAAACTGGTAACAATAGTGTTCTTGTCACCCTTTTTAAAATCATCGCGCTTCCACTGACCGATACAAGGTCCGCAAGCATTGGCAAGCACCGTTGCGCCCACATCATTCAAGGTTTTCATTTGTCCGTCCCGCTCGATGGTGTTCTGAATCATATTGGACCCTGGAGACACCATAAAGGTTTGGGGCATTTCCTTGAAACCGGCCGCTTTGGCTTGTTCGGCTACATTTGCAGCACGCCCAATATCTTCGTAAGAAGAGTTGGTACAAGACCCAATCAAGGCAGCCGACAAGTCAGTATCCCAGCCATTTTCTTTCGCGTGCTCTTTGATTTCGGAAATCGAGTGCGCCAAGTCCGGCGTGTGAGGTCCCACCAAGTGAGGCTCTAATTTATCAAGATCAATTTCAATGACCTGGTCGTAGTACTTTTCAGGGTTGGCTTCGACTTCGGCATCCGGTCCTAACAAATCTTTATTATCGTCTGCAATTTTTGCAATCTCGGCGCGACTGGTGACTTCAAGGTAGGCCTTCATGCGAGAATCATAGGGGAAGAGAGAACAAGTGGCTCCAAGTTCGGCCCCCATATTGGTAATGGTCGCTTTACCGGTACAAGAAATACTTTCTGTCCCCTCGCCAAAATACTCAATGATCCGATTGGTTCCACCTTTAACAGAAAGAATCCCTAAAAGTTTTAAGATCACATCTTTCGGTGAGGTCCACCCATGCAGCTTTCCTTTTAAATGAACTCCAACGACCTGCGGGTTCTTCACTTCCCAAGGCAAGCCGGCCATCACGTCAGAAGCATCAGCGCCCCCAACCCCTACGGCAACCATTCCCAATCCACCGGCATTGGGTGTGTGCGAGTCGGTCCCAATCATCATTCCGCCAGGGAAAGCGTAGTTTTCAAGAACCACTTGGTGGATAATACCGGCACCCGGCTTCCAAAAACCAATGCCGTAGCGGCTAGAAGCCGTCGAAAGAAATTGAAACACCTCATTGTTTTCGATCATCGAATTTTTCATATCTTCGCTGGCGCCCTTGTAGGCCAAAATCAAATGGTCGCAATGAACCGTGGATGGGACCGCAGCCTCATCCTTACCTGCCAACATAAACTGCAAAAGAGCCATTTGAGCCGTGGCATCTTGCATGGCCACTCGATCGGGTCGCAACATTAAAAAGCTTTTGCCTCGCTCTAAATCCTGGCCTTGGGGATCGTCCAAATGCCCGTACAAAACTTTTTCGGTCATGGTTAGGGGGCGGTTGAGACGCTGTTTGATGATCTTCAGACGTTTTCGGGTGTTTTCATAAGTTTTTTCAACAAGTTGGGTGGTGGTCTCAATGGTCGCCATAGAGGTGGACTCCTTGTCATTTGGTTTGCATCCCACAGTATGACAATCCCTCCCCTTTGACTAGAACGACCGCAGCAAGACTGGAGGTAAGGGTAAGTAAATCCAACAATTTTAGGATTTATTCTTAATCCTGACGGGACAAGATGTTAAACCGCCTAAACAGACAAGGGACAATTCAAATGCAGGACAAAACTCCTTCCTCATTGCCATGGTGGCAAGGGGGCTCTTTGTATCAGGTTTACCCCCGAAGCTTTCGCGACGGCAACGGCGATGGGGTTGGCGATATCCAAGGCCTATTACAAAATCTCGATTATATCGAAAAACTGGGTGTCAGTGGCTTGTGGCTCGGCCCCGTGTTCCAAAGCCCCATGGTCGACTTTGGATACGACGTCGCCGATTACTACTCCTTAGATCCCTCATTCGGCGACATGGGCCTCTTCGAAAAGTTCCTGGAGCATTGTCAGAAAAAGAATTTAAAAGTGATTTTGGATTTGGTACTCAGTCACACCTCTGAACAGCATCAATGGTTTCAACAAAGTGAGACCGATCCCACCGGTCCCTACGCCGATTGGTATGTTTGGGCCGATGCAAAACCTGATGGGTCTGCCCCCAACAACTGGCTGTCTGTTTTTGGTGGCTCCGCCTGGACTTTTTCTGAAAAACGAAATCAATACTATCTCCATAATTTTTTAAAAGAGCAGCCCGATCTAAATTTTCACAACCAATCCCTGCGTAACGAACTTTTAAAGATCGTTGATTTCTGGTTAGAAAAAGGGGTGGATGGATTTCGCCTGGATGCCTGCAATTGTTACTTCCATAACCCAAGCCTCAATGACAACCCTGTGGCCCATGGGGGACAGACCCATGTTCAGGACGAAACCAACCCCTATTTCGATCAAACCCACTTGTTTGACAAAAGCCAACCAGAAAACAAAGTTTTTCTTGAGGCATTACGAGATCGAGTTGATGCTTACGAAGATCGATTTTTGGTGGGTGAAATTTTTTGTGATCGAGAAGAGGAAACCACCCGCGATTACACTCAACAAGGCTACCCCCTACATTCGGCCTACAATTTCTCTCTTCTACAAAACCACCGCAACGAAGGAACCTTAAGCGAGCCCATATTAAAGTATTTTAGTATTTCCCGTTCAACGGCCTGGGCTTTTAGCAACCACGACGTGACCCGCGTGGTGTCGCGATGGCCCGATCGCCTCCCCGTAGATAAGAGAGCCAAGGGCTATTTGACTTTGTTAGCCGGACTGCCGGGCTTGATCTTTCTTTATCAAGGTGAAGAGTTAGGCTTAACCGAAGCCTTGCTCCCTTCGGAAGTGCGCCAAGACCCCTTTGGCGAAAATATGCGAAGCTCTTACCCCGGCAGAGACGGTTGTCGCACGCCCCTCCCCTGGGACGAGTCGCAGAATGGAGCAGGCTTCTCCAACTCCACACCCTGGCTGCCAATTCCTAAAGAGCATTTAGACTTGAACATCAAAAAACAAGAACAAGAAACCACAAGCACCCTACAGCTTTGCCAAAAACTTATGAGGTTTCGCGAGCAAGAGGATTGCTTGAAGTCCGGAAACATTCAATTTTGGCGAGACGATGAGAATGCCGTGATCTTTTCAAGAAGTTCCAATGAAAAAACATTTATTTTTGCCGCCTCTTTCACAGACCAAGTCGTCGAGGTTGAAGACTGTCCACGTTCTATTCTATTAGAAGACCTTTCCGAAGGTTTAGTACTTAGCAGTGGAACACTGACGTTGAACCCTGGCGCCCATGGAATTTTACAAATAAAGGATAGCCTGTGAGTTTTATTGACCATGCGGCGATTGGTATTTATTTTTCCATCGTCTTTTTTATAGGCCTATGGATCAACCGCACCATGAAAGGCGGCGATGATCTTTTTCTAGCCGGGCGCTCTCTTGGTTGGAAAGCCATTGGCTTTTCACTTTTCGCCTCCAATATTTCCAGCTCCACAATGATAGGTTTAGCTGGCGCCGCCTACACCACCGGCATTGCCATTGCCAACTACGAGTGGATGGCCGCCCTTGTTCTCATTTTCATGAGCTTTTTCTGTATTCCCGTTTTTCTAAAAAGTCGAATCACCACTTTGCCCGAACTTTTAGAAAAGCGTTTTGATAGTAAAGCCCGACTTTACTATTCGGGAATAACGATTTTTCTAAGCATCATTGTCGACACCGCTGGCGGACTCTATGCCGGCGCCTTAGCCTTGCAAATCTTTTTCCCAGGAATCGCTATTTGGCAGTACTGCGTAGGTTTAGCACTGTTTGCTGGATTTTATACGGCCTTCGGGGGATTGAAAGCCGTCGTCTACACCGACTTCATTCAAGCCATCACTTTGCTGGTTGGCTCTTTTGTTCTGACTTACTTGGTTTTTGAAAGAATTGGTTTTTCTTGGGATTCAGTGCAAGCCTCTGTCAAGCCAGAGCACCTTTCTCTTTTTCTACCCATCGATGACCCCAACATGCCATGGCTAGGAACCCTTTGGGGACTTCCGGTTTTGGGGTTTTGGTATTGGTCGACCAATCAATACATCACGCAAAGAATTTTGGGGGCCAAAGACATTCCCAATGCACGATGGGGCGCACTTCTTGGGGCATTTCTAAAACTGATTCCTCTTTTTACTATGGTTTTACCCGGAGTTTTTGCCATTCAACTTTTTCCAGGATTAGAAAACCCGGACATGGTCTACCCGACCCTCATCAAAGAAATTCTTCCGGTTGGCCTCAGTGGCCTTGTAGTAGCCGGCTTGATCGCTGCAATTATGTCGAGTGTGGACTCGACATTGAATTCCGCATCCACCTTGGTTCTGCATGATTTTATTTTCCCACGTTATAAAAAAGTTAGCCCCGCCAAGAGTTTAAGAATGGGTCAGATGGCGACTTTTTTCTTTATGATTGTCGCGGCCGCTTGGGCACCCTTTATTGGAAATTTGGGGGGACTCTACTTTTATCTGCAACAAGCTTTTGCCGTTTTGGTTCCACCTGTTGTTGTGATCTACATCATGGGTCTGTTCACGCAAAGAGGCTCCGGCTCGTTAGCCTTTCATACCTTGATTTTTGGACACCTTCTTGGCCTTGGCTTTTTCTTTGCAAATCAAACCCAGTGGCTGCACATCCACTTTACAATTGGTGCCGGCATGACAACTACCATTTGCTTTGCTTTCTACTGGGTATTGGGAAAAAAGAACAAGAGCGTTTCGGCGATGGAGGTCACAGCGGACGACCTGCTGCCTCAAAAAGGTTTGGCATTTTGGCAAGATTACCGCCTCTGGGCGGCTTTCAATTTATTTCTTCTGGCCTTAATTCTCTTCTTTTTATTTTGAAGTCATCTCCATCGGGCAAGGAATCGAATCAGATTCATGGATTCTTCAAGGTTTTTTGAATCTTTACCTTGGTTCACCGAATCTTAGCCTTGGACTTCCTTCTTAGATGTAAGAGCCCTTTTTAATCTTATCGACGATGATTTTTTCGCAGATCAATGGATCTTTTGGATTCACCGAATACAAGGACTGTTGTTCACAACGTTTCTTTTCTTTGATTAACCAGTTAAGAGTTTGCGCCACCTTTTTATTTTTTTTATCTTGAAAAAAGGGGTCATTTTTCAAAGCATCTTTGGCTTTCTTCAGTGAACGGGCTTCTTTAGCGTCGCTTTCTTTAACATCGTAACAGTGCAAATCGTATTTTTTAACGTCTTCAGGCAACACTCCCAAGAATTTCACATCGGGGGCCGAGAAATCAGAGTTTCGAATCAAACTGGCCGCCGAACCGGCTTTTAGAGTTCGATAGATGTTTTGCAAAGTGTAAGCATCCAAATCTCCGAAAAAGAAAATGGGTACTTTTAACTGCACCTGAATATTCTTAGTCCAGGCCCGGACGGCGTTCGAGGGAACCCCTTGCGCACCCATAACGATACATTTGTGGCGCTTGGTCATACCGTTGGCAACCAAGGTGTTGGCGGTACCCTCTGACTCCACCACCAAACAAAAATCAATTTTACTTTTCATTTTTAGTTTTAAAGACTGAGGCCGGTTTTTCGGTTGAAAAGGACTGGTTCCCAGCATGCTGAGATCTATGGTTGCCGTGGTTCCATCAGACATGGTTTCTGTGACCACCAATTGTCGAGAGTAAGTTTGCCCCCCTCGGTCGTTGGCAAAACAGTTCATTTCTTCGCGATAGACTTCCATAAGATCGCAGATGTAGTCGATAATAGAATCACTCTCAGTTTGGTCATCGAAATCAAGAGGTTTTAATATTTTATTACTCTTCACTTCCCCTTTAGCCATATAGTAAATTTCACGCTTGGTATTGACCGACCCTTGGTCAATATTTCTTAGTAGAATTTCCATAAGAAAAGTCATGCGAGCCATTTTTTGCACCGATGATACGTTCAGCTCGGTGGTTACTTTTTTATCCCCAGGAGTCAAATATCCCACCTTTGGGTTATAAAATGAGTTGTCGAGGGCACATTTGATCGCTTGCAACTTAGGACGTTTGGAATTCTCCAAGTCTTTAAGCATTTTGTCGCAAATTATTTTCGCTTCTTTTGGGATATCTTTGGTTAGTTTTCGAACGCGGATCATCTTTGACATAAATACCTACTTTTTGCTCCGACTTGTGGTTTTCTTTTTCGTCACTTTTTTCTTTGTGGTCTTCTTTTTAACAGTCGTCTTTTTAGATTTGGTCTTTTTCTTAGCGGCGGTTTTCTTTTTGGCCGTCTTTTTCTTGCTTGCTTTCTTGGATCTTGCTTTTGCCGATCGGCCGGAGCTGACCTCGGCTGTTTCGGTTTCAGATTCGAATCCTATTTCCTCGACATCATCAGAGACATCCTCTTCATCCTGACCCGTAAAGGTTCCAATCCCGCGAGCCTTCATTCGTTCTTTCAATTTCTTTAAGCGAAGATCGGCTTCGTTGAGATCTTCTTTCGCAGCTTTAGAATCACGGCCTAGGATCTTTTCGAGACCGGCAATGGCCTTTTTCTTCCGGGCGTCGGAGGCATTGGTGATTTGTGCCAATTTCTCTACCAAAATAGGCCCAAACTGCTCGATGTGTTTGATTTTTCGCTCTAAATCGGCGGCTTTGTTCTCGCGCTTGATATGGCGGGATAGCTTTTGCCCGGCTCGCATAACAGCCAAACGAATCTCTTCAACCAATTCGTCAGAGGCATCAATGGTTTCTTTAGAAGCATTTTTAAATTTAATAAACGGCGAAACCACAGAGATCGCAAAGATATAAGGCCCTGAAGGCAAACTGTTTTTCGACTGGCTTAAGCCGTAAGCCCGCCAATTCACCGACTCGATGGCTTTGGTAATGGCACAGGCTCCTTTATCGAATTGCAAGGGTACGCGATTGGCAAATCTTAACAATTGAACTTGAGAGTCTTCTTGACCACGGTCTAAAAATCGAGCCAAAGCCACTTCGATGACAACCGGTTTATGGTCACAAATTTTGGGTTTACGAGTGACCACACTGAAAAAATCAACGGCGCCAAGGCGAAGAATAGACTTGGACAAGGACTCTTCGCCAACGATCAAAACCGACCGCGTTGAAGGGTTGGGAAGAGGTGTGTTCTGAATCGACTGGAAGGCCTTTTTTAAATTGGCCTCATTAACCTGACTCAGCGGCTTATTAAGAAGCTCTTTCGGAAGTCCATTTTTAATAAAATCTTTAATGCTGTTGTCCGTGACCCTGGAAAAAGCGGTCTTTAAAAATTTTTTAAAAGTGATATTCCCATAAATTCCTGAGTGGGTAATAAACTCGCCCAGCTTCATCGTGTGTGGGTGTGGCAAAGTGGCCGCAGGCACTTTAGGAACATCATCCGAGACTCGTTCAATAAAAACCGCTGGGTTATCCAGAAGTTCGTATTTCAATTCCAAATGGGGGTTGAGGAGAGTCGTCCCCTCAAGATAGGTCAGCAGCCCCCCGTCACCATTCAATTGAATACGTCCGTCGATCCGAAAGGCGACGCGGGTGCCATGGGACTTCTTCCATTCCACGGTTTTTTTATTCTTAAAAAGACCTTTGTTACCTTTGATATCAACGTCAATTTGACCTTCGATTGCTTTGCGCATGCTTTTCGTTTTACTACGAACGCTAACGCCAGCGGCATTGGTCAACTGGGCCCAAGTGGTGGCAGCACTGATACCGATCCCCTGCTGGCCTCGAGAAGCGCGGCCCCGCCCAAATTTGGAAGAAGCCAAATACTCGCCAAATACTTTAGTTAAGTCATTTTGATCTAAACCCGGGCCGTTGTCCTCAACCACCACTTCGATCAAGTCAGTGTTTTTACCTGAACCTTTACCGACCTTCTTTACTTGAACATCAATTTCGGGGGCGATTCCGGCATCTTCACAGGCGTCTAAAGAGTTATCAATCGCCTCTTTTAACGTGGTTAAAACAGCTTTTGTGGGCGAGGAAAAGCCCACTTGCTGCAGATTTTTAGCGAAATACTCGGCTGTACTACTAGAAGTGATTTTCGATTTGGCCAACTGGGTGCTCCTAATTTCAATAACTTGGCCATTGTAACAGCAGGAATTTCAGGAAGTCTAGCCAGTCGAGCCACCTACGTGGCTGACGCCAAATTAAGCATCCTCAGAATTGAGGATCATTTCAGCAGGAGTGAAGTATTTTTTCTCACTATTGCAGGCCTTACAACAGGCCACAATATTGCCTTTTGAGGAGCTCCCTCCGCGAGAAACAGGGACCTTGTGATCCATAGTTAAATCCTCTTTAGCAAAGGTTTTTTGGCAATAATGGCAGAGCCCTTGAGCCAGCTTTTGCTTCCACCATTGGGTCTTGCGAAGCTCGCGCGCTTTTGCCTTTTCTTTTTTGACATGTTTTTCATCAACAAAGCCATGAACCATCATGTTTCGGACCCTACCAGATCTTGACTAAGTGCGCAATAACCTTATTCAAATAGCCGTCAGTTTACTCAACTCACCGCTTCGATTAGAACTCTCCTGTAAACATGAGGAAGGTGCGATGACCCCGGATCAGGTAAAGAAGAGACTTGAAGAAACCTACCCCAAAGGATTTGTGGATGTCACTGACCTCACCGGGACCCACGACCATTACTCGGTCTATATTTCCTCGGAAGTTTTTAAAGGAATGTCCCGAATCCAACGCCACAAACATGTGATGGCGGCTTTTGATTCTGAATTAAAATCAGGAGAAGTCCACGCTCTCACCATTCGAACAGATGAAAAATAAGGAGTGATCCAATGAGCACGAAAGAACAAATCGAAAAATTACTTTCAGAAAACAAAATTGTTCTGTTTATGAAAGGCAGCCCTGAAATGCCCCAATGTGGTTTTTCAGCCCGAGCCACCGCCATTCTGAATGAGCTGGGAGCCACCTTCACCTCTGTCGATGTCTTGCAAGACGCCGAAATTCGACAAGGGATTAAAGATTATGGCCAGTGGCCCACCATCCCTCAACTTTATGTGAATAAAGAGTTAGTTGGTGGCAGCGATATTATGATGGAGATGTTTGAAACCGGCGAATTAAAAGACATCATCGCTCAATGAGAAAAAACCTGTCACGATTCGAAGCTCTGTTTCGTTTGGGCTTTGGTTCCCTCATGTTTTATTTTTTCATCTTAGGAGGCCCGTCATGGAATATCGCGGGCCTTTATCTTATGCTCACTGGCTCCTTCCGGTTCTGCCCCTTCTATTATTACCTGGGAAACCGGTCGACCTAGCCGCCTCATTTTAATCCTGTTGAAAAACTTTTGAAAATCACGAAAAACAGAGGATCCAGGCTCTTCCTAGGTCGGGTCCAGCCATCCGTTTAGATCCTCACTATGGTAATCTTTAGACAGTAGCAAAGGATTTTAGTATGCGATCTTGGTCCCTTTTTCTCTCTTTCTTTTTTGTGCTTCCCGCCTATGGAGCCAAAACCACAAAGACCCAACATGCGGTGGTTGAACGCATCAACACCATGACTTCGACCAACAATGCCTCGGTGTTTTTAAAAAAGATTGCCTCCCAAATTTCTACCGAGCAGTCTCAGGATTTTAAAAAACTTTTGGGGAAAAAGACCCACTTTCAAGCACGGAGAGTCTCTCCCCTCTCTGTCGCCATTCAATTCTCTGATCATCGCTGGGTGAAATTTACTTTTGATCTAAAAAACCAAAAGTTTCTGGTCGGCAAAAAAGCCTTTCAATGGAAACTGCAAACAAGCACAAAGGACAATCTCAACCGTCTGGCGACCTTGATCAACCAACAATATCCTCCGGCCAAAAAGAAAAGCGCTTGGTGGGCACCTTTCCCAAAAGCTCAAGCCTGGAGTTTGTTTGGCAACGATGAGGATGAAGCGGCCTTGGTGGTGGCCGGAACGGCTGCTGTCAACCAACCCTTCATGGGGCTTGATAGCTTCTTAACTTCGGTGGAATTGCATTGCGAAATGCGAAACGGACTCCCCAGTCGCTCACGAGAGGCCTACTTCGCTGAAGCCAATCGCAACCAACTGCGCCGCGACTTTGCCGAGGCCAAAGAAGCGGTGGGATACAACAATGCCGCCCACGCCTACGGACTTTGGGTCAACACTAATTTGATAGGACGGTTTCACGAGGCCCAAACCTGTTTGCGGGATCGAAACTACATTCGCAACAGCGACCTGCTCCCCATTGAATACAACGAGCAAAATCGCACCGGGAGAATCTCCCATTAAAGTTCCTTGTAATAAAGGTACTTCAAATGGGTCCCCAAACCCATCGGCGGATTTCTTCAAAAAATTTCTCTATAGGCACTCCTAAAAGGGTTCTCAATAAAACGGTACGTGAATTGGCTGACCCCAAGGATAAGAGTCAGGCAAAAGCCCACAAACAAAAGAGTTTGAAAAGTACTAAGGGAGGAGCTGGTGACAATAGAGCTCCACACTATTTGGCCAAAACGGATAATTGAAACTCAGGGATTTACCAGAGGGTAGAACTCATTGTAATAAACAAATATTTTGTAAAAAGCCTGCCATATCATTTTGTTGAACCACTCTAGCATCCGCTTGGGTTAGTAGCGCATGGGTTCCAAAGTAATATTTAAAAATTTCCAGCATAATGAAAAGATGCAAAAAAAGAAGTCCAAAGGGTGAAGTCGACCAATAAGAGGGACGGAATTGCGGAGACTTCCAATAACTTTCGTGAATTTGGATTGTGTCGATTTTGAATACAAGACAGACACAATTTGCGTCTCAACTTCAGTTTTCGATCATTAAGCCCGGCTAAGTCTACTAATCTCTAACATCTTTCTTGGAACAAGGCTTGCAGCTGGGTGGTACGAACTAACATAGATCAATAAATCGTTAACCTTTTTACCCCCTGGAGAATAATTATGAAATTCAAAGCCCTATTGGCGCCTTTAGTTTGTGCCGGTCTTGTCGGCGTCGTCAACACCGCCTGCAGTAATAAAGATGAAGGACAGAAGAACTCTGTTGTTGTCGATACAAATGCCCTTCAGCAATCGGGCCGTACAATGATGGAATCTGCTGAGAACCTGGCGTTGGCAGGTGAACAGCTGGTTAGCCCTATCTCCTTTATGTATGCCGATTTAGTTTTCGACCTAGCTTTGAGAGCCAATCCTGACAATAAAAGAGCCCAGTTTTACAAAGCTTTGATTAAACCAATGATGGTGATGAAGGGGGCTATGAAACGAATCCGTCCCGTGATCAATTCTCTGTCCGCTGAACAACAAACGGAATACAATGACTTTATCGCCAAATCTCCAAACAGTGCGTTGAAGACTTTTTTATTGGACGGCCAAGAAGATATCACCACTGAAGAAGATGCCCTAGGGTTGATGGATGAGTATCGAGCCGCCTGGGAAGGCATTCGTGTCTTCATGAAGGAAAATAAAGACCTTAACATGGTCGTAAACATAATGACTCTTCCTGGAAACCAATCTGCATTAGACAAAGCCGCCGAAGAGTGTGCGACTCAGAATCACATGAACGAAGTTTTTGAGATTGAAAACTGCAGCTATCTAAATGCATTGGAAATTAATATTTCTCGAGCCGACGTTGAAGTGATTCAACAAATTGCGGCCGGAATGCAAATCCACAACATTCTTATGACTTCCTATTCACTAGACGGGGTACGCTCTTATATCGAAGCGAACCAAGACAATGACTTAACAGCTCAAGACGCCATTGAACACTTTAAAAATTCAACCACAGCCGGTAAGCTTCGTCACAATGACTTAACAAAAATCCCTGAATTCGGTGCCGATGCGATCGCTGGGATGCGATGGGCGATGGCCGCACAACAGCAACTTTGCCCAAGCAACGTGACCAGTAAAGAGAACAGAAAAGGTTTTCTTTTTGAAGAAGGCATTTGCGTCGAAAGAACCGATAAGGATGGAAAGCCCATTGAAGACTTATTGGCAACGATCGAAGCGGCTCTGACTGGTGGACTTATCAGCATCGAAGGAATCAAGGCTAATGGTGACGTGGTTGCCGCTGACATCAAGCCGGTGGCTCCTTTTGCAAACCCTGTTCAAGATCTTCGCTCCCTTTCGCCCATATCCTACAACAATTGTGGCAACCCTGTGGCTCTTGCCGACAGCACCATTGGTGGCTTTTTTCCAAATGCTGACGGAAACACTTTTCTCAAAGCCACTGGTGGCTTAGACAGCGAAGACTGTGACTAAGTCTCTTGTGAAATCATATTTTTCAAAGAGAGTATTCCTTTGTGTGTACTCTCTTTTTCTAATTTCACCTCCCACTCAAGCCGCAAATGAGTATATTGAGGGCTTTGAAATGAATTCTTGCATTGAAAACAAGTGCACTCAGCTGATTGTTAAAGGCACTGTCGAAAAAGGCATCCTCGCCCCCTTGTTTGCTTTTCAGAATGCGGTCTTGATACAACAACCTCAAAAGGGTGGTCCATCAACCCGACTGCATGCCAGTGAAGGGTATTACGACTCAAGTCGAATGGAAATTGTCCTCCGAGGCGTGACTGAGCTAAATGGTGGTGAGTCATTCATCAACCTAAAAACCGGAAAAATAAAAGCTTTTGCCAGAAAAAATTAAAAAAATTTTAGATCCAGGAAAATTGAGGCTTGATTGCTTCGAATCCAGTGCACTGGCTCTAGGTCCTGAACTCAGATCTTTTAAACTGCCCTTTTTTTGTCAAAGCTTTAGACAGTCTTTGAGGAGCACGGCTGCTTTTTTATCAGCACCCCTTTAAAGGCCTTTGTCACGACTGTGATAATTGAGCCGACCTGAAAGAGCCAGCAACAAGCCAAACCAGACTCAATGGAATTCATAATCTTTCCGATAGGTTAACTGAGGTAAGGTATGAAGTTTCTGATCGTTGACGATGATCCGGCAATTTTAAAAATCACCGAGACTTTGCTTAAAATGCAAAGTCACGAAGTGGTGTGCGTCGACAACGCTCTGGATGCGATTCAAACTTTAGGCGATCTTTCTTTTGATATTTTAATCACTGATGCAACGATGCCAGCCCACAGTGGATTTGACCTCATCCGTTCCATTCGCAAAAGAAAAGAGCTTTCCTATTTAAGTATTGCCATGCTCACAGGTCGGAGCGAGAAAAGTGATATCGAACAAGCTGTCGAGTTGGGTGTGCAAGACTATATCGTCAAACCCATCGAACCTGAACTTTTCGTTGAAAAAATGGAAAAGCTGGCTGAACGTCATCGCAAAAAGAAAGATCAGAAGCCGGTTAAAACAAAATACAATGGCCTGATGCAAGTCCCTATTCACGTGCTAAGAGTGACAGATATCGGGGTCAGCATTGAAAGCCCCTACCCTCTTGAAAAAGGGACGATTGTCACCATGGATCTTGAAGAACTCAAAGAAGCAGGGCTTTTGCAAAACCGATTTAAAGCCATTTTCAATACCCACTCTTCTGATTCAGATAAAGTGGTCACAGAGTTTATTTTATTGGACCTCAACGAGCGAGAACAACAGTTGCTTGGCCAGGCTGCCCAAAAGTGGTTTGGCAAAAATGCGGGATAAGAAAGGTAACAATGAAAATACTTTTGGCAGAAGATGATTTAAACATTACAAAAATCGCCCGCATGGTTTTAGAAAAAGTGGGCCACCACCAAGTGGATCATGCCAAAGATGGAGGCGAGGCCCTGGAAAAGGCTTTAGCAAATGACTATGACCTGATTATTCTTGATGGAATGATGCCTATTTTACCCGGAGTCGAGGTCTGTCGCCAGTACCATGAAAAAAAACAAGATCGAAAAGCTCAAGTTATCTTTTTAAGCGCAAAATCTTCACAAAATGACATTAACGAATTTTTAAGCCTTGGCGAGGGATATATTCAAAAACCCTTTGCGCCACAAAGCCTCTGCAACATGATCGACGACATTTTGAAAAAGGCTGCCTAGTGAAGTCGATCCGAGCCAAACTCAATCTCACCATGTTTTTAATGCTCGGAGCCGCCCTTGGATTTGGCTACATAGCCTACAAAAACAATGAAAAACTAGAACGTTGGCAAGGGCATGTTTCAAAAAGTCTTCTAATCCGAGACCATGTCCAAGACATCAATGTCAAAGAAAGGTCGCAAAAAGACCTTGCTCCTCTAAAGGAATTTAAACAAGAGACCAACGAGCCAGAGAGATACGAAGCCGTCAGCAACTTGATCCAAGCCTACAATGCCAATAACCCAAAACTTTACGAAATGCGCTTTCACGAATTCGAGAAAGTGGAACGACGATTTTTTAAATACGGCCAATGGAAAATCAAAAAGTTCAAACAAGAAGTTCGGTTTTTTTTAATCCTGGGAACGATCCTACCTCTAATTGGACTGTGCGGACTGATCTACTACTTCAACTACGGCGTTCTATACCCTTTGCAAAGTCTCAGCAATCGCATGATGGAGTTTCTGATCGACCAGTACACTTTTCGATTCTCCAGCCCTCCAAACAATGAGATCGGAAACCTCGAGAGAACCTTCAATTCATTAGCTCAAAAAGTTTTAAACAATATGGACGAGCTGCACGCTCTGGATCGGGCAAAGTCCGAGTTTGTCAGTATTGCCAGTCACGAATTGAGAACGCCTTTGACTTCGATTAAGGGGTCACTCGGATTGCTGAGCAACGAAATCGTTGGCGAACTCGATAAAGATTCTAAAGAAATGGTTTTAGTCGCCGAACAAGAAACCGACCGCCTCGTCCGCCTGATCAATGACATGTTGGATTTAGCAAAAATAGAATCGCGCTCTCTGACCCTGAAAACCGAATGGGCACCCGTCTCCGAACTTTTAGTAAAAACAGCTCAAGGACTGAAGGGCTTCGCATCTGCCGCCCAGGTTAAAATTAAGGTTGTCTCTACGGCCGGTCAGAACTTTGAGGCCAAAATGGACTCGGATCGAATTCAACAAGTTCTGACTAACCTGATTTCCAATGCCATTAAATACAGCCCCGAAAATGGAATCGTCACTGTGCAAGCCTCCGTCACGAATCAAGGTCCCATTGAAGTGGCGATCTCCGATCAAGGCCAGGGTATTTCGGAAGACAATCAAAGTTTGATTTTCGAAAAATTTCGGCAAGCCACTGACTCGACACACCACCTTGTTAAAGGCACAGGGTTGGGTTTAGCCATTTCTAAAGCCTTGATCGAAGAGCACAAGGGAACCATTGGCGTCCGATCGGCAGAGGGACGGGGCGCCACCTTCTTTTTTACTCTACCCGAGTGGAAAAAGGCTGATATTATTGAACCGGAACACAACAAAAAGGTAGCATAAAAGTGACTTCGGAAAACTACGACGAAATGATGACAGAACTTCGCATGGAATACTTGGCCAGTTTTGACGCCAAATTTGACCTGATGAGAGGCTTTCTGGAAGGAAGAGATTGGTACTCTCTAGAACTGGAAATGCACAAGCTCAAGGGCACCGGCTCCACCTACGGCGTCCCCGAAGTGACAGAGCTCTGCCAACATATGGAAACCACCTGTCGAGAGCAAGGCGCCCTTGAAGAACAGGATTTAAACAAGGCCATAGCCCTTCTTATTGATATTCGAAAGAAATACACAGAAGATGCGGAATTTGACTTAGCTAAGGATTCTCGTTTTCTGGAATTAAAAAAAATTTAGTTTCTTTTAGAGTTATTTCTTACTAAAAGAAGGAATGAACAGTCCCTATAGCAACCAAACCAAAGAGTTCACCATCGACCCCGGCTGCCCCTGGTATGAAGCCCAACAAAGCTATGGGGCTCCCAATGTCAACTGGTGCGAACCCACCGTTTGCTCAGTGATCAACGAGCCTGCCAATACTTGGAGCAATTTACCCTACATGATCATTGGATTGGCTCTGCTCGCAAAATTAAAAAGCCAACCTTTGCGGGGCTTCTGCTATGCCGTTTTCTACATGGGACTTTTCTCCTTCATCTACCACGCGACCAACAATTATCTAAGCCAGTTTCTTGATTTCATTGGGATGTTTTTAATGATGGCGTTTTTACTGAGCTTTAATCTTAAACGGGTTTGGGCGACGTCAATGGGGTTTTACACACTTTTTTGGTTTTTGGTCTTTTTTAACACCGCCTTTTTTATGGTGTTCAATATTGTCGACTGGCCCGTTCAGCCAATGATGCTTATTAATGCGGTTCCCATTATTATCCTGGATCTGACCGCGGGGGTGAAAGAGAAACGCTTGCAAGACTATTCTTTGTTCGCTCTGGCCGTGTTTTTTCTAATAACAGCACAAGCATTCGCAATTTTAGATATCAAAAGAATCTGGTGCGAGCCTAGCAATAGGATCCTCCATGGCCATGTGATGTGGCACCTTTTTGGCTCTTTGGGAATGCTTTTTTCGGGCCTTCATTTGCGACGAATGAGTCATAAGGATTGACAAAACGCGTATTTTTGTTCAACTTACACTAAACAAACATTTATTGTGCAAGGATATTATGAGCGCCCCTTCGATCACCGATTCACCACAGTATCTTAGTCTCGCCGCCAACATTGGCTCATTCATCGAATATTGGGGCTTCAAACAAGTTCATGGAAAAATTTGGACTTTGATTTTTCTGTCCCCCGATCCCGTCGATGCCAATTTTTTAAAAAACACTTTAAAAATTTCGAAAGCTTTGACCAGCATGTCCCTAAAAGATCTCCTCGAGTACCATGTCATTGAAGAGGTTGAGAAAGACAAGCCAGGCACTCAAAAATACACGATCAACACCGATATTACCAAAGTGATCTTAGATATCATTCATCAACGGGAACTGAAAATGCTGGCGGAAATTCAAACGGATTGCAAAAAGTTAAATGATAAATTGGCAAAATCCAGCCAGACCTTTATTGACCCAAAAAGAATGGACGATTTATCGGCCATGGTGAGCACGGCTCAAATGCTCCTGACCGGAATGACCGCCGGCAGTCATGTCGACTTCAAGGTCTTCGATGAAGTCATGACCATCAAAGAGTAGATATAGCTTTAGCGAATAGCTAATCCAGAGGAGAAAGCTGATCGACAATTTTACATCGAAGTCGATATCGATTCGCAGGGTAACTTGATTGCTTACAATCATGAAAAGCTTTCTGTTGTTTTTGATTTAGAAAACCCAGAGAAGCCCGACCTAGTGTCCGAAGGCTACTACGCCCCAGGTGCCTCCATTCCATTATTAAATGGGAGTGGGTCTAGCCTATTGCATGGTTTGAAAATATAAACTCGAAGAAACTAAGTGATTCGATCCCAAAATAAATCAGCCTTGGAAGGAATCCTTTTGCCATTTGTAGAGTTCCAAGGCTTTGTCTCTTTGTTCTGAGTGATCAACGATCGGTTTAGGGTAGGTCGGATGATTATAAATCTCTTGGTGCAAATCTTTTGGGTCCAAATCTTTTAGCTCTGGTACAAAGGTTTTTATATAGACCCCATCGGGATCAAATTTTTTGCTCTGCAACCAAGGGTTAAAAATACGAAAATAAGGCTGCGGATCACAACCGGTGGAGGCCGCCCATTGCCAACCACCATTGTTCGGCGCTAAATCACCATCTAAAAGTTGCTCCATAAAATATTTTTCGCCCCACTGCCAATCGATCAATAGGTCCTTTGTTAAAAAAGACGCCACGATCATGCGCACTCGATTGTGCATCCAGCCGGTGGTTTTCAACTGCCGCATGCCCGCATCGACAATGGGGAAGCCGGTTTTTCCATCTTTCCAAGCTTGAAAGAACTTTTTATCGTTTTGCCACTGCAGGCCTTGGTACTGCGGCAAAAAAGCTTCGGTTTCGACACGTGGGTTGTGTTTTAAAATATGATAATAAAACTCACGCCAAATAAGCTCACTAAAAAAAGAGTCACGATTGGTTTTCTTTTTCTTGTAGGGCTCTAGTTCAAAAAAGGCAATAATTTGTGGGACCGTAAGCGAGCCGTTTTTCAGAAACAAAGAAAACTTCGAAGTTCCGTTGATCGACGGAAAGTCTCTTTTTTCTTTGTAGGTGTCGATGCGTTTTTTAAAATCCTGCATGGCTTCGTAGGCCACTAACGAACCGGTCGCTGGAATTTCGACGGTCGTCTTCTTACCATTTTCTTCTTGGTATTTTTTTAGGTTGGAGTCGTATTCCTCCAAATTGGTAAGAAGATTCTTCCAATTCAGTTTAAATATTTTCTCAGTTTGGCCCTTGGCTCTTTTCTGCAAGTACTTGAGACCCGCATTCTGAGCTTTGACTCGCCTCTGCACTTCCTCGCCTCGAAAGATCTCTAGCCACTGACGAGCAAAGGGGGAGTAAACTTGGTAGTGTCCTTCAGGATCATTTTTTTTAGCCAGTTCATGGGGCTCAATCAAAAGGTGGTCTCGCATCGAAAGACAAGACACTCCCAGACTAGGGAAGACTTTTTGCATTTCTTGATCTCGTTTGACGGCAAAGGGTTCGTAATCTACGCCCCAACTGATCACCTTGGGAAGACCCGACCTCTCTTTTTCCAACTGTTTTAAAAGCTTTGGAAAAGCTTGCTGAGGGCCTATGTCCATAAACAAAAGATCTGAACCCAGTTCTCGAAGTTCCTTTTTCAATTCGGCTAAAGTGTTAATAAAAAACTGGAACCGATTGACCGAAAAATCGGAGCGGCTCAGAAAGACTTTATCAAAACAAAAAACACCGACGACGCGACCGTCGTTTTGCTTCCAATTTTCCTGCAAAGCCAGATTACCAGCAACGCGTAGATCTCTTCTAAACCAGTGAATGCCATAAGTTTGTTGCAAGGGGCGCGTCCTTTTGTTTCAACTCTCCTTATATTGACTTTTAAAGAAAAATCAATAAGATTGTTCAAAAGGATGTGAACTTATGAAGATATTGATCACCGGTGGAACCGGAATGGTTGGCAGCGAAATTGGCAAGAAGCTCGCCCACCAAGGCCACCAATTGTTTATTTTGACTCGGGATCGTAACAAAGCCGACTTGGACTGCCCTTTTCCTCAAACACCCATCACTTGGGATGAACTTCAAGAGTCCGATATTTTCACTGAACTGGAAGGAATCATTCATCTTGCTGGAGCCAGCGTTGCGGGTCGACGATGGAGTAAAGCTTATAAACAAGAAATCTATGACTCCCGAGTGAAGAGTACTCAACAGCTGGTCGACCTTTCGAACACCAAAGGTCATAAATTAAAATTTTTTATTTCAACTTCGGCTATAGGTATCTATGGCGAGGCCAACGATACAATGGCCGACGAAGACTATCACAAGTCTTATGGTTTTTTAGGAAAGGTCTGCCAAGATTGGGAAGCGCCCATTTCCGAGTTACAAAAAATCCGCAGTGTTATTTTTAGAGTTGGTATCGTCTTCTCAGAAAAAGGCGGCGCCCTTGCCGAAATGGTCCCACCAATTCAAAATGGAGTTGGGGGCGCTCTCGGCAATGGTCAGCAATTTATGAGCTGGATCGACATCGACGATTTGGTCAACCTTTACGTGATGGCCGTCAACACAGAAATCAGTGGCGTCTACAACGCCACCGCTCCCAATCCCGAATCCAATTTAAAAATCAGCCAAAGCATCGCTAACCGACTGGGTGTCCGCCTTGGCCCCAAAGTTCCTTACTTCGCTTTACGATTGGCGGTGGGAGAAGTGGCGCCTCACTTGGTGGAAAGTCAGAAAATCAGTTCTACAAAAATTCAGAACAAAGGTTTTCAGTTTAAATACAAAAGCATCGATGACTCGATCGAAGCGCGAGTCCCCCAACTGACTGGAACAGAAAAAAGATTTATTTTTGAACAGTGGATCCCGAAAACCAAAGAAGAAGTGTTCCCGTTTTTTGCAGAAGCTAGAAACCTAGAGCAGATCACGCCCCCTTCCCTGCACTTTAATATCACATCGGTTTCGACAGAGACGATCCAAGCTGATACTGAAATTTGCTACAAATTGAAAGTGGACGGAATCCCCATCAACTGGAAGACCATCATCAAGGATTGGAACCCGCCTCTGATGTTTTCAGACTTTCAAGAAAAAGGCCCCTACAGTAAATGGTACCATATTCACCGCTTCGAAGATCTGGCGGGCGGAACCTTGATGACAGATCAGATCGATTTTAAACTGCCCCTGGGCGCCGTTGGCTATCTGGCTGCGTCTTGGAAGGTCTTAAAAGATGTGAAAAATATTTTTAGGTACCGTAAAGAAACGATTCATAATATGTATAGAAAATAATCAAAGGGGGAAACCATGAGATTTTTTATTACAGCCATTTTAGCTCTATCGACTTATCAGGCCCGGGCGATCGATACAGTACAAAACCTGGATGTGAATCAATACCTGGGTTTCTGGCATCAACTGGCTGCGATACCGCAAAACTTTGCCAAAGATTGTGTGCGAAACTCAAGTGCCGAGTATAGTCTTTTAGAGGACGGAACCATCGAAGTCTTGAATTCCTGTGAACAAGAAGACGGAACTGTTAGTGTTGCCGAAGGTCGCGCCCGCGTTAATGATAAATTCAAAACTCCTTCCAAGCTGGAAGTTACTTTTGTCAAAGCTTTAGGAAATTGGATTTGGGCTTTTTCTGGTGACTATTGGGTGATCGATTTAGAATCGAATTACCAGTGGGCCTTGGTCGGACACCCCGAACTAAGCGGACTGTACATTTTATCGCGCGAGCCGGCTTTGTCTAATGACGTTTTAAAAGCCATGCGCGACAAGGTCGAAGCTGTCGGTTATGATTCCTGTGATATTTTGATGACCCCCACCCCCAAAGGAAGCTTTGAAGGCGGCGAACGCTTTTGCGACTTAGTTCTTTAGTCGAATTTACTGGCCGGCGCAGATGGGATTTTGGTAGACGATATCGGGTATGTACGAAAGTACTTGGCTGATCGGCGTGATCACCTCACCGTCGCAGTTGGCCCCACAACGGGCCTCGACGCGACAGCCATCTTGGTAATTGAAGTCCACTTCTCCCGCGACCAGAATCCCTTCAGCCACTCCGGTGGCCGAGTTTAAAATGACCGATCCTGAATTCGCCGCAAAAGCGTCGACACTGGCCTCGATCCGATCCCCTACCGATTGCACAAAACCTCCGTCGGCAATTTTCGACGGCAACCCCATAGGGTGTCCGATCAACATCACTTGATCGCCACGGCTGAGTGATCCCCCACGACGCACATTCAGAGGCGTACGCCCTGTCACCGGACGATCCAAGCGAACCACAGCAAAATCTCGAGCTCCGGTTTGCGTGGTGATCACCTCTCCGCAACTGTATACACTGGACGAAGGGATGCGATACTCGTCTTGATCAGCTCTTGTTTTCGCATAATCAAAAACGAAATAGGCACTGTCGCAGTCCGATTGATCGCGAACGCAGTGACCAGCCGTTACGATCAAATCTTCACTGACTAAAAAACCAGAACAAAACGCCGCGGAAGGTTGGTACTCGAAAGGTTGCCCGTCACAAAGATTAACGGCATTTTTATAAGTGGTCGCGTTGATTTGATACTCTCCATCGCGCAGGAGAAGATTGCCGTATGGGATAAGAGCCAAAGTGGCTTTGGCCCAATAGTCTTTAGTTTGCCCTGGGGATTCATACCAGTCCACCCGATCGTCCTCACCATAGATGGCTTTGATGGTGAAGTCGGCCTCGGCAGCCTCAAAGTCGGAATTTTGACAGGTCAAACCGGTGTTGGTTGATTCTTTACTGAAAAAGCCTTCCTCTTGTTTCGGAGAACAGGCCACCACAAGCAATAAGATGAAGTATAGGAATCTTTGTTTCTGCATCCCTATTCTTCGGTCGACCTAACCAAAGTTTTAAATCATGCAAAAACCGTATATTTTTTGACGAGACCTAGGGCCTAGCCCAGGTCAATGGTCTGGCTATTTTACTAAAGCATCAGTCTTTTGATTTCTTTCACTGGGGCGCTGCCAAAGCTTAGAAAGGTTTCGTGAAACTGCTTGAGATTAAAATCACTGCCTTCTTCGTCCTTGATCAGCTCTCGCAAATCGTAGATCTCACTGAAACCCGCAAAATAGCTGGCCAGCTGCACCTGCGAAACGGTGGCGCGGTTCCACTTACCCTCGGCTTCGGCCTTCTCTTGAAAGGCGTCCTCAGTCATCATCTTCATGGCGTCCTTTTTACTAAGGTCCTTGTGGTGAATCTCGTAATCTAAAATGGTGTTGGTCACCACTCGCAAAAACCATTTGTAATACATCAACCAAAGCTCTTGGCTGTTTTCGCCGTAACCTTGTTCAAGCATCATACGCTCAGAGTACACCGCCCAACCTTCCACTGTGGGTCCATTGCGAAAAATAGACTTCACCAAACTGGGCGACTTGTTGCTATAAACCAATTGCGCATAGTGACCTGGAATCGCTTCGTGAATATTGAGGATCTGCAAAGTGTAATCGTTGTATTCACGCAGCCAACTCTCTTTTTGCTTTTTGGTCATATTATCAAGAGGGGTGACGTTGTAAAAAGTGTCACGATCTTTATCAAAAGGCCCAGGAGAGTCCACACTAGCTCCAGCAAAGCCTCTCTCGTAAAGTGGCGTCTCTCGAACTTTCAAAGGTCGTGTCGGATCCAGCGTCAGCAGATCTTTCTCTTTGATAAAATTTGAAAGCTCAGGGATTTGTTTGCGAACGGTTTCGACAAACTCTCCGGGCTTAGAATGTTCTTTAGAAACCTTCTCGATAATACTAGAAATAACTTTTTGCCGATCTTTCGGCGGTAGCTTTTCACCGAAGTGCTTAGGGTAAAGAGCGATCGCTGCTTCAAACATTTTTGAGCGTATCTCTTCTTTGGTTGCCAAGGCTTTTCTGTAAAGCTCTTCGGGAGAGCTTTCTACTTGCAAATCATACTGAAACTTTTTGGCGTAAAGATCTTTACCGATACGAAAAGACCGAAAACCATCGACTTTTTTCGGGTTGGCCATAATTCCTTGCAGAAAAGTCTGATAGCGCTTGGCCGCCGCCGCCGCCGCACTCACTCTTTGCCGGGCTGTTCTTTTATCACGAGCGGAAAGAGTCGAGTCGTTGATCTTCTTCTTAACGTCTCCGCCTAAGTATTTAACCAAACCTTTGGTTTGCTTAAGCGCCAATTCGGTATGTTCTTTGGTTGGGTTTTTAATATTATTTTTTGCGGCTTGATAATACTCTGGCGCCTTCAAAAGTTTTTCGCTGATATCATTGATTCGATCATTTAGCGGACGTTTTTCTTTTTCCAAAACACCACTGACGGCAGACCCAATATTGTAAGCTGAGGGGTTCCATTCGAAAGGACGAAATTCTTTATAGGACCACAGACTGCCCTCTAGCTCGTTGACGATCAGCTTCTGATCCGTTCGTTGCGCAAAAGAAAGCTCATCCTCATCGACAGCCTTAAAGAGTTCGAGATACTTTTCATAAAAGGCAATTTTTTTATCTCGGTTTTTCTGATCGGGAATTTCTAAAACCCCATCGTATTTAGAAAGCCCCAGGTTGGAAGCATAAGAGGGGTGAACCTCCCAAAACGCGTCGAGAAACTGTTGCGAAAGCTCAGCAAACTTGGGGTCATCTTCTTTATCGCGAAGACTGGCACAGCCTACAGCAAAACTAACAAAGATAAGGGCAGCGAGAATAGACTTCATAGTTTTCTCCTAATCGATCTTCAAAGGTCCCTCGTATTCCAAGGATTATCAATAACTTCCGCACTGTAGCGAACCCCGAAAGTCGTTCATCCATAAAACCGAACACCAATCCACCAAAAACCAAATCTCAAACCCGTTTCGGTCGCCCACCCCAAGAATTTTTCTGAATGGAATGGAAAAATGCGAATTCCACAGCAAAAAACGCCAAAGGCTTTTCACAGCGAGGACCTGCCTGAGCATTTTTGCTTTCCATTCAGAAAAATTCTTGGAATTGGTGCACCGAAAATGGCGATGGCGGGAGGATTCGAACCTCCGACCGTCTGCTTAGAAGGCAGATGCTCTATCCAACTGAGCTACGCCACCAAACCAAGGCGTCACATTAGCCGAAAACCAACCCCTATTCAACTCCATTGCACCAGACTTTGATTAAAGCTTAGGCAAATCCATCCAGGATCTCATCCAATTGCTCTCTGGTGGGACGCAGCTCCAGCTCGTTCATGGAGCAAAGGGCTCTATCCGCCAGACTCTGCTGATCGACGAGGTTCTCCTGATCGCTATTGAAATAGAACAGTCCGGTGACAAATTTCTCGTCTCTTTTTGCCCTGTGCAGAACCTGCATCGCTGCCAGAGGATCGCTGACGTCGTGAGCGGCCTCATCCACTTTGGCTAAGGCCAGCTTAGAGCCATCATGGAGCTCGACAATCGTAGAGCCCTCATAATCCACAGAGATTTCCTCTTTGGGTTCAATAAAGCCTAGGGACTGCAACTGATACTTTCTTTCTTTGACGGCATCATAACTTTTGGTGGATCCAGGGTTGTTGGCAAAAGTCACACAGGGAGAAATCACATCGATAAAGGCGGTGCCTTCAAATTCCATGGCGGCCCGTAAAAGTGGAACCAACTGTTTGGCATCCCCAGAAAAAGACCGGGCGACAAAGCCGCAACCCATCTCGATGGCCAAGGCACACAAGTCGATGGAAGAAAAGGTGTTGAGTTCTCCACTTTTGCGGGTGGAGCCTTCATCCGCGGTGGCCGAAAACTGCCCCTTGGTTAAACCATAGACACCATTGTTTTCAACAATGTAAACCATGGGAAGGTTGCGACGTAGAAGGTGGCAAAAACCACCCAAACCAATACTGGCCGAATCGCCGTCCCCAGAAACTCCGATAATCTTTAAATTGTGATTGGCCATCTTAGCACCGGTCGCCAGAGGAGCCATCCGTCCATGCAGAGAATTAAACCCGGCCGACTTCTCTAAAAAATAGGTCGGCGTTTTAGAAGAGCAACCAATTCCAGAAACCTTCGCAACTTGGTAAGGATTGACAGACGACTTATACAGAGCCGAAACCAAATGATTGGTGATACTGTCGTGACCACAGCCCGAACAAAGAGTCGACTTGGCGCCCGTGTAGCTTTTACGATCATAACCTAATTCATTAGTGGCCAAGGAAGCCCCCTTGGTTGAGGTTTTCGGCAACGACTTCTGGGCAGAGCGGCATTCCATCACAATTGGTCTCCACTGCGATTTTATTGGCAAATTGAGGGAACTCCCCTCGCAACAATTCGGCCATTTGGCCGTGTTGGTTTTGTTCGATCACTAGAATTTTGTCATGCTTTGCAATGAACGCCTGGACATCTTTATGGAAGGGGTAGGCCTTCAAACGACAGGTACTTATTTTTTGATCCGAATAAAAACTGAGAAGTTCGTCCATGATCACGTCAGTGCTTCCATAAAAAACGATCCCCACCTTAGCACCATCGACCGGGTCAACAACTGGTGCGGGCACCAAAGTTTTAATGGTTTGCCATTTACGGTCCAGTCGATCCATCAATTGTTGGTAGTTTTCAGAATCTTCAGAATACTTGGCTTCGGGCGTGTGACCGGTGCCACGAGTGAAGTAGGCCGCCAAGTCATGTTCCGTCCCCGGCAAGGTTCGATAAGGTATTCCATCGCCGTCGCGATCGGCATAACGGGCAAACTCTCCAAGTTTATCTAAATCCTCTTTACTTAAAACTTTGCCTCGATCATAGGGCTGATCGGGAAAATCAAAGCGGTCGGTCATCCAAAAGTTCATCCCCACATCCAAATCACTCAATACAAACACTGGAGTTTGGGCTCTCTCGGCCAAGTTAAAAGCCAAACTAGCAAACTCAAAACATTCTGTCGGCGTCGAGGGAAAGAAGATCGGGTGGTGGGTGTCGCCGTGGGAACATCGCGCCGCCGCTAACACATCCCCTTGTGAAGTGCGAGTCGGTAAGCCCGTCGAAGGCCCCATTCTTTGCACATCCCAAATCAATCCCGGAATTTCAGCAAAATACATCAGGCCAATGGCTTCCGACATCAAGCTGATTCCGGGGCCCGAAGTCGCTGTCATCGCACGACTGCCGGCCCAACCGGCTCCGGCAACCATAGTGATCGCACTCAGTTCATCTTCAGACTGCACCATAGAAAATCGTTTTTTCCCAGCCGACTCCGTTCGCAACTGGTGACTAAAGAGTTCAAAGTTTTCGGCCAATGAGCTGGAAGGTGTGATCGGATACCAGGCGCCAAAGGTGCAACCGGCATAGACCAAGCCCAGGGCTCCGGACGTATTGCCGTCAATCAGAACTTTGTTTTCTGTGAGCTGACGTTTCTCAACTTTTAGGGGCCATGATTTTCCTGCCAGTTCGGCACGCACGTACTCGCGCCCGGCGTGCACCGCTTTTTTGTTGATTTCAAAAACTTTTTCTTTCCCCTTGAACTGATGTTCAATGGTGGCTTCGACCACCTCTTCGGGGATACCCATCATCTCGGTCAGCAAACCAACGTAAACCATATTCACTAAAAGTTTTTTCAGTTGGATCGAGTCGGTCACTTCTTTGGCCAAGGCATCAAAATCAACACCAATCGACTCACGGTCTTGTGGTGGCTCAGCCCCTCGAATCCCAGAATTGTAAATAAACAAACCCTCGGGCTTTAAAAGCTCCAGATCTTTGGTGATGGTTTCTTTGTTCATAGCTACAACTAAGTCGGCGTGCTTCTGACGACCCACAAAGCCTTTGTCGTTCACTCGAATAGAAAACCAGGTCGGTAAACCCGCAATGTTGGAAGGAAAAAGATTCTTCCCAGACACCGGCACTCCCATTCGAAAAATCGAACGCATCAGGATGTTATTGGCCGATTGGCTTCCACTGCCGTTGACGGTGGCGATTGTCATAGAAAAGTCATTGATTCGCTGGTCCATTCCGATTCTCCCACGATAGGCACAGGTCCCAGAGTCTAGAACGAAGAAGGGGTAGTTTCAACCACGCAATTGCGGACTTATTCATTGGGTTGGTGAATATCCGCTTCAGGGTCCATTTCGAGAACCCATTTCACGTATTTGTCGTGAATCACATCGGCGGCTCCCGGGGGGCAAACGGGCCCCACATAAATATCCAGAACCCCTGGGCTCGGGATCAGCTGCCCTTTGGGCCACAAAGTGCTGTTGCCCTTGATATACAGAAACAATATGGGTGTGGAAGTCTCTTGCGAGAACAAACTAATCCCCCGTCGGAACTCTTGAATGGCCCCGTCTTTGGATCGTGTGCCCTCGGGAAAAAAGATCATCCAAATACGGTCTAATTGACGCAGCAGCGTGAGAATCAGCTTTACGGCCTCGCCCTTCTTATCCTTGCGATCAATGGGGATGGCCCCCAAACAGTGTTTAGAAAAAAAGTCGAAAATAGGGTTGCCGAAAAAATAGTCCTTCGCCGCTGTCACATAAAGATCGGGCCAGTACCGAAACGGAATCACCGCCGCCATCGAAGTCGCATCCAAGTGACTGGCGTGGTTGGAAATAACAATCAGTTTAGGATAATTTTTGGCAATGGTATGGAATTCTCCGTGCAATTTAATACGGACGTAAAAACGGTAGGCCAAAAGTTTTAAAAAAAGAGCCCAAAGCAAACGAAAAAATTTTGAGGTTAAATCGTAATGACGAGTAAAAAGCGGCAAGTGTTTTAAATAGGGCGGCAGTTTGGTCCACTGCTCGTTTTCGTAGTCCCACTCCCAGCTCACTGGTACTCCCCTAATAGAAACAACACGTAATGGGCGATTGGCGCTACAAAAACCAGTCGATCCAATCGACTAAAGAAATCGCCTCGACCAAGAATAAACGAGTCCGTAACTTTGATGCCCAGGTCTCTTCGCACCACAGCCAAAACCGAGTCTCCAGTGCTTCCAAACAAAACACAGGTTAAACTGATCGCACCCCAATAGTACTCAGTACGCACGGGCAGCAGATGACGCATCCCCCACCCCAAAACTAAGGTAATCGCTCCCGCAAAAATAAAACCTTCAAGGCTTCGTTTGGGGGTGATGTTTCCAATCAGCTTAAAGTTTTTTAGGTAGCGACTGATCGCTAGGTAAATGGTGTCAAAAAATTCGGTGAGCATAATGATGTAAATCATCACATAAACCCCGTCTTGCATTTCCATAATCCAGCCCAGGTGCAAGAAGGCCCAAATAAAACAAAAGTTCATCAGGGTCAGCGCCATGTATTGAACCATGTGCTTGTACGAGTTGCGTAGCAGCGGGATCAAGCAGACCACAAACATCATAAACATGGGCATCAAGTTGTAAATATCGACGTACTGTTTATAGATACAGTAGGTGGAGAAAAAGATGATAAAATAGCAGGCCCACACAAAGTTGCTACGATGGTACATTCCGGTCATTTGAAAAAAGTTTTTTGCCCCATAAATCGAGACAATACAGAGCACCGCCAAAGGGTAAGGCCAAGCCATCCCCGCAAAAACAAAGATAAAGGGTACGGTCAGAAGCCAGCTCATGGTGCTCGCGGCCCCTTTTTTGAATTGTGCGTCTTTGCGATTGAGAAAAGTCAAAATGACATTGATAATCAGGATCGCGCTAAAAACAACAACGGCGGTTTCCTGAAATTTTGGTTCGAAAAGTAAATCCCACATAGGTTTCCTACTTTTTTAGTTCAAGTTGATAGTCCTTCACTTTCTTATAAAGCGAAGACCGAGAAATCTGTAATTTTTTTGCCAACTCATCCACTTCTAAATCCAAAGCCAGAGCCTGTTGCATCACCGTGCGTTCGTAGTTTTGCATCAATTGAGCCAGCCCCAAATCCAGGTTCACTTGATCGGTGGTGGAGGCCGACACTTGCTTGTAAAGAATGCCTTTCACATCTTCGGCCCGAATAATTGGCAGCGGCGCCATCAATGCCAGGTGCTCGCAAACCCGCTTCAACTGCCGAACATTTCCCGGCCACGAATAGTTTTGCAGCTCTAGTAAGGCGTCCTCACCCATGCTTTTTTTCATTGTGACTTCGCGCTGGGATAAGAAGTGCTGACACAAAAGTTTAATGTCTTCCTTACGGTCGCGCAAAGGAGGGATTTCCAACTTATGGCCACTCAGGCGGTACATCAGGTCTTCGCGAAACTTTTCTTTTTTCACCAGTTCTTCTAATTTTTCGTTGGTCGCCGCGATCACTCGCACTTGCACTTTTTGCGAATCGGTGGCTCCGACTTTTTGAAATTCACCATTTTCTAAAAACCGTAACAGTTTAGCTTGGTGGTTCAAGCTAAGGGCCTCGATCTCGTCTAAAAACAAGTCTCCGCCATGGGCTTGCTCAACCAAACCGGCTTTGTTTTGAATGGCCCCGGTAAAAGCCCCTTTTACGTGCCCAAACATTTCTGATTCAAAAAGGTTTTCTGAAAGAGCCGCCACATTGATCGCCACAAAGGGGCGGTCCCACTGGGCTTGGTGAAGCATTTGCGCCACCACTTCTTTTCCGGTGCCCGACTCGCCTTCTACCAAGATTGGCGCCGGCTCTTTTTGCATATTGGCCACAAAGCGCCGAACGTCGTCAGAACTGGAAGTGGAGCCTATCCACTTCACCGTGTCTTTTTGGTTTTCAAGACTGACGCCCCGTAGGCGCCAAAGAGTTTCAATTTTTTCTAGCACCAACTTTAATTCATCGGCCACTAAGGGTTTCGCCAGAAATCGGGTGGCTCCGGCTTTTAAAGCGGCCTCCATGTTTTCTCGGCGCAAGTCTCCTGAAATAGAAACCACTTCGGACAGACCCTGATGGCGCGACAGGGTTTTCATGACCTCCAAGCCTTCTGACTTATTGAGATCGCCACTTAAGTGAATATCAACGAAGGCGGCATGAAAAAACAGCTGATCATTCAGCTTGGCTTTATCCTGAGAAATCAAAGACCAATGGTCCGGCAGACAAAGGGCAATCGTGTCGACCACCAAAGGATCGTCATCGACAACCAGCAAACGCAATTTTCCTGATTCAGCCATAGCAACCTTACTCGTTCAATTGGGCCTGATCTTATTAAAAAAACTCACTTTTTACAAACAATTCGCCATTGGCAAGTCAGAGGCTCTCGGCTAAAATGGGGACCTTGAAATAGGGAGTTTTTACATGAAAATAGCACTTTTGGAGGGAATCCACTCCGTCGCCAAAGACAACCTCGAGGCCCACGGGCACCAAGTCGAACTCTACAAGCAGTCCTTTGCCGATCAAGAGCTGATTGATCTGTTAAATGATTTCGAGGCCGTGGGCATCCGATCGAAAACCCAGCTCTCCGAAAAGGTGTTGCAAAACTCCCCCCAACTCAATGCCATTGGTTGCTATTGTATTGGCACCAATCAAGTCGACTTGAATTCCGCAAAAAAATTGGGAATCCCGGTCTTTAATGCCCCCCACAGTAACACCCGCTCGGTGGCCGAACTGGTCCTTTGCGAGGTCGTTGCACTGTCTAGAAATTTGTTTGATATGAGTTCTAAAGTTCACAAAGGTCAATGGAACAAGTCCGCCGCCGGCTCTTTTGAGGTTCGAGGCAAAACCATTGGGATTGTGGGTTACGGGCATATTGGCTCCCAGGTGAGCATTCTCGCCGAAGCCTTCGGTTTAAAAGTCATCTACTACGACGTAGTTAAAAAACTCCCCCTCGGCAACAGTCGACAGGTGGGAAGTCTCAATGCCCTTTTAAAAGAGACCGACTTTGTAACTTTGCATGTACCCGAAACACCCGAAACTAAAAAAATGATAAGCGCCAAAGAAATTGGCTTGATGAAAAAAGGTTCGTATTTGATCAATGCCAGCCGAGGCACCGTCGTTGACATCGAGGCCCTGGCCTCGGCCCTCGATAGCGGCCACTTGGCAGGTGCCGCTATCGATGTTTACCCTTCCGAACCCAAGAAAAACAGCGATGGCTTTGAAACCCACTTACAAAATTCACGAAACGTTATTCTGACTCCGCATATTGGTGGCAGCACCCAAGAGGCCCAATTTAAAATCGGGCAAGAGGTTTCAGAGTCCCTGGGGCACTATTTTAGTTACGGGCAAACCGTCGGTGCTGTAAACTTTCCTAACGTCCCCGCCTCCATGACCATCCAAGGTCGGCGGCTTTTAAATGTTCATAAAAACGTGCCCGGAGTTTTAGGAGACATCAACAGCATTGTTTCGCAAAAAGGTATCAACATTCACTCGCAGTCCTTATCGACGGACGAAGAGATTGGATTTTTGCTAATGGACATCGAAGCCGGTGCCACCGAAGCCTTCAACGAAATCGGCTCGCTGAGCACCAACATAAAAACCCGCCTCCTCTAAAAGGTACGCCGTTCCCTTTTTTCGGTACGCCGTTCTTTCTTGAGCAGCGTCAAAATCAAAATGCTATTCCAATCAAACTGAATTTGGAGGGTCTTCAGGTAAAGCTCCATTTATAAGACCAAATGCCTCTACGAATGACGCTGCTGGAAAAGGAACGGCGTACCGAAAAAAGGGAACGGCGTACCTAAAGGAGCAGTTGGAAGCAGAGGCAGGCGACCACAGTTGGGATGGCGGCGCCCATTAGTAGTTTTAGGGGGTTGATGCCGCCGTTGAACGAGCCTTTTAGAATTCCGTAACCGGCGGGGTTGGGTGCGTTGGCGATCACGGTTAAACCACCACCTGCAACGGCTCCGGCGACGAGGTTGTATTTGGCGCTGTCACTCAGCTCCACCAGTGAGCCAAGATAGGTCAAAGCCGCGTTATCGGTGATGGCGGTCAGGCCGGTGGCTCCCATAAATAGCGCCAAGTCACCCAACTGGGTGATCACTTTTGACAGCCACCAGGCTTGCTCTTGGCCCAAGGTGACAAGCCCAGCCAGGAAGAAGCCTACCAGCAAAGACTCTTTCAACTTGGGTTGATCTTGATACTCTTGAGTGACAGATACAAACCCTAAGAAGAACAAAAAGAACCCCATAAAAAACACCATGTGATGAGCCGTGTAAACCACAAGGGCCAAAGACACTAAGTGCACGGCCGTGATCCAAAAGGTTGGCTCCATATAGTTGTCGTGTTTTTGTTTGATATGCAGCTTGCCGACCAATTCATTTTTGAAAAACAGGGCCGTACCAATCGTACACAAGACAATGGAGATTGCCGCTTTGTAGCCAAAATTCATAGCCATATGCTCAATACCCCAGTGCCATTTGCTGGCCACCATCAAAACTGGCGGGGCGGCAAAGTGAGTTAAAGTTCCACCGATCGAGATATTAACAAACAACAGTCCCAAAGTGGCGTACTTGAATTTGGGAGTCATTTTTCCAGAGAAAAAGTAATCAAGAAGAATCAGTGCCGTCACAGTCATGGCCGCTGGTTCCGTGATAAACGAACCTAAAAGTGGGCCGATGATCAAAGCCGAAATATAAAAAGACAACTTCTCGGGCAAAGGAATAAGCCTAGCCACGATCATAATGCATTTTTCAGCAAACAGAATGACCGGGCGGGTCCCCGCCATACACATAATCACAAAAACAAAAGCTGGCTCTGTGTAGTTGATTCCCTCTAAGTAATGAACTGCCCCACCAATCAAATTGTGGTGGTCATCAAATTGGGTAAAGCCCTCCAGTCCGATATAGCAAGCAATAAACAACCCGGCCCAGATACCAAAGATGGCCTCAACCTCTCCCAGAAAATGCAGCAGGTTTTCTTGAATCGACCCTTCCGGGTATTTATGGGCCAGGGCCTCAAACTTGGTGGCCACAAAGGTGTGCAAAACGGCAAAGGCAAAAAGAACGGTTCCAATGATTTCTAAAGTGGTTGGACCAGACCCCATAGCGACTTCGGCCACTTGCTGAACAGATTCGTGCTGAACTTCCATGTTGCAAACTCCTCTTAAGAATTCCAATTATAGGAGGATTTACGGTGGGATACAAGAATATGGCGGCATGGGTTCCAGTTCCGGACCCCCCTTCGAATGATGCTCTGCATTTGATTTTTCATTATGACCTAGTCAAAGCCCCAAAGCTTTTCTATGACCCACGTATGTCCCTCCCGGAAAAAGTGGCTTTTATAGTCAACGATACGCAATTTTTCCTATCTCACAGAATCTCATTGGCCCGCGAAGCTAGTAAAATTTTTGAAACCGTGGTCATCGTGCCCAAATCCGAGCTCAACCACAAAATTAAAAGCGAGGGTTTTCGGGTTGTGGAATACCCCTTGGCAAAAACCGGGACCAACCCATTCAGCGACCTCTGGACGATTTTTAAAATTTTTCAAATTTTGCGAAAAGAAAAGCCAAACTTGGTGCACAGTTTTACGATCAAACCCGCTTTGTACGGATCTCTTGCTAGTCGTTGGGCCGGGGTTCCAAACATCATCGTCACAATCACCGGCCTTGGATACGTCTACGTTTCTAATTCTAAAAAAAGTAAAGTTATAAAACTCTTTGTGGATGCTCTTTACAAGTGGGCCATGCAGACCCCTAAAGTTCATGTGATTTTTCAGAACCCTGACGACAAGTCTCTATTTACGGACAAAGAGTTTGTCCCAGATTACCGAACCACCATTATTCCTGGCTCTGGCGTTGCCCCGGACAGGTTTTACCCAAAACCAAAATCACAAGCGTCTAAAACATTTAAAATTTTAGCTCCTTGTCGCATGCTTTGGGACAAAGGGGTCGGAGACTTAGTTGAGGCTTTTTTAAGCTTAAATCTCGATCATAATTTTCAACTTGTTTTAGCCGGTAAGACCGACCCATCCAATCCGTCAGCGATTCCTAACAAACAGCTTCGCGAATGGGAGTCTCAGGGAAATATCAAATGGCTTGGCCATGTTAGTGACATGAATACACTTTACAGCGATTGTGACATTGTCTGTCTGCCCTCTTACCGAGAAGGCCTTCCGCTGTCCCTATTGGAGGCCAGTCTTTGCCAGAAGCCGATCGTCACAACTGATGCTCCAGGCTGTAACTTTTTAGTCGAACACAATGTAAATGGCTTAATTTTTCCGCCACGAGATGTGAAGAAGCTGGCCGATACATTGGCGTTGTTGATCAGAGATGATAGTCTCAGAACTAGATTAGGAAAAGAGGCTCGCGAGATTGCACTGAATCGTTACACTGCCGATGCTATCAATGAACAAATTTTGAAATTTTATAAACTCAAACAAAAACGGGAACACAATGCTTAATTATCTTGAAGTCCAAAAGGAACTGAAGTCCAACCCAAAAAAATGGCTAGTCACCGGCTGTGCGGGTTTTATCGGTTCTAACCTGAGCTTAAAACTTCTTGAGCTTGGTCAGTCGGTAACTGGTATTGACAACATGTCTACCGGCCAGCAAAGAAATATTGATGAAATCTCCAAGGAGTTTAATGATTTCGAATTTATTAAGGGTGACATAAGAGATTTAGAAGCCGTAAAAAAATGTGTTACCGGGAAAGATTACGTCCTTCAGCAAGCCGCCTTAGGCTCTGTCCCTCGCTCAATAGCCAACCCTCTCGATTCTCACAACTCTAACGTCAACGGGTTTCTAAACATGCTCATCGCCACCCGTGATGAAAAAGTTCCAATGGTCTACGCCTCCAGCAGTTCAGTTTACGGTGATCATCCCGATTTGCCAAAGGTAGAGGAAAACATCGGACAACCCCTATCGCCTTATGCCGCGACCAAAGCCATCGATGAGCTTTATAGCAATGTGTTTTCTTTGACCTACGACGTGAATGTGACGGGTCTTCGTTATTTTAATGTTTTCGGGCCAAGACAAACTCCGGACGGCCCCTATGCTGCGGTTATTCCGAAATGGATCGCCCGAATCTTAAGGGGAGAACCCGTAGAAATTTTCGGAGACGGTGAAACCTCTCGAGATTTTTGCTTTATTGAAAACGCCGTGCAAGCCAATATTATGGCCGCTTTTCATTCTGATAAAAACAAGAGTGGAGAGGTTTACAATATCGCAGCAGGTCGCCGTACAACTCTAACAGAACTGTTTAATATCATCGTTGAAAATCTACTGAGCCACCGCCCTGATTTGGCAGGGCTCAAAGCTACCTATAAAGACTTTCGCCCAGGCGACGTGCGCCACTCTTTGGCTGACATCTCTAAAGCCCAGAAAAACATAAAGTATCAACCCACTCATGACGTGCTTGCTGGCCTCAGTCAAGGTATCGATTGGTACGTGGAAAACCTGTGACGGCCTCTCAGAAACAAATCGTTATTTTGGGGGGAGGAGGTCAGTTGGCGCACCACCTCGCTGTTGCGATGGCTCAAAAAGACCAATGGCAGGTGACCAGTCTCGGCCAAGCGCAGTTCGATCTACTCGCCCCAGCAGAGACCAACCTGAAAAAGTTGGACAAACTGAACCCCGACGTCGTAGTGAATTGCGCGGCCTACACCCTAGTGGATAAAGCTGAGTCTGAAACTGAAAAAGCTTTTGCCATTAACGACGTGGCTCTTTCCCCTCTCTCAGCTATTTGCAACCACTTAGACAGCGAACTGGTCCATATTTCGACCGACTTTGTATTTGATGGGGCCAAAAAAAGCCCCTATGTAGAGTCCGACCAATGCCACCCACTTTCTGTTTACGGCAAGTCAAAAAGACAGGGAGAACTGAGGGTCATCGAAGAATGCAAAAGATTTTCAATCTTTAGAACCTCGTGGCTTTACTCAAAAACGTTTCCCTGCTTTTTAACCACCATGCTCCGCCTGGCTAAAGAAAGAGACTCACTCAATGTGGTCAATGATCAAATTGGCTCTCCGACATCAGCCCTCTCTTTGGCCCAGGTCTTAACCCAATACATTGATCACGAGGGTGCTTCAGCCAACGATATTTTCCATGTCTCTGATGAAGGAGAAACCAGTTGGTTCGACTTTGCAGTCGAGATCTTTCAACAATCAATTGTTAACATTTCAGTCAACCCGATCCCCTCCTCAGACTACCCGACTGCGGCCACTCGTCCTACTTATTCGGTTATGGATAAAACAAAAATAAAAAGTTATCTCGGGATCGAACTCCCTCAGTGGCAACAGGCGCTAGCGAACCTTTTACAATGAAAACAACTGTGAACAGATCTTCTTTAGTATCGATTTCAAGAATATTAAAAAATGTGGTCCCCAAGGCTCAACAACAAATCTACAAGTTCATAGGGAACAAAGATCACCACCCTACCTGGGACTACAAAGTTTTACACAGCGAGCCCTGTAGTATAAAAAATCCTAAAAAACTGTGTTTGTTTGCACACTATTCTAGGTCTGAACAAGATGACTCCACATTGGTCGAGTACCTGCGAGAACTGAAGGAATGTGGAATACCAGTGGCCCTGTGCACGACCAATGGAAATCTAACCCCAGACTTAATGAACAGTATCAAATCTGTGACCTGCATGGTGATACAAAGAAATAACGTCGGTTTCGATTTTGGATCTTGGGCCACATTGCACAAAGAGTTCAAAAAGCTAAAGGAAGACTATCTTCTAAACTTGGACCAACTGTTACTGGCAAACAACAGTGTGATCGGCCCCCTATATCCCTTGAAACCTATTTTCGAAAAAACAGAACTTATCGATGCTGACTTTTGGGGCATGACCGCAAGTTGGCAAATTCAATGGCACCTACAAAGCTACTTTTTGTCGTTTAACAAAAAGGTTTTAGAATCTAGCTTTCTACTTACCTTTTTGGACAATATTAAACTTTACAAAAGCAAACAAAGGGTTATCCATGAATACGAATTGGGGTTAAGCCAAGCATTGGTCAAAGCTGGTTTTCAAGGAAGAGTCGCCTTCTCAACAGATCAGATCGAGACTTCACACCCCGAAAGAGTGCCCTTGTTCTCAAATCCGAACCCAACCCTATGCTTCTGGGATCTCTTGATCGAAGATCTCCACTTCCCTTTTCTAAAAAAACAGGTTCCTCGGGAAAACCCCTTAGGAAACTTCACCTTTTCTGACCTCAAATCGCTGTTCCCTGAAGAAAATACAAGCCAAGAAAACTTTTTAAATCAAATTGGCTCTTTGCAGCCAATGGTGCCGCTACCTCCCAGAACCTCAACAGCGAAAAGCTGACTCTTTTCGCTTTTAATACCTAGCGTCAGACTTAACTAGAATCCATACAACCATTTAGAATTAGCCTAGATGTTTGATAGATATGAACTAAACAAAAATGAAGGATGAGCTTTGGGCTGGCAAGAGGAAACTACTGTAATTATACCTGCCTACAATGAAGAGCAGGCCATAGAAAAATGTATTAAAACTCTTTTTGAAATGTACCCCAATATTCGACTGATTGTCGTAGATGATGGGTCGACAGATCAAACTTACGAGGTCGCAGAAAAGCTACTACCCCTATACGGAGAAAAGTTAAACATCATTCGACAAAGAATGAACAGAGGCTACGGGGCATCTCTTAAAAAAGGAATGGTCAAAACCCAAACGCCTATACTGGTTTGGTTCGACGCTGACCTTCAGCACCGCCCCGAATACCTGGAAGAAATGGTTCGCCCCGTTTTTGAAGATCGAGCTGAAGCCGTGCTCGGAGCCAGAGAAAAGGGATCGGCATTTGTCGTGCGAAGAATTCCCGGAAAAATGGTCTTACGGTTCATATCGCAAATCGTTGCCAGACAAAAAATTCCAGACCTGAACTGTGGTTATCGGGTTTTCCGCACCAAAGTGATCTTGAGATACCTGCATTTACTGCCCGACGGATTCTCAGCCTCATCAACATCCACACTGCTGATGATCAAACGCAACTATCCCATCCAGTTTTTCCCACTGAAAGTGAATCAGCGAGTTGGCAAATCTTATGTAAAGATTTTTAGAGACGGTTTTTTTACACTGAATTTAATATTTCGCATCGTTCTGCTGTTTGATGCCTTCCTTTTCTTTTCATTGTTTGCATTTGCACAGATTTTGATTGGTGGCGCTTACTCGATTTATAAGGCCTACACCGTTGGTTTGGGCTTCCCTATCTTGGGCGTTCTCATCATTATGTCTGGCTTACTCACTTTGTTTCTCGGAATTTTGTCATCACAGATAAGCCAGATGAGACAAGAAAGGTTCGAAATCCACGAGCTGAATCAGGAAAAAAAGCAATAATGTGCGGCGTGGGAGGCCTGGTTTCGTTTTCTGGTTGCGAAGAGCCTCAATTGGGCCCAATACTCGAAAACATGACCAAGCAACTTTACCACAGGGGGCCCGATGCTTTTGGAGTCAGCCGGTTCAAAAATGGCGGCTTTGCGCACACTCGATTGGCAATCATTGATTTAGACCCTCGCTCGAACCAACCTATGTGGAGCAATGACGACAACACCTGTCTTTCCTTCAACGGCGAAATCTACAATTTTAATGCCCTTCGCGAGCAAACCAGAAATCGTTATGACTACAAAACCCAAAGTGACTCAGAAGTTATTTTAGCTTGTTACCAACTGTTTGGTCCAAAGGCCTTCGAGATGCTCGATGGCATTTTTGCATTTAGCCTGTGGGACGAAAAATTAGAGAAACTCTTCCTTGTCCGCGACCCTATCGGGGTAAAGCCACTGTATTACTCCCTGCAAGGAAACAAAATAGTATTTGGCTCCGAAATAAAAGCCGTACTTTGCGATAAATCGATAGACCGATCGATTGACCTTGAGCAAATCAATCACTTCTTTACCTTTGGGCATACCTCTTGCCCAGGAACTGGTCTGGAGGCGATTCACCAAGTCGAGCCCGGCCAGTTTGTCGAGTTCTCAAAAAATGGCCTGGCAACCCGACGTTATTGGGATTGGAATATAGAACCAGTTACCGGAGATGCCCAAGAGCTTACCGAACAATTTGAAGAATTGTTTTTAAAAACTGTTCGCTCACAATTAGTTTCTGACACTCCCCTAACCTGTTTTCTTTCAGGGGGGCTTGATTCTTCTGCCATAGCCTGGGCCTTATCCCAAGGTGATAATTTGGATGTGGAAATGTTCTCCTATGGTTTTAAAGATGACTTCCACGACGAGTCAAAAGAGGCCAAGGCGACGGCCAGTCACTTGGGCCTTCCTTTCAATTCTGTCCTTGAAGACGAAAACTTTAGAGACCTTCCCCAGAAGTTATCATGGTTTCTGGAGGACCCCATGGCCGACTCGTCAAGCCTGGCCTTCTTCGGCCTTTGTCAGGCCGCTTCAAAAAAATACAAAGTGGCTTTGTCTGGCGATGGCGCTGATGAACTTTTAGCGGGTTACTCGACTTATCCTGCAACGTCCCTTTCTAATCGCCTGCAAAAGATTGGTTTTAACCTCATTGCACCAACCTTGAGGTCCTTCGCTCAAAGTATCCCACCAAACCCACACCCTTACTCGTTTCAACAAAAGTTTTCTCGGTTTACCAATTTTGGCTCCAAGCCTTTTCCTGAGAATCATGCCGCCTGGCGAACTCATTTTTCTAAAAATCTAAAAAATCAAATTTACAGCAATAACTGGCTACAAGCAGAAACTACAGACTTAGATCATCCCTATAAGGTCTATAGCAAGGCCAGCCTAAACATTCTACCGCCACAACCAACTTGGCTAGGACGTTGCCTTTCCATGGATCTCAGCCACTACCTGCTAAACGATATGCTTGTAAAAGTTGATCGAATGAGTATGGCCCATGGACTTGAGGTGCGTGTCCCATTTCTCGCACCCGAATTTGTTCGTTTTTGCGCTGGGCTTCCCGATTCAATGAAGCTCGGCGGTGGATCCGACGCCCATTCGGGAAAACTGATTCTAAGGGAATTTTTAAAAGACAAAGTCCCAACCCAGGTAACCAACCGGAAAAAATCAGGATTCACTGTCCCAATATACAAATACCTTCGAGACTATTGGATTGACGACCTGAATGACCTTATGGAGACCAACAGAGACGTAGTGTCCGAATTCATTGCAATCGACCAAGTCCAAAAAATGGCTAAAATTCATAAGCAAGGCAAAGGCGACCACCGATACGAGCTTTTTGATCTAATGATGTTCACGTTTTGGCTTCAGAATACAAAGAATGTTGTGAAATGAATCATCTCCAGATCTTTAGGCGAAAACTTTTTTACGCTGCTAACTCATGGCAACGAATATATTTAATTTTCTTATTTGTATTCTCAACGATCCTGTCTCTGTCTCAATTCCCCATTATTAGTAAAGACAGTCAATACTATTTGCAGTCCGCAATCCTATGGCCACTTGGAAAGGTTAGTTTTGCGGCTAGCTGGATCGGAGAAAGAAGTTTTGCTGTCTGGATCTACCATTTATTTTTTCAACTTTTTGGAAACACATTAGATGCGGTCGTTCTATCCTTAGTGCTGATTCGTTTAATCACATTTTTTGGATTTTATCTTTTTACATTCTCCATTCTAAAAAAACCAACTTCAAGAAACATTGTTTTTTCTTTAATTGTTCTTTTAGTTTCTTTTTCGGAAATCTTCTTAATACCTGCTACAGAAAACATATGTTTAATGTTGTTGAGCATCGCCATTGGGTGCCTAGCATTAGCTTCAGAGAATAAAGATTTAAATATATTGAAATATCTGTCTGTTTTTCTTATGGGAATTGCCTTTTCAATTCGGTCCGAAATTTTACTACTCCCAATAATTTTTCTCTTCTTTTATTTTTTAGATAAAAGAAAGTTTGAAGTAAAACTTTTTCTGCCGACACTCTTTCTTTTCGCAGGTGGCTTTCAATTTCACACAGCCCTCTGGCAAACATGGGTTCCGAAAGAAAAACCACAGTCATACCGAGCCGCTATTGGGATGTTTAGACCATTTTATATTTATGGCTTCGGGAAAAATGGAAAAAATAGTCAACGATTAGGAGCGATTTTAAAGACACCTCCTTCGGAAAAAATTCCTTACTGGAAATCAGTTGGGCTAACCTATAAACTACTTGGACCCAAAGAAAGCAACAGACTTGTCTCCATGGTAGGCTTTGAGGCTATCATTAAAAACTGGGAAAAACTTATTAAAATAAGTTCTCAAGACTTTATAAGCGCAATGAAAAACACCGGGAAATTCACATTCGAATTAAAAAAAACGAAAACCCTTAAACTTGAGCTTCTAAGCGACCTAGAGAGATTTGATGATGCTCGAATTCAAGCAAGTAGCTTGTTTGGTTCTGATTTTACCTATAGAACTGCTGATCTCGTTCGCCAACCCCAAAAGCACACAAGATTTACCCCTATCCCAGAAATATCAATCTTAGCTAACATAAGACTCCCTGGGCTCTTCCTTTTTATTTGCCTTTTTTTGTCGATACTTACTTCAGCGATACTGTCAAAGTGGATTTATTTAACAATTCCTGTTTACGGGCTCTCAGTATCAATCATTTCTACAATTTTGCAAGGAGCAAACTACAGATACTTCAGCATAGCCTTAATCCTCAGTTTTGTTTGGAGCTTGATTTTAATCTGCAAACTACTCAGAATTCGATCTAGAAAAAGTATCTGACCGACCGATCAAAACTCAAAAAGATGATTGTAAGTAAGAAGAAACAGCAACGAATATGTCACTTTTCTGAACTTGATTAATAGTTTTAAACAGAGAGAAATTCTTTCCAATCAGCTAATCTTTAGCGCGCCTAGAATCATAGTAATTAAACATAAAAAGATGAAAAAGAATTTCATCTTTCGGTCTCGGATTTAAAAGACTAACTTTACCAATATCTTCAACTGTGTAGCCGTATTTCTCGAAAGACGCTTCCAAGTCACCTGATAAACCATAAAAGTTAGTCTTTAGATTTTGGTAAAAAAGAGGGTAACGACTATTATAGATAATCATTAAAGTTAAAGCCGAAACTAGAATTGAACTGTTAACTTTAATTCGACTTAAATTCAAAAAGTTCACTACAGAAAAAATAGCCAAGGCAGCCAAAACTACATACAAAGACGTTCCTATTCTATAAGGAATTTGTTCTAGAGTGCTTACATTGTCGAATCCATTATTCACTCCATCTGCGAAAAAGTGGAAAATTTCCGCAAAGAAAAAAAATTGAATCCCCGTAAAGATCACTCTGTATTGTGACTTATTTTTTGAACTCAGAAGAAAGGGCAAAACAATGGCAAAAAACAAAATGAGCCTTTTCAATATATTGACAGAAAAGTAGCCAGTCGGGTCAAAGTTTTCAAAAACCGCGCGAGCGTCAGTGGATTGATAGAATCTCAGAGTCCAAAACACAGTGGCAAATCCCCAAAACACCAATGACACGACCACGCCCCTGTAATAGCTTCTCTCACTTTCAAACTTATAAAGGTAGGCAACAACCACAGCAAAAATTGCTAAAAGAAAAAAAGGAGCCTGCCCTGCATGAAGAAGACCAACCACCGGAATCAGAGACAATAAAAGATTTTTATGATTCTTGATAAAGGCATAGATGCAAATCACAAAAACGAAAGACTGACTGCCTCGTGGCACATAGATAACTGGAGTATAAGCACCCTGGTTCGCATTAGTAAAAACTGTAGCTAAGATCTCAGTAAAAAAATCTCGATAGGCAAATAGCCCGGAATAGATGAAGGTGACAAAAAGAAAAATTAGAGCAAGATTATTACCTTCCCCTCTTTCACGAAAGGCCAGAAACGAAAGTAAAAAAATAGAGAAAACAAAAAAACACAAAAAACCAATTGAGTATGTTAAAGAAATTCTTTTAAGCATATTTTTTGACGGCAGTATTTTATATATTAGCGCTGTCGCGAACGAATACAGAGGATAGTTAGAAAAAGCCGTTATTCGCTCAGAAGTTCGAAAACGACACCTTTCATCTTTACATTGCTTTAGTGATGCTTCTCGAAGCTGTTCTTTTCTTTGGGAGTAATCTGGCTTCAAAAACCCAAGGCTAGAAGTCGAAAACAATAAAGTTTTGTCATCTGTATTGCCTGGCCGGAGCCTTAAAAGAAATGCTAGTGATATAAGAACTACAAGAGTTATTATAGCAATATTTTCAATAGATTTACCCATTATTTTTATAAAAGTACTGCCTAACCCTTTGATTTTCAATCATTCCTATGACCTATTTAGCGCAACTCAGCAATATCCTGTACGCTTGATTAATCTTAACCTAAATAATGTCGCCAATATGAAAATTGTCGATTAAATGGCACCAAATAGGTTGGTTTAACATCGAGCATGGGATTTGTAGGTGATATTTTTTAGAAAGAAAACCGCTAGCTTTAAGCATAAGGAATCAACATCTACTACCTGTCGAGTTTTGAGCAAGGAGTCGAGCTTGTTAAAGAAAGTAGTGCTTTAATTTTAAGGGGAAATTACCCTGAGTGGCAAAATCTGTTAGACATTAAAACCGTTAAATCGAAGCAAATACTTTTTATACCAACCCACTGTGAAGCCTCCTTTCCAAAAATTAAATTCCATTTGAATAAAAAAAATTTTCGAATTTTAGTTGATGGAAAAAAATTAATTCCTAGCTACAAGGATCGTGGGTTTAAAGTCGAGTTGTTCAAAAAACCAGCTGCCAGTTTTTTTTATGACTCCACACCAAACAAACCTAAGGCTTACGATTTAGTTTTTACTTGCCAAAAGTCTGATCGCGTTGTGAAGCGATTTAATCTTTTTATAGAGGCACTTAATCTTCTCGGTGAAGAAAACGTGAGTCTTAAAGTACTTTTAATCGGTGAATATAGTCACCATGAAGCTGAAATAACAAAAACACAGAATCAACATAGAAATATAAAAATTACTAAACTTGGATACGTCGCCAAAGACAGAGTCCTTGACGGCATGGATCAATCAAAAATTTCAGTCTGTGCCTCTGATCGCGACGCTAATCCAAAGGTTATTGTTGAGAGTCATGCAAGAGGACTGCTTGTTCTCTGCGCTAGCGACATAAAGGGTGGAGCATTTCAAATTAATTCGAAGAATGGAGAGCTCTTTTCCCCTGACCCTCAATCACTAGCCAAGGCAATAAAAGAAATCCTTCTTGCTTGCCCGAATTATAGCGCCCGTGAGAGTTGTATCACCTTGGAAGATGCGGCCAGCCAGCTTTTAAGATTGGCCCGCGATTAGACTACTCCTGATATCTAAACTTTCCTTAGCCGAAAAACCACGTAAGCAGCCCAAAAAGGGGTAGTAAAATATTCAACACACCTGTCTACAAAAAAAAGTGGATAAGCTATGATTTTTTTCAGACTCAATGGAATTCTCATAATTAGTGAGTTACAAATTAAAAAGTAAGCCGGGCCATTGCCATAAAATTGATATTCAAGTGTAAACTTTCCTTTTTGGGATGCAACTAGCGACTTCAAGTCAATTGACTCTTCATTATCTTCGAAATACCTATCGAATCGATACCAGAACTGTCGAAGCCTATCAAAAATACTTTCTTTTGGAGGCTCTAGACACACTAAAATGCCCCCACTTTTTAAAACTCTGAATAGCTCAGAAACTCCATCTTCCACTTTAGGATGAAGGTGATGAAGTCCGCCGACGATAGAAATAACGTCAAAGGATTCATCAGGGAAAGGCATGTTCAGAACTGAAGCTTTCACTGTCTTCGCACCAGGAACAACTTTGTTGCAGATTTTAAGCAGTTCATCCGAAATATCAAGAGCTGTAACATCAGCCCCATGGCGAAGCAGGTATTCTGATGTAGTTCCCATTCCACACATGGCATCGAGAACCTTTAATTTTTTTAAATCAAGACCCCCGAACATTCTGTTGTATATGAACCTATCCCTGTAAACCTTAGCTGTTGGGTCTCCATAATGGCTCGCATATTCCTCAGCAATTTCATTATAGTGGATTTCTTGAAGGTCTTCGCTCCCCCCTTGCGTACCCACTGACTGAATACCCAGGTCAGGTGTTTGTTTTTTCAATTTGAGCTCTCCTTGATGGGAAGGCTACCCATGTACCATCAATCCTATTTTAGCGAAAGTTTTGATGTATTAGCCCGCGAACTTAGCCTACAGCACAGCTCACCCCCGGATGACTCTCTGCACCGAAGGGTTGTGTCCCACCACCTCCCATATTCTGAACGTTGTTATTGATAAGCCATGACAATTCCGATACTAAAATCGCATACAAACTGCCAAATTTCAGAGGATTAATTGAAAAAAACCTACTTTCCCCACATAGACGGACTTCGAGCAGTGGCCGTATTGGTGGTTATTTTTTTTCATTTGGGGACAGATTACTTCGACGGTGGTTACGTCGGGGTTGATGTTTTCTTTGTTATTAGCGGATTTTTGATAACACGCCTGATTCTAGCTTCCCTTGATTCGGATCGAGGATTTTCGATCAAAAATTTTTATATACGAAGATTCAAAAGACTGGCCCCCGCTCTAATGGTAACACTTTTTTTTACATTCATAGCCGCTAGCCTCATCTTTACTCCATCTGATCTTAAAAGAACCAGTGGCGCTATTTTGAGTGCCATTTTTAGTACTTCTAATTTCTATTTTTGGCTGGAGTCTGACTATTTCGATGTTTCTACCAAACTGAAACCTATTCTTCATACCTGGAGCCTAAGCATTGAAGAGCAATTTTATTTGTTTTGGCCTTTTCTTCTAATTTTAGCGTCTTACAGAAAAGTGAAAAAAATCAGGGTTCTTTTGATTTTCACTATTCTGATTATCAGCTTTTCTTTAAATCATCTTTTTCGCGACGGAAGTATTGTGGCAAGATTTGCAAATATTCCCGAATTCCTAAATGAACCGATTTTGAACTTTAAAAGTAGTCTATTTTTCCTTATTCCGTTCAGAATATTCGAGTTTGCAATTGGGGCATTAATAACCGGCTTTTTTAATAAAAAACTCAAAAAGACGTGGCATTATGACATCCTATTTTTTGCTGGATTAGCAAGCATTATCTTCTCGACCGTTACCTTTGATGACACCCTCCTTTTCCCATACTGGAGAGCTCTTATCCCCTGCCTTGGCGCCGCCTTGATCATTTTTTCTGGTGCTCAAACTAAATTTGCTGGCGTTCTTTCGAACCGTTATTTCGTTTTCATCGGGGTTCTAAGCTATTCACTGTATTTAACTCATTGGCCGATTATTGTTTTCCATTCATATTTAGTTGGGGAACTAGACTGGCTGTCGGGAACATCTGCAGCAGTCTTGACTTTTGCCACAGCCCTGGCACTTCACTTTTGGGTTGAAAAGCCGTTGCGGAACCGCGATTTCTCCCGCTCTCCAATAAGGTTTAAAATTATCGGCGTTGGCTTTCTAACACTAGTAACGATTAGCCTTCATAGTTTTTTAAACGCCGGGTGGGCTTGGAGAATCAATAGTCCTGAAATTAAAAACGTGGCACTTACAGCACTTTCAGACTACCACCGAGACTATTATGGGGGGCGCGGATACAGAGCCTATTTAAAAAAAGAGGAGGTTCCTCCTCCCGAGGTCATCTTAATAGGCGACAGTCATGGAAAGCATTATGCTGAGGGCCTAGTGAAGGTCATAGGTTCCAAATACGATATTAAAACGGCGATTGCAGCCGGTTTTTCTTGTTTCCACCTACCAAATTTTACGAGAAAAACAAAAGAGGTTAACTACAACATTCTTTGTCCACAAAAACTTGAAAGGGCATTAGAATACATGTCGATCCACCCCTCAAACCCACCCATTTTCGTTGTATCACATTCGTGGATTTCCCAAATGCATAGGGGAGCGTTATTAATTGATGGTAAAATTGCAAAGAGAACTATTGATTTACAAGATGTTGTAAATGGCATTCTTGAACTTAAAACTCGAATTGGTAACAGTCCGCTTATCGTAATTGGCCACGTTCCTGGGGCTTCGATCAACCTTTCTCAATATTACTCGCTGCCTCCTTTGGCTCGTTGGTTTTCTGGGAAAGAAGACTATCGTTTCGTACCCTCCAACAAGAAGATCGTCGAGTTCAACAGTCATCTCGAAAATTTTTTGCAAAATAAAAGTGGTATACACTTTATCGACCCTCACGACGTTTTCTGCCGAAAGAAAATCTGCCAGAATTTTGACGGCAATGGGAATTTTATTTATTCTGATACGAGCCACTTGTCAAAATTTGGATCAATATACTTTTTTGAAGAAATAGAGGATCAATTTATTAAACTCGCTGTAGATAGAAACTTTACCGCAAAATGAGGAAACTATGCATATTCACTTTAGTAACTTTCCAAAAACTCGCCCCCCTCTGAGCTCCTGCTACGAAGCCATTTACGAAGAAAACTATAAGACCAATAGAAATGGTCAAACTACCGCATCATCGGCAGCTCAAAAGGTTGAATCTTGGATGCACAAGAAAGTGGCGAAAGATCTCTTTGAACTTAAGCACAGCGAACCAATAAATACACTAGAGATTGGCGCGGGCACTCTAAACCAGCTAAAACACGAGAAAAAAGAAACGGTTTACGACATTATCGAACCACAAAAATTTTTCTATGAAGACTCACCCTACCTTGAAAAGGTAAACGCCATCTATTCCGATATAAATGACATACCTGACACTAATAAATATGATCGAATTATTTCGATTGCGACCTTCGAGCATATTTGTAACTTGCCTGAGGTCGTCGAACGCAGCAAAGCACTTCTTAAAAGTGATGGACAATTAAGAGTCGCAATTCCCAGCGAGGGAGGCTTTCTATGGGGGCTTTCATGGCGACTAACAACGGGCCTTGAGTTCTATTTACGCCACAAGCTTAGTTATAAGACTCTTATGGAGTATGAACACGTAAACTCGGCCCAAGAAATTCAAGAAATTCTTGAGTACTACTTTCCAGTAGTCAAATCAGAATACCTAGGTTTAGGAAGACACCTTTCTCTTTTTCAATTTCTAGAATGCCGCTTAAAATAGATTCCAATACTTTTCAGTAAAGTTTTTTTGCTTTGCTTCTAAGGGTCATAAGAATGGGGTTCATTTCCACAGCTAAAACGGATCGATTGATTCTATCGCGCCCATGAATGTCGATAAGGTTTTGAATCCCCTCTTTCATTAATTGGATACGCTTTTCCGATTGGTAGCTTTTTGATTTTGAGTGAAATACAAAAGTGTGAGTGGCCAGAGCTAACGAAAACCCCGCGTTGGTCGCGCGAAAACAGTAGTCATTCTCTTCGCCATAGCCCCTTGGGAAATGCTTTTCATCGAAAAATCCAATCTTTTGAATTACAGACCTTTTAATAGCAAAACAAAAGCCGTGGACCAAAGGAACCTCGGGGAAAAAGCCCATACTCGCATTTTCTTCACAAAATTGGTTTAGACTATCGGGGGTCATCCCAGCCGGCAGGTTATTGATGGCCGTTTGTTTATTTTTACTTTTATGATCCGGAATCGACTGGTGGCTCGCGGCATTTGAAAGGGGTCCGACGACCCCGATATCCTCCCGAGAAAACATGACCTCGGCTATTTTTTCACACCAGTCAGCGGTCACGATGGTATCGCTATTGAGAAGAATCACCATTTCAGCCTGGCTCAAACTTAATCCGTGATTGGCGGCTTTTGTATAGCCGCGCCCCACTTCCGAACGGGCGTATTGACACCAGTCCCTTTCACTACAAAAGGTCTCCAGAAAATTTTGGGTTTCGGTGCCAGAGCCATCATCAATGACAATCAATCGCTGTTTCGAAGGTTTGTGGAACTGATCAATCGATCCTAGGCATTTTTTTACGTCTTCTAAGGCATTGTGGACACACACAACGACATCGATAGACCTCTCCTTTTGGTTAGCAAGAAGAACTGGCTTGTACTGTGAATAGCTTTCGGTTGGAAAAGGATCCTTTAACTCAAAACCCATTTTTTTCATCAAGGGGCAGTCTGTCGATCGATTGTGGGGTAAAATGGCCAACGAGGGGTGGGTTCGAGCCGATTGCGGTCTTTGGGTTAAGGGATAATAGCCCTGCTTTCCAATGGCAAAGTTTAGGCTGAGCTGATCTCTTTTGCTTCCCGAAGCAATTTCTTTCCACCAAGCATTCAACTTACCAGGAAGGTCTTTGCTTCGGATCTTGAAAAACATAAATCCTGTCTCGGCCAAATCAGAGTGATCAAATTGGTTTTCTCTATACCGGTCGATTTGTGTTTTCATAACATCTTGATCGTCTTTTTTTAAGGACAGGCAGGCTTCGTACTCTTCATAAATATTCAAGCGATGGGGGTGAGGTATGGCGGCCACATCGTGGTCGGATTCCCAAAAGTTCTTCAACATAGGCTGAATGTCCCCAACCAGGTTAATGTTCCCGTCCACCCAAACAGCGATATCGTAATCCTTCAATAAGTTATGGGGGTGGGTCTTTACAAACCGAGCCGACCGAGTGGGGTCAGTTTCATAATAGGTGATCGGTTTGACCTTCCAAAACCCCACATTCGGAACAGGGCGGTCGGTGAAAAGAAAATAGTCTATCTCACTATCAACAAACAATGGTAATTTCACCGAATCATAACCGCCAGTGTTGGCCGTGAAGACCGCTACCCTGGGTTTTGCGTGGCTCTCCGACTGATTTCTTGTCGAAGCCTGCAGTTGTTGGCGGTATTCGTCAAAGTTAAGCAAGGTTTCGCAAAGTTTTTTGTTGTAGCGAATTTCACCATCATAGGATCGTGCTACTGTTTTTTGACTGGCTAATTCCAGAGCTTTCAAAAGATTTAAAGAGGTATCTAACTCACCCTGCCGTATTCGATACAGAGCCTCTTCCAACTTAAGCTGAATTTGCCGATCTTCATCGTTTTGATAATCACTAAAATTTAACAAAAGCTTGATTCGGGTTCGAAAATCTTTCGTAAAAATATCTTTAAAGGTCACTGGCACAAACCGATACAGAGATGAAAAAATTTTGACCGAAACTTTGTTAACAAACATCATTGAGACGTTGTTTTTATCAGAGCCCGAAGGGATGATCACAGGCAAAACTTGTCATCTTGCGTTACGAAGAGCCACCTCTTGGACTTTTTACTTCCCAGGCCCCGCCACAGCCCGATAGTTTCATTGCCAATGATAGACCTACTGAAAAAATCATTGAAAGACCCTCTGGCCGGCACTGTGTGCACTGTGGGGGCCAAGCTTTCTGAACTTGCCATTCGGCAGGGCAATCTTTCTATCATTGATGGCTACTGCCAGCAGGTAGCCAAGATCTCTCCTAACGGAGAGCTACTTACTCAACTGCAGTGGCTCACGGCCAAGAATATTGTCGAACAGGCCTATCTTCGATCAACCCCCGTTTTGGCTTCAACGATCGCCGCTTCAACCCATTGCGCTCTGGGAGTTTTTAAAGACTTCGTTCTCGCCGACACCTATTTCAAAGAAAGGCAGTTTGATAAAAGTGCGCCTCTTTATTACAAACATTTTGAGAAAGTTGCCGGGGACTCCGACTATTTCGAAAGAATAAAAAAAATAAAAATCACATCCAATTCCAAGTCTTCACCCTGGCCGCCTTCGTCGTCAGCCACAGCAAACCTCGTTAGTCCCCAGAAGACTGTCATTTACACCGTGATCTCAGGCGCCTACGACACCCTTCACGAGCCCAAAAAACCAGGCCCCTACGACTACCTTTGTTTTACCGACCAAAACTTATCTTCCGAAACCTGGAAGATTCAAAAAATCTCCAAATCACCGACCCCCGTTCTACAGTCTCGCGAATTTAAAATGCGACCCCACGTACATTTAGGAAATTACGAGGCCTCTTTGTATGTCGACGGAAACGTAAACCTGGTTGGTGACATGGAAGAACTGATTGAAAACAATCTGAAAACCTCGGTTTTTTCTATGTTTCATCATGAAAACAGAAACGGCTTCTACAAAGAGGCCCGAGCCATTCTACAAAGAGCAAAAGCCCGCCCAGAGGGCATCCTTAACCAATGTAAAAACTACTTTGCACAGGGACTACCTGCCGAACAGGGGCTCTTCGAAGGGGGCCTTATTTGGCGTCACCACCGGCACCCGAAGGTGGCCCCCTTGATGGAGGCCTGGTGGTCCGAGTTCTCAAAATACCCGTTCCGAGACCAACTGAGCTTGGCCTATTTGTTATGGAAACACCAAGTAGGCCCGACTCCTATACCCACTCATTTCGGCAATGCGCACCAGAGTTCATTCCACAAAAGAGAGAGGCACGAGAGAACTTATTGATGCCTTGCGTAATTCTGCAAGGTCAACCAATTTGACCCCCTACTCATTGAAGCCCAGCTAAACCCTGGGTATAACACTGGATTCATTGTCAGGAGCCCCGGTGAGCGCAAAAACTTCTCTTTTTCTAAAACGCCTAATGAAGGTATCCATGGCCTTCTCTGGGCTTGAAAAGAAAAATTTAGAACTCCTGACTCGTTTTTACCGCTTCTATGGTTACAAATGTAAAACTCAACTGTTTTGGCTTTTTGTTGGCGCCATATTGTCTGGGGTCATCGAGATCTTTGGCCTGATCCTTCTATACATTCTGATTCGACTTCTGATCGATATAAAATCTTTCGATCAAAGCCATATCGTTTTAAGATTTTTTTCTACCTTTGGAATTGAAGACCCCAATATGATGATTCCTTTTTTCGGAGGAAGCATTCTGTTTATTTTTATCATCAAAAACTTCTACACCATGATCTATTACCATTTGCAACACTTGCTCTTAAGACGTTGGAAATTTGGGATCTCAAGCTACTTGATGAGCCAGTATCTTAACGCCCCTTATGCCTTTTTGCTTAAATACAATTCAGCCACCATTATAAGAAACGTCAACACCACCGTGGCCTCGGCCTTGAATGGCTTTGTACTTGCGGCTCTGAACTACGGATCGAATATCATCGCTGGCGTTATTATTATATCTTTACTCTGTCTTCGTTATTTTGAAATCACTCTCTTGATCGGAGTCATCCTGGTCATCACAACAGCCCTCCAAAATCGGTTTCTCAAGTCAAAACAAATGGCGCTGGGTAAAGAGCGAGAAGAATTGGCCATGGAACAAACGAAAACGGTTTACCAAGGGCTTCACGCCTTAAAAGAAACCAAGGTGGTTGGAAAAGAAGACTTCTTTGTGGATCTTTTCAAAAAAATCAATGGGCGCACCATTGATAATGAAATGAAGGCTCTTTGGTACAACCGCCTCCCTTCTCATTTAACAGAGATCACCGTCATCGTTTCGGTGCTTTTAATCACAGTGGCCGTTTTGATGGACACTGCCGGCAATGTGGCGTTGTCGGTTTCATCCTTAGGGGTGCTTGGGGGTATCGCTTTTCGCATGGCCCCGATCATGAACAGAATTATTTCTTCTCAACAAACCATGAACAAAAACTACTATCCAATGTTTAACTTGTTTAAAGAAATTGATCAGTTGCAGAAGCTGAAAAAAATATCAAAGGCAATGGATAGCAAACCCGCCCTGCCTTTCAAAAACCAAATTGAGCTCAAGAACTTATCTTACAAATACCCTAAGGCCAAATTATTTGCCGTTGAAGATATCAACTTGAAAATCAAACACGGCGAATTCGTCGGAGTCGTGGGCAGTTCCGGCGCTGGAAAAACCACTTTAATTGATATTCTTTTAGGGTTATTGACTCCGGAGCCAGGAGAAATCGTTGTCGACGGGGTCCCGATCGACGAGAAAAACATTCGTTCTTGGCAAAAAAACATCGGCTACGTCCCGCAAAGCGTGTACATGGGAGAAACCTCAATCGCTGAAAACATCGCTTTTGGTATCGATAAGTCGAAAATCGATAAAATCAGAATGAGAAAAGTTCTAGAAGATGTCCGTATGACTGATTATGTTGATAGCCTAGAAAACGGCCTCGATTTCAAAGTGGGTGAAGGCGGTAAAAACCTATCGGGTGGGCAAAAACAAAGATTGGGAATCGCTCGGGCCCTTTACCTTCAAGCCAGTGTCTTAGTTCTAGATGAAGCCACCTCAGCACTGGATGTTCCGACCGAAGTCAAGATCAGTGAAGCCATCAACAACATCCGGGGCGACAAAACGATCATTGTGATTGCACACCGCCTATCCACCATTTTTAATGCTGATAAAATAGTCTATATGGAGTCCGGAAAAATTGTGGATGTCGGCACTTACGACGAGCTGTTTCAAAAGAACAATGAATTTAACAAACTGGCAAACATGGCCCGTGTCACACCGACAAATGATAAAATTATTTAGTGCCCTTCACTTGAATATTAAGAGATTAAACACAAAGGTCTCGCCATGAAGATTCTTATTTTTACCAGCCACTCACCCTTTCACGAACATTCGGGGGCATTTGCCGGTGGCGCCGAGTACGCCTTGCGTGCTGTCGCCGAGCAATTGGCATCAGAAAATCACGAGGTCCATTACGTTACCTCTGGCCTGAGCGAAGAACAAACCCATACTGTCAACGGAGTCGAGGTTCATTTCCTTTCAACAAAACTTAGACTGAAATCCCCCCCCCACTGGCTAAAAACATTAGGATTCAATATAATCAACCAAGGTGTTTTGGCTTCGGATAAACTAGGATTGGGGCGAGGCCGCATTCGTCGGTACTCTTGCCTGCTTGCTGAGAAGTTACGATATGCAAAAACTCCTCACCGCTCTCTTACCTTTTTAGAGGAGCTTCATCAAAATGTAAAATTTGATATCGTTCACTGTTACTCATCACCCCCCGATGTCCTGTTGGCATTGCATCTAAAAAAGACCTTCCAGCTTCCTTACACGGTTCGGATGGGTGGTCGTTTTTACTACAATTACTTTAAAGCATTAAAAGGTGACAAGAAGAAGCAACTTCAAGAAAGCCTGAAAGAGGCCTTCGATTTGACTGACTTTTTCGTCTTCAATTCTAATAGCTTGCTTGAAAACTCGAAGGCCTATTTCAAAGAAATGGACATTGATTTTCCCCACACCCGGTCGGAGGTTTTAGATATTGGCATTGAAGTTCGAAAAACAATAGATCTTCTTGGCAAACTAGTACCGAAACCTAAGGCTGAAAAAAAGTTTCGCATGGTTTGTGTTGGAAAATTTAAAGAAGGCTCCAAACGCCAGGATCTTCTTGTAAACGTTCTGGCGAAAATAAAAAACGGAGACAGTCATTTGTCCATTGATGACTTACATGTGGACTTTCTCGGGGGGGGTGACCTTCTTGATCAACACATCAACTTAGCTAAAAAACTGAAGGTCGATAGCTACTGTACATTTCATAGTTCTGTACCAAAGAAACAAGTTTACGAGATACTAAAAAACTCTCAGCTTTTTGTATTTCCAACGGACTTTGAGGGTTCAAGCAAAGCCCTGGCTGAAGCTCTTTTGGCCGAGACGCCCGTAATAGCATCTGATATTCCTCCAAACCGAGAACTTCTGGAGCCAACCAGTTGTGGCCTGCTGTTTCAGAACTCCGAAGAAGATCTTCTTCGTGCCATCGAACAGGCCGTCTTAAATTATGAAGAGATGAAATCAAAGGCTAAAGAGGGTCACCAGTTTGTTTTAAAAAAACTTGACCCCAGAATACAAATCAAAAAGTATGAGTCACTCTTCGAAGCCGTTTTGCAAAACCATGGCTCCACAACTTAATTCTCAGGTTTCGTCGATCCAAGATATTGGCGAATAGAGGTCATCATACAAAGGCCAAGAACGGTTGTAAAATTTAGGATAAAGGCCATTGCGACCGACTGGGTGCTGAACCCACCAAACCAAAAGAAGCCCCCCTGCACGGCCAATCCTGCAAAACTAAAAGTAATGCTAGTCCTCGTCCAACCATTGGCGTGCATAAAACGGAGCACCAAGTTGACTGTGACCTGCAGAGGAAGAGCGATCAACAAAAGTCTTTGTAGATCTATAATATCATTGAGAACAGACGACTCAATACCATCACCGTATCCATAAATTAGCATAACCATCATTGGGCTCGCCACCCAACAGACCATCGCAATCAACAGACTGCCTCCGGCAACCCTTAAAACCCTTAAGAAATCTTGCCGGGACAAAAAGCTGGAACTGACTGTCTGCATGTTCGGCAAGGCCACGGTCCACACCGCGAAGACAACAAGGTTGGCAATAGCCAATGGAATCCTTCCCGAATAAGAAAGCATTGAAACAGCCCCTTCATCAAGAAAGCCGGAAAGCTGGATATTCAGCAGTTCGGAGGCCGGAAAATAGCAGGTGGCAACGGCTAAGCCTGTCCACTTAAGAAAAAAGTTAGAGTTTTTAAAGGCCACAATTTTTTGAAAAAACCCACGAAATGTGATCATGGATTGAAAGGCCTTTAGCAAAATTAAAAACTGTCCAACACAGCCAATTAAAAAGGCAATTATAAGGTCGGTGGCCGGACCATTGTTGACGAGCAGAGCAAACAAAGTAGAGAGCACTGGAAAAACAAACAAACTGGCTGGGGCTAAAAAACGACCTCGTAAGTTTAAAATCGAAGTTAGAAAATGATTTAAACTTTGAAAAATAAACACATACACAGAGGCTAGAATAATTTTGCTAGAAAAATCTGTCGTCACAGAAAAAACCATAAAAATAATCATACCCACAGAAAAAAGTCCAACTAGAAAGTTCAAAAGAAGACCGGCAATAAATCCCGGTAATCCTGGGTCATCAAGATCCTGGCTCTTGATAAGAGGAACAGTCTGGTTGATGGCGGAAGTCGCAAAGACGCTGGTCAGAAAATGGGCCCATCCAAGAAGTAGAAAGAAATCATCTACCCCCGATCCGACACCAAACTCACTGGCAATAAGGCCGTCTCTTAACAAACCTAAAATTCGGATCCCAAGAGTGATGCAGGCAATGGTCAGGGCTGTGATCCTCAGGGGGGTCATTTTCATTTGTCGACAACTTTCAGGTCGTGCTTATGAAGCCAAGTTAAAACACAGTACAAAGTAAAGCCCTCTTCACCAGCAAAATCTCCGCTAGTCAGGCGTTTTTTATATTCAGGGTCTATAAAGGGGTTCAAAACTGACTCTTCCAAATGTTCAAAAAACTGACCCTCAAATAGCTGTTGGCGCCACTTCACTATTGGAGTCGTAAATCCCGCTTTGGGTTGGTTGTGTTTAATATCCGGCAGCAATTCTTCTAGCCATTTTTTTAAAGCGAGTTTTCCCTGACCCTTGTCTATCTTGTTTTGCAATGGCATTTGCCCTGCGACTTTAATAACGTCCAAATCCAATAGCGGAGCTCTCGACTCTAGGCCGACTGCCATGGTCGCCCGATCCACTTTATTCAACACATCGCCAGGTAAATAGAAATTAAAATCCATAGCCATCAAGTGTTCAACAGATGACAGATTACCAGAAGCGCACTTTGCGATTGGGAAAACTCCTCCTTGCCCGAGAGGGCTCTGTTTTTGTTGCAAAAGAGTCTGGTAGAAATCGATAAGATCGTGGGCATTAAGAGCATGAATAATCTTTTCTCTTTTTGAATCAATCTGATTTTGCCCTAAACTATTTGCTAAAATCTGAAACAAGTTTCCACCTGCCCTTGTAGCAAGACTTTTGCCAAGGACCTTTCTCATGATTTCTGGAACGAGTAGAGCCTTTTTCATAAAGGATTGCCAGAACAAATAACGGTTGTAGCCTCCGAACAACTCGTCGCCTCCGTCTCCGCTAAGGCAAACTTTAACATCTTCTCTCGCGCGCTCAGCAAGAAAACCAAGAGGATAAAAAGAGTGAACGGCCGCAGGCTCATCCAGAAAACCATTCAACTTTTCAAAGGCTATTTTAAAATCAGAGAATCCAAACGGGACAACGGTATGGGACAAATTCAATGACGACGCAATAGCCGCCGCCTGCTTTGACTCGTCAAACTCCTCATCTTTAAATTGAATTGTGTAAGCCCGAAGGTTTTCTTGATTTGCTTTTGCCGCTAAAGCCGAGACCAAACTGGAATCAACGCCACCAGACAAAAAACAGCCCACGGGGACGTCTGATGCCTCCACCGTTCTTCGAACCACTCCACCGAGGGTCTCCCTAAAATCAAGATTGTCTTGCTCCTGATTACCTCCCCATTCTTCGCAAATGCTCCACCAGGTTTTGACGATCGGAGCGACATCCTGGCCGAGCACAAACTTCAAACACTGCCCCGGACCTAGCTTATTAAAGCCAACAAAGATCGATTCGGGATGGGGTACAAAGCGGTACCGAAAATAAGTCCTTAGATTTTTTAAGGAAACCTCACGGCTCCAATCAGGGTGGGCCCCCAAAACACGGAGGTCAGAAGTAAACACCCAGTCGTCGCCCACCTTACCAAAACTCAAAGGCTTTTCGCCAGCGCGATCCCTGGCGGCATAAAGAGTCTTGGTACGAGGGTCATAAAACACAAAAGCAAACATTCCTCGCAGTTTGTTCAAGGTCTTCTCAAGACCCCAGACAACTAAACCCGCCAGCAAGACCTCGGTATCGGATTGGGTCCTGAATTGCCAAGAACTCTCCAGCTGATTTTGAAGGTCTTTATAATTGTAAATTTCACCATTGTAAGTCAGGGCTATACCAGTTTCAGGGTCAATCATGGGTTGATTGGCTAGCTTGCCAACATCAATAATTGAAAGCCGAGCATGGGCAAGGAAGACTTTGTAATTTTGATTTTCCTCGACCTGGTTGATTCCCCAAGCATCGGGACCGCGAGATTCTCGCAAAGGACGAAGCATCGCTTGAACGGTCTGTTCCCTATTATTTTCTTTGGTTACCAATGTTAAAATGCCACACATTACTTAGGCTTCCCCAAAAGATCCAAAAGGTTTTTTCTTATAACTGCATAGACAACATCAAAACTATAACCCTCTTTAACCCGCAGAAAAGCTCGCTGGCCCATCTGTTTGTATTCCGTAGAACCCATTTCACTGATCGACTCGAAAGCTTTTGGCCAGTCAGAAACCAAAAAACCGTTATCCCCATCTTTGATCACTTCGGTATTCATTCCAACTGATGAGGCCAACGCAGGCACTGAGTGGGAATTGTACAGTAGGATTTTGTAACTGCACTTCCCTTTTTCCCATAGGCCATCGTTTAATGGCATGATTCCAAAATGAACTTCCTTCAGCAGATCAAGCTCCCGCTGTGGGCTCCACTCCTGCAGCTGAACATTTGGTAGAGCCGACCATCGAGAATTTCGAGCACCCATAAAAAAGAAGTCAATGGGCAAGCTTTGTGCCTCCTGTATGGCTGGGAAAAGTTCCACTAAGTACTTTTCAGAGGCTGGCGATCCAATCCAAGCCACCTTGACGGGCTGGGACAACTCACGATCACTCTTTTCTGGAACATTCACCGGAGTTGGCACTCGAATGACGTTCTCTTGGCCCGCTTGGGTTGCCACTTGCTCTAGGTAAGGGCTTCCGGCAAAAACTGAATCCGCTTTGGCCATAAGCTTTTCAATTTTGTTCTCTCGCCCCCACTTCATCTTTTTATAATTCAAGTGAATGGAATCATCGTAATCGAGAATAACTCTTTTAAAACCTTTAAAGAAAAAGAGTTCAAACCATGTTGGCAGTCCAGGAAACAGTTCTTTTTCAATCCACACCAAGTCATGCCGATAGCGATTGACAAGGAGAAATAGAAACCTCTTCAAATAGGATACTAGAACTAAAAAATAGGAGGGCCTTCTGCCAGAGTAAAGGGCCTTCAGGTAGGAGTCTGATAGCAAACTTCTGTGGGTCACTTGCCAGCCGTCACCTTTAAGTCGATCGAAGTATGAAACAAACCGAATCCGACTGCTGGCTCCCAGACGGTCATACCGTGTCAGTATCAATAAAGATTTTGGTTGAGACTCCAACAGCTCGGCCTTTTAATTTGAGGTTTGAACCATTTTAACCCATTGCTGATTATCGTTGTACCAGGCAATGGTGTTTTTCAGGCCTTCTTCAAATGTGGTTTTAGGCTTCCAACCCAATTCTTTCTCGGCCTTGGAAAAATCAATGGCATAGCGCCAATCGTGGCCCTTCCGGTCTTCTACATAGCTGATTAGGTCTTCGGACTGCCCCAACGCCTGAATGATACTTTTGACCACATCGATATTACGACGTTCACTGGCTCCACCAAAATTATAAACTTCTCCAGGCCTTCCACTTTTAAAGACGGACCAAATCCCTTCGTTGTGGTCGTCGACATAAATCCAGTCGCGAATATTCTCTCCGGTGCCATACACTGGAAGTTTTTTGCCTTTTTTTGCATTATCGATCATTAACGGGATCAACTTCTCTGGGAACTGGTTGGGCCCATAGTTGTTTGAGCATCGGGTGATCATGACGGGCAATTGGTAAGTTTCAAAATAGGCCATCGCCAACATATCACTGGCGGCTTTGCTGGCGGAGTAAGGGCTATTGGGTGTCAACGGAGTCGATTCGCTAAAGGCCGGGTCAGATTCTTTTAAAGAGCCATAGACTTCGTCGGTCGAAACGTGAACAAAGCGGAAGTTTTTTGTTCGCTCCATTTGTTTCAAAGAGGCATTTAACAAATTCATTGTCCCCAACACATTGGTCTCCACAAAAATATTGGGGTTGGTGATCGAGCGATCCACATGGGATTCGGCGGCAAAATGAATCACTCCATCTGGCTCATAGTCAGCAAACACTTTGTTGATCTCTTCTTGGTTACGAATGTCAATTTTTAGAAACTGCAGGCGCTTGCCGTCAACGTAAGGCTCGATGGTTTCAAAACGGCCGGCATAGGTTAAGGCGTCGATAATAAGAAACTGGAAATCCATATTGGCAGACACAATTGTTTTTACAAAATTTGAACCAATAAACCCGGCACAACCGGTCAGAATTACTTTCTTTGCCATCAAACTTTTCCTCCAAATTCTTGTAAAAAATCCTTAAAGGACGGAAGCTCTTTATCCTTATCCGACAATAGTACCGGCACATCCAATTTTGGCCAATCAATGGACAAAGTCGCGTCATCGTGCCGAATGCCAGATTCCGCTTTGTTAGCATAAAAGTTGTCGACTTTGTAATAGAACTCAGCCGAATCACTGAGAACCAAAAATCCATGGGCGAAGCCTCGAGGAACATACAGAAAAGTGGGATCTTCCTCGGCGTCCAGGGTGATTCCAAACCATTTCCCAAGGGTGGGCGAACCAGGCCTTAGATCCACCGCCACATCAAAGACGCGGCCCCTTAACACTCCAACCAATTTGGCTTGGGCTTTATCCCCCAACTGAAGGTGAAGCCCACGGAGCGTTCCCTTTTTGGAAAAGGATCGGTTGTCTTGAACAAATCGTTGCCCGATCCCCACTTCTTGAAAATGGGTCTCATTGAAGCTTTCGGTGAAGTAGCCCCGGTCGTCTCTGAACACCCTGGGGCGGTAAACCAGGAGTCCCTCAATGGGAGTTTTTTCAAATAATTCTGTAGACATAACCCCTTCAGAAACCAGTTTCGGCCACCGAAGTCAACAGTCGAATAGAGAGGCGCGGAAACGTCTTTCGCTCCCTAATTAACTCTAAGCGTTATACACATAGGTTGGGCATGGTGATATCTAGATAGTTTATTTTTCTGGAGAATTTATGAAAGGTATCGTACTTGCCGGAGGAAGCGGAACACGATTGTTTCCCACCACCTCGGTGACTAGCAAACAGCTTCTACCCGTATTCGATAAACCGACGATTTACTATCCTCTTTCTGTCCTCATGCTTGCCGGTATCAAGGAAATTCTGTTTATCAGCACACCCAGAGACCTCCCACGCATCGAAGAGCTTCTTGGTGATGGCAGTCAGATTGGTTTGCAACTGTCCTACAAGGTTCAAGAAAATCCCGAGGGGATTGCCCAAGCCTTTTTAATTGGTGAAGATTTCATCGGAGACGATTCGGTCTGCTTGATTTTGGGTGACAATATTTTTTATGGTCAAAGCATGTCGAAACAACTGCAAGAGGCCGCCCTACTGAAGCAAGGCGCCAATGTTTTTGCCTACCACGTGAACGACCCCGAGCGCTACGGTATCGTGAGCTTTAACCAAGAAGGTCGCGCAGTAGAAATTGAAGAGAAACCTGCAAAACCAAAATCCAATTGGGCTGTGACCGGTCTTTATTTTTATGACAACTCTGTGGTCGACATCGTGAAAAACCAAAAGCCCTCAGCTCGCGGAGAATTAGAAATTACTGATGTTAACAAAGTCTACCTCGCCAAAAATCAACTGAAGGTTTCCACAATGGGCCGAGGGTACGCCTGGCTCGACACCGGAACCGACGAGACCCTGCTTGAAGCTTCGCAATTTATTCACACACTTGAAAAAAGACAGGGTCTAAAAGTGGCTTGTCTTGAAGAAATCGCATTCAAAATGAATTATATTACCGCCGAGAAATTAGCCGAAACCGTAAAAGACTATCCAGACAGTGGGTATGGATTGTACGTCAAAAATTTTTCTCAACAGGTCTTAGCAGGTGACTTGGTAAATATATGAACGCGAAGGTCGATATCATAGTTGTCAACTGGAACAGCGGGAATTTGATCACCGAACTTTTAAATTCTTTCGAAAAAATCTCGGATAAACAATCGGTCGGCCACTTGATTATCGTGGATAACGCCTCTTCTGATGATTCCTTGCAAAAAGTCGAACAGGGTCAGTGGAGCACTCCCGTGAAGATTATTAAAAACTCGGAAAACCTTGGTTTTTCCAAAGCCTGCAACCTGGGCGCCAAGCAATCCGACGAAAAGTACATCTTATTTCTTAACCCCGACACACTGATTTACGAGGGCTCAATAACAAAAAGTATTGATTTTCTAGAGAAAGCCGAAGCCTCCGACGGCAAAAATAAGTTTGCTGCCTGTGGCATTCAACTTGTTGATGAATTCAATGTCCCCAACCGAAGCTGCGCCCGTATCCCGTCTTTTAAAAACTTTTTATTCTCATCGTTGGGCCTAAACACAGTTTTTCCCAACCGGTTCCACGGTGTGCTCATTCGAGAATGGAAGCACAACAGCACTCAAGAAATCGGGCACGTGATTGGCGCCTTCTACTTGGTGCGCCGTGAAGTTTTTGAACAATTCAATGGCTTTGATGAACGTTTCTTCCTGTATTACGAAGACCTGGATTTTTCGACGACCCTTCACAATAACGGATACAAAATTGCCTTTCTTTCTAACGTCAGAGCCGTTCACGTCGGCGGCGGGTGCTCGCAAAGGATTAAATCCAAACGGCTCAGCTACTCTTACCTATCTAAAATTTTGTATATTAGAAAACACTTCAATTTTTTTCAGAGCGTACTGCTTATTTTTGTAATACTGACGATCGAACCCATCATGCGGTTCTTATTTTATCTTTTACAGTTTGCGTTTAAAGACTCGTTTATCTCCCTTAACGGATACCTACAGTTTGTTTTCGGAGGTCTGATGCGGATTTTTGGGGTTCGACCATATGCCCAACGTTAAAGACAGCCGCAACGAACGACTCCCTGCCAATGAAATACGGGACAAGTCCCAGATTTTTCCGCGATGGAATTCTCTTGGCCCCGTTGTTTTAGACCTTGGCTGTGGGCCTAACAAACGACACGAAAACTGGGTTGGGGTGGATCAAGCCAATTACCACTGTGTCGACTTACAAGGGGATGTCTTTGAAGTTCTGGCCAAAATTGAAGACGGAATTGTCGATCATATTTATTCTAGTCACTTCTTTGAACATATTGATGATGTGGGCCGATTGATTCAAGAGATCACTCGAATTCTAAAGGTCGACGGTACCATAAAAGTTATCGTCCCCCACTTTTCAAACCCCTACTTTTTTTCCGACTACACCCATAAAACATTTTTTGGCCTTTACAGTTTCTCTTATTTTGCCCGTGACGAAATTTATCAACGACGTGTCCCCATGTACTTCGACCTTTCCGACCGACTGGCTCTTAAAGACGTTAAGCTTATCTTTAAATCGACCCGCCCCTTCTACATTCGGTACGCTATAAAAAAGTTTTTTGAAAAGATTTTTAATTCTTCTCGTTACATGCAAGAGCTTTACGAGGAAAACCTCAGCAACCTGATTGGCTGCTATGAAATTCATTTTTCACTAACAAAAGATCGATAGGAGTTCTATATGTCAGATCTAAACAAACAAGAAATCAAAGTATCAGTCATTGGCCTCGGATATGTTGGGCTACCGGTGGCCGTGTTTATGTCTGAAAAATTTCCTACAGTGGGCTTTGATATCAATCAAAAGAGAATCTCAGAGCTAAAAAATAATAAAGATTCCACCCATGAAGTCAGCTCTCAGGACTTGAAAAAAGCCAAGATCACCTTCACAGATGACATCAGTGGCCTTGAAAGCTGTAACTTTCACATCGTGGCGGTTCCGACCCCTGTCACGGACGCTAAGGTTCCCGATCTGTCACCTCTTGAAAGCGCGACTCGCACCACGGCTAAAGTCCTTAAAAAAGGCGACACCGTGGTGTTCGAATCCACGGTTTACCCTGGCGCCACCGAAGAGGTTTGCGTCCCTATTCTTATGGAGGTTTCTGGTCTGGCTCGAGAAGATTTTTCTGTGGGTTACAGCCCTGAAAGAATAAATCCCGGAGACAAAGAACACAGCTTTACAAAAATCACAAAGGTGGTTTCTGGAGACACCCCTGAATCCTTAGAGAAAATCGCATTCGTTTACGGAGAAGTGGTCGAGGCTGGAGTTTTCAAGGCGGATTCCATTCGGGTGGCTGAAATGGCCAAGGTCATCGAAAATACCCAACGAGATATCAACATTGCATTGATGAATGAGCTGACGGTCATTTGCGACAAACTGGATATTAATATTTATTCGGTTTTAAATGCGGCTAAAACAAAGTGGAATTTTTTACCCTTTACCCCCGGCTTGGTCGGCGGCCACTGCATTGGGGTTGACCCTTACTACCTGACTTACAAGGCCACCCAGATCGGGCACCACCCCGAGGTGATTCTTTCCGGTCGTCGCATTAACGATAGTATGCCCCAGTATGTTTCTCAAAAAATTATCAAAACCTTGATAAACAACGCCTTACCCGTGAAAGGCGAGACGATTAATATCCTAGGTTTAACTTTTAAGGAGAATTGCCCGGATTTACGCAACACCCGAGTCACCGAGATCATCAAAGAATTGAAGGACTACGGAATGAATGTCAACGTTTGCGACCCACAAGCCTCCGCTGATGAGGCGCTTGAGGAGTACGGCATCGAGCTTACGGATTTTGCACAACTTCCGAAGGCCGCCATGACAATTGTGGCCGTGAAGCACGATCAATTTTTAAAACTGGCCCCTGAAGACATTGAGTCTGACCTTATTTTTGATATAAAAGGAATCTTCGGAAAATCTTCCAGCAAAACGATCGTTACACTCTAATTTTCTTACGCATGGCCTTCATCATTAGCTTTTAGTAGATGAAGGCTTAATCCCAGCATAAGTGCATAAATGTGAACGACTTCCCAGTCTAATATGGTGGCTTCTGTCAGGCTGGAGAAGTGAAAACATAGCAAAGCAGCTACACAGGCCATTAAAATATTTTTTTGATCCAAGCTGGCCTTGCTTGATTTCAAGAAATAAAGGGATCGAAAGAAGACGGTTAAGAAAAAACCATAAAAGCCAATAAAACCAAACAAGCCCAGGCCCGCCAGGAGCTGCAAGTAGTTACTATGGGCATGCTCTTTTAAAATAGCGGCTTCAACTCCTGTGCTAATAATATTCTCTCGCTCCATCAATTTCCCCGTAAACCGATGTCCAGCCCCGAGTATTGGATTCTTAAGAAAGAGATTTCCGTAGTAGTTCCAAATCAGCAACCGGTCTTTCATCGAACTGTCTTCCCCAGAAAGAGTATGATCGACCCTTTGCTGAATCGGGAGGACGGTGAGGTAAGCGGCACCGAGCACAACGGCATTGGCTACTAGAACCAATAGAAACATTTTAGGCCTTTTAATAAGCGTCAGCAGAAGGCCCGTGATGATGACCCCAATCCAAGCCCCTCGCACAAAGCTAAAAATAAAAGCCCAACCTGAAAAAAGTGCGATAAAAATGAAAAACCGCCGACCTTTTTTGATCGACCTTATTGGCCACACCAACAAGCACGCCGCAAAGGCAAACCACATGGCCATGGTATTTCCAAACGTCATTGGGGTGCTATAAAACCCTTTCACTCTCCAAAAATGACTGTTTTGATAATGGAACGATGAATTATAGACAACATCGCGGAAAGGGTCACTCCCGGTAAAGAACTGAAAAATTCCAAACAAAAACACAATCCCTAAAGACAGGCAAAGCGGAAGCATCATTTTTTTAAAGTCGATCAGTTTTCTTTGAAAGAGATCAAAATACATCAAAACAAGTAGTACAATTCTCCCATCGCCTAAAACGTCCATTTTTTCTTTCATCGAAAAATGTTCGGCGGTAAAGGCTCCGAAAATCATGACAGCCAAGTACAAAAGAAAAAAGGAGAATCCCGGAACCCTTAAGCCGACTAAACCCTGCTCTTTATAAATAAGGCTTCGGTAAATCACCCAAAACACTAGCATTGTCCAAGAGAACGCCTCGATCCCGGCCATTGAAAGAGGCATTGAGAATAGTAGGAATGCGAGTAAATAAGGAAAGGTCTGTTCAATTTTCTTGATCATAAAATTCTAACTTGCCTCAAAGTGATTGGTATATTTTGGATATTGATTTCGCGGTATTCAACCAGGTCAGTGGCGCCACAATCTCTTGCCCAGCGGTCACAAGCTTCTCTCGGTACACTTTGTCGGCATAAAGTCTTTCCATGGCTCCCATAATTTGCTCGGGGTCTTTGGGGTTTACCAAGTGTACGCCTGCGCCGCCGATCTCTTTCATGGTACCAAGCCCTGAGGCTATCACAGGGCAACCCATTTTCATGGATTCAACTTGCGCGAAACTAAAACCCTCGTAGTAAGAGGGAATCACGGTGGCGATCGCATCGCTATAAAGCTTTTTCAACTGCGCCCCCGACTTGTAACCCAAAATATTGACCCGTTCACGGATGTTCGAACCATCGAGCTGTTTGTGAATGGCTTCCGAACCAAACCCGTTATCGCCGACAATGACTAGATTGATCCCCTGCTTGATACCGCAAAAAAGATGAAAGGCCTTGATCACTCCGGCCAAGTTGCTTTTTTTATCAATGGTCCCAACAAATAAAAAATAAGGATTGCTGATGATCCGCTCTTCACTAACAGAAGAACTATCGATGATATGATCACTTCCCGGAGTTACCACATGCACACGGCTGACCATTTTGGGGAAGCGTACTAAAAATTCGTTATGAACCTCGTAACTGGGCACAACGATCGCTGCCACATCGCCCTGAATTTGCTGCTTCATATGGGTTTGCAAATCGCTGGCCACGTTGTTAGGCAAAAAACCATCACGAAACATCGAAAGATCATTGATGCTTAAGACTTTTTTAAATTTATCACTTTCCGAAAGCAAGCTGCCGCTAGGGCCGTGCATGATGGCTCCTTTACTTGCAAACAACCCAAAAAACTTTTTGGCACTATTGCCGATGTGGTATTCAATAAAGTTCTCACGAACCCCTCTTGGGGTTTTATAGACCGGATCAACATCGACTCCCAATCCACGCAAAACGCGTAGCAGGTTTTTGGTATAAATGCCATCGACAGTTAGGTTTTTCGACAAAAGGGATGTGACATCAAACAGAACTTTCATGACTACAGCCTCTGGTAATCGTCTTGAAAGCGTACGATATCATCTTCACCAAAATAATCTCCTAGTTGAACTTCGACGAATTTCAACGGACCTTTGCCATTGTTCCGCATTCTGTGCTTAGCCCCTTGGGGAATCTTAACAACCTTTCCAGGAGAAACGGGAATAACTTCATCATCAAGAACAACTTCACCGGCTCCAACCGTAGTTATCCAGATTTCTGTTCTTTTTGCATGTGACTGGTAGGACAGCTGCTGGCCTGGATCGATCTGAATCACTTTGGTTTTAAAATCTTTTTCTTCGTATAAATTTTTGTAGTATCCCCACGGGCGATACTCATAGACGTGGTCCGTGGTCAGTTCTGGCGCGACAGACTTTAGCCGATCGACAATGGTTTTCACCGACTGACTTTGACCTTTACGAGTCACCAACAGGGCATCACGGGTATCTACCACAATTAAGTCGTCGACATTGGACAAACAAATCAGTTTTTCGTCATCGCTGTAAGAAAAACACCCTTTCGAATTTTCAAGAAGCAAGTGATGAGACTGGTGCAGTTGGCCGGATTCGGTGGCATCGGCCACATCATCCCAAGACCCTAAGTCACTCCACCCGATCTCGCAGGGGATGTTGACTTGGTTTTTCGATTTTTCCATCACACCGTAGTCGATGCTTTCAGGTTCAATTTTATTGTAGACCTCAGACAGGTTGGTAAAGTTTTTGTCCAAAGCTTCAAGCGAGGTCCACATTGTTGGCAAGTGATCTTTAAAGGCCTCAATCATTGTCGAAACCTTGAACACAAACATGCCGCTGTTCCAAAAGTAATGGCCTTTTTTAAGATAGTTTTCGGCCACCTCACGACTGGGTTTTTCTTTGAAGGCCTTAACCGTGAAGGCCTCAAGTCCCTGTTGCCCGGCAAACACCTTGGTCTCGCAGTCTACATAGCCAAAGCCGGTGGCCGGGTAAGTGGGTTTTAAACCGACGGTGACGATCTGTCCCTTTAGTGCACACTCCTCAGCCAATCGCAGAGTCTGAAAAAAAACAGCCTCGTTCTCAATCCAATGATCTGACGGAAAGACACCCATCACTTGGTCCTCTTTACCCTGGTTCTGTAGATACTTACAAACCAGGGCAATTGCGGGCGCGGTGTTTCTGCCGATCGGTTCATAAAAGGCTTTTTGAATTCTCAAACCTTCATTGCGAATCGCACTTTCGGTTAAGCCTTTCATGGCCTCACCAGTACAAACCAAAACATCACCTAAAGACTGTTGTCTTCTCACTGTCTGAGTAAAAAGAGTTTCTCCAAAAATGGGAGAGAACTGCTTGGGTAACTTTTCTCTAGAAACGGGCCAAAGCCGGGAGCCAACCCCACCCGAAAGAATTAAAGAAATCATAGATAACGATCCTTTAATTTTTCCATGGCCAATTGGCAAAGCTCGACATCCGATAAAACAAATATATGGATGCCTGGGGCTCCTAAGTCTCGCAAGCGATCCACCAGTTCGACAAAAGGCTCGATGACTTTTGGATCAATCACTCCTTTTTCGTGCTCATCCGGTAACTGACCTAAATACCAATCAGGCACCGAACAACCGAAACGAGTTTTCATGACTTCGCCCTGCTTTTTCGATCGCAAAATGCGCAACCCAGGGAGCATGGGGGGATTCAAACCCACTTCTGCCAACTCACTCTTTAATTCCGCATAAGGGGTTGGATCGAAAAGCATTTGGGAAATTCCGTACTCGGCGCCTTTTTCGAATTTAATTTTGGTAAATTCCAGACGCTCTTTTTTATTAGGGTGCTCTGGGTAAATCGCGGCACCGATACAAAAGTCAGTGGGATCACGGTCTTCCACCTTAAAACCTTTGCGCTCGATGTACTGACCTTCGTTTAACTTTTGAATCTGCTCGATCAATTGGTAGGCGTAATCATAGCCACCCTCTGGTGCGACCCAATCGGTTTCTCCCATCGGAGGGTCACCGCGCAAGGCCAGGATATTTCGAACTCCAAAATAGTGATGGTCAACCAATTGGTTCTCAACATCTTGAGGGGTTAAATCGCGACAAGTAAAATGGGCAATACAGGGTTTAGACAGTTGATCTTTGATGGTCTGGGCAATGGGCAGGCTTCCCCCACGCAAAGAGCCTCCGGCTCCTTTTGTGACCGACAGAAAGTCGACGCCACTTCCAACCACCTTTTGCAGGCGGTCTAAAGTGAAGATCATCGGCTCGCCGTTTCGAGGCGGAATCATTTCAGCCGATATCGTAAACTTTTTTGATTTCAAAACTTCGGTTATTTTTCTATCTTTGGAATATCCTAAAGCCTTTTCACTATTGGAAATCTCTACCATGAAGATCTCTACCTTTCGCCCGATTTGTGATAAATAGCAAAACTCAACAAAGGAAGATACGAAAGAGCCACTATGTACATCCCAAAATCATCGTAAATCGAAGCCAAATTTGACAAAGGGAATAACCAGAGTACTTGAACCAACGTAAAAAAGGAAGCAACCTTGCGATGAGACCACCCCTTTTTGATGAGCTTATGGTGAGTGAACATTTGGTGTGCCTGAAATAACTTTTCTCGTCTCAACGCTCTTCGAAATAAAACATAAGTCGCATCAAAAATAAAAAATCCAAAAATGATGAGGTGGGAGTAAAAGGAAATATCCGCATAAGCCTTAGATATCAAAGACAATGAGGCAAATAAAAAACCAAGGAAGTAACTACCCGTATCACCCATAAAAATTTGGGCTGGTCCCCAGTTGTAAAAAAGAAACCCACTTACTGTATAAGCAATCAAACAGTAAACCATTGCTATTTCGGGACTACCGTGAACAATGGCAACCACCGCCATCAGAAGAGACCCCGCCACGGCTCCAGAAGCAGCAAGCCCATCAACCCCGTCCATAAAATTGTAAAGGTTGATAAACCAAGCAATGAAAAGGACACAAAATCCTGCACTAACCCAACTGAAGCTAGGAAGAAAAGATATCTCTAATGGAACCTTAAACCACTGAGTCACTAGACCATATATCAAAAAGGCGACGGAAAAATGAACGAGTAATCTCAGGCTAGCAGGTAAAGAGTGCCGATCATCCAGCCAGCCCAACAATACCACAATTGGTCCGCCATAGAGCAGAGGCTTAACAATCAAATCGTACCCAGGGTGAAAAAGAAAATACCAGGTAATAATCAATGAAAAAACTGTGAAAAAGGCTAGACCACCACCTTTAGGAATTGGGGTCACATGAGAGCTACGATTGTTGGGTGTATCGATCATCCCAAACTTAGGAAAATACAAGATAAGTGTTCGGGTTAGAATCATACTCGCTAAAAACGCGAGTGACCCTAATAAGCTAACTTCAAGCATGAGCGTTCCCAAGGTCGATCCTTTCCGCAAATAACGCACTCGGCTAAAGAGACACTAATATAGCATCGTCTTTTCATTTTGCCCAAGGTTCTTGTAGAATTTTGATGATGCCCTTTTTCAAACAAACTCTTATATCGGTGCTTACTTTTTGTGCGGCAGCAAGTGGCTATGCGCGGCTCGAGTACGACTCCCAGAAAAACAAGGTGGAGCTTTACGGCCCCTACGTAAAATACAACCTCCTTAAACCACCCTATTCTTTTGGTCGTTACCAATTTGAGCTCTCGGACATTACGCTCGAAATCGAGGTTGCTGGCGAGGGTCTTATCGAGGAGCCCCCTGCTCCCATTGAAGAAGAAAATAAACCCGCGACCGAGCCCAATCAGTCCTCGGAAAGCGCCCCCCCTGAGACTTCCGATAAATCCCAGGCCGAGTCGGACCGCCAACCACAGTCGACCGGGAAAACAAAAATTTATGCTAAGTGGCCACGCTTTTTACTGTCCTTCGGCCGACTTCGTTTGATCACTACCGAAAACAAACGGGTCCTTTTGAATAGGCGATTCACGGAAGAAGTGACGGGCCAGGATGACAAGTTTGCTCGAGTCTTGCTCGAAGGCGAAGGCTCCGATCTGTTAGAGGCCCTAAACCAAAGGTTTCAACTGTGTGTTGACCAAAAATTTGAATCTTCTTACGTCAAAGCTTGTTCCAACTTTTTGATCTACAAAGATGGGAAAATTCAAAATTCTTTTGAGGGAAAAAACGCCGCTTTAGCAAAGCTGAACGGCCGAAAGGTTCCAAAGAACTCGCAAATTAGCCTTGATAGCAGCATGAAAAAGCTGGACGTGACTTTGCGGTTTAAATCGGGATTTTTTATATATGTCACAGATAAAGTGCGAATTCTTAACACCAAACAAGTAGCAATTGATCCAGTCGAAAAACGCTTGGGGCTTATTTCCGGTGACGGCTCGATCCGCCCCACCCGCTTGACTTTAAAAGATCAATTTTTTGGATTTATTAAAGAAAAAAATTATTTTAAAAACAAATATGCGGCTTCCAATGATTGGCCCCAGGATCT
>CAYGNH010000006.1:0-174941 GCA_964351315.1 uncultured Pseudobdellovibrionaceae bacterium
AACCCAAAGGTTTCTGTCTCAGACAGATTGAATGCTCTATGAATCAATGGCCAATATCACTAAAAAGAGATCAGAGAAATTTCGATGCTTATTTCATAAACCTTTGATCGAGGAAGCACATCGAGGTGGTATGATTTTTAATAGTTAATTTGGGTTAACCAGTGGCTTTACATACCTTTTAGCGAATCGAGAATTGATATTGATCCACTCTGAGTTATAATCTTAGAGTTTGCCAGCTCACCAACATCAACAAAGTGGATTTCTTGACTATGAAATATCTTATTAATCCACATTCTATTTAGAAAAACATAGTCCACCCCCATTCTTAGGAGTTCTTGCATATAAGAAGTAGTTGCAGCCATATGAAGATTATTATCAGAATCCGAAACTGCATGAAACCCGAGAAAAGATTTTTCTCCCATCATTCTCACGTGTCCCCCCATTAACAAAATAATACAATTTGAAGCACACTGTCGTCCACTTGGAACATAAGTAGTGATTTTACAGTTTTGGCCGTTACACTTCCTATGTAAAGCGTCTAAAACAGCAAAAGTTACGTCAAAAGTCCCACCAGGTGATTCAATAGCAAGTCTAAAATTGGTGTTTTCAGGGATTTGATCAAGGAGACTTACAAAAGATCCCTTTACCTCATCGGAAGATAGAAACCCTTTAAAATGTAAGACCCAATCGGATGGTGATTGATATAAATCGATGGTTGTTATTCCATGTTCTAGTGCCTCTACGGGCCGCAGCTCAGCATTACTCGTTACTGTGAACAAGAGAAGAAGGGTCGTGAGTGTATATTGTTTCAAGTTTTTCATGCGCTCTGTATATTTGCAAAATCTATGCACACCATAGCAACGTCTCGTAGGCGGTCTACCTGTGATCGGCGCATTAAAACGACCTAAATTGGCATTGAAGGGCCTAAAATTGTCCTTTAGAAAAGCGAGTCTTTTTCAGAATAACTCCAGCCTAAGCTCTATCGAAGAAGTCCCAATATCTCTAGCAAACAGAAGTTGGCAATTAAGCCACTAAATCGATCTCAAGGTCTGCATTGAGCACCTCTGAGATCTTATTCAGAGTTTTGACGGTGGGATTGGACTTGCCGGGAGTTTCTAGCTTTTGAAGCTGCTGAGTGGTGACTCCGAGCTTACGCGCGAGCTGTGACTGAGAGAGGCCTGCCTCTAGACGCTTTTGGCGTAAGAGCAGAGGTATTCCAACAGATAGGTTTACAAAAACGACTTAATTAATTGCAGAGTGACACTTCTTTGATTTGGATGAGAGTTCGAGTTTCCCCGAGTAAGTTTTGCTCGGGGAACAAGATGTTTGTAAAAAATTAAACAGCGTCGTTATTTGTAATACAAGCTAAGTTTTCTACTGGAGTGGCGTCATGGTCCAAGCAAAGATCTTGAAGTTTTTGTTTACATGCTTGAACTTCTACCGGAGTAGATGAATCATCTCCGCAAGCTTCAATTAATGCATCCTCGATGTCAGCTGTAGTAACCATCGCATCTTGTCCATTTAACTTAGGGTCTTCTAAACATGCTTTTAACGATTTGACTTCAGAACTAACAATTTTTGTAATAAGCTTTTGATTATCATGGTCAGATGTTTCTGCCGTTACACAACCACAGTAGTAACCATAATAGCCATTCGTGCGAACATATTTATCACTATCTGAGTCAGGGAAAATTAAGTTATCCAAACCTTCAGTTTGATACCCGCCCTGAACAGATAAAAGCCATTCACCATCAGCATCATTTAACCAAATATTTGCAGGAGTTGGGTTACTTATCCAACCACATCTCTTCTCAGTTGCAAAAGATATAGAACTAATGAACAACATACTAATTAATATAATTTTTCTCACTATACACCTCCTAAAGGTTTGTTATCAAACAAGTTCTTATGCCATTACTTTGATTTAGCAAGGTGGATTGTAATTTTTGGATAGATAAAAGAATTAAAATCTAATGATTTTCTGACATTTATGTTGTCAACCTTATACAAGTGCGAACAGGGGCAAGCCTTAAGTTTTTAGGAAGAAAGTGGGTATTACTAAAACCAACTCTAAGTATCCAATGACCAAGCCCCAATTATAAAACCTATGGATTTCATATTCGCTATTCATGATAATTTGGACCCCAGAACTCTTTAGCACTCATGACATTTAAGGGCCCCGCCGCACATATAGGAACATAGGACTTGGTGTTGCTGCATTTATCTCCACAATTTATTTTTGCATACCCCTCACTAAAAACTAAATCTACTTTCGCAGTGCTAGTGCTGTTCAAGTCGAGCACTGCGAGTGAGGTACCCTTTGTAAACTTTGTATTACATTTTTCTAAAACATCGACTTCAGTTAAAGGTATTGATTCAGCATGGATTACATTAAATAATATGTTTCTTTTATCGTTGTTATTAAAAAACTCTTCAAGGTCAGGTCTATCAGCAATTTCAAATCGCAGTGCTCCATCTTCATCTACAGAAGCCACACGAGCCCTATACATTTCCCCAGGCCAGTCTCTGGTATTGTATGGATAACCTGATAGTGTGGTTCGCAAAAAAACTGGATCTCCCACATTAAACGTTTCAGTTCCAGTAGGCTTTCGATTATTAGAGTTATTAAGTGACGCACAAGAACTCAAAAATACTAAAAAGAATATTGGTAGTATAAATTTCATTCCTGCCCTCTGATAAATAATATCCAACTTTCTTTTCTAACTCAATAAATATCCCTGAATCAAGCTAAGGTCTTGAAGAGTTTAGCTGTACTGGAAAAATAGTGATTCGTGAGACTGCTTAATCTTAATTCTAGCAGCCTTTCAGGGTGGGTCGTTTCAATCAGTAACCGTAAATGCCAGCTTTATTGAATAACACCCCAGACTGGACTTGTTGATTTGCCGGAAAGGAGTCCAAACCACTAGAGTTATTAAGCACTTAAAGCGGAATTTCCCTGTTTTTAAAACACAGGGAAAATGAAAATTTGGCATAACCAAAATATCTAAAAAAATTTTAAACCGAGTGAGTTCTTCAATTCAATTTTGGAGGTTGTCGGCCTACTATTGTGGTAGCTCCTTGTGTTTTTTGATGTTATTTAAGGCCTGATAGGTTTGCTTATTGTGACTCTAGAGGCGTGAAAACTATGGATAAAGACTACTATCAACTTCTTAATGTCAGTCGTTCAGCGAGTGGTGAGGATATCAAAAAATCTTACCGAACCCTGGCTCGTAAATATCATCCGGATCTGAATCCCAACAATAAAGAGGCAGAGGCTAAGTTCAAAGAAGTCAGCGAGGCCTACGAGGTCCTGAGCGATAAGGACAAGCGAACCATTTACGATGCAGGCGGCTTTGACCCGGCGACTCAAGGGTCTCGACAGGGTCCTTTTTATAGCCAAACCCAAGCGGGTGATAGCAGTCGCTACCGTGATATTTTCAACGAAACCTTTGGGGGTATCGATTTTGAAGAACTGTTTAAACAGCAAGCCCAGCGCCAAGGGCGACAGTCTTTTCGAGGTGAAGATCATCTTTTTCAAATGAACATCGAGTTTAAAGAAGCCACTCTCGGTGCCGAGAAAATTTTTACTCTCCCGAATGGGAACAAAATTTCAGCAAAAATTCCAGCCGGTATTAAAACCGGGCAAAAGATCAAGCTCGTGGGCAAAGGCGGACCGGGGTACAACGGAGGTCCTAGTGGGGACCTCTTTATTGAAATTCATGTCGGCCACTCTGCCCAATTTAAAAGGGTGGGTGACAATCTAGAGACCGAAGTTTCGGTTTTGTTCTCGCGGGCTATCTTGGGTGGAAAAATTCGTATTCCTACTATTGACGGTGCGGTTGAACTGGATCTCCCAAAAGGGGTCACCACCGGTACAAAACTGAGAATCAAGGGGAAGGGCATCCAGAAGGACAAGAAGCCGGGAGATCTGTTTGCTGTCGTAAAAATTGAAATGCCAAAGGAAGCCACCCCAGAGCTAAAAGAGGCTGTAAAGAAATGGCATGATGGCTTTGCTGCTAAGACAGGAGAACCGATCAATGAGACAAATTGAGTTGAGTTTTATTTGCGAAGAGCTAGAGCTGGATGAAGAGACTGTTTTAAGTTGGGTGAACTGTCGCTTGGTTCAACCTGCCGATTTGGATGGACCTGTTTTTGATGAGGAAGACTTCAGTCGGATTTGCCTGATTGCTGATTTAAGGAAAACCTACAACACCAATGACGAGTCATTGGAAGTGATTATGCATTTGGTGGATCAAATTCACGGCTTAACTTCAGAGCTAAAAAAAATAAAGTCAAAATGAGGTCTAGGGAGTTTGATCATGAAGATAGCCGTGGCCGGAGCATCGGGATTTATCGGAAAAAATTTAATCGCTGCTTTATTGGTTGACCCCGAAAAACAGGTGGTGGCCCTCAGCCGGTCGGCTCTCTCCACTGACATTCAAAATTTAAGCTCTCGAAAGGTGAATCTCTACTCTCTACTTGAATGCGAGCAAGCCCTTGCTGGCTGTGATGTGGCCGTTTACTTAGTTCATTCGATGTCGCCTTCGGCTCGACTGGCACAAGGAAACTTCAGTGACTTCGATTTTATTTTGGCAGACAACTTTGCAAAAGCGGCCGAGAAGTGTGGCCTTAAACACATTATCTATGTGGGTGGAATTGTACCAGAAACAGAAGATTTGTCTTCTCATCTGCAAAGCCGACTGGAAGTCGAGAAAGTCTTGAGTGCCCACAAAACACCCGTCACCACTCTCCGTTGTGGATTGGTCATTGGTAAAAATGGCTCGTCCTTTCGCATTGTTGAAAGACTGATAGATCGGCTGCCTGTCCTTGGTTTGCCGACCTGGACGAGAACTCAGCTGCAGGCTGTTTATATCAAAGACTTGGTTTCTATCCTTATACAAGCGATCAAGTGCGGGGGAGCCGTCGCAGGCTCTTTTGATGTGGGAGCTCCCGAAAAAATTCAGTATCGAGATCTATTGCTTGAAGTCTCGCAAATCAAAGGTCTAAAAACCATTTTTATTCCGATCCGTTTTGTAACCACTGGATTGTCAAAGTTTTGGGTTCGTCTGGTGACGGGGGTTTCTAAAAATCTGATCTACCCACTGGTCGATTCTCTGAAGCACCGGATGGTGGTCAATGAGGATCGACGTTTGCCTCCGGAGTTGCAGATGAAGTACACCTCTCTAAAGCTGGCGATGCGGCAGAGTCTGGAAGTCGATGAGGAGCCTTCATTGGATCTGAAAAGAATACCAGAGCCATCAGACCAAGACTCGTCATTGGTGCAGTCGGTGCAAAGGCTGCCGTGCCCTGTTTTGTGGACCATGAAAGACGTGGCTCGCTATTATATGGTGTGGGTGCCGCGATTTCTTTGGCCGTTTTTTAAAATCGTTCCGGACGCGGATGAGTTGAGGTTCTTTTTTCGATTTTTCCCTCAACCTCTGTTGGTGTTGAGTTTTTCACGAGAAAGAACCTTCGATGGTCGCGAGTTGTTTTACATCACCGGTGGCCTGCTCAGCGCCCCGCATCCGAAAGCCCGTATTGAATTCCGCGAGGGGATTGATCGCTCTTACTTGATTGTTGCGATTCATAGTTTTCGACCTCGGCTTCCCTGGTACATCTACCGCTACACCCAGGCTCAGTTGCATCGTTTTGTTATGTGGAGGTTTGGGGTCGAATTGGAGCGTCTAAAAAACACCCCGCCCGCTTTCGAAGCGAATTAACTTGTTGCCCTCCGCCACCATTCTGACTAAACCTTCGCCTTTTTGTGGCGGAGCTAAGTCCACCTCTTCAATTTTCAGTTTCTCTCCAGGGCCCCAAGCAACAGCGGCTTTCACTTTCGTATTGTCTCCTTATCTAAATTGAGATTTCGATCGGGCTGATCGCCCACCTCTTCGACAATCTGGTGGCGAGCCGGGCTGACCAGACTGTACACGCAAGGCACAACATACAGTGTAAAAACGGTACTCAAGGAAACGCCGCCAAGGACGGTCAAAGCCATCGGGACTCGGGTTTCACTCCCTGGGCCAAAAGACAGAGCCGGTGGAATTGCAGCCGCTAAAGTTGCGGTGGTTGTCATTAAGATGGGGCGCAAGCGTGTGGGGCAGGCTTCGATCAGAGCCTCTTTGGTGGCTTGGCCTCGATCCCGCAATTGATTGGCGAACTCGACCAAGAGGATGGAGTTCTTTTTTACAATTCCCATGGTCAGAAGAATCCCAATCCCGCTGTAAACATTGAGGGACTGGCCACCGAGAAGCAAGCCAAAGACGGCTCCGGTGAGACCAAAAGGGATCGCCAAAAAAACAATCAAAGGATCAACAAACGAATTGAATTGAATGGCTAAAACCATATAGGCAATCACCAGGCCCAACAGCATGATAACAAAGGTCTCACCCAACTTGCTGTCTGGCGTTTCGTCGAATCGAAGGTAGTAGTCTTCCGGAAAGATTTCTTTTGCAAAGGTTTTGACCTGGGCGACCGCGGAACCTAAGCGGACATCTTTACCAAGGTTGCTGTCAACCCGCAGTCCGCGGATTCGATCTTCACGGTAGATTTGCTGGGGGCCTTCGGTGTCTTCCAGCTTCACCACATCGGCTAAGGGTAAAAGTTCACCACGATTGTTGCGCACGAAAATATTTCTGATGTCTCTTTTTTTCGATCTTGATTCTTCTTGCAGCTGGATCCAAATATCAAATCTTCGATTGCTATCGGTGTATTGGCCGGCAACTACACCGCCAAAGGTGGCATTAACGATGCGGGCAATTTCACTAACCTCAACTCCACGAGCAATGGCTTTGTCACGATCAGGAACTATATGGACTTCGGGGGCTGTCAACACGTCATCGGATCGAACTCCAACCATGAGACCGCTGGCGTCCATTTTTTCTTTAATTTTAGCAAACAGTTCTCGTTGCATTTTAGGGTCGGGGCCGTTGATCGTGAATTCCAGAGGACTGCCTCGGCGTCCCGAAAACACATTGCTGGATCGATCACGAATAAAAAATTTCATACCTTCAATCTGTAAACCTTGTTTGCGCAGATCTTCAGCCACCTCAAATTGACTTTGTTTGCGCAGGTCTCTATTTTTTAAAACCACAATACCAATACCGCGATTGCTTTGTCCGCCTCGACCGAAGCCACCCACGGCCATAAACTGCCGATCCACCGCGGGATGATTTTTGGCGATGGATTCGAATTCAATTATTTTATTTTTTGTGTAATCAATGGATTTTCCATCCGGACCAATGAACACCACAAATAAAACGCCATTGTCTTGCGGCGGAGCAAACTCGGTCGGAAGAAACTGATAAGAGAATAAACTACCGGCAAATAAAACAGTCGAAAGGCCTATGGGGATCCAAGGTTTTTGTAAAGACCAACGGAGAGACTTTAAATATTTCGTTCTTAAAAACTCGATCATGTTCTCAAAGCCTTTGCCAAAGGCTGTTTTGCGCTCTTCTAACTTTAAAAATTGCGAACAGCGCATGGGTGCCAAGGTCAAGGCTTCCAGAGAGCTCAGGGCCACGGCCACAGCGATGGTAACGGCAAATTCAAAAAAGAACTTACCTTCGATTGAATTCATAAAAGTGATTGGGATAAAAATAGCGATCAAAGCGGCCGTTGTCGCAATCACAGCAAAGGTGATTTCCCGGGCCCCTTTAAAAGAGGCATTGACTCGATCCCAACCCATTTGCATATAGCGAACAATGTTTTCAAGCATAATAATGGCGTCGTCGACAACGACTCCGATGGCGAGCGCCAATCCCAAAAGAGAAAAGTTATTGAGGGTGAAGCCAAACCAATAGATGAAAATAAAAGTTCCAATAATCGCAGTGGGGATCGCCAGTAGGATGTTGACGGTGGCTGACCACGACCCCAAAAAGAGCCAGCAAATTAGAGATGTCAAAAGAGCAGAAAGTAAAAGAGTAAAAATAAGTTCATCGACCGATTCGCGAATAAACTGAGTTCGATCAAAGTTGATGTCCATGACGGTGCCCTCGGGCAAGTCCTTGTTAATGTCTTTAAGTCGTTCCAATACTCGGTCGGCGGTTGCCACCGCGTTGACTCCGGTTTGCTTTTGCACAGCAATACCCATGGCCCGACGACCATTGAATCGAGAAACGCGTCGAAGATTTTCGATCCCTTCGTAAACCCGAGCCACATCTTTTAAACGGAGGTCGGCAAAATTGGGGGCGCCGCCCCGTCGACTGATCACCATGTTTTCGAACTCTTCGACTTTCTCGGCTTCGCCCATAATGCGCAAGGTTTGTTCGGAGTCCTCGAATTCTAACCGGCCGGCGGGAAGTTCTTTGTGTTCACTTTGGACGCTGGCAACAATATCGCTGGCGGTCAATTGATAGCGGCGCAATTTTGCCGGATCAAGGTCGACGCGCAGTAGGGGTTCGTGATAGCCAAAGGCGCGGGTCTCGGCGACTCCTTCGACCGTTGAGATGCGATCGCGAATAATGTCGCGATAGAGAATCATCAGCTCTCGGTCGGTCAGTTGTTCCGAACTCACATTGATATACATAAGGGGTTCGTCGGCAGCGTTGGACTTGGTGACGACCGGAGGGTCGACGGCATCGGGGAGTTCGCGTTGGGCTCGTCCCAGCAGGGTTTGCACCTCCTGCAAGGCAAAGTCGATGTTTCGATTCAGTTCGAATTCCAAATTGATTGTTGCCGTGCCTCGATCCGCTGTCGAAGTGACTTTTCGAATGCCCTCCATAGAAACCAGGACATTCTCGGCACTTTCCAAAACATCTTTTTCGATGACTTCGGGGGTGGCTCCGTCATAACCGTAAGAAATTGTGATTCGAGGAAAGTCGACGTCCGGATTATCGTTGATCCCCATACGGGTAAACGAGATGATTCCAAAAAAGATAAGACCGAACATGAGAATCCAGGCAAAAACCGGGCGCTGAATTGAGAGGCTGCTTAAACTCACGGAAGTTCTCCAGCTAAGGCTTGCAACTGAGTGTAGGCCATTTTTGCTTCAAAAACCTGCTGATCGTGGGTTCGGCGAATTTGTAAATAGTCTTCAAGGACTTGCAAAGCTTCTAGGTCGCTGACCAAGCCGCGATTGGCTTCCTTTAAATGTTGTTGGTAATTTTGCCGAGCTAAGTGGACAGCTTCATCCAATTGGCTTAATGTTTTTTGGTGCAAATAAAATTCTTTTTTTAAAGATTGAAAGTCATTTTGCAAAGTGCGTTTGATGTCGCTAAGCCGAGCTTCGATCTGAGCAGCCTGCAATCTTCGGATGCGTACTTCAGAGGCGTCGTTGCCGCCATTAAATAGATTCCACCGGGCGACAACGGTGACGTCCCAGCTGGAATCGCGCAAGATTCCGGCTCGGTCTAAGTAGTAATTGGCGTCGGCGTCGACGTTGGGTAAAAAAGTGCCTTGGGCTGCTTTTCTTTCTTTTTCTGCATTTTTGAGAAGCAGCTCGTTGGCTTTGATTTGAGGATTGTTCGAAACCTGTTTATCCCAGTCGGGATTCAATTGGAGAGTCGTTGCCGACACGGGATCGACCAATAAATTGATGTTGTCGACGCCGCTCAGGTTTTTCAGGTTTCGTTTGGAAGCCACCAAAGATCGTTCGACCCGAGATTGTTCCGAGACAATCCGCGCCAGTTGCGACTGAGCCGCGATCACATCAGTGGTTTTGCTGCGCCCAATTTTGGCGCGATTCTTCAAAGTTTGCAGGCGGTCTTGCAAAGTCTTTTGTTGTTCGCCATAAACCTTCAACTCATTTTGAAAACGCACAGTTTGATAAAAAGCTTGAGCCACTAATGCGAAAATACGAAGTTCTTCCTGTTGCTTTTCGTATTCCGCGATCTGGGGAAGGTTGCGGGCCGCACCGATGGCGTAATACTCAGATCCGCCCTGGAATAAAGGTTGAGTGAGATTGAGAAAAGCCGAGTGTTGATAGGCTTCTCCAAAAGGCCCCACATTGGCTTGCTCCCGCCACACATTATTCGATTGAGCGGTCACCGAGGGCAGGGCGGTGGCTACCACCTGGCTTTTTTGTTCTTTGGCAATTTCAACAGCGAGGAGTCGATCCTGGATGGCAGCGGTTTGACTTTTCGCTGCCTGATACAATTCCGCGAGAGTCTGGGCCTGGGCCGTGCAAGCAATGAAAAGGAGCAATGGAAATGTCATAAACTTTAACATCAATGTATAGACCCTATTTTTCAATGAACACTACCCTACCACTTGTTGGCCTGCAAAGGAAAGGTTCAAGTTATCCTAAACAATTTATTAAAGTGAGACTTTATTTAGGGTGGTGGGAAGAAAAGGGCTTTGGCGGTTGAGATTGACGTGCCTCATAAAAGTTCAACAAATCAATGCCCGGTCCTTGATCAGACGATTCTTTGAATTTTGATCGTGGTTTTTTCTCTGCAAGGTCTTTGTTTTTTTGAATTCCACTTTGCAATGGCTATTTTGATCATCCAGTGTTGTATTTGCCGTAATGGACTCTTTAACGACTTATCTTGTTTACTTTAACATCGTGTCTTTTTTTGGCTACGGGATCAGCTGCCTGTTCACGTCCCATATGCAAGCCGAGTTTGAAAGATATGGTCTATCGGGTTTGCGTGTTTTCGCTGGTTTGGTTCAGTTGGGGTCGAGCTGTTTAATGGTCATCGGACTGAGTGAAAAATTGTTTTTGCTGATCGGAACTTTCACGTTGGCCTTTGCCATGGCCTTTGGGGTTGTTGTCCGGATAAAAATCAAAGATCGATTTCTTTTGATTTTGCCGGCTCTATTTTATTTTCTGCTGAACCTTTATTTGATGTTAAAGCAGGTCCCTCTTCTGGAAAATTGAGGCGAACTCGGGCCACTGGTTTTTGAGGTGTCAGGACTCAGGTTCAGAGGAAGACGTCATAAATCTATTTAAAATCAGTAGTTTACAGTTATACAAATTAAAGTTTAAGAGAGATTGAACAAAAATGAAATCCCCCCTATAATCAAAAGACCGAGGGAGGTTGAATGGACCCGTCATTTTTACTAGTGGTTTCAGTTTGCGTAATGATTCTCATGTTTGTGTCTTTATACGCGGTGATCGTGTCTTTTAAAGAAGACATTCGAGTGAAATCGAGGGTCGAAGGTCAAGAAATCAATAAAACCCTGGGATTGAATCCGATGTCCTCCCAATGTCTGTCTGCAAAACAGAAAGAGAAACTATTGGAGCGTTGGTATAACCGTGGGTATTAGCGCAACAAAAAGAAAACACTGGAGGGGATTCAGCCTTTCTGACCAAGATCGCATCGTTCGTATGGCCTGGGAAGATCGAACATCCTTTGACAATATTTTTCTTCAATTTAAGCTGACTCCTAATGAAGTCGAGCAATTTATGAGAACTCAGTTAGACGCTAGAGCCTACAAGCGATGGAGGCGGCGAGCCACGGAAAGAGGTCATTTAAAACAAGGAAAACTGCGTCCCATCCCTGTGAACCGTTTTAAGTGCACCCGGCAAAGCGTCGATGGATTAACAAAAGGCTGGAAATAAACCCTCGGATTGAGCTCTGGTCCACCTCCTTTGAAGACCCTCAACGGGTGCAAAAAAACAATAAAAAGCTTGCCTGCCTTGTTTTAGCGTATTAAAACGATGAACCAAGGAGTCGCCATGAAAGAAGTCCTCAATTTGCGAGACAATCACCTGAAAAGCCTGCTGCAAATCTTGGTCGACATCGAAGATATGGAAACCTGTCGTAATTTTATTTTCGATCTCTGCACTCCTAGCGAGCTTAAGGCGATGACCGATCGTTGGGAAGTGGCGAAAAGAATCACGGCCGGAGAAAATTATCGAGATATCGCAAAAAACACCCGTTGTTCCACAGCCACGATCACTCGGGTCGGACGCTCTTTAAAATACGGACGGGGCGGATACCAATGGGCATTACAAAAAGAGGCAGAGTGATTTTTAAATCTTGTCGGTATCTTATTTTAGCCCTCGGGCTAGGGGCTTGGAGCGGACAGGCTTTGCGTTGTGCGGACGTGTATCAAACCTCTTTAACCCAAAGTTTTGATTCCACCGGTGCTCCCTTGCGGAACGTGGCCTCGTTGTTGCCTTCTGGAACCCTTCGTAGGCAAGAGTTTAAAATTGACTACCGAGAATCAGAGAGCTTCGAGATTCTAAGAATTGTGAATCGAATTCAAAACGAATACCCCAGAGAATGGTTAAATCGAGCCAAAGAATACACTGAAATCATTGTGCCAGAAAGTCGCTGGACAGATCGAGGCGACTTGTTTCGTTGGACCTTTCAAGAGGTGATTCGTGAACTATCGGCCTCCGAAATCTTTCGCACCAACATTTACCAAGATGGCTATAAAGAGATCACTCTGGAAGGTCGGTTACTAAAGGGGTACGAGATTCGCAAGGGTTCCGATGGTAAAAATCATTTTGTTTTCCGTATTGATCCAAGAATTATCAAACTGGTCGATTTTCATCTCGAGCCGGCCGTCGCAAATAGGTATTTGGAAAACGGTTTGTTTCGAACCCGTGTGTTCCCCGAAGTTCAATACTGAGAAAGCGATCAGGGCCAGTCAAAAACAGGGTCTCGCTTTGTTGCGGAAATCCTGGTCTTTGCCTGAGAAGTCAAAAATTTTAGAGGGCTGAGGTCGCCGGTGTGGACGACCCAAGCTCGGTGTGCCGGTAGTAGTTTTCCAGGGTCGAAGGAAAGGGGTTGAAAACGCGCGGACCATTGGCAAGGGTTCCATCACTGAATACAAAATCAATGGGAGCGGATCGATCCACTCGACAGCTCAAGCGTTCGGGGACACCTAAAACCACTCCGTCGCGAACCTGTGTCGCTCTTAGCAAACTAGAATCACAAAGGGGAACTCCTGAGATCTCTCGGTAGCGCTGGCCACTGCAGATTCCAAGGAAGCAAGGGACTTCAACAGCGGCGATGTTGTCAGTAGAAATAACGTAAACATTCCGGTTTTCCAAAGGGTCAATGTTTCCAACTTCCCCACCGAAATGACCGGGGTTGGCATTTAAGGCGTAGGCCACGATATGTCCGTTAGGGAAGACGTCTCGGATTTGATACATGATGCCGTCATTGCCGAGAATCACATCGTCTCTGCTGATATCATGAGTCTGGCGCTGGGTTCGAACAGAGATCGAGGAGGTCGCGAAAAGAACTCCGTCATGGGGTACTCTCAAAAAGCCACTCGAACGAGTGCAACTCCAGCGGCAAGAAAAGCGGGCGTGACCGACGATGTAGTCATCACCATTCCTTTGGGCCACACTGACATACTGGAGACCTTCCTCGGTCTCGATCAAGGCGCGATCGAACTCCGCTTGGGCAAAACCACAGGTCAGTACCCAAAGGCTCACTATCAAAATTTTAGACATTTTCAGGTTCATCATTATACCTTTCACAGTTTCTAACAGTCCTATTAGGAAGATTCGTGCCAGTTTAAGATTGGGGCCTTTAGAGTCCAAAAGTGTCTTCTGTGACAACACATTGAGGGCTGAGGTGTGTATATTTTCCACTAAGAGGTGAGACCCCTTTATTTAACCAGAAAACCACTGTATATTTTGCAGACTGAGTGACATTTTAGGCTCGAGGCGGGAACTGTGAAAGTATTTATTTTGTTATTAACTCTATTTGCAAACAGCGTCACCTTGGCGGCTTCCGAAGGGGAGATGCGACGGAACGATTTCATTGTTGGATGTCTGTCCTGGGAGCAAGTCGAACAAGAATTTGATTTTTCCCAAATTACCAAGGAAGAAATGAATTCTTTGCAGCGATCCCACCAGGCCGTCCGTCGCTTCCTGAATCAGGCGCAAAGTCGATTTTCAGTCGCCGTTGAAAGAAACGACTCGGACGCCAAACAATTGATTTGTTCGTTTGTTGAAGAAGCCACTCATGGGTTCCAAGACCACTGCCTTGATAACCAAGGTCGCGAGATGCTGAGTGCCGAACTGGTTTCGGATTGCCTTTCTATTCGATTCTTTGACGATCAACGGACGTCTTAAAAAGAAATTACTGATTATCTTTGGCCATGGCCTGAGCCGCGATCCAGCCGGTGGTCCATGCATTCTGAAAATTGAACCCTCCCGTAATCCCATCCACATCAAGAATTTCCCCGGCAAAATAAACACCAGGGCAAATTTTGCTTTCCATGGTTTTAAAATTTATTTCTTTTAGGGAAACACCTCCACACTCCACAAACTCATCTTTAAATCGGTTTTGCCCAAGAATTTTAAACTCACTAGAAAAAAGACGGGTTGCGATTTGGTTTATCTCTTTTTTATTGAGATTGGCCCATTGCTTTTCGGAGTCGATGCGACACCGGTCCAAAAGGCTGAGCCAAAAACGTTTGGCTATTTGGGTGGGATAGATGTTTTTTAAAAAGCTTTTCGCATTTGCTTGTTTTAAATCGCGAATGACATTTTCGACCTCTTGTAAAGACGAGCTCCCTAGCCAATTGACGATCAGCAAAGCCTTATAGTCCACCCGCTTCATTTCTCGTGCGGCCCAGGCTGAGAGTTTTAAAACGGCAGGGCCGCTCAGTCCCCAATGGGTGATCAGGGTGGGACCTTTTTGTTTAAAAACCTTTTTTCCTGGGAGTTTTAACTTTAAGTCGGCATGAGGAAAACTCATTCCAGGGAGTGCGGAGATCAGAGAGTCTTGAATTTTAAAACTAAATAATGAGGGGGCACGCTCGGTAATGGTATGCCCCAGAGATTGGGCCAGCTCATAACCGCCGCTCGCACTTCCGGTGGCAATCAACACGGAATCGGCAGTAAAGGGTTGTTTATCTCTGAAATGCAGCTCTAACTGACCCGAGTCGGTGGGGACAATGCCTTTGACGGGTGATTTTGGGATCAGCTGAATGCCGTAAGTTTTCACCGCATCGAGGTAGCAGTCGATAATGGTCTGAGAGCTGTTGGTGTTGGGAAACATTCGACCATCGTTTTCGGCGATCAATTCGACCCCGGCCTTTTTAAACCAAGCGACGGTGTCTTCGGCCTGAAACTGTTGAAAGGGAGACAAAAGCTCTCGCGCGCCTCGAGGGTAGTTTTCTGTAAAGGCTCGGACATCAAAAAGGTTGTGGGTCACATTGCATCGTCCGCCCCCTGAAATACGCACCTTTTTTAGATACTGGTGGCTGGATTCAAAAATCGAGATATGGCTCGGGGTGCCTGTTTTTTTTGCTTTTTCGGCAGCGCAGATGGCAGAAAAAAAACCGGCCGCTCCGCCGCCAATGATCGCTAGTTGTCTCGGATTGGATTGCATCATGTTCTAGCATTATAAAGGCTCGGTGCAAGAAAATCACCAAGGAAACAAAGAAAGGCGGTCTGAGGTTGGCAACTTTATTCTTCCGAAGGGTAGATGACTTGGATGAGATCCTCGACGCGACAGTCTTTTTCAATAGGGTGGCGCAGCTTTTTTCGTCCTATGACCTTATAGCTGTTTCTCCGCCCCTTTTTGCGAATACGAATAAAGCCATCGGCTTCCAGGTCGTGAATGATTTTTTGTGTCGCTCGTTCTGTGATCCCGATTCGGTCGGCCATATCTTTGGCTGTCCGGTCTGGGTCCTGGCTAATTAAAAACAAGACATGGCCATAGTTGGTGAAAAAGGTCCATTTTGTGTTCATACCAAAAGCTTACAAGGCTTTTCAAGCCTTGTCTATAGTACGAAATTAAAATCGTGTTTCTCAATTCAATAAAAAATAATCGTAAATTACTAAATTATTGTAATTACTGAATCTTTGGTGCACAAAAAGGGCTCGCCATATTACGTTTTGCAAAAATTATTGTTGAGTTCGCAGGAAGCTTCCGTTAATATACTGGCATGATGAAAAGCTGGGGATTTAGGCTTATTTTTATAAGTCTCTTTTTGATCGTGGGTTCTCTTTTGGTCCAACCGTCTGTATCCACAGAAGAGTCTGTGGTGTCTTTGGATGGTTTTGACCCAGCCACTTCAGCTGGAAGTGGTGTTGAGCCATGCCAGACCGGTGAGCTTGTTAGTGGCAATGACTGGGCCCTGCCGAGCGTCAATGAGTTCCAGTCTATGGCAGGCAAAGGGGCCACAGGAGAGGGAGATCTTCTATGCGTGATGCTTTTTAGAGAGACTATTTATCGACCTCCAAGAGTTTAAAGAAATTGATCGTCGAGGATTTTTGATCTACTTTTAATCTTTAAGGAGACTGGTTTTGCCGAATAATAATTTAAAGCCCCTGTGGAGGATTTTAGCTCAGTTTATTGAGTTTTATCCTATCCTGCTCGTTTACTCTATTTGTATCAGTGTTTTGACCTTGGCGACCCCAATTTCTGTGCAGTCTTTAGTTAGCACATTTTCATTTGGCCCCTATTTTCAACCTATTTTTATTTTAAGTATGATCCTTTTTGGTCTTTTGATCGTGCTTGGGATTGTGAAGTCCTTGCAGTACCTGATGGTCGAGTATTTGCAGCGAAAACTTTATGCCAAAGTGACCGCCGTTTTAAGTCATGCTTACCACTGTGAAGAAGTCGACACAGAAAGTTCCATCTACAGCAAAGCCAATCGCTATTTTGATATTATCTTGATCCACAAAAGCTTGGCTTATCTTGTCACTGATGGGATTTCAATTGCTCTGCAGACAGGGATTGGCTTAATTCTGATATCTTTTTACCATCCGGTATTTATAGTCTTCGGAATTTTTATAGTTTTGGCTATCGTTGCCCCTTTTTACTTCTTGAACAAAAGTGCTTTAGGATCGGCTGTCGGTGAATCATCGGCGAAGTATGAGGTCGCTGATTATATCAAAAATCTATCGACAGGAGTGATTGATAGGAAAAGCTCTGAAGAATTCTTACTTAGCTCCGACAAGAAAATTGAGAATTTTTTAGATTTCCGTGCGACTCACTTTCGAACTTTATTTATGCAAAATATCATTTATGTTGGGCTTTATGCGCTTTTAAATGCTCTTCTTTTAGCCTTAGGCGGCTATCTGGTTATTGCCAATCAATTGAGCGTTGGCCAGTTGGTCGCAGCGGAAATTGTGGTGAATGCCATCCTTGGGCATTTTCTTTATGCCCAAAAATATTTAGAGTCTTTCTATGATATGTACGCTGCCAGCGTCAAAGTCGCACCCTTTTATGAGCACCTTGATCAATACTTAACAAAAATAAATGATAAAGAGGTTTTGGCTGGATCGCGAGCCAAATGGAATCAGGAGGAAATTCTTAAGCAGTTCCACAGTATTCAGAAAATTTACACACCAAAGAATTACAAGAGAATCGTTAAGAAGTTCGCGATATCTTTTGCTGTGGTCTTGTTTATGCTTTTGGTGGTTCCTTGGCAGCAGTTCAGTCGGTCGACCGGTCGAGTTGTGGCTTTCAACCCGAACGACCGCGTTCAACAAATTACAGCGCCTCTTGAGGGCATTGTCGAAGAATGGCTGGTGCAGGACGGTCAGATTGTAAAAAAGGGAGATCCGATTGTTCGAGTTGTGGACAATGACCCTCAATACCTGGTTCGCCTAGAAGCTAAAAGAGATGCGGCTGTCGCCAAATTTGAAGCGGCAAAAGAGGCAAGCGACACTGGCCGCCTGAATTTCCACCGGCAGGAAAAACTAGTTGCAGAAGGCTTAAGTTCACCCAAAGAGTTCGAGCAGGCTAAGATCAAGTATAAAAAACTGAGAGCTGAAGAAGCGGCTGCCGCGTCTTCGTTGGCCAAAGCAGAAACAGATTTGTCTCGTCAGCAGCAACAAGAAATCCTGGCGCCGAGAGATGGCCAAATTTTAAGAATTCTGGTGGGCTCAGGAACAACCAATGTTAAAGAAGGTCAGGCGCTTGTCGAGTTCGTTCCTGATTCAGCCGATGATGCAGTTGAGCTTTTTGTTGATGCCAATGACTTACCATTGATCTATCCCGGCCGAAAAGTTCGTCTGCAATTCGAAGGATGGCCGGCCATCCAGTTTAGTGGATGGCCCTCGGTAGCCATTGGTAGTTTTGGCGGCGTTGTCAGCGTGGTCGACCCTTCAGTGGCTGCTGATGGGAACTTTAGAGTTTTAGTGAAGCCCGACCCTGAAGATGCAGTGAATTGGCCGAGCCAAGAGGTTCTTCGTCAAGGCGCTCGAGTCATTGGCATCGTGAACCTCGATGTTGTGACCATTGGTTATGAGCTGTGGCGACAAGTGAATGGATTTCCAAAATCGATGTCAGAAGAGCCAAAAACTTTTGAACTCAAGGAAAAGAAGTAATGAAGCATGCTTTTCTTGGGTTCTTGTTTTTTTCACCATCGGTGTGGGCTTTGACTCCACAAGAGGTTGTGTCTTCCAGTCTCAAACACTACCCCATGGTCATCGAAGCGGTCCAACAGTTGGAAGTTCAAACCAATCAGGTCACGGAAGCGAAGGGAGCCTTTGACGGTAAGGTAAAGGGAGAAATGAATTCTCGAGTCGACGGCTTTTATGGGGGAGATGCCTACAAACTAGGGGTGGAAAAACCGATTCCCTACTTCAATTCTAAAATCTACGGGGGGCGCAGGCAAAGTTACGGTGATTTCCCCTCTTACGAAGGGAAGTTAGAAACTCTGAATGAAGGCGAAAACTTTGCCGGGATTTCTATTTCTCTTTTACGAAATTCTTTGATTGATATGAATCGCTACAATTTGCGCTACCGCCAGCAAGATCGCCAGCAGGCGCAAGTCGGTTTAGATCTCGTCAAACTAAATGTCCAAACCATGGCCCTCAAAGCCTATTGGGCTTGGCTGGTAAAAGGTCACGAGTTAAAGGTTTACACAAATATTTTGGAGCTTGCCACTGCGAGGGCAGGGAATATCGACCGTCGGATTAAAGTGGGAGACTTGGCACGAATTTATGCCGCTGAGAACAATCAGTACATAGTCAAAAGGAAAGCTCAGGTTGAGGCTATGAATCTGGAGTTTCAGCAAGCCAGCTTTTACTTGTCTTTGTTTCATCGTAACGCCGATGGAAAGCCGATTCCACTTTCAAGTCAATCTTTGCCAGCCTTGGATAATCAAAAGTTGATAGCTAGATCAGATATCGATGGAATTTATCAGAGAGCTTTAACCGCTAACCTTGATTTAAAGATATTAGACGCCAAGGAAAAACAAGCTGAGTTGGATATTCAGTTGGGGACCAACGAAATGTTGCCGCAAGTGGATTTGAACTACGAGTGGAGTCAAGACCGTGGGGTGGGTTCTTCGACCTTGTCTCAGAACGAAAACAGAGTGATGTTGAATGTTGAAATTCCGATTCAGTACAGAAAAGGGGCGGGGAAGAGACGAGCCGGTAAAGCGAAGTTAGAGCAAGTGAAGGTTAAGTCCCAGTTTACCAAAGAAAAAGTACGAGTTGAGGTTCAGTCTTTGGTGGCTAAAATCAATGCCTTTGCAGAGATCTTTAATTTAACTTCAGAGCAAGTGGAGCTTTCAAATAAGTTGGCCGATGCCGAAAGGAAAAAGTTTTTTCGCGGCGCCAGTGATTTGATTTTAGTTAACATTCGAGAAGAAAACCTTGCGGAGGCGCAAGTGAAAAATCTTGAGGCTCTCCTTAAGTATCATTTCGTCGATGCCGACCTCCGCAATGTGCAAGTCGACTTCTTGAAGTAACCCTTAATGTTTAAATCGAAAAATCTGATAGGGAGGATTCGAAGCCCCCAAGACTGTGGGTGTTGTCAACAGTTTCTAATAAAGACCGCTGTTGCGGTAGCGGATCCAACCAATGGGTTCGCTAAGAAATTGCTTAGCCACTCTTAGACGGTGTTCGAACTCGTCGCCAGAAAAACCTGCAGCCACTAAGGCCAGTTTGGTTTTTTGCGAATTGATATTTAAAACACCGGCTGGGTTAAAGCTTTCGGTTGCAAAGGATTGAACTTGGTTCAGGCCAACAAAGGGTTGCATGCTTAAATTGAAAAAAGTGGGATCGGCGGATTCTATCACTTGCACCTTGTCCGGGTTAAACACCATGAGGCACGAAAAGTCATAAGAGGCTGTGGAGCCACATCTTAGAAAATCAAAGAGCTCGGTATTCCCCACCCATTCGCCGTCGATTTTTTTCAAAAGGATTTTGTTAGTCTCGCCCACCAAAGTGGTTGGGAAGGTAACGATCACTTCGTTGGCTTCGATAAGGCTTGGACCCGAAAATTCCAGTTTAGAGAAAAAATCAACCAAATTGTCATCCTGATCTACGACTTGGTAAATGCCTGGATGGGACTGACCATCGGCCAAAGTAAGAGAGCAAAGAAACGTTGCAATTAAAAAACAAAGGACTTTCATAGGATCTCCCCCAAGAAGATTGATAAGTCTTTTTTAGCAAAAGAAAGGACCTTTGTCATGTTTTGAAGACTTTGAGGTATCGAGTCGACCGGGCTCGACCGGTTTTTTTTAAATATCCCAACTCACAGAGTTTTTTTAAATCTCGTAGGGCTGTCATCGTCGTAATTTCGAACTGTTCCGAGTAATTTTTGACAGAAATCGTATCGAGCTGACTACTTTTTAAAACTTTTATCTGTCGATAGTTGAGGTCAGGCGAAATTTCTAGAACAAAAGGGTCAGCTTTCAGCGTCAGTGGTTCGGTTTTCGTCTGAGCGGTGGACACTTGTTCACCTGTATCCTGAAGGTGGTCGATAACAGTCATTCGGCAACGGTAGGATTGTCCGTCGAAGAACAATCGATTCTCATCAATGCTCAGTAAACTCCTGAGGCGAGCCATTGAGGTGTAAATAAGAGAATCATGGCGAAGTGGATCGTATTCAGTATAGCCCCAAACACTTTTAATAAGATTTTCTTTATCGCCAGCTCCTTGACCGATTTGAATCAGGAGTTTGCTTAAGGTGGGGCCTAATTTTTTGGTCACCCGGTGACACTTTTCATGGGTATTGACCAGACTGTGGCCGTCAGGAGCATTGAAGAGGATAAACTCCTCGCCAGGTTTTCGATTAAAATATTCGGAGAGGAGGCCAAAGTAGCCCCCTTTAAGGATTTCAAGGTACAGATTCTTGGTTCGGGTTCCTCGCATGCGGTCAATGACATCACCACAGGGGTCTTCCCCTTCGTTGAAAGACTGGATTTTCTTTAAAGTGCGAAAGTTTGCTCGTTGTGTGATGAAGCTTTCTATTTTGGTGTTTAAGTTTGCTAATTTTTCAATTGATTCCTTAGTAGGCTCTCCCATGGCTTCAAGAATTTTTATTTCAAGCCCTAAGATTTTTGCAATAAGATTTCGATCAGTCACGGGATTTAAATTGGAACGAGCTGTTTTTGCCAAGTAAAGGGCTTGCTCGAATGAGCCACGACGAAACATGTTGTATGTCATTCGAAAATTCAATTGGCCCATTTGCCTCTTGTTTTCTGTTTGGTAAATGACTTTGTAATGCTCAGACAGGTAGTCTTGGGCCTCTTGAAAACGTCCCGTTAGCATAAGAAGGTTCGAAATCAGGCAAACCAGCTCGGAACGAGAGTAATCGTCATCAGTGGGCCATTCTTTGAGTGCTTTTTTCAAAAGAGGAATCGCCCTTGAAGGCGAATAGATATACTGGCATGTGTACAAAAGAATAGACAGTTCCAAGGATTGGGAAAATGATTGCACGCCATTTTCAGTGGCCACCGTATGAGCTTTTTGCAAGACCTCAATACCTTTATGGATCCGGTAGCGATGAATGAGATTGTGACCTTCTAAGTCGAGGCAAAGGATTTCAAACAAGGTCTTGTTCGCCTGATCTTTGACTCGTTCCAGAGCGCGGCGGGCTTTCTGGGCTGCTTTTAAACTGTGATTGTGGCGAGAAAAAAAATAATTGAAAAAACCCAGACCTTGCCAGGCAAGGAAAACGATTTTGGGTTGATCAAGTTGGTGCTCGGCCAGTTGTAAGTTTCGTTTAAATACCTGGGCGGCTTTTTTATAGTGAGAGGTTCGGGTCAGGCTGACTCCTAGATGAAAAGAGATAAAGGCCTGCTGAATGGGTGAGGAGTTCGGCCACAAATCTTCAGCCAGCCACCGGGTCCGCTGGTGGTCGCCCGTAAAACAATGGGCGCCCATAACATAAATATCTGATTTTCCAAGATTTTTTAGCTCTTTAAAGTGAGCTTGCTGATACAAGGTCTCGGTGGTCATGCTCCCCCTTATCACCACAAATCACAACATATTTAGCAGTCAGTGTTGGTTCCGTCGAGGGCCATTTTTACCTAATGTAAAAACAACAGAAGCGGTGCAAGTCCACCGACTTCAAAGGGGGGATGATGAAAAGATTAGGATTGTTGTTTTTTATAATGGGGTTGGCGGCGTGCTCTGGGTCTTCGGACTCACCAGATCCTGGGGTTCCCAATCCGGTAGATCCTCCCGTTGCGAGTGGTTGCGTTCCGGCCGATATGGTGTTGGTCGACTTTCAAGATGTCAATGCGGCGGTATTCGCCGAGACCTGCACGCGATGTCACAGTGGCGCCGGGGCTCCGGCGGGAATCGACACTTCAAACTTTGCTGGAGTCAAAGCCAACCTAAATGCCATTTTTAATTCCATTGAGACCGGTCGAATGCCTCGTGGTGGACCACCAGTGAGCAATGATAACATTAACTTGGTCGCCGCATGGATCAACATTGGGGCTCCTGAACGACTAGATGATCTAACAATTTGCGAAGAATAGGGCGGCCGCCTTGAAAAGGTGAGTCAGCCTAGGGACCGGCTAGAGATAGGGGGAGGAGAAATCCTTCCCCAGATGTGTACTTAATTTTTTTTAAAGTCACTTTTATCAAATCCGTATTTGCTCATCAATTTATGGATTTGTCGAACACCGACGCCAGCAGCCTCGGCCGATTCGTTAATGCGCCCTTGATAGAGGGTTAGAATCTCTTTGAGGTATTGGCGCTCAACATCTTCGATGGCCTGGTTGCGGACTTCAGCGAGGCTTTGTCGAGCATTCATTGGAATGATAGCAGAGGTTGTATTGGTTTGAACGATCTCGATCGGTAAAGATTCGGCTGACAGTTGGTGTCCTGTTTCGATGATATAGGCTCTTTCAATGACATTTTCAAGTTCTCTGATATTTCCCGGCCAAGAGTATTCGACCAGCGCATTCTGCGCAATGTCTGAGAGGCCCTCAATATTTTTGCCATACTCTTTATTTAGTTTTTGCAATAAATTGCGACAGAGATGGGGGATGTCTTCGCGACGTTCTCGTAAGGGTGGAATTTCAATGGGAAACACATTCAGGCGGTAGAATAAATCAGGGCGAAAACTTTTAGCTGCAACTAGGTCTTTCAAATTATCGTTGGTAGCAGCAATCACTCGTACATCGACTTTGATATCGGATTCACCTCCGACTCTTTGAAAAGTCGACTCCTGTAGGGCTTGCAATAGTTTGATCTGGGTCGCGGCCGAAACGGTTCCAATTTCATCAAGAAAAAGCGTGCCGTCGTTGGCAATTTCAAAACGACCCAGCTTGCGTCGGATGGCTCCGGTGAATGAGCCTTTCTCGTGTCCAAAAAGTTCACTTTCTATTAAGGTATCGGGAATGGCTCCGCAATGAACGCAAACAAGAGCTTCTTTTTTTCGGATGCTATGCTCGTGGATTAGGCGGGCAATCAAACTTTTGCCAACCCCTGTCTCGCCAGTTAGCAAAACTGTGGAGGAGGTCGCGGCAACCGCTTTGACTTTATCATAGACCGCCTTCATTTTAGAGCTTTGTGTAACAATAATTTCATTGGCTCGAGCATGCCAGAACTGATCTTTTAAATAGCTAAGCTCAGCCTGCATCACATCCAAAGTGCCAATGGTCTCGGGCGCTAGCTTCGGTTTGTTCATCGGATCTCCTTAATGAATGACCCAGGGGTGTTGGTCGATTTTAATGAAGTTTCTCGTTCTTGTCCCAATAATTGTGAAATCGGAACTCTGAAATCATACTTTCATCGTAACGGGACCCGTTAGTTCCGATCTCAGGGCTCAGGATCAAACAGATTTGTTTTGGATTGGCTCATTAATTGCCTTATCTCTCTCTGATGGAAACAAAAACCGTTTTTGGCTTGGTGACGGCCTACGATTGGGACGAAGCCGGACAGCCCTTGCGTTTGAAGATCTGCGCTGATGGAGAAGACGACTATTTCGTAGTCGACAATGAGCGGGGTCGAAAACTGTTTCAGTATTTACGGGACTGGGTCCAGGTGACGGGGCGGGTGATTCTCGTCCAATCTCAGAAAGCAATAGATATAGAAAAGATTAATAAAACAGACCTTTAGGAGGAATAGTATGAAATTGTTAAAAGTTTTAGTCGCACTACCGCTTTGTTATGGATTAATAGCAGCTCCCGCTCAGGCCAATGACGACTGGGATTCAGCGGATGAAGCTCAGATGGCTGATGAGAATCCGTCTCAGGGTCAGAGTGTTGTCGATGATGCACCAAAATCCAAGCCGAAAAAGGCCATGGCGAAAGCAAAAAAGAAAAAGCACAAAGCCAAGCATAAAAATAGAAAACGTGTGAAAAAAAATAAAAAGAAAAAAGATCAATAATCAATAATTAAGGAGCTTGCTTGTCCCTCAGGGACCGAGACTCTTTTTAAGGGGTGAGTTTATTCTCGCCCCCCATTTTTTGGAGGACTATATGAAAAATTGGATACTAACGTTACTTTGTCTACTTCTTTTCACTCCTAGCACTCAGGTTTGGGCTCAAGATGATAGCTCCTCAGAGGAAGCCTACTCTGAAGAGGCAGCCACCGATGAGGGAGAGACTTATGCTCCGGCTTCGACTGAAGAAGAAGATAAGTCCAAAGAGGCTTCGAGTGCCCCAGCCGAAGATTCAGACAGTGAATCCGAGCTTGTCGTTGATGATGAGTAATTTTATTTTACTTCGATCTGGAATTCAGGAGTCTGTTGAATTTAAGACAGGGCATCGCTTTGTTTGCAAACTTGACTTAAAGACTGAGGGTTAAATTTGATATTGGTATTGGCCATTTGAAAGCCAATACCGTTGTCTCGTAAGCTATGAACCAAATTTCGTCTGGCTGCCGATTTTAAGGCCCAAGCGTTGGCCGGGTCTGAGGCCCAGCCGGCGACCCAACAAAGAATAGAGTCTTTATCCATATCGATAACCCAAAACGAAGGCTCCTCACGTGAGTCAAGATATTTTGATTGCATCGACGCTTTCGCCAAAGTGGTGACTTTATGGATGTCGACGTCGGGCTCAACATAAAATGCGATGTAGGCCCATTCGTTTTCTTCTCCCAAAGTCAGGTTTTGAATCTCTTTTTGCAAAAGCCGATTATTGGGAATGACTAAGCGTCGCCAGTTCCAAATTTTAATTCGAGTGTGCAACAGGTTGATTTTCTCAACGGTCCCGTACTGTCCGTCAATGATTACGGTGTCATTGATTCGAATCGGTTGAGAGAATGTTAAAACCATTCCGGAAATGGCATTTTCAATCACGGGTTTTGCGGCAAAGCCGATCACACCAGCGACTAAACCGGTAAAAAGTGAAAGGTAAGTGGCGGGAAGGGCTGGCAACAAAGGCAGAATAATCAAAAATCCAGTGACGAAGAGGACAAGCGGAATATAAAAACGTCGCATGAACTCGAATCGTGCTTCGATACTTTGCACCGCTCGTCTTCGATTAATGATATTGTCACTATCATCATCTTCAGTCGAATCTGGAGGCATGACGGCCTCATGAAAGGCCATATCTTTCGCTTCTCTAACTCGCTTTAATTTTTCCCTACGGATAATAAATACGCCTCGTAGTAAAAGAAACAAGGCGCCCGATGCGACGACGACAAAATAGATCGATCGCAATTGTAGAAATGGAAGTAAAAAATCGATCATAAGACCCCTCTAGGCATCTTCCAGTTTCCAATGCTCAGAATAGTTGATGTGCAAATAGTGATAGTGTTTTTTGTATTGATTAAGAGCATCTGAAATGATTTGCTCTTTACTGTAACCGTAAACATCATAGTCTTGCCCGCCTTGTAAAAGAAAAACTTCGGCTCGAAAAAAACAATCATTGTCTTCGGGGATGTAGTCAGGGGTAACGAAGGGGCGAAGCCGAACTCCATAATTGAAGTTCTCCACACCGCTATTGCGAACCACTAGGCGCACTGAATCTTTTTTGCTTAGATCAAGATTGACATCAAAATTCTTCTTTCTGAGTTCATCGCAAAGTTCAGAGAGTCCAGGCCGAACCACTCCATCCAAAAATTTATTAGCTTCGGTGAGGCGAGGGTGACTGATGATTGAATCCAATCGGTCCATCCAATCTTTTTCATCGGTCGAGACAATAGGTGGTGCCGCCAGAGCTGGGTTTTTTACAGTCGTCAACAAGGCATAATCTTCTCGTAGGGACTTCAGAAAGGCAAACATGGCAATTAGAATTAAAAGAATCATGGGGAAAGCCGAGGCAATTGTCATGGTTTGCAGAGCCTCAAGACCGCCGGTCAATAAAAGCACGGCTGCAACAAACCCCTCGAGCAGGGCCCAATAGATTCGCTGCCAGACCGGTGGGTCTTCGGCGCCCCCAGAAGCAAGGGTGTCGATGACCAAGGAGCCCGAATCCGATGAGCTTACGAAAAATGTAACAATCAAGCAAAGTCCAAGAATAGAAAGAGCTCCCGATAGAGGGAAAAACTCGAAAAAGCGAAACAAGGCCACCGGAACATTCTTGTTGACCACATTCACCAGATCTATTCCGCCTTTATTGGAAACGATATCAATAGCGGTGTTGCCAAAAACGGTCATCCATAAAAAAGTAAAACCGGCCGGAATAAACAAGACTCCAGAAATGAACTGTCGAATGGTTCGCCCACGGGAAATCCGCGCAATAAACATTCCCACAAAAGGAGCCCACGAAACCCACCATCCCCAGTAAAGAAGAGTCCATCCGCCGATCCATTCTTCGCGGCGTTCGTAGGTGTATAGGTTGAAGGTTTTGTAAATGATGTCGGAAAGATAGGCTCCTGTATTCTGCACGTAGGCTTTGAACAGCATGACCGTTTCGCCCAATAACAAAATCACGATAAGAAGTCCCACCGCCAAAATCATATTGATGTTGGACAGACGCTTGATACCACCATCCAAGCCAAGAACCACCGAGACTGTGGCCATACTGGTAATAATTGCGATTAAAAGAACTTGCACGCTCGACGACTGCGGGATGCTATTCACCAAATAGTGAAGTCCCGCATTCACCTGAGAAACGCCAAGTCCTAGGGAGGTGGCCACACCAAACATTGTTCCAATGACACAAAAGGTATCAATCCAGTCGCCAAGGCTAGAGTAAATCCGATTTCCAATCAGTGGGTAGAATGCAGAGCGCGGCAATAGGGGCAGGTTTTTTCGATAGGCAAAATAGGCAAGGATAACGGCGAACACAGCGTAAATAGCCCAAGCGTGCAAACCCCAGTGAAAGAAAGTGATTTTCATAGCCTCTTGGGCGGTCGCCATCGTCAGGGGGGCGCCGATAGGTGGCTTTGAAAAGTGCATGATGGGTTCGGCGACTCCAAAAAACAGAAGGCCGATTCCCATGCCTGCTGAAAAAAGCATAGCAAACCAAGATAAATTCCCATAATCGGGCTCGGAATGGTCTGGGCCTAGTTTGATGTCACCCATGCGGCTGACCATAAGCCAGATGGCAAAAAAGAGAATGGTCCCGACGCCAAGAACATAAATCCAGCTGGTGTTTTCGACCAACCAATCTTGCACACTGGTAAAGAAAACTTTAGCCAGAGCCGGGCGAATGGCTCCAAAAAATGTGACGAATAGGATTATGGCTGAAGACAAGAAAAACACAGGTTTATTGATAGTCTGATTGATAGGTCGTTGCGGTGATCCGATCACGTCCTCCTAAATGCCATAAAATTTGTTGATTTTAATAAGATCTAACATACAAAAGTGAGGTCGGCCAGCAATGGAAGAAAATGTAACATCTTCCCTTGTAATTCGTTCAATGTTCTGTGGGGTTCCACTGACGGCCCAAGCGCAGGATCTTGTCTAAAATTTGGTGATAGTCATAACCTTGTTTTTTGGCGCTCTCAGCAAAATCATCAAATTCTGAAATGTCAGGATTGGGGTTGGCTTCAAGCAAATAGGCTTGTCCCGAAGGATCGACACGCAGATCCATGCGCGCGTAGCCGCTTAAGCCCAAGGCTTTGTAAGCTCTTTTTGCTAATTTTTGTAGGATCACTTGTTGATCTGCCGGCAGATCCGCCGGTCCGGTTTTAATTCCTTTTCGGTCTCTGTAATTATAATCGAATTTGGCTTTGGTGGAGTAGAACTCTTTACCAGGGTCAGCGACGGATTCAAATTTTAATTCCCACACTGGGAGTGTTTCCAGGCGGTAGTTGCCGATGACCCCGACAAAGTACTCATGCCCTTCGATGAATTGCTCGGCAATAGCATCGGTTGAAAACTTTTTGTGAATAAACTCGATGCGCTCGCGTAATTTTTCTTCATTGTGGACGATAGAAGCTTGGGATAGGCCAAGGGAGGCTTCTTCGTTCAAGCATTTTACAATCAACGGAAAGTTTTTTAAATTTAATTTTCTTCTGGGGTTGTTGCGGGGGAACACCTGAAATTTCGGAGTTCGAATTTTGTGGTAACTCAATATTTTTTTCGAAAGAGCTTTGTCGCGTCCGATGATCATGCCTTTTGGATTGCAGCCGGTGTAGGGGATAGAGAGCAATTCTAAATAGCTGACAATGTTTTGATCAAAGATGGCTTCGCCTTTAAACTCTTCAAGCAAATTGAACACAATGTGTGGCTTGACTTCCTGAATAGCATTGCGAATTTTTGTTAAATCCTCCATCACTCCAAGCATCAGAACCTCATGCCCCATAGCTTTTAAGGCTTTGTGCACGTCATATTCGGTCGCCCATTCAATGCTATCCCATTCAATTTCCGATTCTCTAAGGTCAGCAGGAGGGATCAAGTCAGGGTGTACAAGGAGCAGAACTTTCATAGACTACATCGCAATGGTATGGTGACCTGAACTGATATAGTTCAGGGTTTGGGCGGTCAACATGCCGACCAGATCCAGTCGGGTTTCACGTTCTGATTTGGTAAGATGCAATTTTTTCTCCTGACAACTTTGGATCACTTCGCCCAACATCAAATTGATAGTGTATTTGTATTGGCCGGTCCAGCGGGCCACCATTCCGCTAATCAGTTTTCTCTCGTTTCGGATGAAAGTTGCGGCGCGCTTTTTCTTTTTAAACTCTGCCTCGGCAGAGAACAACCTAAGTAGAAGCGGATCCAGGTAAAAGGGCTCATCCAAGCCAAGGTAATCTTTTTTGTTTTGATAATAGGTCTTTAATTTCTTTCGACTTTTATTAATCAGTCCTGGCTTTTCTTTTTTGCGAACCGGTGGCTGGCAGCCTTGCAGACTTTTCATCATTTCATCGACCAACTTCAGTTTCTGCAAAGCGGGCCAATTTTGGTAACGCTTTTTCCAGTTGGTTTTGGGATTGAGCCAGACCGCAAAAGTTTCGGCCCAATCTTCATCAGGGTGACTTTGAGCGTACCAAGAATTGAGGTGAACAACAAATTTTCTAGAATAAGCCTTGGGTGAATAGGCTTCCGGGTAAGGTGTTGAAGATAAGCCAAACATTTTTTGGCGTTGTCGTGACTTTCGCAAACGGAAAGCGTTGTCAATGGCGTGACCCGCTTCGTGGCGCAGGAGCTTCATGCAGTCTCTTTTGTTAAACCCTTCAACCTCTAAGATAAATTTCCGCTCCAGTCGGGCCAATCGATTGTTGACGACGAAAAATGGCACGGCAATCCCCGGAATTCCATCAGCCGAAAACCAGTCTTCAGAAATCCAGATATGGGGTTCAAAGCAAAGCCCCTTGTCAGCCAGTTCCTGGTAAAGCTGATCAACGAGAGGTTCAATACGACTGCCTTCAATTTTCAGGTTGAGATCGCAGAAACGAAGGTCTAGCAGATCGTTATCAGTCAATTTTTCCCAGGCTCGAGAGGTTGGTTTCGGCTTTCGGTTCATGACTTTTAAGGCTAATCGAGAGGGAGGGGTTTGTCACCCCTGCACAGTAACATAATATTTTTTTGTGCCGACTAAAAGCCCCCGGAAGAGGGGGGTTTTGGCCTTAGTTGATTTTACATTTGTAGTCAGCCTTGTAATCTCCTGGCGGCAACAGATCATTAAATACGACCCGATCGTTGGAAAAAGTTCGAGGCGCAGTGTAAACCGTGTAAGGTTGTCCAGCGTCGGTTCGATAGCTGATCATCACCTCTGGAGTTCCATCGTTATCGGCATCAAAAGGCACACAACTTAATTGTATAGAATTCTGCAAGTCTAAAACACTTTGCCCGATATCGGCCAACTGGGAGGTGTAGTCGTTGCTACAAACCGAGCCAATGATGGCTCCTCCAGCTTCTCCATAGCCTGTGAGGCGAGACAAGGCATCATAAGTGTTGCCGTAGGCGGCGCCCTCACCACTTAAACAGGCGCTGTCCCCAGGACGGGTGATGATGCTATGGAAGACCATATTCTTTTGGTTGTTAAAAGTGTTGTTAACATAGTTCACAAACTGTTGAGGAGTGGTTCGAACATCGACACCATTTGACCTTTCGTCCTCATCCGAGAGAACGACGATGGAGAGGTCGGCACCGTTTCGAATGAAGTTGGTGTGTTGGGTTTCACCATTGACATAGCGATCAATCACTCGCTTTGATGAGTGAATACCTTCCTCAGTTCCTGAGCCACCACCAAAGTTTTGCACGGTATTTCCAAACACCGATTGAGCCAAGGCTGGGTCCATGTTGGAATCTAAAATATACTGTCCGGGCATTCCAATGAGCTCCACAAAATTGCCGTCAGACTTGGCATCATTGGTTGTGGAGTCGGTACTGGTGACAGCAATTTGCCAATCCAAGCCATCAATGATGTTGATCATTCCGGCAATTCTTTGGGCTAAGTTCGATCGCTCAAAAGCCATAGACCCGGAGTTGTCGACCACAAATAAGATGTCAACCGGCCGCACATCGCCAACAGCAAGATTGGTCGAGCGATCTTCTGTTTCTCTGACTGACTGCCAATTGATCGTTTCCGAAGTGGAGTGTCCTAGGGCATCGGTGGCTGTTACAACCAAGGTGTAGGTGGCTGGCTGAGCTGTAGCTACAGCGAGGTCGGTTCCGGAGGCGCAATTAATAGCAACCCCATTGAGCAAACACGTGGTCATGATGTTATTGGGACTGTATTGATCCATTACATTAAAGTTGACTATGGGGTCGGGGCTATCAATATAAACGATGCTCGCCGGTTGTGTTTGAACGTTAATCATCGGCGGAGACAAATCAACGACCCAGTCGTGAGTCGTCATTGGAGATATGTTGCCGACATTGTCAACGGCTTGAACGTAAACAGTATGAGGCCCTTCAGGCAATCCTTGAAAAGCCGTTTGGTCATTACAGTTGGCGAGAGATCCGCTGCCAATTCGACATTCATAGTGAGAAACTCCACTTCCAATATCGGTTGCTTGAAAAGTGAAAGCGGCGTTGACGTCCGCGGTGGCAGCAGGCGGGGCTTGCGCAATGTTGACTGTGGGAACCGTTTGGTCGACATAAAATGAGTAGGAAACTTCAGTGGATACATTGTCATCCCAGTCAATGGCTCGAGCTGTGACTGTGTGAATGCCTTCGGAAAGTTCGGACATATCAAGGGTTGAACCGCAAGAAGTGTATCCGGCTCCATCAATATTGCACTCAATGTCTCGAAGTCCAGAACCTCCGATATTATCGGCGGCGCCCAATTGAATGGTTCCATTGTTTCCGCCAATATAAGCGTTGGGTTGGGCGGTGATTCCAATGACTGGAACAATTCTGTCCGAATTGGGTTCCACTAAGGGGTCGGGGTTCGCTTGCAAAGTTTGTCCAAGGGTCGGGTAGGAACCATTAGGGTCTGGTTCTGAGGCCGCGACAATATCTCCGGGCGTTGCTCCACCGGGTGCGGGTGTTGGGCTAGGATTCGGGCTTGGGTTAGGATCATTCGGGTTGGGTTCGACGGGGTTTGTGCCGCCCTCACCAGATGACGTATTCTCACCAACAGAAGACTGAGAAGCATCACCAGCTCCGCCACATCCAGTGAAAAGAAGTAAAGTCATAATTAGAAAAAACCCGCTTAGTACTCGCATCGATAACCTCCGAGATAGCTAAAAATCGGTGTAATAGAGAGGCCTCTAAAAATCTAAATCGATTCGAGCCGTAAAAAAGGCCAGAGTCCTGTTTCAAAAAAAGACACCACCGAGGAATCGGTCAATTCTGAAGTTGAAACGAGACTTTACTAGATCATGAAAAGTTCGACACTTTTAAAAAAAAATCATTCGTCAAAGAAATGGTCATTTCTTTTTGATTTGAAAAGCAAAAAAAAAAGCTCCAAAAGGAGCTCTTTTCAAAAAGTAAAAACGATCGATCAGCTTTAGTCGTTTTGATTTTGCAATTGTTGTCCTTTTCCAGGGCAATAATAGTAACCATTCGTTGAAAGCTCCGCTAAAACATCATTGTAATAAGTAATGATTGCGTTGGCATTAGAAAGAACTTGAACGTCACTGGGAACTTGATCGGCATCCACTAAGTAGTAGGTGGTTGTTTCTGAACCCGAGCGCACTGAAATCGATGGCGCTCCACTTACAGAGGTTGAAGAATCACCAGTGCCGGATTGAATCTCAGCGGCATTCAAAAGAGCTCTCAGTTCTTCAAGAGCCACATCTAGGTTGGGATCATCCGCACTCTGCGCCAAGCCGGTCACACAATCACCTTGTGGTAAGGTTCGAATATCATAATAGATATTGCTATAAGCACTAGACCACTCCACTGGACCTGCGGCATTTCCACCGTTGATCGTGATGGTGTCAGCGTCACCAACCAAGCCGTCTTTGGGGGCCGGAGCCGCTCCACCGCCACCGCCGTCGTTGCTACTGCAATTGGCGAGGCCAAAAACGAAAAGACCGATCACTAGGGTCGATAATAGGTTTTTCATTGTTTCCTCCTTCAAGGTTTTTTTAAATTCTGTCATTTCGATCATTAAAAATAGCGATTAAAACTTTAATTCCATTCACTTCTAAACGGCCGCTACTATCCAAATATTCTGGGTCGGCTTCTCCATAGCGTGGCAAAAAGCTAGGGACGCGTCCTTCGTAACTCAGGCTGCCTCCGTTTAAGCAGCGACTGTTGCGTTCACCATGAATGGTTTCGTATAAGCACTGAGAGTTGTCCCTATGTAGACGGATGCAGCCCCCCGAATCGCGGCGCCCTAAACCTGTAGTTTGATAAGTGCCATGAATAGCGACTCCCGTGGGATTTCCATCTTGATAGCTGTGATAAAGAAACATGGTTTCGTACATGTCAGCGTTATCGAACAGCTGCGAATAGTAGCGTTTGTAAGTTCGATTCGGGTTAAATTTGTAGACGCCGGTAAAGGTCGCGATTTTCTGTCCACAAGGGATGCCGGAGGAAATCGGCCAGGTGTGAATTCTGTCCCAGTCGACAATTTCATTCGAATTGCCATTGCGAACGTAAACTTGCATTCGCTGCGCTGAACTGTTTTCGGGGTCCGAACTGTCTCTTGGTGCCACGTTCACCATTAAAACCATGTCGAAATAATCGAGGAGTTTCTGAGTGCCGCGTTCTTGAGACCAAATGTGGCGATCAACAATGTCCATGATTTCTTCTTTTGACTGGCGGAAGCTTCCACGGTTGGGATACATCTCGCCAAGACTGGGGTAGTTGTGGGGAAAGGCTCCTTGGTTTTGGCTTCTTCTTTCGAAGCTGCCCGAGGTCCGTAAGTACTGGGGAATGTTGTCGTCGCCAGTCTGTTCATCACACTCGCCGAATTCTCGTTCCAAAAGTTCAAGACCGCCGGCTGTGTCTTCGATGACAGCTTCTTTGGCTTTCGGTCCACAGGAACTCAAAAAATTGAGTCCTAACGCGAGAGCGGCAAGGATTAGAATTGTCTGTAAAAACTTGGTTGGAGAGTTCATGAGTTTCAGTAGTTCACGAATCGTGCCAAAAAAAAGGAATTCAAGACTGAAAATTTAAGTGTTTACAGCCACTTAAAAGCTTTCCTTGAGGATCTTATTGAGCTCATTTACGAATATGACAAAAATGGGCGGCACCTGAACAGTTCCTATTCGGTTCAAGGAAGGGACCCTTAAACCTGTTGCTTAGGCAAACCGAGAGTTTGTTTAGATTATTTTTTCGACCACAATGGGGTGGCCACTGGTGAAATAAGCTTCATTGAAAGTGGCTGTCGACATGGCGATCTCTGCGTTGGAGAGACTGGATTTTGTCTTAACTTTGACGTGGTGAGACCGTAGACCACCCAGCCACCATCGGGCGTCACTCATGTAAAGGATGTCACCATCGTTGGCTTTCAATGATTGCATTGAAGTGGGTGACAGGAAAATCCAATCGGTTTCGATTTTCTCGTCGATCGTGGCAACAAGACCTTTTACTTTTTCTCCAATTTCGTGATTGGGTTCACCACCGCCTTTGTAGGCGATCATAGCCTCTTCTAAAGTGTCAATAGTCAGACCAGTGACATCCTTATCAACCTTATGATCGGTGACAATCGTCACCACGAATCCGATAACGGCGGTCACGCACATTCCAAACAGAGCCCGAAAATAAATATAATCTTTAGCTTCCGGACCTAGAACAAAACTTGAAAGGGGCGCAATCCATTCGGGATTCCAAACGGTGGCAACGGTCACGATACTTCCCACCACCATCGAAAAACAAGCGGCGTAAGCATTGAACTTCTTCCAGAAGGCGCCCATAAAAATCGTGGTCACGATCGCCGGGATAATAGTCATGATGCCTTTGTAATGGATATTCATTAAGCTGTCTTTTTGGGTGTTGAACCAAATCACAAGAATGGTGCCAATCACCGTGGTAATGATGGATGCCCAACGTGCGGCCAACAGATAGTGTTGGTCTGAAGCTTCTGGTTTCACCAGGGGTTTGTACAGGTCGTAAATTCCGATAGCCGCACATGCATTGATCAAAGTATCGATTGTCGACATCAACGCAGCCATCAGAGCCGCGACAACAAAACCAAACACCCAGGGGTTGTGTTTAACAGTGGCCCAACAAACAACGATGAAGGTGTGAAAAGTGTTTTCAATGTGGACAAATTCGTACCCGGCAAGAGCTCCACCCAGGGCTGTCTGTTTAACAATCAAAGATTTGCCTATCCAGCCAATGGCCCCAACGATGATTGCTGAAACCGGTAGAGTGACCATCACGTTGAAAAAGGCCGCTTTCCTTCCTTCGTGCACGCTTTTAATGGTCAAATATCGCATCAAAAAACCTTGGTTCATAAATGTGAAAGCGATACTTCCCGCCAGTGCCTCGCCCCAAAATAAGCCAGCGGTACTGAATTTGGGATCTTCATTCAGATGAACGAAGGGCAGTCGGTGCGAGATCGGAAGAAAGGACCACCACTCGTCAAAACCACCGAGTGCGTAAATTCCAGCGAAAATGGCAATTCCACCTGCAATATAGAGCATGATGCCTTGGAAAAGGTCGGTAAAGATAACCGCTGTTTGTCCACCGAAGGTAACGTAGGCGCCGAGAAAAAGGGCCAGCAACGGAACCGAGTAAAGTTGTGAGACCTGAAACATGCCTTCCATAGCCACGCCAATGGTGTAAAGGTTGTAACCGATATAGAAGAACATATAGGCCAGAATAATAGTCAGCGAAATGTAACGGGCGGCGGAATTAAATCGCCGTTCAAAATACTCGGGGACCGATTTAATGCGCGCGAAATAAATAATCGGCAGCCAGCCAAAAAAGAAAAAGGGGGCCAAGAACCAATCGTTAAGATAGGTCATGGTCGAGCTCATTCCGGTGTTGTAACCTTGCTCGGAATACTTCAAATAACTGTAAGATCCAATGCCGGTCGCCACCATACTGGCAGCGGGTAGCCACCAAGAAAATCGATTTCCCGAGTAGAAGAAGTCATTAATATTTTTATTAAAACGAGCAAAGTATCCACCAAAAGCAGTGATCACTGTCACATACAAAACAGCAACAATACCGATGGCCACTTTTGAATCAAAGTTGAGATCAATACCCATTCCATCCATTACTGGCCTCCTAAATAGGGAATGGACACTGCAAGGTAAATCCAAACCGCATGCAAGGCGGCAAAATAGAAAAAACCACCGATGACCATTTTCATCCAAAAGCGATCACGAGGACGATCCAATCGACAAGCTCCGGTTTTCAAAACTAAGAGAACGCCGAGGCCCGAGTAAATGGCTCCAAAACCGTAAAGGTAAAAGAAACTCGTCCATGGATTTTCCATGCCAAGAGTGTTGACTAGAAAACGGGGAAAGAAATAAGCGATTGCCAGAATGAGAGGGAGAAGGGCCCACCCTTTCGCGGACGCAACTTTTTGACTCATAGATGATCTCCAATAAAGATTTGTGTCTTATCAGATGGGGCTTAGGCCAACAAGAATGGGTCATGACTTGTGGTGCGTCAGGCGTGAATTAGGCCAGAAATGAAGTTTGAATGCTTAAAAATGGGGCAGCCCTTAGCCGGCTTTGCGATTGATGACGCGAAAGACTTCAACCTCGGACCAGGCCTCTTGGGTCACATCTTCGGTGATGGCTCGTACGCGGATAAAATAAATCCCCGGGTTAAAGGTTTGATTGATGACGGCGCGTTTTCGATCCACTCGTTTGCTATAGACCAAGGATTGCATGTCGGGCTTCTTTGAAACCTCCACTTCATAGGCTGGCGCTGATTTTCCGTAGGTCCAGCTCATTACGATAAAAAGGGGAGAGTTGTTGACCGATATAAATGTTTTTCTGGGTTCAGGGCGGACAATTTTTGGGTAAAGCTCCCCGGCTTGTCCCGTACCATGCAGACTGGCCAGGCGCTTGGCAGCGTTGTACCAGTCAACGGTGTCCGAGTTTGAGCTCATCCATTTTTTCGTTTCACGATCGACGACTCGCACTTTCCACTGTAGATATCCGGTCTTGTTCTCAACTCTTAATTTGTTGTCGGTGACAAACTCAACGATTTCTTTGTCAGAGTTTTTATCGTTTCGATAGGTGACTTGGTAGGCTTCGGCGTAAGGGACAGGGTCCCACTTTAAAACCTGATATTGTGTTTTGTCTACAGTTTGCAAGGAACTTGAGTCCGGGGCCGGGAAATAAGTCTGCACTTGGCCGACGGCTTCTTTGGCCAGTGGAATGCCTTGTTCCGTTTCAGGGGTCACTCGAAAAAAGGTTTTTCCGAGGTTAATATTTTTTAAGTCTAAGTTGTTTTCTTTCACTACTTTCTGCTCGACGATATTGGAGAAATCTTCTTTATCTGAAATCTCAACTCGGTAAGATACGGCGTCATCTTGCTTGTCCCACTCAATTTTAACGGGCTTGGTTTCATCGATATCGTAGGTGCGGTCCGCTTTAACATTTTTAAGATCTTGTTTGTCCAACTGATAAAGTAATTTTTTTCGGGCCAGACGAACCGGTTCGGCTTTTTCTTTTATTTTGATATTAATGTTGATGTCTTGATATTTGGTCCATATCGAGGGCTTTCCGTCTTTATCAAAACCACGAACTCGCCAAAAATAGGGACCACTATCAGCTGTTTTAAAAGCAATCTGTTTGCTGGGGCCGGATTGATTGCCGACAATCTGAGTGAATTCTAAATCGGTGGCGATTTGAGCTTCATAGTTTTGCCAACGTTCGAATGGGTCGAGCCAATCCAAGTTGACCTCGGCTTTTTGTCCCTTCAGGAGTTCAAAATCAAATTGGTTTTTTTCGTTCAGGGACAGTCCATTGACATCTAGTTCTGAATATCCAGGAGCCGGATTGAAATACTTTCTATTGGCCAAGTCGCTAAGGGACTCGTCATCGGCTCCATCCTTGTTTTCATCTAGCTCGATGCTGTCAATCAAGGGATCCTCCGATGATGTCTCGGTTTGGGCAATGCTGACTATACCTTGACTGGTGTCAACGGACTCGGTGGACCCACCTTTTACAATATTGATCTTAACATTGTCATTTTTAACATCAGCCATCAAGCGGCCGTGTTGCAGGTCAAGTTGAAGCACACCATTTTTTCTCGACAAGATAATCAAAGAATCCGGTTCGATGATGATTTCCCCTCCTGAATCCAGTCGAATCTTTGCGATTGACTGAGAGCCGGTAAAAATCCAGTCATTCTCGTAAACGATTTCATTCGGGTCAGCGGCATACCAAATAAGGCTTCGGTTGAATTTTCGCTTGACCCGGTTTTGGGTTTCGTAGATTTTTCCAATAGCGACTTGACCCTCAAGAAGAGGATTGAGGAAGGCAATGTCGTAGACTAGCCACGAGAACAGGAGCAGGGCACACAGTGTTGTGACCCCGACAATCCATTTGTCAGATTTTTCCAAGTTGCTGGTACTTTTCAAACTGATCTCCTCAGTCTATAAATCGGCGGGTTGAAAAATAATATGTCTGGACCAACGTCTAAAAGTTCGAGAAAATGTGATACATCAAGTCAGTTTTTTTTTGGATGTGCCGAAAAATACTGTATGAAATTGAGTTTGAAATCGCTTTCTATTAAAAACAAGATCTTGATCGTTCTGTCAACGCTGCCTATTGCGGCGATCAGCTTGATTGTGGTGATGGCGACCAATCTCTTTGAGGACGACAAACTGGCGTATGTCTATGATACGGCTTTGTCTTCAACTCGTGCCAAAGCTTCGACCGTGGATTCCCAGCTTAATAGTTACATCCAGTCCTTAAAAGCCATTAACTCGAATTTCGATCCACAATTACGCAATATGTCTGTTAACGGAAAAGCTTATTTTTCATCAGAAGCAGACCTTAAGGCTTTCAAGAGTTTTTCATGGGATGGGAAAGCCTTTAAAGAAAACTTCGGGATCAATAAAAGTCTAACTTTTAGTGAAGAAGAGCAGAAACGACTCGATGTTCTGATGCAGGAAACCTGGTACACCGGGTTTACGGTCGGGATTTCACAAGAGCATCCCATGCACTTCTATATCTTAGCTAAATCAGACGCCAACGGTTTCAAAGGTGTCAGCGTATTGTTGGTTGAGAACGCCAACTTTTTCGCCTTATTTGGAGAAGGGGAGGCCGATCAGTCGCTTCTGTTTCACTCCATGCGTGGTCATGTGGCTGGTAAATTAAATCATAAAACTCTTCCGAAATTTCTTGCTGATAATGTTTTTGACAAGAAATTTCACGAGGGAACTAAAGAGGCCGAATTTGACGGAACAACTTTTTTGACGTCTTACTCTAAAGTCGGCAAAGGGCATCTTTACGTCGTTTCTTTAGTCGATAAAGAGCAAGCTTTAAGTGCGGTTCGCACCTTGATGCGGCGATCAGTGATTTTTACGGCCTTGATTCTCTGTTTCCTTATCATTATTGGAGTTTTTGCTGCCAATACCTTGACTAAGGCTCTGCGTGGTCTCGCCGACGCCACTAGTAAAGTCATGGATGGTGATTTTACCGTTCGTGTTGAAGAAAAATCAGAAGATGAAATTGGCTCTCTCGCTAAAAGTTTTAACAAGATGACAGAAGAGGTCTCAAGATTATTGGATAAAACGGCTGAGAATGCCAGGATGGAAGCGGAGCTGCAAACGGCACAGACCGTTCAAGACACTCTGTTCCCACGCAACGACGCTAAGATTGGTCCTTACTGTATTTATGGAGACTCGGTTCCGGCTTCAGAGTGTGGTGGAGATTGGTGGCATTACAGTGAAGTCGAAGGCAAAGTTTACCTTTGGATTGGTGATGCTACCGGACACGGAGTTCCGGCGGCTTTGTTAACCAGTGCGGCGCGAGCGGTGGCTTCGGTGATCGAAGGAATGCCAGATATCACGCCAGGTAAAGCACTTTCTATGTTGAACAAAGCCATTCACTCAACTTCAAAAGGTGAGATGATGATGACTTTCTTTCTGGCTTGTTTTGACCTTGAAAAGAACACCTTAACTTACTCAAACGCCTCACATGACCCTCCGTTCTTCTTAAGTAACGAAGTTGAGGGCAAGCCGAAGCGAAGAGACTACTTGCCTTTGATGGAAATCAACAATCCTCGATTGGGTGAAAATCCAGAGTCGACTTACTCGGACTATACTATGAAGGTTCAGGAAGGCGATAAGATTGTTTTCTACACCGATGGAATTGTTGACGTAAAAAGTCCCGAAGGGGAGCTTTGGGGCGAACGTCGGTTTTTGAAATCCTTAAGTGAAATTAATACGCAGAATGTAGATTCGACAGTTGTCAGTGTTTTTAGTCAGCTCAATGAATTTAGAAAAGAAACTCCGCTCGATGATGACGTGACTTTAGTTGTGGTTGAATTTGAAAAAAAGAAGGCGGCAGCATAATGAGCAATAATAAAAAAGTTGTTTATTTGAAAGACTATGTCAAAGGAACGGATGGTTCTTTGGAAGATAAGATTGTAGTGGGGTCAGACATCCGACCCGGGCAAGCTGTGAATTTAGCAGTTGCAAATGCCCCAATTCAAGTTATTACCAACGGATTTGATGAGTTCCGAGTAGTTAAAATTAAAGACGACGTCAATAAGTTTTTAGATAATCCCGGCGAGTGTTTGATTGAAATCACTGAAGATATCAGTATGCGGTTTCAGCAAAAGTTTTTTGGGCATTCAAGTAAAAAAGATTTTCTGGCTCAAGTGGAACAATTTTTAAAAACCAGCAAGTTCCGGCGAGTCCGTGATGATGCTTTTTTAATTGCTGACGAACTTTTCACAAATTTTACTAAAACTGCTCCAAATAACGAGAAGTCCATGCGATTTGGCATTGATGCGAATGACGAAACCCTTGTCATTTACTGCCGTGATTTTTTTGGGACTCTGGATCCAAAAATGATGCTAGAAAATATGCAACGCTGTTTTGATAAGGGTGTGAAAAATGCTATCAAAAAAGAAGAAGGATCGGGGGCTGGAATAGGCAGCTATCTGATCTACACTTTGGGCGTGGGAATGGCAATCACCGTGGACCCAGGCAAAGGCACCTTGGTCTTGGTTTGGATGCCAAGAGATGCTCACCATGAAGACCGCGTTGAAATGAATAAAAGTTTGATTATAATAGAGTCTAAGGAGTCTTAGTATGTCATTTGAAGTGAAACAAACCGAAATGTTTAGCAAACCCTGTTTTCAGTTTTGCGGACAAATTGATGAAGAAGCCGTTTTTCCAGAAATCAATGATATGGGGAGCGATGTGGTTGTTGACCTTCAACAAGTCACGGCCATTAACTCGGTGGGAATTCGTGCCTGGATTATGTGGTTCAGTAGCTACTCTTCAACATTGTTCACCTTCGTTAATTGCCCAAAGGCTTTAGTGATGCAGATGAATATGGTTGAAGGCTTTCTCCCTGAGAAAAACGAAGTCGTTACCTTACAAGTCCCGTTCTTTTGTGAAGAGTGTGATGAGGAAAAAGACATGATGATGAGTGTCGGTAAAGAAATTCTGATCGAGGGAGATTCTATTAAGTTGAATTTTGATAAGACAACCATTTGTGGTCCTGATTGTGATCCAGAGTTGGATGTCAACGAAGCTAAATTTTTTCGTTTCTTACTGAATAGATCAAGCAACCAAGCCGCTTAAATAGAATCCGTTTTTTTAAGAACTGAAACAAGCTCTGATCAGCAGAGCTTGTTTTGTTTGGACCTCAGATCTTTGTCATGTCCAGTTGGCTTTCGCCTTGATCTTTGTTTCTTTTCAGTGACTTCTTTGATTTATAAAGATAAATCGAGCTTATGAGAGCTCTTGAGATCCCCTTAATTAATCTTGGCCTGGCGTTACTGCCACTCCTTCTGATGGTGACTGTTTTCGTCAAGCATGAATTGAATGGTCAAGAATTGACTTGGGCTGTCTTGCGCATGCTTTTGCAATTGTTCGCCGTAGGGTACTTTCTTAACTACTTGTTTTCTCAGGAAAGCTCTGTGTTTTTTTTGCTTTTGCTGGTTGCAATGATGGCGATTTCAGCTTGGATATCCCTGCGCTCCATAAAGTCGTTGCGCAAAAAAATGTATTGGAAGGCCTTTATGGCTCAACTTTTTGGAGCCACACCGGCCTTACTCTGGGTGGTTTTGGTGATCATGCCTGGTGGCTCGCTGGTGGAAGCGCGAGTGATCATTCCGCTGGCTGGAATGGTCTATGCCAATGCGATGAACACCATGGCTTTGGCGGCTGAACGTTTCTCTTCAGAACTCCACGAAAACTCGCCAGAAGATGCTTTGCGAAAAGCTCTAACCGCGGCTTACATCCCTCACATTAATATGTTTATGGCCGTCGGCTTGGTCTCCTTGCCGGGCTTGATGACGGGGCAGATTCTTTCGGGTGTTGATCCCTTGTTGGCCGTCCGCTACCAAATTGTCGTTATGACCATGATTTTCTCTTCGGCGGGACTGTCAAGTTACCTCTTTATATGGCAGTGGAAGAGGGATCTGGAAAAGGCCCCCTTGTAAGTCTACTCCCGCAATTCACGACGCAGGATTTTCCCCACATTGCTTTTCGGAAGGTCATCGCGAAACTCGACAAAGCGAGGAACTTTATAAGCGGTTAGGTTTTTCTTCGCAAATTCACGAAGTTCTTCACTCGACACTTCACTTTTTTTGACAACGAAAATTTTGACGACCTCACCTGATTTCTCATCGGGCAGACCGACCGCTGCCACTTCGTGGACTGCAGGATGAGACGCGATCACATCTTCTATTTCGTTGGGATAGACGTTGAATCCAGAGACAAGAATCATATCTTTTTTTCGGTCGACAATTTTGAAAAATCCATCCGGTTGCATCTGTGCCATATCACCCGTGTAAAGCCAGCCCTCTCGAATGGTTTTGGCTGTTTCTTCGGGGCGTTGCCAATAACCTTGCATGACTTGCGGGCCGCGAGCGCACAGTTCTCCCGCTTCGCCCTCAGGAACGTCGTTGCCGTCTTCATCGACCAATCGAATTTCAGTGTTTGGGACAGGCATCCCAATGGTCCCCCGTTGCTCTGAATCATCAACGGGGTTGCAGCACAGAACAGGGCTCGCTTCAGTCAAGCCGTAACCTTCGATGACCTTGGTGCCGGTGACCTCAAACCATTTTTTCGCCACACTGTCTTGTAGGGCCATGGCCCCAGCCACACTCAATTTGGTGTGGGAGAAGTCCACACTGCCAATGTCTTTGTTGGCAAGAAGCGCGTTAAAAAGCGTGTTCACGCCTGTTAAAACGGTAAAAGGATACTTTTTAAGAGTTTTGATAAAATCCGGAATGTCGCGAGGATTGGTGATTAAAATATTGTGGCCGCCATAACACATCAGAGCAAGGCAATTCACGGTCAGTGAAAAGATATGATACAGAGGGAGGGGGGTAACGATGATCTCTTTGCCCTCAACAAACTTCGGCGACATCCATGCGAAAATCTGGTTCATGTTGGCGATGATATTGCCATGAGTTAGGACCGCACCTTTGGATACTCCCGTCGTGCCACCGGTATACTGCAAAAAAGCAATGTCGTCGCGAGAGCTTGCCGCTGCTTTGTATTCAAAAGGCTTACCTTCTTCGATACAGGTCAAAAAACTTTTGGCTTGTGGAATATTATATGCCGGCACCATTTTTTTTACGTATTTAATCACGTTGTTGACCAGCAAGCGTTTGAAGCTGGGGAATAAGTCTCCGATTTCAGTGATGATGACGTGTTCGATGTCGGTTTCATCAATAATTTTTTCAAGATGACTAGCAAAGTTGGCGAGGATCACAATAGCCTTAGCGCCAGAGTCTTTAAACTGATGCTTCATTTCCCTTTCAGTGTACAAAGGATTGGTATTAACTACGATGATGCCCGCTTTGATTGCTCCGAACATAGCCACCGGAAATTGCAACAGGTTCGGCATCTGTATGGCAATGCGATCGCCTTTTTTTAAGCCACACTTGTGGACCAAATAATTGGCAAAGTCGTCGGAGAGTCGATCGACCTCTTGGTAGCTTAAAGAGACACCCATATTGGTAAAGGCGATATGTTCTTTGTACTTTTTAACATTGGTTGCAATCAGATCAACTATGGAATTGTAATTTTCAACGTCAATTTCAGATGGAATTCCTTTTGGGTAATTCTGGTGCCAGACCGCCATTGCCCGATCTCCTTGTAAAGAAATTTAAGATGCCTTATATTCTCATAGAGGCTCAGGGCTGTCTAGATTTAAAAATAGAGGCGTCCGCCAAACAAGACGCCTTTTCGTGAGCGTTCGCTCTGCACCGTTCCGGAGTCGAGGTCGATGCGCTCTTCATACCAAGAACCGTAAATTCGAAAGGCGCCGTACTCAATAAAAGCTCCAGCTTCATAGCGGAAGCCCTCTTGTTCAATACCGGCTTCGGACTCTGATTTAAAAATATGATCGTATTGCCCGGTGAGGGCAAAAGCTTTGATCAAATACAGGCTGATTCGACCTCCGCCCACTTGAAACTGGGTGGGGTCGCCGTTAAAATCTTGATTCATTAGGCCATAGTGTAAAGTTAAATTTGTGGATTGGTCAGAAGTTCCGAGCAATCGAAACATAAACAAAGCTTTCCATTGTTCCAGTTCTTCGTCGGATGTTTCATACTCGCCGTACAAGCCGACCATGGTCACAAAAGCGGCCATCGAGGCTCGGTAGTTTCGAAAGGTCTGAGAGCTGCTGAGGTTGTTCAGGGTCACTTCCTGCTCGACATTGGAAGTGTCGACGCTCAAGAAAAATTCGTAAGGGCTAGGGAGGTTGTATCCCAGCCAGGCGTCCATCAGTTGGTTTCTGTTTTTTTGAGAAAGCCATTCACTAAGGCTCCAACGCTTGGCATTCTTCGCGGTTTGTTTATCGCGGATTGATTTATTAAAGTCGTAGGCCTGGCCATGTTCGCACAGAGTGACGGAAAATAGAAATAGAAACAGGATTCGGTAAACCATCCCTCTATTTTCTCGAAGTTAGGGGTCGGCGACAAGCCCTGTCTCATTCTGGCATGGACTGTGTCTTTAAGAGATCAATCCTTTGCTTCTTTGAGGTCTGCGTCTGTTTGGTGTGATGAAACCTCTCGGTCTTGCCGAACTTCTAGCCTCACTTCTTGAAAATCAACCAGTGGACTGAGTTGTCCTTCAATGACAATGGCTTGACTGTCTCGATCACTCCAGTCATCGGCTCGGTCAAATTCCTCGTGGTTCATCTTCTTTTTATGTTTGTTATAGTCCGCGTTCGAATTCATCATCGCTTCTTGCAGCATCAGTTGCGATTCATCAAGGTCGCGGCCTTGTGCTTCTGATAGAGTGATAAAAAAACTGAGCAAGCTGAATAAAAAGATACATGTTGTTTTCATGCCAAAACCCTCCTTGTTGGATTCATTTAGATAGGGTTGCAAAGAGCCTGCCACCTGGGAGCAAAAAAACGCGTCTCAGTATGAGATTTACGCCTTTTTTTTAAACAGATGCCCAATCGAAAAAGGCATCGGCCACTGGGTTCATGGAATGGACCATTGACTCGCCTGTACATTCCCGAAACTTGTTTAATGGCTATAATGATGAATAAATAGATTTTGCGTCGGCTCAAAATAAGGAGGATGCGATGAGAATTTTAGGTCTTATGATTTTACCACTGGCCCTTTGCTACTGTGCTTCCAATCCGCACAAAGCCAAGCAAATTGACACAAGTTTGGAAAAGCAAAAGTCATTGAATGACGAAGAGAGTATTGGCGTCAAAGATGGTGACATGGTTTACCAAAAGAAAGTCGATATGGCCGAGGAACTCCGGCGTCTCCATATTAACGTTTATAGTCTAGAGGATCGAGTCTATGGCAATCGAAAATACGGATCCCAGGGCTTATATGGTGTTCTGAAGAAATGTCGAGCCGAACTGGTTCACCCTCGTAACGGTGGTGATGGAAAACTGATGTGGACTGAACCCATGGACCGAGTCACAGACAAAGAAGACGAGTTTGACATTGGCTATAGCCGAGACAAATTGGTGGGAGTCTCTCAAGAGTTTTTAAAAGATCGAATTGATCGCTTTAAGGGCTACAAAAAAGTGCTAGAAAAAAGAGAAGACGAGTATCGAGACAAGGTGGATATTTGCGAGACCAGCTTGAAAACTCGAATTTTTAAACGCGACGAAAAGAAAGACGCTGACTCTTAGGACAAAGGTCTAGCTCTAGAGAATGGATTGCAGATTATTCTAGCCAACAACGTTATGATACCCCTGGGAATGCATTTTCCGGGGGTTTTTTATGTTGGGGTCTCTATTTAAAGACAGAGAACTGGAGTCGACTGAGGCTTATTATCAAGCGCGCCGAGCCTTTGAGATAGACCCCGATCAAGACTTCCTGCGGGTAAAAAGTCGCATTGGTCTGGCCGGGGCCCTAGTTTATGCGCAAATGTATTTTAGCAATCAAAGTCGATACAAACGTTTTCGCAGACAGATCGAACTTCACAAAAACTCGAGCAATTCACTCAATCAAGAGCACGATGTTCTTTTGGTTTTACCACCGCGGGGTACCCTTCCCAACGAGGTGATTCAAGAAATGCTCCGCCAGTCCATGGGACTATCGACCAGCGCCGGTTTCGCCTACGTGACCCACGCGAAATTGAATAGTGACAGGGTGATTGACGGGGCCAGACGTTTACACAAGTTGATCTTAGAGAAAAAGAAACTGAACCGAAAGGTGATAATGGTCTCCTTTTCTTATGGGTCAGCTTTTGTCCGAGTTCTCTTGGATCAGAGCTCTCAGCAAGATCTTAGCCCCCTTCGTGGATGGGTGAATCTGTCAGGTCTTATTTTTGGTAGTCCGCTCTACAACTGCTCTAACAAAATGAGTGTGTTTTTTAAGTCCACTCCCTCGCAAAGAACTTTTTCGTGCGAGCAAAAGCATTTTAAAGTACCAATGAAGTCACAAAAATTTAAGTCGGTGCATTTCTTGGGTTTGAAAAGTTCGCTGACCGGAGTCGAGTGGCGCCATCGTGAAAAACTGCGAGCATGGGGGCCTGGTGATGGTTTTATACCCTTCGCTCCTTACCGAAAGCTGGATCACACTGTCGTTCCCCTTTTGGATCAAGGCCACGTCATTAATCTAAATCAAATGTCCATGACCTATATCCGGACCTTGTCGTCGATGGTCAGTACCTTGCCAATGGCGAGTGGAAGTCTTCCGCAACCGAAGCTCGGTGGCTTTGATTTTATTGAGTCGTAGACAGGGTCTCCATGAATCTTTGATAAACCGCCTGTCGGTCGTAAAAGTTGCGGGCCCGAGCCAGCCCTTTCTCGATTTTCACTAAGCGCTCTTCTTTGTGAGACAGTATATGATCGAGGCTATCCGCCAAAGATTGCCAATTTTTCGGCTCGCACAAAAAACCACATTGTCCTTGCCGCAAGATCTCGGGGACGCCCCCGGCTCGGGTGGCCAGGACTGGCGTTCCGCTGGCCATGGCTTCGACCACCACATAACCAAAGGTTTCTTGATGAGAAGGCAGAACAAAAAGATCAAAATTGGCAAAAAGTTTTCGCGTGTCTTTTTGGAAACCTCGAAAATGGATTCGCTTTTCTCTTCCCAGCTCCTTGACCAGATTTTTTAAATTTTTAAAGTATTCTTCTTGTTGAGGCTCAGCCAGAGTTGGTTCGCCGACAATCATCAAGTGCGCCGAGCCATAGGTGTCGGCGATATGATTAAAGGCCTTGACCAGTTCAAGTTGTCCTTTTTGCTGATCAATTCGTCCAATCACACCAATCACAAAGTCTTCATTCTTAAAGCCTTGTTGATAGCGAAAGCTATCGCTCCGATGGGCCGGGTGAAACTGACGAGTGTCGACAAAATTGGGGATGGTTTTATATTTTTTTCTCGGCACCGGCAGGCAGGGAAGCAGCGCCTCGACTTGCCAGTCGGTCAAAGTCATCAGGTGGTCAAGTCGGCTGTAGACTAACCGATGCAGAAAGTCTGTTTTTTTAATATCGAGCAACATTTGCGCAAAGCCAATCAATTGAACGCTGGGCTTGTTGTAGAGAGCTGGAGAGACGATCCACAGGTCCCGTAAATTTTGCAGAATCACGTAATCAAATTTTTTTTCCTCGACCAACTTGCGCAATTTCCAGGTAAAATCCGGTGAAAAATAGTGGGCACTGTCCCACTCATAAAGAGGGAAAGCTTTCATCTTTAAATCTTGAGAGAGCGGAGAGTCGGGGGTGCAGACATTCATATTGCTATGACCATGTTCTTGCAAAATTTCATTCCACTTGCTGACGGCCATTTCCAGTCCGCCCCAACTTTCGGACAAACAAATGTGGAGAAAACTTTTTTTCATAAGTAAGACCGCTTGGTTTCTGCGTTGTTAATCATTTTGACCCCATAAATTCGACGATAAAATGGAATGTGGCGAAACCAAGACACCGGCGGGGGCTGTGGTGATTTCCAATGCAAACATTCTTCTTCGGCTCGCAATTGAATTTGGTGCATGTTCTTCACAGAGGCCGAAAAATTAGGTTCCAAAGGAAAGTTTGGTGATAAGAAACCTTCTGACCATTTCAACAATTTATATTTCTCCTTGTACACCGCGCAAAAGCCAACGGCTGGCTTTTCGCTGAAGAACACTTTGGCAAACAGGGACGGCTCCGCCAGTGGAGTTAAATAACTGGCTGTCTGTTGAAGATGCTTACGAAAAGCTTTAAGTTCTTTTTGGCTTATCGGCGTCCACAGCAGGCGAGCGTTTCGCATTCGCGTTTTTAAAAAAGCAACAAATTCAGCCTCTTTTTCCAAAAGGGAGAGCCCGGCCCGTTTATAGTTGAGGTCCTGGGTGGTCAAAAGTATCTCGCTCAACTGTCGTGAGCCTTCCAGAGCTTGTCGAATGGCACTAGGTTGAAAGTGAAACGTCCAAGCTAAAAAAATTTGATCGGCAACAATCAAATCACTGGCTAAATCATTGTCAGGGTTGGAGGGGAGAATCCAGTGATCATACTCTTGAATGTCGGCAAAAAGCTTTTCGACGTTTTCTAACTTTGGGATTTTGTGTTTTTGATCTAACCATTGCTTGCCCATGGAAAAAAGGCTCTTTTTTACGGTTTTATCAATCAATGGTTTTGCTAGGTCGCCTTGCTGTAACAGTGAAATTCTTTCGGCAAAGTCTTTTCGTTCTCCCAGCCGGGGGCGAAAGAGGGGGTGTTTCAAATAAAAGTTTTTCTGTTCGAGATAGCTGTTCAGGCTTTGCTGATGTTGGCTGTGGATTTTGTCGATAACCGGGGCATATTGGACTTGGTAGGTGACGTCGACCAGGATCCCAAGGATGGTCATTGTTAGGGATAAAACAAAGGTGCAAAAAAACAGCCAATTGATCATAAACTAAGCCTTGGGTTGTATTTCTTGATGATCATAGTCTTTTTCACCTGATATGTTGGGTCTTGATGCGAGGCGTTTACAAACTTAAGCTCCTAAGATTCCCGGCCTTTGCTTGTGAGCCCTGGCGGGACATGGTAAAGATTGGGTTTTGGGAGATGACTATGAAGACAAGACCATTGATTTTTAGCCTATTGATTCTTGCTGTTGCACTTTTTTTAAGCCGAATGATTCCGCACTCGGCCAATTGGGGTCCGGCTCTAGGGATTTGTGTCTTTGCTGGTTTTTTAGCGAGAAAAAATCCTATGGGATATTTTTTACCCGCTGTTGCTTGGTTAGCCACCGACCTTTTCCTTGGTTTTTATGATGGAATTCTTTTTAACTATGGGGCTCTGCTTGGGTGCACCTTTGCAGGTGGCTTATTGGCAACTTTATTTAAGAAAATTCCGTCGTCAAAGAGGGGAGCCCTTAGCTACCTAGGTTTCGCCAGTTCGGGAGCCTTATCGGCGACACTTTTCTTTTTAATTTCCAATTTTGGCGTTTGGTTTGTCCAAGCCCCCCAATGTCGTCCCATGGACCTCAATGGATTGGCTGCCTGTTATGTCGGAGGGCTTATGTTTTATTGGCCGACTTTGATTAGCACGACGGCTTGGATGCTGGTTTTTGCCGGTGTTTACCAAATGGTGAGATTGCAAGCCAGCGATTGGCTGGCTGAAAGAGCTTAGCAGAGAATGGCCGACATCAATGACAAATACGACGATAATAAATCAGGTCGATACTACGTCGACCGCTCTTGCATTGATTGTGCGGCTTGCAACTTAACGGCGCCGGATCACTTCGCGTTGGATGAGGACGACGGCCATGCCTTTGTTATCAAGCAGCCGGAAACTCCCGAGGAAGAAGAGTTGTGTGTGGAAGCCATGGAGGGGTGCCCGGTCGAGAGTATCGGTAACGATGGAGACTCCTGATTGGCCAAAAAGAAACAGCCCAAACTTCAAAACAATTTAGAACAAACCGATTGGTTTTTTAACCGGGAAATCCAATGGCTGGAGTTCAATCAAAGAGTTCTTTTTCAAGCCGAAAACCCTGATACCCCTTTGTTAGAGCGATTGAAATTTCTTGGAATCTACACTTCCAATATGGATGAGTTCGTCATGAAACGAATTGGTGGACTCAAGCGTCAAGTCGACTATGGATTGTCGAAAAGGTCCCATGATGGGCAAACGGCTCAGGAGCAGCTGAAAAGTTTGCGTGAATTTCTCATCCCAGAAGCCAAGAAAGTGGCACAACTTTACAAAAAAACAATTATCCCAGAATTAGCAAACCACCATATCTATTTGCAGAAGTGGACAGATCTCACATCCAAACAGCAAGACCAGTTGCGGGACTTTTACCGCTCCAACATTTTTCCTGTTCTGACCCCTTTGGTGGTGGACAATGCTTTACCTTTTCCGTTCATTTCGAACCTTTCTCTATCACTGGCGATCAAACTAGAAAATAAAACCAGTGGTGAGATTATGTTTGGGCGAGTCAAGGTTCCGAAGATTTTTCCCCCTTGGGTGGAGGTGGATACGGGAGACTCTGGGGATGCCACTTTTGTCTCTTTACTGCAGGTGATCGCCCATAATCTGGAAGACTTATTTCCCGACATGAATATTCTTAAAGTTATGCCGTTTCGGATCACCCGCAATGCCGATCTTGAGCGGGACGAAGACGGGGCAGAAGATCTACTGGATATGATCACCGAGGAGATTCGTCAGCGTCGCTTTGCCGAAGCCGTTCGCTTGGAGGTCGGGACCAATGGTGACCCTTGGATGATTGAACTCTTGATGGACGAGTTGGAGCTGACCGAAGCTGATGTCTACGAAATTCCTGGGCTGTTGGACTACTCCTCTCTTTTTTCCATTGCCGAGCTCCCGCTGCCTAATCTAAAATTCCCTCCCTGGGACCCGCGAGTGGCTCCGCCGTTTAATGATACTCAAACCCCCATTTTCGATCTTATCAAAAACAATGATCTTCTGGTCCATCACCCCTACGAAAGTTTTTCGGGATCGGTCGAACGGTTTATTCGCGAGGCCTCTGAGGACGCCCATGTGTTGGCCATCAAAATGACCCTGTATCGAACCAATGAAAAAAGTGCCATCATCTCGTCATTAATCCATGCTGCGGAAATGGGGAAACAGGTGGTCTGTCTGGTCGAATTGAAGGCGCGTTTTGATGAAGAGAGAAATATCTTTTGGGCCCAACAAATGGAGAAGGCGGGGATCCATGTTGTCTATGGTGTGATTGGCTTTAAAACCCACTGTAAAACGGCGCTTGTTCTGCGCAAGGAGGGGAAGGAAATCACCGCTTACTCACACTTAGGCACCGGGAATTACAACAGTTCGACGGCTCGCTTGTACACCGATGTGGGGTTATTGACGGCAGACAAAGAAATCACTCAAGATGTGGTCCAACTTTTTCACTTTTTAACGGGGCGTTCTTTTCAAAGAGAGTTTAAGTGTCTGTTCGTAGCGCCGATGAATATGAAGGCTCGTTTTTTGGCCGCTATTGAAAACGAAATTCAAAATGCAAAAAAAGGGCGGCCCGCTCGAATCGTTGCAAAATTTAACTCGCTGGAAGACAAAGAGATTATTTCTGTTCTCTACCAGGCGTCTCAAGCCGGGGTTGTCGTTGATTTAATTATTCGGGGTTTCAGTTGTTTAAAGCCTGGAGTTAAGGGTTTAAGTGAAAACATTCGAGTGATCTCCATTTTAGGACGATTTTTAGAACACTCTCGTATTTTCTTTTTTCAAAACGGAAAAGAGGACCCTTTGGATGGAGACTTTTACATTAGTTCTGCAGATTGGATGCGTCGCAACCTCCATGGCCGCGTCGAAGTGGCAACGCCGGTCAAAGATCGAAGTTTGCGTCGAAAACTTTTCGAGATTTTGCAAGTGAGTTTAGATGATCCCACTCATGCCTGGGATCAGCGCCCTGATGGGACCTATAAAAGGCGAAAAAATAAAGGTGATGGACTGGGAGCGCAAGACCAATTGATGCGACTCACGCAGGTGCGCTGTCAGCTGGGCGGCGAAGAGAGTTCTTGAAGAACTCCGTCTTTAATTCCGACCTGGGGAAATAGGATTTTTTGACATCCTCCCATTTTTAAAAATTGCAGGGTGGCCACAGCCGCCGGAATGATGACATCGGCGCGATCGGGTTTGAGGGCAAATTTTTTGATCCGTTCTTTGTAGTCGACGGCGGCCAACAAGTTGTAGACGTCCTGCATTTGCTCGGTCGATAGATCAATCCCTGGTTGGTTTGATAGAAGGGGTTTGAGTTTGATAAAGCGATCCATGTTACCGCCTGTACCAACAGCCACATCGAGGGCGGGTAGATCCTCAAAAAACGACGCCACCTGTTCTTGAACATAGTCGGGGAGCCATTTTTCAATTTTTTCTTTTTTCTTTTTTTGAAGCTCTAAAACTCGGACCATACCCAAAACAAAACTGTCTTTTTTAATGGTTTTTCCATCGACCAGGGCCACCAGTTCAATACTGCCACCGCCAATGTCAATCAGAAGGTGGTTTCCCTTCGACAAGTCGACCTTTAAGGAAATGGCTTTTGAGACCAAGCGTGCTTCTTCTTCTCCTGAGATCACTTCGACTTGAATTCCTGTTTCATCGGCCAGCATTGTGAGAACCTCTTGGCTGTTCTCGGCCTCACGCATGGCGCTGGTCGCAATTGCTCTATATTTGTGCACATTGTGATTGTCCAGTTGGTTGCGAAACTGAAGCAAGGCCTGTTTCAAGTCGGCAATGGTGGGTTTATCGATTTTTCCCTTCGCAAACACCGAACTTCCCAGGCGCACTGGCTCCCGCGACCGGTAGGTAATGTGCATCCCTTTCGATCGTTTATGAGCAATGGCGAGGCGTAGGGCGTTGGATCCAATATCGATGGCCGCAAAATAGGACATGAGGTGAGTATTCTTGCCTTTTGATTTATTGTCCATGTCTTATTTGACGAGAATCTTAAAAAACGCCGATTATTGACTAAGGAAAAGAGGCTGAAGTAACCTCGGCGGGCCGATGAGAAACCTTTGCTTTATTTTTGCCATTTTTTTCGCTGGTCCCAGTTTTTCCGCATTGCCGCCGGATGCTAAGGCCTACCTCGATCAAATCCCTGGAAAAAAATTAACATTGCCGTTTGTCGTGCAAACGGCTTTGCAAAAAGCCCAAGCCTTTAAAGTTTTGCAATACGACTATGCCAGTGCGGAAATCGAAGGCTTGCGGGTGGGCAGCCTCACCGACACAGTTCTCACTGGAAGTGCCACTTATGGTGATGACAACTCGGCAAAAACAAACCCTTTTCAACCCTTGCGCTCCAAGCAGAGTCAATGGAGCTTAGGTGTTTCGAAAAACTGGGGAACGGGTACGACGACCTCGTTACGCTGGGTGCAAGAAGAGAACGACCTGGAGTTTGCCAACCTCGGTGCCTTTGGCAATGCGTTTATCAATCAGTACAAACAAACAGTGGCCGAAGTGGGCTTGCAACAGAGCTTATTGAAGAATAGTTTTGGTTACGCTTACCGTCGTCAATTGGAAGCTGCCGAATCCAGAGCCAATAGCATCCAATGGAAAACACGAACCGCCCTGGAAGAAACCACTCTTTTGTTTGTTAACCAATATTATGCTTCATGGCTTCTACAACAGAATGTGAATAACTTGAGAGACCAGGTGGCGAGGCAAAGTCAATTGGTGAAAGTGCTGAGCCGTCGGGCGCGTAAAGGGGCGGTGGAAAAGCCGGATTTGATCCAAATTGAAACCTTGTTGGCGACGACCAAAACCACGCTGTCGGCTATTGAAACCGACCTGGCTCAACGTTGGGACGCCCTGGCTATCAGTTTAGGCTTCCCCGAAACATTTTTAAATGTGGACCCTATGGATATCCCCACCACCATTGACAACCCAGTGCCTTTGGCTTTGCGGGTGTGTGGACAAAAAGAACCCATTAAAACAGCTAAAATCCATAGTTTAGAAAAGGCACTGGAGGGCTTGGATGAGGATTTCAAAGCTTCCCATAACCTTCAATTGCCCGAACTGAATTTGGTGGCCGGATACCGGGGCAACGGCATTGACGGTAGTGCTTCACAAAACTTTCAAAGTGTCTTGTCCGGCAATGACGAAAGTGGATTGGGGCGCGGTCCGGCTTGGAATGTGGGAGTGCAAATGAAGTGGGCTCTGAGCAATTCAGAGGCGCGGGCACAGATGGCCCAGGTTTATATCAATAAAGAAAAAACAGCCGCCAATCTGCAAATTGAAATCGACAATCTAAAGACCGACTGGCGCAGTGCTTGCCGTCAGTTGAAAGTTGAGTGGGAAAATGAAAAACGTTTTAACGAAATTGTGGCCCAGCAGAAAAAGCGTGTGAAAGCCAATGATCGACGCTTCCGATTGGGGCGAATCGACGTGGGCTCTTTTGTTGACTCCGAAAATGATTTGGGAACCTGGCAGTTTCGTAGCCACCAAAAAAAGGTGGAGGTTCGAACACTGGCTTGGAAGGTTCAGCAGCATTCGGGCGATCTCTACCGCTATTTAAGCCCCTATGTTCAGCCTTTACTCGAGCAGGGTCGCCAGTGAAAAAGCTTATCGAGTTCTTTGCCCGGCAAGGACTGTTCTCTGAACTCCTCACGGTTCTGGTGATTGGAGTCGGACTCTACTCTCTTTTGACCATCCGCAAAGAAGTTTTTCCCAATGTCCAATACGATATCATAACGATCTATACAGTTTTCCCCGGGGCGGCTCCCAGTGAAGTGGAAAAGCTGATTACCAACCCTCTCGAGCAAGAAATTAAAGAGGTGGATGGAATCAAAAAAATGGTTTCCAACTCTCTTGAAGGGCTCAGTGGGATTATTGTTCAGCTGGATCCAGATCAGACCACTCAGGCGGAAGCCAAGGCCGATATACAAGATGTGGTGGATCGATTTAAAGACTTGCCAGCTCAAGCCGAGGATCCCAGTATCGAGGCTCTTGAATCGAAAATATTTCCTGTCATCGAAGTCAATGTTTACGGGGGAACTGATAGTTTTCAGTTGAAAGAAACCGCTCGTTACGTCGAAGAAGAGATAGAAAAAATTCCGGGAGTGGCTCGCGTCGATGTTCGAGGTGAACAAGAGTATGAAATTCGGGTTGAGATCTCTGCCAAACAGTTGCGGCGTTACCAGATCTCACTGACCGAAGTGGTACGGGCCTTGAAAGAGCAGAATGTTTCCATCCCTGGCGGCACCTTTTCTAAAATTGAAAATGGAATTGAAAAAGATGTGATCATTCGCACCGAAGGTCAATTTAGCAATGTGGACGACGTCAATAAAACGATTATCCGAGCCAACGATATCGGTCAGCCTATTGTTTTAAAAGATGTGGCTAAAGTGTATATGAGTCTGAAAGATCAGCAACGGGCTTATCGAGTCAACGGGCACGATTCCATTCGCTTGGTGGTCTCTAAAAAGGAAAGGGCTGATGCGATCGATATGATCGATGCCATTAAAAGAAAAATTCCTGGTGAACTTAATCCTGAGTTAACAGCTGGTTTCCACTTTGAGTTTGTCAATGATCTATCCAAGTTGATTCGACGACGCCTGGGCGTGCTGTCCAATAATCTGTTGGTGGGTTTAGTTTTGGTGGTTTTAGTTTTGAGTTTGTTCCTGCCGTTTCGAGTGGCCTTGGTGACCGCCGTTGGAATTCCATTTTCTTTTTTAGGAACGATGACCTTTTTTGATTTGCAGGGAATCAGTCTAAATCTGATCACTATGATGGGTTTGATCATTGTCGTCGGCATGCTGGTCGATGATGCTGTTGTCGTTACCGAAAATGCCGTCCGTGAAATGGAAGATGGTAACGATCCCATGACCGGTGCCATTCGCGGCACTCAGAAAATCTGGAAAGCCGTCTTTGCCTCGGTTATGACAACAGTCTTGGCTTTCTTTCCGATGGTCATAATGACGGGTATTTTCGGAAAGTTTGTCAGCTTCATTCCCCTTGGTGTGATCTGTGCCTTACTGATCAGTTTGCTAGAGTGTTATTTCATTTTGCCCTATCACATCGGTCGTTGGGTGCAGCTAAAAAATCTAGAAAAATCGGATAAAGGCTTTAAAGCCGGTTTTGACCGAATATGGCAAAGGTTGCTAGAGGCTTATGGCTCGTTTTTACATTTTTCAGCGCGTATGCGTTGGTTAATGATGGGCTTGTTTTTTGCTTTGATTGTGGTGTCAGTCATTAACGTTGCTACCAATATGCGTTTGGTGCTGTTTCCTCCTGACGGGATCGATCAGTTTAGAATCCAAGCGAAAGCTCCCATGGGAACCAGTTTAGAACAAACCCGTCAACTTATGCAGCCCATTGAAGCTTTGGTCAGCAACCTGCCAGAAAATGAACTTCTGAATTTTGTAACGACTATTGGTGAATTGCGGCAACGGGAAGACGAGCCAGGCGAACGTGGCAGTCACTATGGCCAAGTGATGGTGTATTTGACTCCGGAAACCCAAAGGTCCAGAGTCGCTGCCGATGTTATTGAGGATTTGCGAGCCAAGGTAGAAAACAGTGAAAATCTGGAAGTGACTTTTGGTCGAATTAATCCAGGACCTCCTGTGGGAAGTCCGATCAGTGTGGGCGTGCAAGGGCAAAGTTACGATGACATCATGAAGTTGGTAAACGAAATTGTTCCAGAGTTAGAGGCGATGGAAGGAACCAAAGACATCAGCCACAATTTTGCCGCGGGTAAAGACCAAACGGTGGTTCGAGTGGACTCTGACGAGGCACGATCCGTGGGACTGTCGGTGGCCGCAGTCGGAGAAACCGTGCTGACGGCCTTCGAGGGAGTGGTCGCGACCAGTATCCGAGAGCTGGACGACGAGATCGACATCCGCGTGTCTTTGCCCGAGAGTGAGAAGCAAGGGAAAACAGGAATTGGAGACTTGGAAATATTAAACAATCGCGGGCAATTGATAAAACTGAAAACAGTGGCTCGATTTGAAAAAGAAAAAGGCATCGAGTCTTACAATCACGAGAACAATCGACGGCAGGTGACGATTTCTGGAGACGTGGACGTCGCTAAAATCTCGGCGACCGAAGTCAGTAATGCGATTCGAGCTAAAGAAAAAGAGTATTTGAAAAAGTACCCCAACTTGTCTCTGAATTTTGGGGGTGAAGACCAGGACACCAAGGAAAGCTTGGATTCTTTGCAGCGAGCTTTCTTTCTTGCTCTGATATTGATTTACTTTCTACTGATTTTAACATTTCAAAGCTTTGTTTGGCCGATCATTATAATTCTGGCGATTCCAATTGGTGCGGTGTCGGTGACGTGGGCCCTCTTTTTGCACAATCAACCCCTTAGTTTTATGGGAATGTTAGGGGTGGTGGCTTTGGCAGGAGTGATCGTTAACAATGCCATTGTTTTTGTCGATTTCGTGATGTCGGAGCGGCGAGAAGGTGTCAGCAACCGGCGCAGTATCATTGATGCCGGTAAAAAGAGATTGCGCCCCATAGTTTTAACCACTCTGACTACAGTTTGTGGGATATTGCCGACGGCTTACGGTATTGGAGGCTTAGACCCCTTTGTGGTGCCGATTGCTTTAGCCTTGGGTTGGGGAATGCTGATCGGTTCTATTTTTTCCAGCTTATTCCTGCCTGCCTTTGTTTCGGTCTTTGATGACATTCACTACCTAAAAAGCCAAATACCAAAATATTTGCGTCGATTACTATCCTCAGCCGATTGATGATATTTATTTTTTAAAGTCGGTGAGAACCATTTCAATTAATTTTTTAACGTTGGTCTCTGTGGTTCGCAACTCGTCCGCATTTTTAGCGAGATCAGGATTGAACTCAACAATTTCCGCGCCCACTAAATTAAAGTCATTGAGAGACCGGTGAATGATCAATGCGGCATCTTCCATGCTTAGGCCGCTGCCAACAGGAGTTCCAGTGGCGGGCACGAGCTTTGAATCCAGACCGTCGATGTCGAAAGATAGGTGGGTGGGGTGCCCTTGCCAGCGTTCGGCAATGTCATCAAAAATCTGGGACAGACCCATTTTTTGAATGTCTTCAGGCGTGTAGTACTCAACTCCATGTTGTTTCATAAGTTTAATTTCGCCGGCATCCACATCACGGATGCCCAATTGAATCACTTGATTGGGTTTTAACAATTGATTCATCCAGGGCATGCCCCAAATATTTTTATCCACCCACCCCAGGAGTCCAGCCAATGGCATGCCATGAGAGTTTCCAGAGGGACTCGTTTCGGGGGTATTCATATCAGCATGGGCATCCACCCAAATGATACGCAGATCCGGGTACTTGTTACAAAGGGCGCTGATACTTGCAAAAGCCTGGGAGTGGTCGCCTCCCAACAACAGGGGACGAAATCCACTGTTGACTATTTCAAGGGTTTTATGAAAAAGCTTGTTGTAGATCTGGTCTGTTTCGGCTTTATCAAGAGCGCCTAGATCTCTGTAGTCGTAATTTTTTTCTAGTTCTTGCCAGAACCCGACCAACTTCAAATAGTCAAAAGACCGATCGACCCCGGGTTTGGGCTGACCTTGCCAGATGGAGGTTCCAAGAAGTGCAAATTTGCTTGTGTTTTTCATCAATCTACCAATACCGAACGAGAGCCCCCCATTATCCATATTTTCTAAGATGGGGCAACCACAGAGGCAGGGTATAGGATTTATTTTGCGTATTCGCCAAGCATTTCGCGGAGAGTCTCTAGGTCAGACTCTTTTAAATGGTGGTACCACTTATTTTGTGGATAAAAAACAGCCGTAACCCCCGATTCACAGAAGCCCAAACAGGAACTTTTAGAGACGCGCACTTGACTTTTGAGCCCTTGTTTCTTGACCCATGATTTCAGATCCGAGACCCACTGTTCACTGTTCTGGCTGGCGCAACAGGCTTTGTTGTCCCGCTGTCGGCAACAAATAAAAAGGTGGCTTTTAATTTTAAGATCTAATTCTTGCACACCTTTTCTTTACCAGGAGATTCGAGGGGGAGGCAATATGAGAAAATGATGTCGATGTAATAATCTCCAAAGTCCTTTTCTTGAACTCAAAAAAGTCGCCTCGGTTTCCTGCCATTGGTTCCAAGGTTCTTGGTCTAAAAGTTCAAGTTCGTTATAGGTCACTTTGTGGTTGGACCCAAATTCCAGATGGGAAATATTGCCATAGGCTCCAGTTGCGGGGCCCCACATAATGAGTCGATTAAGAGCTGTCTCCAGAGATGTGATATCTTTCTGGTCAATCATGTTCATCACGCTCTTCAAAAAAAGTGTTTTCAAGATTCAGCTCTTCCATTTTTAAGGCGTCTCGCAGGTTATGGCCAGGGGGGGGCGCCAAGAATGAACAAATGGGTCGTTTGATGTCAAAAACCTTTAGTTATTAACGTCTTGAGGAGTGAGGTAGGGGAGGATTTCGCTGATGCGTGTAATATCTTCGCCACGACATTCGGTCTCTTTGCAAACATTACTGACTCGACATCTTCGAACGGGGTCAAAAACAAAATCGGTATCTCCATTCACCAGAAGGCCTTCGACCAAACGACTCTGAGAGTTGAAAACAGCGCTGCCAGAGTTGCCACCGTAGGTGTCCAAAGAGGCAACGATAAAAGCCGGGTTTTGCAGGTCTCTGATTTTTCCGGAGTGCGCCAACTTCACCGGGAGCCCCGAGGGGTAGCCAACAACGGTCAGTGGATCGGTTGGTTTTAAGTCTCCAGTGGTTCGGATCTGCAGAGGCCGCCGATCATCGACGGGTCGATCCAAGCGAACCAACGCGAAGTCGGACCCGGTTAGGGCATTGGCTTGGGTGTGGATAATCTCTTTACATAGGTAAACGCTCTTTGCGGTCACGGTTTTCGGAGAGAGATCGGCAAGGGCGTAATAGTAATCAAATATAAAACGCACATTCTGGCAACCAAAAGAATTACGAAGACAGTGCCCTGCGGTGACGACAAGGTCGGGGCCTATCAAAAAGCCTGAACAGAATGAGCCCATCTCCTGTTCGTAGAAAGCCTCATCCATGCAAAGAGTTTTTGAAAGTCCGTAGGGCTTTGTTTTTAGTTCATAAACGCCACCGGAATCAATTTCTAAGACACTTCGCTTGTCGAAAAGAGCGACGGTTGAGAGCGCCAGATCTTGCCAGTTTTCATCTTTTTCTTGAAACCAATCAATACGGTCGTCTTCACCGTAAATGACTTCAATGCCAAAGTTTTTATTTTTAGCCTTTGGATCGCTAACAAATTTTTCGCAGGCACTGGTAAGAAGGAACAATATGATGCAAAAAACCTTCAGTTTCAAAACACTCTCCTTAGATCACAGACCTAATTGTAAAGCGCAAGCCAAACTCGGGCCAAGAGGGGCTGGCAAAAGGCGACCAAAACCGAGGTTCGATTGGAGTGAAGGAGCTTGTTCAAAAATGAAACAAGTGGCTCCGATTTGGGCTCAATGTCTCATATTGACCCAAAAAGAGCTGAGTTTTGTGAAATTTATCATCCCTCGGCAGGGGCTGTAGTAAACTGATATGTAATGAAGCGGGGGAATTTTGCGATATAAATTGTACGCCACTTACATTTTATTAGGCCTGGCTTTGGTGCAATACCAAAACTGTGCCCCATCCAGTGAGACTTTGGACCCGTCGCTGCAGGCAGACTCTACCATCAGTGCCGAAGTCGATGTGATTGATCAGATCAATGTAGGAGATATTTCTTTTGCGCAAAGCAAGGTTTCGGCTTTTATGAACGAAAAAGTTGTTATCTTGGGAGTCTGTGGACAGAGCGGTTCTCTTATCAGTTGGACTCTTGTAGATTCCAACGGTGAATTTATTGAACGAGGACTAGCCGAATGTGATTTAGGGTCCTTCGAAGTTGCGCTAAGCGATTCGTGGGAAGGTCACTGTAATGACAATTTAAATCTACGTGCCGCCTTAGGGGCAAAAGCCTCGAGCGAAACCACTGTCGAAGCGGTTTGCGAATAAATTCAATTTCAAATTCAATTTGTTAAATAGGGGATTCGGTTCAATTGAATGGGCGGCTAGACTTAGGTCTTAATTACTGTGTAAAAGTGCGCGTCGAAGGTGTGGAACCTTAATAATCTCGGCCTGTTGCTTGCGTTGCCAGTTGAATCTAGAGAGAATAGACACCATGGAATGGTTTCTTTCCCTGTTTATTCTTCATGACACACTTGTTGTGAGTCTTCTCGTTGTTGGCATTACGATCGTGGTTGTCATGCTTCTACTTTTTAGTCAGAAAACCCCGGAATCCGTAGTGAAGTCAGAGCTCGGAGGCAGTGAGAATGTAGAGGGGGCTTTGCGAAGAGTTCTTGGTGAACAACGTTGGTTGCAGACCGAAGCAGTGGGCGCCGGAAGTCCGGGCCTGGATTCCCAAAAAGTCGATCAGCTTGAAATGGAAGTTTTGGAGAAAGATCGAACCATTGCCGAACTCAACAAACAACTGACTCAAGCGGGAACCTCTGGTGATTACAGTGGAGGGGAAACGGACTCGGATTTACTAGCACGTTTGGCCGAATTGGAAGCACGTTTGGAAGAGTACGAAATCATCGAGGATGATATTGCCGACCTTTCCCTTTACAAAACAGAAAATCAAAAATTAAAAGATGAAATTGCCAGTTTGAAAAACCGTTTGGGAGGGAGTACCTCTGAACCGATCGCTGAGTCCGAATCGGAACCATCGCAACCGACGGCAGCAGAACCGACTCGAATCGTCCCTTCTGATGATGGTGACGCTGTTGATGGCGCTGATCTTGTCGCCGAATTTGAAAAAGTGGTAAACAGTCAGTCACAAATAGAGACTGATGAGTCTTCGTCTCGAGTCACTGTCAAGCCTGATGATTTGCCAGGAACAGTGGTTATGGTTGACGAACCGACAGGAACAGAAACAGTAGAGATGGCGTCTTCCGAAAATGTTTCCGGAGAAACCCATATTGTGGAGGATGATCTGCCGCTTCATCCAAAACTTAAACATATCAATCCAGACTCAAAAGAAGAAGCGGAAGTTTTTATTAGTGAATTGAAAAATCTAAAAGCTATTAACAAAAAAACAGAGGATTCTTGATAATGAAAATGTTTGTTCTCAGCTTTTTTACAGTTTCTATGGCGCAAGCCATGCCCCACAACACGGCCGTCAGCGAACAGGTGGCGCAGGCCTTACGACAACCCCATAGTCTGGCTCTATCAACGATTAAGAATATGGGTTCAGAAAGTTTTCCGTTGCTACAGGATTTGGCTTTTAACGACAAATGGCCCATGAACACTCGGTGGCGCTCCTTTATGCTTTTGACAATGGTTCAAGGCAAGGAAAGCCTTCCTCTCATCAAGAAGGCGCTGGTCAGTCAAACCTGGTATATGCGCAGTGCGGGTTTGACGGCTCTCTCTAGCCTTGATCCTCAAGGGGCAATCAAGTGGGCCTATAAACTGCTAAGCGCCGACCCGGCCCTGATGGTTCGAATGAAAGCCGTTGAAATTTTACAGAAAGATTCCAGTGAGAAAGTTACAGAACTTTTTTGGGAAAAAGTTTACAGTCCGGATAGTCTTTACCGACAACAAAGTCTTTGGATCCGAACCGACTTGGCGGCTCTGTTGCTTATGCGTGCCCCTCGACAAAAAGACCTCAAGCGTTGGGTGGGGCTGCTGCACGATTCCGATGAAAAACTGCAAATCTTAGCTTCACAAGCCCTGGCCAGGTTGCACAAAGAACCAGGTCGTTCCCAGGCTTCGGTCAGTGACTGGCGCAAACAATACCCCAGCAAAAGCCTTTAACAGAAGTCTTGAGGCTGCGATCTAAACTGGTTCGGTGGCTTGGTTTGGATTCTGTTTTTCCATTTCTCTTTTAAGAAGCATTTCAATCAGAATCTCTCGTCGGATACGGTAAAGGAGCATTTTCTCTTCGAAGCCGTCAGTGGACAAATCTTCGGGAGGTGAAAAGAAATCTCTTTGCAAGCGAGCTTCTTTTGATAAAACAACCCGAGAGCGGTCGGCTCCGCGAATGATATTAATATTGAGCCGGTACTGGTAGCCGCTGGGAAGAAAGTCATCTTGTAGGTGGGGTGGTTTGTAGCGATGCTTGCCGGTAATATACAGGGTCTGCAGTTGGCCTGTATCCATGTTGTTAATATTCATAGGGTAGTTGAGAAGAGCCTGCTGGGTGGCCCGCCAAATCATTTCATAAGGGGCTTTGAAGGTTCGCGAGTAGTCAAGGGGACCTTCGGGTTTGGGTTTGGATGTGCAGCCCATTGCTAATAGGAACCCAAAAAGTAATACGACAGAGAGGTTTTTCATAAGCCCCTCAATTATAATGCGAAAACCGCAAAGATTGCAAAAAAAAGTCAGCTCGATATGATTTATAAAGGGGAATCGGATTAGAACTGCTTGCGAACACCAAAGGAAAGGATTTGAAACTTGGTGGAGTTGTCGATTGTCGAGCTATTGAAGTTGGTGTCAGAAAAGTCACCGAAAACGGTCCAGGATTCATATCGTCTTTCAGGAGAAAGGCGATATCCAAACTCAAAGCCCAACTCGCGGTTCTCAAATCGAAAATCAAAATCTTGTCCTGTTGGGCCGTAGCGCGCTCCCGTCCAAAAACGGTCGCTTTCAAACAGTGCTTTGGCTTGAAATCCAACCAAAGAGTTGAACCCAAAATCCAGTTGCGAAGCAAACATGGACATATAGTAGGCGCCGACCCCAAATTTGAATGGCACTCCACTGACAGAGATCGGTGTCGTGTACAGGAGCCACTGCTCGCCTCGAAACAACGGTGATTTCTTGTAGACATCGTTTTCATTGGCGGAAAGGGGGACAGTGATGGTTGCCGTTCCTTGAATCTCCAGATCAATAAAAATAGGAGCGAAGATTCCAAAACCCAAGGCTAGCCCCTGTTGAACAAAGGCCTCTCCTAAACTTTGCAGGGCAAAGTCTTGTTTCAGATTAAAATAGCTGTAGTTGACGACACCGTCGAAGGCGATATTCTGAAAGAAAACCTCAGCCGATTCACCCGGTGCTTTGTTAAGCCAGCGATTCATGCTTCGGTTGTTCGAGTTCATATTGGAATCAAATACATAGTACTTTTGCAGGCGCTTCATTCTTTCGGCATCACTCTCATAGGTCCCAAAACTGTTTGGGCCTCGCGTGGCGATCAGTGATTTTGGCAGTTGAGAGATTTTACGTTTCGCATGAACCGACGGAATCCAGCCCACGTGGTGCTGTAAAACTCCGTCTTTATCTTTTATCTGATAGCCAATTTTGTAGAACAAGCGGAATTCCGCTGGGGTGGTTTTCGAAAGTCTTGCGTCGATTATGGTAGAATCAAACAAATAGGCTTCCGTGTGCAGATCGATGTTGTCTATACAAAGCGATTCGTTCAGTCCGCAGTCTTTCCAAGTCCAAGTGCCAGGACGACTGAACACAGGAATGGAATTCTTGCCGTAGGGAACATGAATATTCAGCTCAATCGGAAAGTCATGGGAGGTGATGGTATCGAAGTTTCGCCAGTCATAATACAGAGCGGGATTTTGCAGATCCTGCTCTCGGGTCGAAAGTTTTTTCCACAAGCCTTGGTTGTCTCGGTCCATTCGCATTTTGTGGATATACTGATCAGGAGTATCAGAAACCTTTACCAGCTCGCCGGGCTGCAAGTTCAAAACGGGTTTCGCACTGGGGTTCGCACTTTCGTGAACCGTGACAGGTTGGTTGCCTTCAAAAGAGCGAAGCTCAAGGAAGTAGACAATACTTTTGGGCAACTCAGAGTTTCGAATGATACCTACTTTTTGACCGAGGTCCTTTTGGGCCTCCGCGCTAGAAGGGCGCCGCGGTGCCAGGTCGAATTTTTTTAGTTTTTGGTTGCTCGCGCCAATTTCTTTTTTGAAAAGAGTTTCCAATTGCTGTTGTTTTGAACTGCTATCGGTGAGGTGATTGATGCTAGTGTTTTCATCGGCGTTTTCGTATTCGATATCTTCAACAAAAATTGTTCCGAAGTGCACCTCTTCTTGAGCAAAGCAAAGCCTTGGGAACAAAATTCCCAAAAGATAAATAGTCAAATAGTACGTCTTCAGCTTTTTCATAGATATGTACCTATGAAGTTTTTCGGCAAGACTGTGTTAAAAATGAATGTTTGCGGTCATTTAAGCGAAAAACAAGACTTTGGCTGGGGGATTTTTTTGAATTCAACGCCTGGATTCGATAGAGTCTCTCTCACTAAGTCGAGACCACTGGACTCCAGTCGAGTCCCAGTGACACAGCATAATCGAGATTGCTAGAATAGGAGAATGAGAAAACTCGTCAAGGAGGATCTAAAAAGGGGCCTCCTCGTTTTAGTATTTATTGGTGCTTCCCTAGGGGTGCCGAAAGCCATCTTCGCCGTGGGGACTTTTCCACTTTTTGTTTCCACAAGCTCAGCTTTTGCAGGCAAAAGCAAAGAGGTTAAGGCGGCAAAAAAAAGGGAAGCTCTAAAGAGATCAAAGAAGGCACAAACTGCTACCAAAAAAATGGCAAAGAACCCTGATCCGTTCTACAAGTCTAAGCTTCTTGATAAAATTTATAAGAGACAAGCCAAACGAATGAAACGGATCAGTGAATTTAAAAAGCAAGGCGTCATTGGTGAAGCTGACAATGGTCTATTGAAAGTCCGAGAAGTAGGGAAGTTAAAAGCCAAAGACAAAGAGCTAATGGAAAAACTGGTCAAAGTTGAAAACAGTGATCGACAAAAAATATTTAGCGAAATGGAAAAAGACGCGAGTTACACCAAAAGCAACAAAGTGTTCCTACGTCGTCGCTACTTTGAACTTTACCGACAAATGGACTCCAGAGGCACCTACTTTTTTCAAGCAGACCACTGGCACAAAAAATAGTAAGGAGAATCATAATGTTGAAAAAAATAATTCTTTTTGGAAGCTTCTTTTTGATGTGCCAATCCGGATGGGGTCAGTATTTTGGGGGAACCAATCTTGCCTTCCGAGGCATGGCGGGTTACTTGGGCTTTGGGGTGGCGGAGTTTACTGTACTCACTCCAACCACACGGTTTCGAATGGACCAGGGAACTTATGTGTATCTCGGCGGGGAGAGGCAGATTGGACAAACGGGTTTGTTCATCACAATTTCCGTGAACTACATGCAAACCAGTGGACAAAGTTTTTATGACTACACAACCTTGGGTGGAACTAACTACACCGATAACGGACCGGAAATCAATTTTGATTCCGACCACCTGCAATTGGGTTTGGGTTTCAAGTTTAAATTTTTCCCAACGTCTTGGTTTCGACCTTATGGTGAGGGCGGTGGCTTGTTTGGCTACCACACCATTCGTTACAATGCTCAACCCTCGGACCTCACTCCGGGCGATGGTGGCTTCAAATCCGACGATGGTTTGACTGGATTCGGATACTACGCCGAAGCGGGTATCGAAGTGGATTTTTCTGAGCTGTGGGGGGTTCGTGCGGGGGCCCGTTATCAAATCACTGAAACTCGTCCTTTCGAAACTTTAGGCAACTCTAAGGTAAAGTACGAAGTGCGTGCCTTTCAGTTCGGCATAGGCCGCAAATTCTAACACAATCCTGACATCACTGGATCTATGTAAAAAAGAGCTATTTCAATGCATTAGCTCTTTTTTTTTACCCTTCTTTTGAACTCTTGCTTGAGTCGGCACCCAATTCTTGACATCTGCCTGATGCGCGGCGAAAACAAGGTCAATTTTTGGAGGGTTCATGAAGTCTTTTTCTTTATTCTTTTTCATTCTGTGCATTGCTAGCTGCGGGCCACGCGATGACGAGAAATTGCGCGATCAAGGTGGCAACGGTGGCAACCCAGGGTTCGCTTTGGCTGCCGACCAAGTCCTGACAGCTTCGGCACCTGGGCAAAAATTAGAATCCTGCAGTCAGCCGGATCAGCCCACCTGGGACACTCTTCGACTTTACAAGGAAACCTCGTTCTTGTTCGACAAAGTCGATCAACTGAAAGTGATTGTGGGGCGTGGTGACTTCAACTGTGCGCCAGTGAAAAGTGGTCCGTTGCAGATTGAAGTGCAAGACGGAATGGCATGGCGCAAAACCGGGGTTTTCTATGTGGTCGACAAAATTGAAATGCACAATCTGGAAGACTTTCTAAGAAAGACGGATTTGGTTCAAAAAATCGCCCGTGACATGGCGATGACTGAAGATCAGCTGCGAAGTTTTTTAACAGCGGGTAACGCCCGTCCCCAGATCACCATCACCTACTTGCAAGGCTCTGACACGGAGGTCGTTCCTCCTAGTCTACCAGTCGTGAAGGAATTGAGTTTTCTTGAAACCGAAGGGCAAACGATCAGTGAGTGTGGAGAGACTATTTGGACAGACATCCGCTTGGTTCCGGAGATCCAGGGAAAAGTGCAATCGGCCCTGGATGAGAGAACTTTAAAGGCTGTTATCAACACCGGTGACCGCAATTGTTTAAAAGTCGGCAGTGAAATCAGTATCATGGTTAAGGCCGAGGGTTGGAAGCCGGTCCCTGGAGTTCGTGTTAAAGTTGTCGGCGTGATGGTGATGGATAAGTCACTTCTGCAAATTTTCCCCAGTTTGGCTGAGGCTTTCAGTGAAGAGATGGGCCTTAGTTTCGAAGACTTCAATAACTATGTGCAGTCTTTTGATGGAGAAGCCGTCAATGTGACTCGCTTGCAGTGGTTGGAGTAGTTCATGAAAATCAAGTATTTCACAGCGGCGCTTTTCTTCGTTCTCATTGGTTGTGTAAGCAAACAGTACACGCCGAAAAAAAACGCCATCACCGTAATGACCTATAACGTCGAAAATCTTTTTGACACTTTGGATGATCCTGGCAAAGAGGACGAGACCTACCTTCCCATCGAAATGAAAAAAACGGTGAAGCATCGTGCCCAGTGCGCCAAGTTGTCGCGAGAGTGGTACCGCAAACAGTGTTTGGAAACCGATTGGTCCGAAAGTAAAATAGAAAGAAAGATTGGGCGCCTGGCTGATGTCATCTTGCAGGTGAAGGATGGGCAGGGCCCGGATGTTCTTATTTTACAAGAAGTCGAAAATCTCAATGTTCTCGAGCGACTTCGGCAGAACGGTTTGCAAAAGGCCGGATATAAAGAAGCGATTCTGATCGAGGGGCCTGACGAGCGTGGTATCGATGTGGCCATTCTGTCTAAACTACCACAAGCGGGGAAAGCCAAACTTCACGAAATCAAGTTGGATTATATTGATCGCAAAACCGGCAAGGTGGATCCGACAAAGCCAGCCCGGCCGACTCGTGGAATTCTGCAAGCTCAGCTACAGCTTCCCGATGGTGAAGTGTTGACCGTGTTTGGTGTGCACTTTCCATCGCAAAGTGGACCTACGGCATTGCGCCGAAAGGCATTAAGTGTTTTGGAAAAAGTGCGTTCGAGTTTGCCTAAAAACAGTTACGTGATTGCGGCGGGAGACTTTAACATCACCACGGAAGAAGACGGTAAAGAGGGGCTTTTCGAAGAGGTTTCTAAAAATTGGATGGTGTCTCATAAGGTCGGTTGTGATCAGTGCAACGGCACTCATAACTACCGTGGCAATTGGTCATTTTTAGATGTGATCTTGTTCTCGAAAAATTTTCAAAGCGAAAAGTGGGTCTTGGACAAGAAAAGCATTCGAGTTCCCAACAAAAGCCTGTATCAATTGGATTTTTGGGGTGGCCCGGCTCGGTTCAATGATGGACTCAGTCAGAAAGGTGTTTCTGATCATTGGCCGCTGGCAGCCGATTTGATCCCAGGGAGTGTGAGATGATTCGATTGATGTCTTTCTTATGTTTCATATTAAGTTGTGGATATGTGCACGCCCAATCGGTGGTGGACAATATCAGTGATAAATACTCGCCGTGGAGTGTGTCGGCTTTTACGTTGGTCAGTCAAGAGACGGACCAAGCCTCGCAGGGCGGCTTACTCAACTCTTACACCTACCTGGGGCCCAACTATCGACTCAACCAAAATGAGCGCCTGGCTTTGCGGGCTGCCTTCACCGTCAACAGTGCCGGGCACGACCGCTTTAATGGTCGTTGCCGTCAAGATCAAGACATGGAACTGGCAGATCCCTTTGTTGAGTACAACAACTACAACTTGGGGTGGCTGCCAGGAATTGCCGATGTGTTTTGGAGTGGGCGAGTCTACTTGCCTCTGAGCAAGTCGGCGCGTCGCAAGCAAACCATCACGCGTTTGCGGTCCAACTCTATTTTTACTCGTTACATTACGCAAAAAGTTTTTGGCGAATTTCGTAACGAAGTGAACTATTACCATCAATCTTCCAGTACCTATTTCGGGACCCACACCGAAGATGACTGCTCCACCGCCGACAACACCGGCCCCAGTAATACTCGTCAATACAACATGAGCAACTGGTTAACCCTTTGGTACCGCATCACCCCTCGCCTTAGCCTTGGGGCTCAATATATTCTGGAGCAGCAGGGGTACAACCGCACCAATACTTTTGATACCAACCGACAACGGTTTGGCCGGATGCAAGAGATCAGTATGCTGTTGGGACCGGTTCTTCGCTACCAAGTCAGCAACAGTGCCAGTTTTATTTTGAGTTTCCGAGACGCCATCGAATACTCGGGCTTTCGGGAAGATCGGCAAGACGATTTGGCTGAGTTGGGCGAGTTCCGCAGCCGCAACACCGAATTGGCTTTTTTGGGGTTTTACCGTTTCTAACAAGTGGATTGGTAGCCCCTGATGTCTAACGAAATTTTAGCCTATGTCTACGCCTTCTCTTCGGTCTTAACCTTTTCGGCGGCGGCCATTGGTTTTACCTACTTTTCACAAAAAGTTTCTGCTCTTTGGATGAATATTTTCAAGTGTGCAGTGTCTTTTGTTTTCTGTGTTCCGATTATTTTTTATATGCGTGGGCAGCTGATTTGGTCCCTTGAAGAGGCCTGGCCCTTTTACATCAGTGGCTTCATTGGTTTGAATGTGGCCGACTGGATGCTGTTAAGCGCTTACAAAAGAATTGGACCCGCCCGAACCTTGGTTCTTTTTGGGTTTCAGCCTTTTATAGCCGGTGGTTTTTCCTATTTTGTGTGGGGAGAAAAAATCTATCCGATCCAATTGATTGCCATAGTCTTTTTTGTCCTTTGTTTGTTTCTGTTCAGTTACGAACGCTTTCGAGCCACCAAGCAGTGGGAGGTGACCGGGCTGGTTCTGGCATTTTCAGGAGTCGCTCTGGACAGTTTTGGATTGATCCTGTCGCGCCACGGTTTTGCCATGAACCCCCAGTTCACCGGATTTGATGCCCAGTATCTTCGAACGGTGGCCGCTCTGTTCAGTTTTTTGATATACGTCCCCTTCATTAAAATTCATTTTTTTTCCAGCTTTAGAAAGCTTAGTTTGAAAGAAAAGGGTGTGGCTTTTACCGCGAGCTTCTTTGGAACATTTTTGTGCCTGGTGTTCTACATGCAGGCGGTAAAAATTGGCAAATTGGCGACAGTCACCTCGATCGTTTTGACCGATCCGGTGGTTTCGACCTCTATCGAATGTCTGTGGCTGCGAGTTTGGCCCTCGCGTTTTTTGTGGTTGGCCTTGGCCTGTTTTTTTGCCGCTATGTTTTTCTTGTTTTACCCGCAGTTTGCCTACCCCTAGTTCTCAAGCTTTAGGAAATAAAATTCATTGTAAAATTTGCCCTATTGGCAGGGGCAAGAGATCTGCTAGGGTCTTTTGGAATTGAAAGCACGAGGAGAATTCTTATGAAATCATTATTGCTACTGGCCACGATTTTTTTAACTTTAAACGCGTTGGCGGAAGTGAAGCCCGATGGATCTTTGGTGGCGACCCAATGTGGAGCCAACATTGCTGAATCTCCTGCAGCGGGCAACAAGTTTCCTCTAGAAATCTGCACATGGAATGTGAATGGCGTTGATCCCGCGGCCCTTGTCGACAATCGCCCGATCTTCTCGGTGAAAACCACCAGTGGAATGACATTCTATTTAGTGCTTGGGAGATTCCAAAAAGACGAAACCGTTTGGGTGTGGCAGGCCTACAAGCTGAACACCTACAAAAGTGGTAGCTACTATTACATGAGCCACGGCATTGATCTGATTGTACCGATGCTCGAGCTGACCCAGATCTTGTCGCCCGAAGACAGTGGTTACCCGCAGCTGATCGGACCCATGATCCAAGTTCAATTGGAGCCGGTTTTTCAAACCCAGTCTCCTCAATAGCGGATCTCTGACCATTGATATAATTAGCTTGGGGCGGATTACGCCCCTTTTTTATGGGAATCATTGTCTGTCAGGCCTCAACCTGTTATTTTGCTGGGATTAAAGAGGTGAATATGAAAATCGAAAGTATAGAAACCACCAGCCCCCAAACTCGCAAGTTTGTGGTGGGAGGGACGATCAGTTCTTTGGAAAAATCTTACTCTGACAGCACTGAAGCTTTGGCGTCGCCAGTTGCGGCCAAAATTTTTGGCTTCCCGTGGACCGAAAAAGTAACGGTTGGGGCCAATTTCGTAGAGATCACCAAGCAAGACTGGGTGGAGTGGGAAGTCCTGCAAGAGCCTTTAAAAGGCCTGCTGGAAGAGCACTTTGAAGATCAGTCTGGGGCTATTGAAGAAAATCCCCAGGCCCAAGCCTCTGGTCAAAAACAGTTGGACAGTCCAGAAGCCCAAGCCATCGCACAATTGATTGAAGAGCAAATCAATCCGGCCTTGGCGGCTCATAACGGTTTTGTGGTTCTTCATTCTGTAGAAAACAACCAAGTCTTTTTAGAAATGGGCGGAGGTTGCCAAGGTTGTGCCATGTCTTATCAGACGATGAAAGAAGGTATCGAAGGCGCCATCAAAGGGATCGTCCCCAGCATCACGCAAGTGGTGGACGTCACCAACCACGCCCAAGGCGACAACCCTTACTTCACTTGATCGGAAGGTTTGAAAAATGAGAGCTTTGTTTCTTTGTTTTTTTATTTTTGCTAGCGGCTGTGCTCACGTGCAGTCTATTGAAAAAGACAACAATCTCTCCGTTGATAGGACGCAAACAAAAGCCTACACGCGGATGGAAGACCTGCCAACAAGTAGACTCTAGGGTGTCGATAGCCGTCTTCAGCCAGGGCTGTGTCAAATAAATGGACAGCGAACACTGTTAAAATCCCACTTATTCTGGTTATCGCTCCGACTTTCAAATGTTTCTAATTTTGACTGACAGATTCTGATCGAGATATTTCAGACCTAACCTCCAATTTTTGGGCTGACTCTTTCCATGCAATGGAAATGGCATGGGTGTTGCTTTTCAATACCAAAAACCCTAGGAGGGCCTTTGAAAAAAATCGTCGTCATTGCAACTTGCCTGCTTTTTAGCGTCCAGTCGTTCGCGGCCACTGGCCTCGTGAAGTGGTTTAATATGACCAAGGGATACGGATTTATTGCCCCCGATGGGGGCGGGAAAGACATTTTTGTTCATATCTCATCAGTCGAACGGTCCGGATTAACGATATTGTTTGATGGAGAGTGTGTCGAGTTTGATGTAGAGGAAGACCGAAATGGGCGAGCCTCGGCTGTAAATATCCGTTTGTGTAAAGACTAACTAAGGTTGGAGCTTGAAAATGGCAGTGTTAAAAAGCCTTGTAAGGCCCTAAAGTTCGGGGCCTTGATACAAGACTTCAATTGATCCAACACTGTTGAGGGCTTTTTTGGCTTCTTGCAAAGACTCTTCGCCTTTTTTCAAGTATAACATAATGTCGCTGTGTGAAAACGTCACTTTGATTCCGCCATCAAGTCGATTGGTGCTGAAGTTCAAGGTTCGATCACTGCCGATCTCGATCTGCTTAGGAATCACCTTAATAATTTCGCCGATATCTAAAACATCGATGGGAATCAGACACTCGTATCCATGGAAAACAGTGGTGAATTCCAGGTCACATCCCTTGGTGATATCAAATTCAAGAATTTGTTGCACCACGGGCGTGGTTGATTTGACGGTGTAATTTCCCAGGCTAACGCTGGCGGCTCCTATTAAAACAAGATTGAATATTAAATATTTCATTGAAAACCCCTTTCGTGAAACAAAAGAAAACTATCACGAATCGCTTACAAAGAAGAGACCAAGGAAAAGCTTACAAATAAAATTAACAAGGGGAGTGTATGAATTTCTCGATACCAGTTTTGCTAATTAGCAACGACTTCGCTCTCAACATTCAGATCGATGCGATCGCAAACCTTAGGAGCCACCATGTCTTTGTCCTTGAAGAAAGCCTAGTTTTAGCCATTGGCCATGGTTAAGGTTTTTTTTGCGCCCATCCACCGAGTTTTTTTGATTGTCTGGTGAGGGTCCAAATCAGTAGGCCGACTCCTACGACCAGCATCCACAAACTGATGAACTGACCTCGGCTGATCCCTAAAGGTTGCTGCGACAGGTCGGCGATGTGGGCATCGGGCAGGCGAAAGTTTTCGTTGAAAATGCGGCCAATGGCGTACATCACCAGAAATCCAGAAGCGATCACCCCGGGTTTGCGAGGTTTGCGCCAAACAAACATCAAAATGGCCAGCGGGATCCAGGCCTCTGTGAAAGAGGCGTAAAGTTGGGACGGATGGCGCGGTTCTAAGATTGGTCGCACCGCCTCGACCATGGCGCCATCGCCATTTTGGATTTTTTCAATAATCTGATCGGCCAAGCCGTAGAATTTCGATTTGTACAGGCCGACATTATCAACCCAGGTGTTGAAGTCGGCCCGGCTGACTCCTAAGTGTTCAGCGGGAATGCGCAGTTTTTCTAGTTTTCCAGGTGAGTAGCCAATCCAGCGGTAAATGTCCTGAGGAAATTTTACGGCCAACGGGAAGTCCAGAGCACAGACCTTCCCCATCAGCTCACCATTGATAAAATTGGCTATGCGTCCCAGGCCGATACCAATCATGGCGCCGACCACCGTCAGGTCGCCCAGGTGAGGGAACTCCAATCGATGGCGCCAAGCGAAGTACAAACAAGCGACCAGCACCCCGATAAAACCGCCGTGACTGGCCATTCCGCCTTCCCATACCGCCAGAACACCCCAGAAGGGAACCTCTGAGCGAAAATCAGTGAGCAGTTGGGGGCTGTAAAAAACGGCATATCCCAGGCGGCCACCGATGAGCACTCCCAAAATCAAGGTCGTTAAAAAGTCAGAGGCTTGTTCCACGGTCAAAGGCGAAATTTTCTTCTCTGAGAACCACTTCATAAATAGAAAGGCAAAAATAAAGCCCGTCACATAGGCCAGACCATACCAACGGATGCCCATGCTGCCTGAAAACTGAATGAGAAACGGGTCGAGATTGTGAACCCAAGCGGTGTCTGTCATAGGTGGCCCCTTCAAAAGTCTTGCCTCAGTGTCTATGAAAAAGGCCAGTCGGGCAAGACCATCGGGGTTAAATCCGGCTCGACCCCGCGAGCTTAAAATAACAACATCAAAAGGCCGGGATGAGTCGAGTCGACCTGGCAGCACCCCTTTCCCTTCTGCTAGAATTAGGGTATTAGGTAGTGCATAAATTCAAGCGCAGCGAGGTCTTTTGTGAAATTCACCGGCATCCAGAGAGCCAATCTCGAGTATGTGGAAAATCTGTACCAAGTTTATCAAACCAATCCGGACGAACTGGACGACACCTGGCAAGCCTTTTTTGCCGGCGTCGACTTTAACCAGGATTTGGGTGGACAGCTCTCCGGGAAAGAATTGGACGTTTACAATCTGATTCAGGCCTATCGAGATTACGGCCACTTCGAGGCCAACATTGACCCCTTAAGCATGAAAAGTTCGTCCTCTGAGTTATCCCATTCGCAGTTTAATTTGGAAGAGTCAGATTTAGATAAAACTTTTTCGGTGGGTGCTTTGGTTGGCATGAAGGATGCCAGTCTGCGTGAGATTATCAATCACCTGAAACGTTGCTATTGCGGAACATTGTCGGTGCAAGTCAACGATGCGGTCAAAGGCGTGCGAGAATGGTTTTACAAGGACATTGAACATTCCGAATTTCAACTAAGCAAAGAACAGAAGAAAGAAATCTTTGAAGAGCTGTGTCGAACAGAGAGTCTAGAAAAATTTCTGCACACACGCTTTGTTGGAGCCAAAAGGTTTTCCGTGGAAGGGGCCGACTCGATCATTCCGCAACTGGAGTATCTGGTCAAAAAAGGTGTCGGGCTGGGGGTTGAAGAAGTGGTGATCGGCATGGCTCACCGTGGTCGGTTGAATGTGTTAGTGAATTTTATGGATAAAGGGGCTGAAGAAACTTTATCGGCTTTTGACGGCAACTCCTTTGCTGATGAAAACTTTGACGGTGACGTAAAATATCACCTTGGCCACAGTGCCGATAAAAAAACGCCGGATGGCACTTGTCATATTTCGTTGGCTTTTAATCCATCGCACTTAGAAGCCGTGAACCCAGTGGTTTGTGGCATGGCCCGCGCCAAACAAAGAAAACGCAACGACACGGTCGAGCGTAAAAAAGTCGTCCCTGTGCAAATTCACGGTGATGCGGCTTTTGCCGGGCAGGGCGTGGTCACTGAAACTTTACAGTTGGCCGGTCTTAAGGGTTACACCGTCGGTGGCAGCGTTCACATTATCATCGACAACCAGGTTGGGTTTACCGCCGACCCCGAACAAACACGATCTTCACCTTACGCCTCGGATGTCGCCAAAGGTCAACAGATTCCAGTGATTCATGTCAATGGTGATGATCCCGAAGCCTGCGTGAAGGCTATGGACATTGCCATTCGTTTTCGACAAACTTTTGGCTCGGATGTTCTGATTAACCTGACTTGCTACCGACGCTTTGGACACAACGAGGGCGACGAGCCCTCTTTTACCCAGCCGGTGATGTACAAAACCATTAAAGGTCATAAAACGCCGAAAGATCTTTACGGACAAAAGCTGGTTCAAGAAAAGGTGATTGATGAAGCCTATGCGAAAAGCTTTTTTCAGGAAAAGTTAGACAACCTACAAAAAATTCTGGATAAAGTCCGCGAGGAACATCCTAAAACCGACATTCAGACATTGGGTGGTCTGTGGGAAGGTTTGCGTCGCAGTGAAAATGACGACTTTAAAAAGTCTTGGGACACAACGACGTCCATGAAGACCCTGAAGACCGTTGGTGATAAATTAACCACAGTCCCCAATGGTTTTAACGTTCACAAGAAATTAGCCAAGCTGATCGAGCAAAGAAAGCAAATGGTGGAAGGTAAAACCCCAGTCGACTGGGGCATGGCCGAGTTGCTGGCCTATGGAAGTTTGATCATGGAAGACAGCTCGGTTCGTTTGTCGGGGCAAGACTGTATACGGGGGACGTTCACCCATCGCCACTCCTGCTTTTTCGACGTCAACACCGCTGAACGCTACAACCCTTTGGGTGAGTTGCGTGAGGATAAAGAGTTCTGTGTTTACAATTCGCCGCTTAGCGAAATGGCTGTTCTCGGTTTCGAGTATGGAAATTCGAGCAGTGACCCCACCTTTCTAACGATTTGGGAAGCGCAGTTTGGGGATTTTGCCAATGGCGCCCAGATTATTATTGATCAGTTCATTGCCAGTGGCGAATCCAAATGGAAGCGTATGAATGGTTTGGTGTTGTTGTTGCCCCACGGTTATGAAGGGCAAGGCCCAGAACACTCCAGTGCTCGTCTCGAACGCTTTTTACAATTATGTGCTCAAAAAAATATGCAGGTCTGCAACTTAACTACACCCGATCAGTTGTTTCACGCGTTTCGCCGGCAGATGAAGCGCCCATTCCGGGTTCCTCTGGTGATCATGTCTCCAAAATCTTTACTACGGCACCCAAAAGTGGTTTGCGAGATGAAAGATTTGGCCGAAGGGACCTTTCAAGAAGTGATTGCAGACACCGTCGCTAAAGTTGAAACTGCTGAGCGCGTGGTCTTTGTTAGTGGCAAATTGTATTATGATCTTGAAGCCCACCGTGAAGAGCTTTCGAAAAAACAGCAAGAGAAAGTGGCCCTGATTCGAGTCGAACAACTTTACCCTTACCCGAAACATCTTTTGGTGCCGATGCTAAAGAAAGCAAAGAAAGCCAAAGACGTGGTGTGGGCCCAAGAAGAGCCTCAGAATATGGGATCGTGGCATTATATTTCCCACCCGTTGCGAGACACAATGAATCAGGCGGGTCTGGAAAAAGCCCCGTTGAATTATGTAGGACGAAATTTTCGAGCCAGTCCGGCGACCGGTTCAGCAAAAAGACACAAAGATGAACAGCAAGCCATAGTGGATGCCGTATTCACTTTAAAGAAAGGATAGGAAAACCATGGATATCAAAGTCCCCGAGGTTGGAGAATCAATTACAGAAGCAGAAATTGGTGAATGGTTAAAACAAGATGGCGACTATGTAAATCGCGATGATGTCTTACTGACTCTTGAGACCGACAAAGCCAGTGTGGAAGTGGTGGCGGAAGATTCCGGCAAGCTGTCTCATAAAGCCGCCGAAGGCGACACCGTTGAAATTGGCGCAGTGATCGCTTCCATCGACACCTCTGCCGAGGCTCCGGCTGGTGCTGCCAAAAGTGCAGCGCCCGAAGCGCCCGTACCCCAACCTAAGAGCAATGGTTCGGGCTCCAGTCCTCAAGCTTCTATGAGTGCTGCTCCCGACCCCAGCCATTTAAGCCCTGCGGTTCGAAAAGCGGTGAATGAAAAAGGCGTGGACCCTTCCACTTTGCAAGGAACAGGACGGGGAGGACGTTTAACCAAAGAAGATGTGATGCAGGCGCCAACAGGAGGCGGGACGGCATCAGTACCCGCACCGGCGAAAAAAGGACCGTCTCGGGATATGGAACCGGGGGCGCAAGAGCGGGTCAAAATGTCGACCCTTCGTCGCAAGGTGGCCGAACGTTTAGTGAACGCTCAGCAAACCGCAGCGATCTTAACCACTTTTAACGAAGTCGACATGTCGGCTCTGATGAATTTGCGAAATCAGTATAAAGATGATTTTGAAAAAGCCCACGGCGTGCGATTAGGCTTTATGGGCTTTTTTGTCAAAGCCACCATCGAAGCTCTTAAAGCTTTTCCAGCCGTCAACGCCCAGATCGATGGCACCGATATTTTGTACAATAACTTTATCAATATCGGGGTGGCGGTCAGTTCTCCCAAAGGTTTGGTGGTTCCGGTGTTAAAGGATGCCGACCAAATGACTTTGGCTCAAGTCGAGCAGAACATTAAGGACTATGCAATCAAAGCCCGAGACGGAAAAATCACCATTGACGATATGTCCGGTGGGACCTTTACCATTTCTAATGGCGGCGTGTTTGGCTCTTTGATGTCCACACCCATTTTGAACCCTCCTCAAAGTGGAATCCTGGGGATGCACAAAATTGAAAAACGCCCGATCGTGGTGAATGATGAAATCAAGATCCGACCGATGATGTATTTGGCTCTATCCTACGATCACCGAATGATCGATGGTAAAGAGTCGGTGAGTTTTTTAGTGAAAATTAAAGAGAACATTGAAGATCCGTCACGGATTTTGTTGCAAGTTTAAGTTAAGGAAAAAAAATGGCTGAAGTGTTTGACGTTGTAGTGATTGGGGCCGGACCCGGTGGATATATTGGCGCGATCCGAGGGGCCCAACTCGGTTTAAAAGTGGCCGTGATTGAAAAAGATAAAACTTTGGGTGGAACTTGCCTAAACATTGGCTGTATTCCGTCCAAAGCTTTGTTGGATTCTAGCGAACATTTCGCACAGGCCCAGCATGAGCTGGTCGACCACGGTGTTGAAGTGGGTGCGGTGAAGTTGAATTTGGCTCAGATGATGAAACGCAAAGACAAGGTGGTTTCGGATTTGACGGGTGGGGTGAAGTACCTTTTTGATAAGAATAAAATCACGACTTTTAAAGGCACAGGCAAAATCGTCGGCCCCGGTAAAGTCGAAGTGTCGGGTGAAAAAAAAGAAATTGTTGAAGGTAAAAATATCATTATCGCTTCGGGCAGTGTGCCTGTGGAGCTTCCTTTTTTAAAATTTGATGGCAAAGACATCATTTCGTCTACTGAAGCGTTAACTTTGGATAAAGTGCCCGAGCATTTAGTGGTGATCGGTGGGGGAGCTATCGGTCTTGAAATGGGTTCGGTGTGGATGCGTTTGGGCGCTAAAGTCACGGTTGTTGAGTTTGCCGATAAAATTTGTGGCCCCATGGACAATCAAATCTCAAAAGATCTTTTAAAAATTCTAAAAAAGCAGGGCATGAACTTTATGCTGTCGACAAAAGTCACCGGTGGATCGGTCAAAGGCGGAAAAGTCACCCTTGAATATGAATCCACCAAAGACGGTAAAAAAGACAGTATCACGGGGGACAAAGTTCTGGTGGCCGTCGGTCGCAAAGCCTACGCCGAAGGTTTGGGCTTGGATCAGGTCGGTGTAAAGTTGAATGATCGTGGACAAATTGAAGCCGATGAGCACTATCAAACCTCAGTGAAAGGGATTTATGCTCTGGGTGATGTGATTGGTGGGGCCATGCTGGCTCACAAAGCCGAAGAAGAAGGGGTCGCGGCAATGGAACACATTGCTGGCAATTATGGGCATGTTAATTATGATACAGTTCCGTGGGTGATATACACATGGCCGGAAGTGGCCGGTGTCGGAAAGACGGAAGAAGAGTTGAAGGCCGCCGGAGTCGAGTACAACTCGGGTAGCTTTCCCTTTTCAGCCAACGGTCGCGCCAAGGCTATGAACTCTACAGAAGGCAAAGTTAAAATCTTAGCCGATAAGAAAACCGATAAAGTATTAGGGGTTCACATTGTCGGCCCTCGTGCTTCAGATATGATAGCCGAAGCCGTGGTCGCGATGGAGTTTGGCGCCAGCAGTGAAGACATTGCTTTAAGTTTTCACGCTCACCCGACATTGGCCGAAGTCATGCGAGAAGCCGCCTTGGCAGTCGATAAACGGGCCCGGCAGATGTAGAATTCTAGAAAATCCAATTTCAGGCAAAAAAAACCCTCTTTACGAGGGTTTTTTTATTGTCGTTGAATCAGTCTTAGTTGCAAATACGAACCATCAACGGATAAACACCAATGTTGGCCATACGATTTTGTACAGAATCAATATAGTTTTGATCCCGAATTTGTAGCGAGTAAGATGGCTCATCGGTAATGACGATGGTTTGTCGGTTCTGCGAAGCCCATGACATCTCAGAAGTTTTCGCCAAACCGTAGTAGGACGCTTCTCCGGGGTTGACTGAGTGATTGTCTCGATCAAATCGGTTCAGCAGTTCTGCTAACTTTGTTTGAACTTGATTGATATTGGTGGTCAGGTCCAGATCAATTTTTTCTTTATGGGGTTCTCCGAATGTTGAGATTCCGATGCGTACGTTTCGTCCGGCATTGGTCACGTTAGAAAGAGAGCTAACAAAAGAGGATAACTCATTCATGACAGTGCGAATGTTGTTGGACATGGAGCCCGAGTAGTCGATGGCCAAAACAATTTCCAGGTCATCCGTGTTTTGGTTGGCGCGATTTTTCATGTGAGCCACCAAGTTATTTAGGACTTCGATCAGGTTGTCATCGGCACAGGCCATTCCGACCACACCATTCATGGTAGAAGCCATGGTTTGACTGTCGTCAATGACCGAGGTTTCAAAACCAGCGGCTTGCGCTTGTCGACGAAACTCAGCATTCGAATACGTGATGGCTTGACCATTCGAGATGGTGATTCCACCACCGGTTTCAACAGTTGCGACAACGGCTTCTTGTTGGTTGAGAACAATTCGGTTTTCAGCCTGTCCACCCGCTTCATTATAGTGACGGGTTACGATCTCCCAAAGAACTTGGTGCTGGTTGCTCACACCGTGTAGAAGATCAGAATTTCGAGATTGAATGTTCAGTCTATCTAAATAGGCTTCATCGTTTCGATATAAAGCCGGGGCAACGTCATAAAGCTCATTGAACTGTTCGATCAATAGAACCTGCGCGGCCATTATTCGGGCGTTGCCAGTTTCGAACTGCTCTCGCATGGATTCGAATTGGTCCATTTTCCCCTGATCAGAAAAATCAATGTAGAGAAGAACGTTGTCTGAGAAAACTTTTAAGGCTTCGTTCATGCTGTCAGAAGCACGAACATAATCGACAAACTTATTGCTGGCTTCCCAAGCTCCGGTGACGGTGGAGTTCGAACGTTCAACAAGAGCGTTGTGTTCCGCGACCAATTCGTTGTATCGAGAAACCGAGGCGCTATCGTCTTTGTTATCATCTTTACAGCCGACGAATCCGGTTCCTACTAGGGCAAATGTGATGACGAGCCGTCCGAGGCTCGAGCGTAGTGAAGTCTGCATTCAATCTCCTTGTTTAGACTTGATTTACTTTGGAGTTTTTTACAAGAGGAGCAATTCTCATGCCCGGCGGACTTTGAGCACAACCGATGAACTGAAACGTATGAATGGGCGTCTGAAGGGAAAAACTCTGCTATGGCTTTTTTAGTTTGCGAAAAATATTCATCGAGGCGCCAATAATTGTCACCTTATCAAGCCTGTAAATGTCGATTTGGTATCGCTAGCAAGTTGTGGATTGCTAATTTTTTTCTCCTATTTATCGGGCTGGAGAAAGAAATCAACCCTCTCCCAAGGTCGAGGTCTCGTTTAGTATGGGGCCTTTCCCATCCGGCAGGTGGTGACAAGTCATTGGAATTATTCAGGTTGCCAGAAATTGGGTGGGGGGCCTACAATACAGTTATGCGTCGACGCCCTTGGACTCTTGTCATCTTGGCCTTTTTTCATCTTGTGGCTCCGTTTGGGAATGTGGCTCTCAATGCCTACCTGACCAAAAAAGACATTGGCGATTATTTTCGAATGGCGATGAGCCCCGCCTACCTAGAAAAAAACTGGATTATGTTTGCGTCTCTTTTTGTCGCCGGGGTTTCTATCTATGCTTGTAAAAAGTGGAGCTTTTACGTTTACCTGCTGTCGATCACTGTTTTGTTTGTGTTCAGTTATGTGGGGTTTTTAAGTAAGGATGGAGCCATCGGCTTTGTTCCGCTGTTTATGGTTTACTTGGTCAACATAGCGGTGGTGATTTACTTTTTAGTCCCCGCTGTTCGCAATGTCTATTTTGACCGACGCATGCGTTGGTGGGAGATCAAACCGCGTTATGAGTGTAATTTTCAAGCCCAGTGGAATTTTGAAGACAATCCAGTGGTGCATCCCGGTGAAGTTGGGAACATCTCTGAGAATGGAATGTTTCTAAAGTCAGAGATCTATCCGCGGGATGAAGACGAGGTTGAAATCAGTCTGGATTTCGATGGTGGAAAACATATCACTTTTTTAGGTCGAGTGGTGTTTCATAGCAAAGCCGGAAAGATTGGTTTTGGTGTTGAATTCAATCACACCAAGGATTCAAAAAAACAAGCGCAAGAGATTGTTAGTTTTCTAGAAGAAAAAGGAAAACGAATAAACACCTTGGATATTCGACCGGAAGACTCTTTAACCTATTGGGCCCGAACCTTGGTGACCACCGGCAAAGGCCTATTTCCAAAAAGCAAGTAAGGCCAGTCTTAAAGGGCCTACTGTCTGGCTTTGAAATCACAGGGTGGAAAACGGATCATCGGGTCTCGCGCCCGCTCCTGTTGCGGAGGCATCCCACAGTTGGGTTGATCCGAGTTGACCCACTCAAATCCGTGGTTTTGCAGCCGGTTTCGATTTTCCTGCAAGATTTGCGAAAAGTAAGCTCTTTCAGCTTCAGCAGAGGAAAACTCACGATGTTGATTGGGAGTCTTAAAGGTCACCGAGGGCGCGGCTCCGGGTATCAAATTATAAGAACTGAGAATCGAAGGACTGGTTGGAGTCTCTCGGCAAGTGAGAATCGTTTCTATATGATTGTAGATTCTTGGTTTGTTAATAGCCCATTCGAAGCCGGGGTCGTTGAGCCAGGAGCTCCGATACAGAGGCCAAGAAGACTCATTCAAAGCCTGGCGACCGAGATTGAATAAGACCAGCTGCAATCGGCAACGGTCTTTTCCACTCAATTGTGGGCGGATCGTGCTATTGAGCAAGGGCTGTTCAAGGGTATTTTCCATAGGCGGGGCGGCCTGCGCCTCGACTGTGGGTCCTAGGGTACGAGGCTCGGTCACCTCGGACTGCACTTGAAATGAAACCAGTTGAATAAAAAAAAAGAACAACACAACCTTCATGGCTCCCATTGTAGCTGATTCCTGTAAGTTTTCAGAATTAGCGTCTCAAAAAGAGACATGTTTTTACTTAGTGTCCCTGTCTTTTAGTCTAGTCCAACTAAGTGAGACTCGGGATGCCCTTGATTTGTAAACCGGCCTTCGTAACAATGGTGACAACAAAGACAAATAAAGTAGGGCACTTGGAAAAGAGCAAAAAGTTTTTTGGGAGATTCATGAAATATATTTTAAGTTTAGTCATTTTTGTTAGCGCCTCAACTTCGATGGCAGCCATCACATCGGTACAGGGTGGGCTGGGCATGCTGAATGGTATTATCAATGTCGCCTTGGACGTGGATTTTCAAAAAAAACGATCGCACTCTTTTGGTGGTTATTTGATTTATAGTCCAGAAAAGGACGACACAGCTCCCAATGTTTCAAGAGGGCAGTTCTGGTCTCTTGGCGCTGATCTGAAAGCTTTTTTTGGCCCCCCCGGTTGGAAGATGTACTTAGCTCCTGGAGTTGGCGTTATCTCATACAGCACCATCGGTGGTGGTGAGACGGAGACATCGTTTGGAACCTTGTTGAAAGCTGGAGCTCTTTATCGACTAGGGCCAAATATGTACCTGGGGCTGGAGCAAATGTTTTTGCAAACCTGGCTCAGTTCCAAAGGCTTTGGCGGATATTATTTGCTGACCAATCTGGCCTTCCGCATGAACTTTTAAAAAAAACGCCAGATCCGACAAATGAGAAGCAAATAAGCCCACTCTTGAGGCTTTGACGCGGGCTTCAATCCTGGATTCTCCCAGCCGGTGAGGGTAAAAACGGACCTTCACCTAAAAAAGAGAGAACCATGACAAAACCCCATGAAAAAACCTTGTTTGGGCACCCTATTGGCCTTTTCATTCTGTTTCTGACCGAAATGTGGGAGAGATTCTCCTATTACGGGATGCGGGCTCTCCTTATATTATACATGTCGAAAGAACTGATTGTGAACGCACGAGCTGGGTCCACTGTTTATGGCTTTGGGTTGATTGAAGGTCTGTGGGCTGACCAAAATGTGATGCAAGTGGCGTCGTTGGTTTATGGTCTCTACACGTTCCTGGTTTACTGTACCCCACTGGCCGGGGGGCTGATCGCCGATCGATTTTTGGGACAAAGAAACACCATCATCATTGGTGGAATTCTGATGATGATCGGGCACTTTCTAATGGCGTTTGAATCGGTCTTTTTAATCGCTCTGATCTTTATAATTCTAGGAAACGGGGCCTTCAAACCGAATATTTCGACCCAGGTGGGGGATCTTTATCCAGAAGGGGATCCTCGTCGTGACGGGGCCTTTACTATTTTTTACATGGGAATCAACTTAGGTGCCATTTTCTCGGGACTGGTTTGTGGAACCCTAGGCGAAGTCTATGGCTGGCATTATGGGTTTACCGCTGCCGGAATCGGTATGGGGTTTGGATTGGGAGTGTACATGTGGGGACAAAAATATCTGCAAGACAGTCAGGCTAAACATCAAAAAGATTTAAAAGATCACCAGGCCGAACCCTTAACAAAAAAACAGTGGACCGCCATTATTGGAATCATGATTCTGAGTATTTCCAATGTGATTTTTTGGGGCGTTTTTGAACAACAGGGCAACACCATGCAACAGCTCTCGACCAACAACACCGATTGGAGTGTGTTGGGCTTGTTCACCATGCCCTCGACTTGGCTGCAGGTGATCAATCCCTTGTTTATTGTTTTGCTGGCCACCTACATGATGCGGATGTGGGACAAGATGGGAACCCGCCAACCTTCCAGTATTAAAAAGATGGCTATCGGCGCCGTTTTCCTGGGAATGGGCTTTATTTTCTTAGTGATTCCCACCATGGGATTCACTCCAGAAACCAAAATGAGCTTTCTTTGGTTTATCCCAACAATGTTTATTGTCACGATTGGTGAGCTTTGCTTTTCTCCCATTGGTTTATCGATGGTTACGAAGGTCGCTCCGGCTCGCTATGTGGGACTATTGATGGGATGGTGGTTTTTCTCGATGGCCGGAGGAAACTTTTTTGGTGGTTATTTGGGGACTTACTATGCCGCCGAAGATTGGACAAAAGCTGGGTTTTTCACACTCATGGTCGCTTTGGGACTGGCCTTGGGTTTTGCCATCTTTTTAATGGAAAAGCCTTTGAAAAAAGCCGTTGGGCATGGAGTATAAAATATGAGCGCAGCAGAGAACACCGGAAAATTTCCGCCGCAAATTAAATATCTTATCGGAAACGAAGGATGCGAACGTTTTAGCTTTTACGGCATGCGAACCATTCTCACCGTTTTTATGGTTCAATACTTGGCGATTCAAGGGGGGGTAGCCACTGAGGTCTATCACTACTTTGTGGCCGCTTGTTATTTCACACCTCTAGCCGGCGCTTACTTAGCCGATCGTTTTTTTGGAAAGTTCCATGTGATTCTGTGGCTGTCTATTGTTTACTGCTTGGGCCATGGTGTGATCGCGGTTTTTGAAAATGAACAGGGACTGTATTGGGGGTTAGGACTGATTGCCATAGGTTCCGGAGGGATTAAACCCTGTGTTTCGGCTTTTGGCGGAGACCAATTTCATCCGGCTAACAAGTTGGGGATCACCCGATTTTACAATATGTTCTATTGGATCATTAACTTGGGCTCGGCCACTTCAACCATGTTGACTCCTTATTTGTTGGACATGGTGGGGCCCTCGGTGGCGTTTGGAGTTCCGGGAATCCTGATGGCCATAGCCACCGTCGTTTTTTGGATGGGCCGCAAGCAGTACAAAATCAAACCGCCCACGGGTAAAAATCCAGACTCTTTACCCCGCGTCTTTATGTCGGCTTTAAAAAACAAAAAACCTGGCCAGAAATTTCTCGACGGGGCTTTGGCCAACCACTCGCAAGAGGTGGTCACGGGTGTTCGAGCGGTGATCGCCATTATGACAATCTTCTTTACTGCGGTTCCTGTTTTTTGGGCTTTGTTTGATCAACACGGCTCCACCTGGGTCCTTCAGGCTTTGCAGATGGACCCCATGGTTCTGGGTTTTGAGTTAAAGCCGGCTGCGATGCAGGCCTTGAATCCCTGGTTGGTGATGCTTTTGATTCCCACCTTTGTGTTTGGTGTCTATCCTCTCGCTCAGAAGATTTTCGACTTCACTCCCTTGCGCCGTATGGGGACAGGAATGATTATTGCGGGCTTTTCCTTTGCGCAGATTGCTGTTATCCAATACGTGATCGAGGGCCAAATTGCTGACGGTGTTCCAATTGATCAGCGGATAAACATCATGTGGCAGTTCTTTCCCTACTTGACGATCACCATTGCTGAAGTGCTTATTTCAATCACCGGTCTTGAATTTGCTTACACCCAAGCGCCAAAAAGTATGAAGTCAACGATCATGAGCTTTTGGATGCTGACCACTTTCTTAGGAAATGTGATTGCTGGTTTTGCCGCTAAGTACATTAACTCGGATTCCGTCAGCGGAAACTTCTTTATGGTGTTTGCTTTTATGATGCTAGGAGTGACAGGAATTTTCGCCTTTATGGCCAGCCGTTATCAGATGCGAGAAAACGAGTAGGATTAAAACCTCACCTCTGTCCACCAATAAGACATAGCCGCCTCTTCCGAACCGGGGAGGCGCTTTTTATTTCGCCGGAATATCGGCAGAGTTGTAAAAATTAAGCTATGTAAATTACTAAAATAACCTATATTTTTAAAAGTCTGACAGAAAACCTGTAAGGTTGTCACATTTTGTAAGTTTCTTTAATCAGCAGTTTCCCTTATACAGCTTTCAAGGGCCACTGGGGTTGGTCTAAAAAGTCTAAAAAACTTAAGGGGAAGAAAATGTTAAAAAGTTTAGTTCTAGTTTTGTCGTTAGTTTTAAGCGGAGTGGCTCATGGAGATTATCAGTCTTTGGAAGAGTCCAGTCAGGACGTTCAGCAGTTTTCCGATGCGGAAGATATTCTTGGTGCGCTCCTGATCGGCGCAATCCTTGGTAAAATTATTAAGGAAAAAAACAAAAAAGATAAAAAGAAGCCAACGCCTCAACCTAAAACACAAACCATTCGCATTCCAATGTTTGGTGAACTGGCTGCTGGGTCGAACACAATTTACCTACGAAGTGAGTTGGATGACATGGGAGTCGATCTTCGTGGTCGTCGCCTTAAAAGTGTCACTCTGGTTGCTAAGAGCAGAGCTGGGCAGGGTCAAGCCACTCTTCAGTTGGGTCAAAACATGAAGCCTACCAAAACTGTGTCAACGGCTCAAAATGGCCTTGGTTTCCAAAGTGAAGCTCCAAGAAGTTACAACCGAGTGACTTGGAATGCCAACAGTGCCAGCAACGTGATCTGGCAGATCCACCTTCGCGGTCGAATTAAAGTGAAAGCTGTAATCGTAGAGCTTCAGTAGTTTTCCGTAAAAAAATCAAATTGAAAAAAGAGCCACTCGATCGAGTGGCTCTTTTCGTTGAGTCTGAATTTATTAAGGGTTGTGCAAAAAAAGAACCTAATCCCAACCGTTGAAGTTCTGCCGGACTTGCCAAGGTTGGGCAGCCATCAGGATTTAGATTTTTGAGAAGCGGGTGACCACGGTTTCCAAGGTCTGAGTGCCTGATTTTAAAACTTGATCGCGCCACTTAGGATCTTCAGGATTGAACATGTTCAGAAAATTCTTTTTCGCCATTTTTTCATCGGTGGGGCTGGCATAGCCGAAGTGAAAACCTTGATTTTCATAAATCATGTTGCGGAGCGAATAAAAGCCTCCCATGATGGTTTGCGAATCTAAGGTGCCAAACTCGAAGGTCATAGGGATCACGATGTCTTTTTGGTTAAACACCATCATTGTCAGTGGACCAAAGCCACCCGATGTTTTGTAAAAATCTTTGTCAGAACCGGCATCGATCGAATAGCCCGCAAATACTTCCGAAAAACCGGGAAGTTTCATGGCTTGTCGGCTGGAAAAAAAATGCAGGCGCCCACGCTCGCCGTAGCCTGTGTGCAAATCAATATGCAAAATTTTCTGATACCGAGATCCGGCTTTGTTAAACATAAACTGCAATAGCATCGAGTTCGGTTGCACCTGCGAACCGCCGTAGTAAATCCCTTTGGGGTTTTGATATTGGCCGCCCACGGCAATCTGGGTTATTTTCTTTTTACCATGGGTGATAAGTTTAATGAGGGATTGGATAAACAATCTGGCATCAGCAAAAAAGCCTGTTTTGACTGGCCTCTTTGGGTTTAAGTAAGGCTCAAACTGCGAGTAAGGCTTACTGACCCTTGCGAACAGATCGTTGTTGCCGGAGACATTGCGATTGAGATCCACATTGTCTTCATCGACTCGACGAAGAAAATGAAAACCATAGGGATTCACCGCGTGAATGATTAGAAAACCGGTTTTTTGCAACCACTCGGGCTGAAAGTTCTCCTTCAGAAACTGCATTTGAATGGCCGCTCCGGTAAATGCCTCCACCCCATGAATTCCAGAAGTGACAATGACCAGACGTTCTTTGTCGTCGGATTGTTGAGGAAGGTAAAGACCATCGATAAATAGCTCGGCCGTGGTTTTGGTGGGGACACGCAAATGATAGTTTTCCACCCCGGGAATTGCGGAGAAAGATTCGGCCAACTGAAGAAACTGGCGCTGGCTTTGCTGATAACTGGTGGGGTAAAAATTTGACCAAGAAAAAAAGGGGCAAAGTAAACCAATGACAAGGATTAGGAGTTGGTTGAATCCCCCGTCGCAGTTTCGCCGTTTTAGGCCCTTGCGATTCAAGCTTGAGCCGCCATAGTCTTGGCGACGATGTCATGGTTCAGCCACAGCACAGGGTGTTTACATGTCCAACTGTCATGGAGCATGACCTCTCCCGTAGCTTTAAAAACCTCTTCAGAGAGGGGAAAGGTCATCAAAACCTTTGGGTCTTTGTGCATTGAAATCAAATGGTCAGAAGAGTCCAGCATAAAAGCCATTTGTTCTTTAGAATTGTTTTGCGGCCATTTGGCAAAATCCGAATGACTGACAATCAGGGGGTTTTTAACGTAGGTGTTGGTGAACTCAAGGATCTCGGAGAAACTGTGCTCGTCTTTAAGGAGCCCTTTGCAGGTTTCTAAAACTTTTTTACAATAAGCTGAATTCTCCCCCTCTTTAAGGATAGCACCAACAAGGGGGTAAAGAGACACTTCTACACCTTGAAAGATACTAGAAGAATTGGTTAAAATTTCAGGACAGTTGTAGACGCAACAACGAATGCCTTGTTTTGAAAAATCTTGGCAATGTTTTTCCAGCTCCATTTTCGCCCAACCCTGAAAATAGGGGGTGTAGGTTTGCCACTGGTATTCACCATCAATCAAGATCTGGGTTCCATGGTATCCGTATGCGGTATACGAAACCTGGCCCCCTTTGGACTCGACGTCTTGGCGAATGTCTGAGCTCAGCTCAACCAGGTGTTTGAAGGTGTGGGCTGTGACCTCTGTAAAGTTTAATTGACTCATTTGACCCATTTGCGAATTCATCAAAGCTTCGGAAGGAATAAAACGATCGCCGCGTCCTTTAAAAACTTTGTTCATCACCGGCATTAAAATTTTTGCTCGAGGAACTCCACCAGCCATGATATGGGCAAACAGAACATTGGCGCCATCAGGGATGTGGTTTTTCAGCTCTTGCATGTATTGGGTTAAATTCTTTTGGAAGCGTTCGGTGCCCCGGGCCTGAGACTCAAGGACAGAGTCCCAGTCCAGGTGATCTTGATCCCAGTCATTGATTTTAATGCCACGAAGTTGGTCGCAAGGTGTGGTGCCTTTAGAATCGGGCTCCATATCAAAGCCGGCTTCCAGAGGAATGTTAATAAAAGGGGTGGGAATATTTTTTTTTTCCTCTTCATTGAGTGCTCGCAAAGACCCATCGCTGTCGCGTCGGCCGACTGTTGAACGAACAATGGTCATCCCCATTTTTTCGGCCTCATCCACTAAGCCATTGGCGTAACCTTTCGAAAAAAGCTCGCCAAAAAGAACCAAAACGTCGCCTTTTTTATAACCGGCCACGGAGGGTTTTGTTGTCATGGACTCCATCGTTTCGTCTCCCAATCAAATTTTTGTAAGAGATTAGATTCTAGTCGGGATGAGCCGAGAGGTCAACAATGCATAGGCTCCGTAGAGGAGGCTAAAGATCTGAAAGGACTCATTAAAATAGGAGGATCGGAAGAGCCTCTAGCGACGCTTTTATTGGCACTCGCTGTTTTGAAAAAGAGACGGTGGTTTGAGGAAGACTATCGCTTTCTTTGCGATCAAAAAGTAGGGATTCTGTTTCTAGAAAAAAGCCCAAAGGGTTTTGCCTTTTGTGAAGGTTCTTGGCCTCGGGCTCTTCGGTATAAAGATTTCAGGGAAAGCCGTAAGTGACCCAGATCTGGTGTGAAAAGTGATTCGAGAAGTAGTTCTTAGAGAGTAAGACTTTCAAGAAAATTGAAAACAGTTCAGAAAAAAAGCCACAGGAAGCCGCGCAATTGGGCCTAGTGTTTAGTTTTTAGACAGGAGGGCTTAAGTGTTTTTAACTATTTAAAGCACAAATGTTAGGGAATGGTTTTTGAAATGTATACACATGAAAATTTAGTTTGATTAACCTATTATGTTTTTGTCAGGGGAAACATGAGAGAGAACAGGCACTTATATGCTTCTATTCGAAGTGTAATTAAAATTGCAATTTGGTTCCTTATTGGAACCGGATACTCTCTTGCGTCTTATGCGGAGTCTGACTACTCTTATGACTCGTCAATTCAGCGGTCCAATTTTTTAAGTATTAACCCGGATTACGAAAAAGTCGTTGAAGCTCAAATCGATGACCGTCGCGCTCAGTTTCTATGGAAGTTGCGTTTTGATTCCTTGAGCTTTCAAACGGACGACAATATTAATTCGCAAATAGCGGGAGCCACTTTTCGCACAAAATTCAATTACAAGTTTTTAGAAACATTGTCGTTTAAAGCCAAAGCCAATTTAAGTTTAGAGTCGGGACGATCTCAAGATATTTTCGGCGACCAAGAGCCAGGGTCGGGGATTTATCCTCGTGAAGTTAAAATCGCTTACGAACCCAACGATTTTGTTGAATTGGACTTGGGAATGATTCATCAAAGGTTTTTTAACAACCCCTTGTTTCTAGCGAATCTCGGTTTTATTGGCGCCTCAGAACGTTTCGTTTACAAGTCTCCGTCGGAGCGTGTCGAAGTGGCTCTGCGGTTGCAGCAATTGATTCCCACCTCATATACCAACTCGACTCGGGTGGCGGAAAGAGAAGAGATTCCTGAGTTTTATACAGAAAGTTTAGAATCCACCCTAATGTTGAGCCGGTCCAATTTTTTAAAAGGTCGTTTAACTCATTTTAGATATGCCAATCTGCCAGCCGTAGCGGCTTTCCAAAGTTTCATCTATGGTAACACGGTAACCAATACTGACATTAACAATGCTGAGTTCATTTATGGTTTTGATGGGTATATGACTCAAGTCGGTTTTGAACAAAAGTTTTCAAACTCTTTATCAATGCAATTTTTGTGGGACACCATCAACAACACGGCTGCGCCCAGTGATGCGGGTGAGGCTCAAACACTGACGGCCGCTGGTGCCTACGACTCTGGACGTTGGATCATTGGCTGGAAGTATGACAATTTCTTTATTGAGTCCGATGCGGTTCCAGCTCGCTATAACTCTCACAACTATGGACACAACAATCGCATTGGGAACTCCTACCAGATGTCATTGGAGTCAAAAGACTGGGGTGTTAATTTTAAAGTGAACTATGTGAGAGCGGATTTGCTCAATCAATCGACCCGTCGAATCGATGGCTTGCAACAAGACAATCAACAAACATTCTATATTGCTGTGGAGACCCTCTATGAAATTATTTAGAGTCTGGCTCCCAGTCACTATTCTTTGCGTTCTCGCCAGTTGTGTTAAGGCGGATCGCGGAACTCGTAAAGACAAAGATGATCTGCAAACTTTCTCTGAAGAGCGAAGTCTTATCCCGTTTAACAATCGGGCGATGTTTGAAGTCGGCGATATTCAGCTTGAAGACATCAAATTTTCCGACGTCAATCAAAGCGATTGGAGACAAGTTAATCAGATTCAATTGTACTTCAAGTTGTGCAACATTCGTGACCGGGCCTCTCAGGGAACGATTCGGAATGAGCAATTTCACATCAGGTCAGAACTGGGCTCAGACATCATGTGGACACGAGACGGGGAAAGAGCCAATGAAAACAATCAAAGCTCACACATTTTTAATCCGATAACTGTAAATAGCGGAAACTGTTTGCGTTGGACCCAGAATGTTCCGGTTTTTGACTACTTGGCCTCTTCGGTGAACATTGCGCTTCACTTTGAAATTGAGTCTATTTCAGGAAACCTTGGTAAGGTCGTTAAAAGAATAGGTTTCAACCCTTGGGACATGTATCGTAACCAGTCCCAGTCCCGTGGGTTTATTGATTTAACAGATTTCAATCGAAACGAAAGCCAGTGGTGGACTGGCCAGTGGGTGACCGGCGATGATGTGATTTTAGCCTTGAAAGGCGAGCTTCTTGATTCTGACGCCGAACTGAGATTTAAAAATATGGTGTTTGAGCCCGTTGAAAGAGAGCGTCAACGCACGGCGGACTACAGCCAGCGTATCTCAGCTCTTTCCGATGAGGAAAGAAGAGTTCGTGAGCAGATTGATCGCCAGCTTTTACAGGACCGCTCAGGCGTTCACATTAACCTTAATTTTACAGGCAAGCCAGTGGCTTGGGTTAAAGACTCGACTGGAATTCCCCATGAGACTGAAATCGACACAGGTCGCTTTACGGTTTATATGCACTTGATTGCTTCTGGAGCGGCTGACAATTCCGAAAAGCATTTGTTGAGTTCGAACGTGGCCCAAATCACTCGACAAAATACAGTTTTCGAGTGGAGCATGAACCAAGACCGCCTTTTGGCTGCCAGCGTTCCGGTTTTATTGAGAAATCGCACCGAGCTCGGTAGTGTTGAGCTTCTGGTTCGAGTGGTGCCTCGGTCGCAAGGTTTGACGAGTCTGAAGCCGTTCTCAGCGGTCTTTTTGCTGGGGCAGTACAATGATTGGATTCGTCCGCAATCGTTACGATACCAATTCAACGAGATCTTCGATTCTATGGACCAAGTGAACTACGAAAGATACTTCGATAATGTGGTCGGCATGGATGAGATCGATTCTTCGATTATGACCGTTCGTGATCAAAAACGTTTTTATTTTAGCCCTTTAAGAATGCGTTTTGTTCGTATCATGCCGGGTGAGTCAGCGACTGACCGAACCCTTCAGTATTCGGTGACAACCTGTATCGAAAACTGGCGTGGAGCTCGGGTGGGCCGAGGCTACCAGTTTAATGTGATCACTGAGGATCAAGGGCGACAAAGAACCATGCGGCGAGAAACCAACGAAGATGGTTGTTTGACCTGGTTTGGAACCTTGTCGCACAAATACTATCGTCGCGAGGTTCTTGAGCAGCGCTCGGCCAGTGTCACTTATGTTGGAACCCAAAACAATGGCAACTCGGCCACTCACCTGCAAGGCGAGGACCGTTCTGGCACCGTTTTAGAAAATGTGGATCAAAATCTTACCGGGGACATTGTCAACTCCTACGAAGAGAACTTCACTTACTATATGAATCCGTGGGATGAGAAATGGACATTTGGTTGGGATGAACCCGACATGCCAGCCAATTACTACAATGATATCATTGAGCAGCGTAGAAACGCCCCTAAGTCTCAGTTGTTTATTGCCGATTTTCGTTATGAAACTATGGGTTTTCGTTACGCCATTGATAAATATTTAAATCTAAAAGTAAAAAAAGCAGTTCTGTTTAAAGCCTACCCCTATGTTCTTAAGTACAACTCTATTGTTCGCGGTCGCCTTGGTACAGAGAAGTTGCGCGACGGTGTTTACCTGATGAAGGTGGCTTTGCAAAAAGACTATTTGGACCCAGCCGCCAAAGGCGTTCGCATTTATGATGAAGAATTGCAGCAGCCCTTTGAAATTGCAACGGCTCCTGACAATCTAGTCGAGTATGATCCAGAGAATCCACCAACAAATATCTATCAGGCCTATGACCAGTACTTGTTGCCAGGTGAAAATGGTGGTCCCAATGAGGTCTTGCGCGAAGGGCGACCTGTGAACGCCCGGATGACTTGGAACCCTGAAGACTCGGATGAACGGGGCTCACATGTCAATCATCGCTTGTTGACGACCTCAGAACTTCGCGAGTCGCGTAAAGAGTATATTTCGGTGCAAACAAAATTGGTTCGTGTCTTGGGCGGGATGATCATCACACCGATCGAATTTGAAGTCGACGATCTGCGCCTTATGCGTATACGAAATCAATTTTTCATTCAGCTGCAGACTGTAGACGAACACCGTTTGCGGGTCGCAACCGCGATTGATCAGGCTGTGCAAAATATGTTTGCCGATACCTCTGATATTGATGCTCGGTACAATCAAGTTTTTGAACAAATGAGTGAGCTCTATTCTTTAGAGGCGGACAGTCAGAGAATAGAATCTATTCTTGATCAGTACCATGAAGTGGAACGACGCAATCAAGCCGAACAGGAACTTGTTGAGATCCAAGGAAATATTGAAACCGCCCGACAAAATCTGTACTCGATGTTAGGTCTCGATAGTTTCGAGGAGGGAACCGAGGAATTCAATCAGCGATTACAAGCCATTCAAGCTCGTTTGCAGCGATTAGATCAATACCGACAACTACGAAGTCACCCAGAGACAGGCTTGCCTTATTTGACGGAATTTAGAAACGACAAACGAGAACTGATCAACCGAATTTTAAATCAAATGAACAATGCCAATAACTATCAAAACCAGAACTCTGTCGAAACGGCCGACCCAGAAAACCAGGCCGCTATGGAACAGGATCCTTTTTTACAGTTCCTTTTCTTAGGAAGTCACAGCGACGGATCGAACCAGTCCACTATAGATATGGTCGAGAGAAATCTGAACGTTGATCTTGAGGAGTTGAAGTACGCCGATTTTACCGAGTCGCCTTTGAATCCCAGTTTTGATTTCAATCTCTTGCTAAATGATGGTGTTCATAATCCTGATCAAGTGCCTGATGATGGGAAGTCGGGACTGCCTTCGCGCACCTTCGTTGGACCATTGACGTTTGTTTTTAACACCAATGGATCATCGTTGCGTCCGACAAATATTTTAAATGAAAACTACTGTCGGACGGCTTTTTGTGAAGAGCCCGATCGCATTATGCTTGAAGATTATGACCCGAACACCACTGAAGGAAAAATCCAATGGGGAATTCCTCCGGAGCGTGTTGAAGTCACCAACAGTGTTGATGATAACTTCCAGTTAGAACAGCTGACAGAAGAACCAATTTACGATTCTGGTGATTCGGTCAACTCCAATTACGAGAACAATAAGTACTACGGTTATCTTAAGGCCTATCACGGGGTAACAGTTGACGACCTTATCGAAGAAAAGAAAGGAATTGAAGAGAGAAACTTCCGCAAAATGGAGGAGGCCTCGCAAATCATTAACTTTGTTAAATCCATGGGATTAAAATACACCTTGCTTAACGACAATCCGCGATCTCGCCTTAAGGGAATCGACCACGAGTGTGCGCAGACGGTCAATGTGAATCGAATTAGTACTTGTTTCAATGACATCACTGATGGACCCGACATTTTAAAAGAAAACAAGTTTATGCAACAATTAAACGAACGCAGTGGTGGACATCCCGACTTTTATGGCGCCGAGATCGACGGTGCCTTTGAAAACTCCGACTACTACTACATGCTGGGTCGTGAACCGATTACCGAGCAAGACTTAAAGTCTGTTATGACTCACGGCTGGAAAAGCGGAGAGGTTGAGCCAGGTTTGTCTCGCAAGCTGATGCATCGGATGTGTTTTGTGTTAACTCAAAACTTTTTTCACCCTAAATATTACGATAAAGATTTGTCATTGGGCGACCGAGTCACCGCTTTGACTAAAAAAGGCATGAACCGCCGAACCATGTATCATTTTGAACAGCACTGTCATCGAATGATTGGGCGAATGTATGGTTACTACCGGGCCGGTTCCAATCATTATGAACGAGCTTTGATCCCAGGCAGAGGCCGCGATGCTGACTTGCAACCACTGAACCGAGTTGCCTATTCGCCAGTTATTTTAGAACGAAAGGTCAGGGCTTACGAAACCACAGATCGCTATGTCTATCGTGGAGGAAAGTCTTTAAATATCAATTTGGGCGCAAGTTTTAATCTCTCGAGCAGTCATGGCTTGAAAAAATCAACCACGGCGTCTTTTAAGCCTTGGGAATGGGTTTTTGGAGCTGTCGGTGGGGTTGCCGGTGGTATCGCTGGTTTCTTTTCTGGAGGACCTCCGGGGGCTTTTATTGGAGCCACGGCCGTTGCCACAGCCACTAAACAAATGACAAGTGCGTTCAGTGTCAGTCGATCAAACTCCATGGATGAAAGCGCTGGTCGAACCCAGGGGACGACAATCACCGCTGGGACATTTTTGGTTAGCCAGCAAGCCACTTTTGATATTGAGCTTGGCGAGTATGAGCGTTGTTTGGTGGCACGAATTCACCCACTGGTTATCAAATCCTTTCTCGAGATGGGGTCTGGTGACAGTCACCCTTACTTAAAAGATGCTTTTCTTGCCGAAGACAGAGATCTCAATGGTGACGGTATTATCGAGGAAAATCGTGGGGAAGAAGCCTCTGATATTAGCAAAAATGGAATTGTGATTTGTACTGGTGAGCCCACTTTTGAGAGAACCCTTCCGGTCAAAGAGAAATACTACTACTTCACTCAGCATTTTACCGAAGGCGATATGCTGGATACGGCCGACTTACACAATCACCCTTGGTTGCTGCAGTTGCGGGGTTTGCGAGACTTTCAGGCTTTTACGTCCACGATTGGGGCTCGCGAAGTCCATAATATCGACTCGAACTCTTGGGCTTCCGATGTGATGGCGAGAACGGCCAGTGACGCCGCCTCGTTCGAGCTTTCAGGGTCTCAGCAGGATACTTTACGGCCAGAGTATGAAATTGCCAATCAAAGCTCTGATATCAACTGGCCACTGGAAGAGCTCAGTCGAACTTATTTTCAAGTTCTTCCGACTTTTCCCGGCCTTTATACATACATGAACGAGTCTGGCGAAAATGTTGAGGAATGGCCTTACGACAATACAGATCCAGGGCGATCTTTCGAAACGCAAAATGGCGATTGATATTCGAAGGACTTTTTACCTAACGACCATCCCTGGCCTGGAGTCCGTCACCCACTTAGAGCTTTGCGAAAAGTGGGGGCGGGCTGCAGCTTTTTTAAACCTTCCCCCTTTTCCAGAAGTGACTTTTCATCGCGGCGGCATGGAGTTCGATGCGCCGGTGGGTTTTGGTTTGTTTTTGAACTCTTGGTTGCGAACCAACACTCGGATGCTGCTTCGAATTTCAGGTTTTGAAGCTCCCAATGAGAAAACTTTTGTGAAAGCTCTAGAGTCTATCCCGTGGGACGACTATTTTGCCAAGGGTGGAACCTTCGATTTTAAATTCACTTCGAAAAGCTCTAAACTTTCGATGACCTATCAGATTGAAAACTGTCTGAGTCAGGCTTTAAAAAAACACAAAGTGAAATACAAAAAAGGTGGAACCACACTGTACGTTCGGATGTTTCGCGATCAATGTAACATAAGTCTTGATGCCACCGGTGAAGCAGCCTTTAAAAGAGGGGAGGGGCAAAAGGCTTCGATCGCTTCTCTACGGCCCTCGACCGCACAAGGTTTGCTAAGGGTGCTGGTGCAAGGCTTAACCGATTCCCATGCCTTGGTGGATCCCATGTGCGGCTCAGGAACCTTTTTACAAGAGGCCCTCAAATGGAACCAACCTTTGCACCGAGACTTCGCCTTTCAGAACATTCCCATGGTTCAAGATTTTAAATCGAATCTTGAGGAACTCTCGCAGCGACTGGCCCAGACTGAAGGAAAACCTATCGGTAGGGTGTTTGGTTTTGATCAAAATGAAAAAGCCGTGGCTCTGGCCCGAAAAAACTTTACCCCCTTCGCGCCGGATCGCTGGCAGGTGGCGGTCGACGACCTTTTTGCAAACAAGGCACCCTCTGACGTCAAGAATCCTCTTGTAATCCTGAACCCACCCTGGGGTAAACGACTGCCCGGGGTCAGTGAAGACATCATGCAAGCGGTATGGAGCAAGTACAAACCTTTAAGATTGGGTTTGCTCATGCCGGTTTATTGGAAGCTCAGCCCTATCCCCATGCAGAAGGTGAGGGATTTACCCCTCTTGACCTCTGGAGTTGAAACTCGCTTTTTGCTTTTTGCCCGATAACCAGGATTGATTGATAGAGCAAAGAAATTATGACTGTTTTGATTCGGCTTTTTCAGCGGCGGCTTTTTTGCTAGCCGCTTTTTTCAAAGCGATTTCTTCTGGTGATTCCCCCCATGGTGACGGTTTGGGACCACGTGGGCGATCCTTCTTGCCGCCCCCGCCTTTTTGACCGGCTTTTTTGGCGGTCGGGGCTTTGCCTGGTTTGAAGGGGTTCTCTTCAGGAACAAAATAGAGTTCTTCTACCTGGACTGCGGATTCAGGGATTTGATCGTTTTCATCGTAACTAATGACCCGAACTCGGAACAACTTTTCTAGGGTTGAATCTTTAGCCACATCCATGGCTGACATAAAGTACTTCAGGCGATTTTCCTTAAACTTAAAGGTCTCACCCATAGCTTCTGTGATTTCTTCTTCGGACTTGCCTTGCTCTAACAAGGAGGCTCGGGCCGCATTCCCTTTGGTTAAAACGTGGGCGGGAAATTCGCTCATTAATTTCATAAATTGTTCCTTTTTTGATTTTTTTTGCATAGTGAAGAACGTTGGCAACTGCGTCAATGATATATGCCAAAAAAAACAAATTTTAGGATTTTCTCGATCAACCGGTCCGCTTTCTCGGGCTTGACGATGGGTTCCATAGTGTTTTTCTTGCTCATTCCCTTGGCAACCCTGTGAGTGGATTTTGGATTCATCAAAGAAATGGGTAGTTTAAAGAGACCAGGACGCAAGTGAATGCGCTTACCAAGACGTCCATAGACTTCGTAATGTTTCATGCCGCGTTCCTCGATCGACTTTCGGACACGAATACCCAAAGCATTCTCTCAAGAGAACAACAGGGCGGCAATAATCACTCCCCTGACCACGGCAATGGCCAGGTCAAAAGCGACAGTCATTGTCGTGACCACAAAAATCACCGTTAGATCCGATGGTTTTACAATACGGCAGGTCGTTCAACGTCACCAAAATAGTCTTCAAGCTTTGCGTGGAGCCCCGGCCAGTCAACGCTAGCCAGGTTCTTGAAGGTTGGGTGTTTGGCGATCAGAGCGCCAAGTTGTAAATGTCTTCGGCGGTTCGCTCTCGACCACTGTAATCATAGAAGTGGGTGGCGTCGTCGCCGGGGTTTACAGCTTCTCGGGAATAAAATGTTTTGTGCCCGACTAAGTCATTGCGAGTGATTGGAACACGCGCGCTTTGGTTGATCCAGTCAAATTCAACAACTTTTTCTGGTGACATCATCACGCGTTTTCCTGGAAGCCACTTGCGGGTTGCAAGGATAACAGATTTAATATCCCAGTTGCCAGTGTCGACGATCAGATCGTCGACGGCTCCAAATTCGGCATCGAGTGATTCGATGGTGTAGCGACGAACCTCTTGAAACGATCTAAGATGATAGTCAAACTCCTTACTTCGTCTTTCCAAAGCCTCCTGATCGATATGCACCGGGTAGGGGCGCCCCAGAAAGTAAACCTTTTCTTCGGTTGGAAGCGCCGAAATACGCTGCTCCCACTGCATCGAAACGGGTTTGTCACTTTTTAAAGAAGGAAGGTTCTCCAACTCGTGACTCGATAAGAGGGTTTTAAGCTCACCACTTTCTGGATCTGGTTCTAAAAGCATTTCAGGTGCAAGTAGAACTTTCTCGCCTGGCAAGAGGGCTCCCAAGTCAACCTCGACGTATCGGACTTTCCATGATGTGTCGTCAAACAGGAAATCGGCAACGTGGCCTTTGGACTGGTCCTTGTTATTTAGGTTGTAGCCTATAAAGTCTTTAATACTGCGTAGCATTTGATATCCTCCTTATTGATCAAGATCAGTTTAGCGAAGTTAATGGGGTTAGAAAAATTGATATTAGTTTGCAAACGAGTTAGAAATATTCAAAGTGTTTGCGATTGATAAAACGACAAGGGTGTCGAAGGAGATATTTTGAATGAAATTCTGAATTCAAAAGCCTGGGAGATTGTGTCCCAAAAATTAAGTGGCTGGTATGTTGTTTTAGTGTCAAGCCTACCGAACGTGGTGCTGGCCTTGCTGGTTGTCTCGCTCTTTCTCTTCACATCTAAATTTGTTCGCCGGGGTTCCTTGCCTTTGATGCGCCGAAGTTTGAAAAATCGTGCACTGGTCTCTCTGTTTGCGACTATATTGCAGTTTGTTTTTGTGGCTCTTGGTTTTTTTGTGGCCCTGGGGATCTTAAACCTGGATAAAACAGTGACGTCCTTGCTGGCGGGAGCTGGAGTTTTGGGTATTGCTTTGGGCTTTGCCTTTCAAGATGTGGCCTCGAATCTCATCAGTGGGGTGGTCATTGCCATTAAAGAGCCCTTTAAAATTGGTGAGATCATCGAAATCGAAGGTATTCTTGGTGAGGTCAAAGGGATTGATCTTCGCAATACTCTGATTGAGACCTTTCAAGGCATCGAGGTCTATATCCCTAACAAAAATATTTTTACTAAACCTCTGATGAATTTTTCAGGTGTCCCGGTTCGACGCTTAGACTTCTCGGTGGGAGTGTCTTACGCCGATAATTTAGAAAAAGTCGAAAAGGTTTTGTATGATTGTTTAGAGCCCTTGGATGGGCGGGTTGAAGACCGACCGGTTGAAGTGTTTTTTAAAGAGTTTGGCAGCAGTTCGATCAATTGTGACATTCGGATTTGGGTGCACTATCCAGCCGATTTAAACTACCTGAAGGTTCGGCACCGAGCGATTATTGCGATCAAAAAGGCCTTTGACCAGAACGAAATCACCATCCCATTTCCGATTCGAACCTTAGACTTTGGCATAAAAGGGGGAGAAAACCTTAAAACCTCACTCAGTGAGACCTTTTCAGCGCAAAATAAAAGCCATTAGACAGAGACAATAATGGGCACTTTGTGTGTAAAAAAGACCGAGTCAAAGCTCTAAGCACAGCCTGAAGGGCTGTTCAGCTATGGAATGTCTTTTGCTCTCTTAAGAAGTATCGATTTTTTAGTCGGTACCGAACGGAGGGTTTTGGTTTGAATAAAAAGAGTTCAGTTGTATTTTGGCTAAGGAACACCCTGATGGCAGCAGGGTGTTTTGTTGTCATGGTCAGTTGCGGTGGCTTTGAATCCACCCAACACCCAGACGATGCGTTTCGATCAGGGCAGGGTATTGGAAGCTCCGATGCCTTTGGCAATTATTATAGTGGGCAAATTTTGGACCCTCGCTTTCGGCGAGCACGAGTCACCACCGAGTCCGACCCCTTGATTTTGAAAACCCAGCCCCGCAGCAGTTCGCCATCGCCGACTGCAGGTCCTGCATCCTTGGCTCGCGGAGCCGAGGTCGATGTCTACTGGCCTCTGGATATTTCAAACAATCATGCTAAGGTTCATGTGAATGGTCGGGCTCTCTGGGTTACTTATCGATCGGCGAGTGGTCGAGAGTATCTGACTCTTCTCGAGGATATCTATGTACCCCAAACCCAAGCTCCCAGTTCGGGAAGCTTTTCATTAAACGCAGGAACTTCATTCGGTCCGCGAGTGACCAACGGGCCTACAAACACGGGGGGAACCATAGGGTCAACCACAAGTGGTAGCACATTGAGTGCAGGCTTTGTCCCTTCGGACCTTGAGACTATCAGTCTAAGTTCTTCCCAGGTCAGCGATGCCTACACGGCGATTGGAAATGTGGATTTAGTCGCCGCCGCAGTGCCTGCTTGCACCTTCAATCCCATCGTCGGCAACAATTCAGGTTCTAACAACTGCTACCGTCAAGTTATCATATCCTCGGCCTTTAGCGACTTTGTGAGTCGACATGGTCACCAATGTGCGATCGGTGCGGCTCGAGAGGCCTTTGGTTTCACGCCTTCACGTGTCCTGTTTCACTCTTCCGGTGCCGGGCAAGTTCTTCCCAATCGAAGGGTTGGGAGCTCAGGAACCCTTTCTACCCACGCCACAGGGCAAGCCTTTGACTTGTTTGCGATCAGTGTTTTTAACAGTGCTGCCAGTCGCAAAGTGGTCATGCATCGCAATGAAGTGGATGGTTCATCGACAGCCGAAAGGCAAAATCATACTTTCTATTGGAGTTTCGCCAATTGCTGGCGGGGCCGTGTTAACGCCCATGCCGACTGCCCTTGTGGTGGTTCCGAAGCTGGAACCCGAACTTACTTAGACGACTCCGCCCACGTCAATCACCTGCATATGTCCATGCCTATGTGTAACCGAGAGAGATACAATGTCAGTTGCATTTAATAAGTCTTTATTAAGGTCCCATCTTCTTCTTGCGATCTTGCTTTTGTTAGTGAGCTTTCGTGGTTTGGCCCAAGAGAGTGAGCCTGTCGAGTTCGATACGTTGGCCCAATTTCATGATTCCGAGTCTCGGGCCGAGACCGAAGAAGAGTGGATTCTTGAAACCGATGACCAGACTCTGCAAATTGTTGTCCTAAAAAGAAACCTACATGGTGAGCCGGTGATAGAACCCTTTCGTATCGTTGTTGGGTACCAAATGGAAAATCAAGACTTTAAAAGACTCACGGGCAAGGGTAACAAAATTGCTGACAAAACCTTCTGTGAAGTGGACCAGCCATTTCTCTCTGACCGCGACCAATTTTTTAGTGAAATCGGGATCAATCCTTCGGCTCTCCGACCTGGAGAAGTTTTTTATCAGCCGGGTCGATATTTGATAGTGCCTGTTCACAAGTTTGATGAAGCAACGGGGGCTTGTCAGGTCGAAGCCCAATCGGTAGAAGCTTTCTGGTTGAACGAGATTTTAGAGAGTCAGTGAGGCGACTGGCTTTTAGCAGCGAGCTTTTCAGCTTTTTTCCTTCTCCATTTGATAACAACATAAGCGATGGTTGCGACAAAAGCACCGACGATAGCGACTATTTTTATTTGGTTTAGGATCGATAAGATCACTTCTCCGTAAATACTAATTAAGATCACTTGGGTAGGGACAGTGATGGCTGCCGCCGTACCAACGATCAATACGAACTTCCACCGAGGCAAGCCGATCGCTCCGCACATCATATGCCCAGGAAACCGCAAGCCCGGAGTGAAGCGAAAAATAAAAGGCGCCAGCGTGCCATACTCGTGAATCCACTTTTGAACCCGTTTGAAGGATTTTCCTTCAAAGTGCTTTTGCCAACGGGGGTGGCGAATCAATTTGTCGCCAAAATAAGAGCCAATCCAGTAAATGAAATAATCACTGACAAAAACGGAAAACAAACAGATCACCGCTAAGGTGTAGGGGTTGACTCCGATGGCATCAGGAAAGGGCGGGGGGTACTTAAGAGGGTGAGTGGCCATATAGGCCGTGAGACTGGCACTAATAATGGTGACTTCTTCGGGTAGGGGCAAGCCAAAGCTCGAAGCAAACATCAACCCGACGACAAGCGCATAAACAAGGTAGGGTTGGTAGGCGATCTGTAAAAACCAGGCCGCTATTTGATCTTCGAATCCCATGGGTTTTTATTTCTTTTCTTCGACTTTACGAATGCTCTTAATAATAACCGGTTCGACCGGCACATCCCGCATTTGCCCCGAAGCCGAAGTCTTTACGGCTCCGATTTTTTCGACCACGTCCATTCCTTCGCTGACTTTACCAAACACCGCATAACCGAAGTCTTGAGGCATGGGGCCTTTGTAGTTCAAAAAATCATTATCCTTGAGATTGATAAAAAACTGGGAGCTAGCACTGTTCGGGTCGGGTGTTCGCGCCATGGCAAGGGTGCCTTTCAAGTTTTTTAAACCATTGGCCGCTTCATTTTGAATGGCTGCGTCGGTGGGGCGGATTTTCATGTCTTTATCAAAACCGCCGCCTTGGATCATAAAATCTTGAATCACGCGGTGGAAGATCAGGTCATCGTAAAATTTTCGATCCACATAGTTCAAAAAGTTTTTCACAGTGATCGGTGATTTTTCAGAATCCAGTTCAACAACAATAGTTCCGAGGGAGGTCTCGATTTTTACAGACACAGCTTTCTCCTTTTTTGTATTCGGTTTAGGGGACAGGACTTTTTTGGGGTCGATGTTACTTTTTTGGGCATGGAGAGGAGAGGGCAAGCTCAGTCCCACACTCAAGATTAGAAAGGTCGCGATGAGAGAGTTTTTCATGGGGGGATCTTAAAGAGTCTGGTCCCCCATGGCAAGGGAATCTGCTGTCAAATCTCTGGCGCAAAAAGGGCCGGAGCTTTGACGTTTTTAATGGCGAGAGTGGTCTTTGCGGCGGGTCTCGATATCGCATTGATCACAATGGGCGGTCTCTTTGATGACTTGGCTTTCTTCATCCACCTCGTGAATAAGGGTCAAGGGGGTGGAGCAGAGCGGGCAGCAGTTCATTGATCTTAAAAAGCTTTGATAGCGTTGTTGACGTTTCACCATTTTTTCACGTGTCATCTCATCCATGAGACCTCCTGTTTGCAATAGAGATATGCAAAAAGCGCCCCTTGATCTTGGGCTTAAGGCTTTGGTGGAAACGCGATGCGTAAACAGCATTATGTATTCAATGGAAAAGCAAAAGAGCACTGACTTTATAGTTGGTTGGTCTGTGTTCGGAGAGAAAGGGACTTCCCCGGTGGGGGACACCACCGAGGAAACAAACAAACATTTTGAGATCATTTGGGGGGATCTCGTTGGGGCCATTGAGTGCATCCGACTGACCAGAATTCTTCAATGAGTTGTTGCCTTGGTTATAACCAGGTCTTTGACAAAGCAAAAATTATTCTTATAGATGATAGTGGATTAATAAAACTTATGAGATGAAGGGCGGGCTATAAAGCCTTCACTTATGTTCCAATGTGGCACCGAAATTTTTATAGGTCATCCCCGCAGTCGAGGCCTCAAGTCTTTTTCAAACAAGGTGAGGGCTTTTTGGTCGGAGGGGCACAGGTCCTTCTGGCAAAGTTCAGAAAACGAAAGCCAGGTGGTCGCTGGATGCTCTTGTGGGAAAAAGGGGGCCGGAAGTTTCAAAAAATAAAAATACAAGTCGATGTCTTTCGTTGATACCGATCCCAAAAGGCTCAGTTCTTTTTCTTCAATTCGAACTTTAAGCTCCTCCCAAATTTCTCGGGCCAGTGCTTGCTCATGGTTCTCGCCGGCTTTGACTTTGCCTCCGGGAAACTCCCAAAGTCCGCCATGACTTTTCTCAAGGGGACGACGGGCGACCAGCGCCTTGTTTTTTTGAATGAAAATAGCCGCGACAACATCCATCGCATCAATCTAGATCAAGTCATTGGCGAGGTCATCTGTTGCTTTTCCGACACGGCCTGTATTTAAAAAAAACGATTTGCTTCTGGGAATGAGCTGACAAGTTCAAGAAATGTTATACTATTATAAAATCTTGTAGGAAGGAGTTGTTGTGGAAAATTTAGAGAACTTCATGGGATTTTTAGGAGGCGAGTACTGTTGGACCACTTTTGTTGTTAGCGTTCTGGTCCTTCTGTTTCTTGGTTATTTTTCTGCCCCGTTAGTTATTTGGACCCTCGTGGGGTTGTTTTTGCTAATGGGTTGGGGCGCCCCGTTGCCGTTAATAGGGACTTTTGTTGTGGTTGCCGTGGTGTTCAACACCCCCATCCGTCGTTTTTTTATATCCAGTGGTGTCCTGAGTCTGTTTAAAAAATTGGGTTTGATCCCAAAAATTTCTGACACCGAAAGAACCGCGTTGGATGCGGGTGTGGTGTGGATCGAATCGGATCTGTTTTCCGGTAAACCTAATTTTAACAAAATTTTAAAAGAGCCCTACCCTAAGCTGACTGACAAAGAACAAAAGATTATCGACGAGAAAGTAAACAAGCTTTGTTCCTTGGTCGATGACTGGAAACTTTGGCAGACTCGCGAACTGTCGCCGGAGGCTCTTGAGTACATTAAAAAAGAAAAATTCTTTGGCATGATTATCCCCGAGCATGATGGAGGATTGGGCTTTTCGGCCCTGGCACACAGTGAAGTGATCGCCAGACTGTCCACCCGATCTATCGGATTGGCGGTGTTCGTGATGGTTCCCAACTCTTTGGGGCCAGCCGAATTGTTACATAATTACGGAACTGAAGCGCAGAAGAAAAAGTATCTGCCCCGATTGGCCACCGGCGATGAGATTCCTTGCTTTGCTCTAACCGAACCCAATGCGGGGAGTGATGCGGGCTCGATTTCGTCAAGTGCCACTGTTTTTAAAGGCGAAGACGGTCGTCTTTATATGAAAATGAACTGGAACAAACGTTGGATCACCTTGGCCGCGATTTCCACTTTGTTGGGGGTGGCCTTCCGTTTGCGCGACCCCGAAAATCTTTTGGGCCTTGGTGAAGACGTGGGGATCACCTGTGCCTTGATTCCGACCAACACTCCCGGAGTCGTCGTTGGTGAACGACACGATCCTCTGGGCGTTCCGTTTTATAACTGTCCGACCCACGGTAATGATGTTGTTGTCGCCATTGAAGACGCCGTTGTCGGTGGAATCGAAGGCTGTGGTAAAGGTTGGGGCATGTTGATGGACTGCTTGACCGCTGGTCGAGGGATTTCTTTACCTTCACAGTCGGCGGGTGCTGGTAAGTACGCCAGTCGCGCGGTTTCAGCCCATGCTACCAACCGCAAACAGTTTGGCTTAAGCGTTGGACGATTCGAGGGTGTGGAAGAGCCCATCGCTCGCATCGTGGGAATGAACTATGTGATGGAAGCTTGTCGTATTTTTACGGCCGGTTCCATAGACAGTGGTATCAAATCTCCGGTGGTGACTGCGATCGCCAAATACTACAACACTGAAATGATGCGTAAATCGGTCATTGATGCCATGGATGTTTTAGGGGGCGCAGGAATCTCCAGAGGTCCACGCAACGTCATGGCTCATCCTTATATCGCGGCCCCTATTGGGATCACTGTTGAAGGGGCTAACATCATGACCCGCACTTTGATTATTTTTGGTCAAGGGGCTTTGCGGGCTCACCCTTACGCCTATAAAGAAGTTTCTGCGGTGGAGAACAACGACTTGAAAGGTTTTGACAAGGCTTTCTGGGGCCATATCGGTCATGTGGTGGCCAATTTGTGTCGAACTTTATTGCTCACTTTTACTCGGGGCTATTTTGTGATGACCCCCGGTGGGAAAAGTCGCCGCATTTATCAAAAGTTGGCGTGGACTTCGGCCGTATTTGCCTTAATGGCGGATGTGGCCATGGGAACATTGGGTGGCTCTTTGAAAACCAAAGGCAAGCTGACCGGGCGTTTTGCTGACATTCTTGGTTGGATGTACCTTATCACCTGTGTGCTTCGTCGCTACAAAGAAGACGGAGAGCCCAAAGAAGATTGGCCGATTGTTCAGTACGCCGCCAATATGGGTTTTCAAGAAATCCAAAAAGCCTTCCAAGGCATTTTCGAGAACATCAAAGTTCCCGGTTTGTCTTGGTTCTTTAACGGACCGCTGGCTTGGTGGACCCGCTTCAACAGTTTAGACGGTGAAGTGTCTGATAAACTGTCGCATCAGGTTTCAAAATTGATTCAAGAGGATTCTCCTCAACGAGATCGTTTGACCGAAGGCATTTACCTGTCGGATGACCCGAACGATCCGCTGGCCCGTTTGGATCAAGCCTTTAAGATGGTTAAAAAAGCCGAAGCGGTGGAGCGTAAAATCCGCCAAGCCGTCAAAACCAAAACCCTTCCCAAAAAGCGTGCGGCCCAGTTGCTTGACCTGGCTTTAGAGAAAAATGTGATCACGCAAGACGAATATCAAATTATCAAAAAGGCCGAAGAGATGCGCAACGATGCCATCCAAGTGGATTCGTTCTCGCAAGAGGATTATGTAAACCATAACCCCTGAGCGATTTTCTACTTACTTCGTGTTTTTCAAGCCGCTGAGACCCAGCGGTTTTTTTTTACCAGAGGTCGGTGGGCCCAACGATTCGTGCGGTTGCGAGATCCAGAATTTGGGCGCCAATTTTAGCAAGAATAATAATTTAAGTGTTGTCTTGCAGTGATGGTTGCTTTGACAGCAGGGTGCCATTCTACGTCTCAATATGGGATGAGTTGGCATTTTGGGTCTTTAACCCCTCTAATTTTGCTCTGAAGGGAATATTTATTGCTCTAGTCTTGGGTAGAGGAGAATATTGTGAAACGCACGATGATAAAATTTCTAGGATTAGCAGTTTGTCTGCACGGCTTGGCCTGGCATTCGGTTGAACAAAGCCGCCCGACGGTTCCAACAACGGGTTATGAATTGATAGCCGCATTTTCTAAAGCCCATGCCGAGGCTCTGCCCACAGAATACGCCCAAGCGGCTGTTCATGATCTTAAAGTTTCCGAAAGAAAAATCTCTTTTCGTATTAAAGGTTTTCCTATGTTTGTCGAGTGGATCGGTCAACCTGGGCGCTTATTGAAGTTCAATAACCGTATTTTTACCCTTAAGGATTTCTCTAGCGAAGAGTCGTTTCGCAAAGCTTTTATGGCTAAATTTGCGATTGTGAAGGTTCAGAAAAATTCGATGAATTCTCTTTTCTTCCCTCGCGCCTTTGCTTCGATTGATGACGGTCTATTTTCGGATTCAACAGCACCCCGTGCTGATTCTGAAGACGGTGATCCACAAGAAGACGAGAACGATATCGGTTTTAATTTTGAAGGACAAACTGGAGCTCGCGCATTTGATTCTTACGTTCGTGGCAACCAAGTTTTTACTGACGATTCACTTTTAGGGCAAACCCAAGCCGGTCAAGATTTCGCGGCCCGTGTCGGTTTGACCACCGGTGATAGTCTGATGTCCATGATTCGCTACGCTATGATTTTCAATGGAACCTTAGGCTTCGCAATGAATCCGGCCGGTGGTTTTAATCCTGGTTTTGGAGTCATGAACAACTTGGGAACCGCCCCCAGTGCTGTGGCGCTTCCCCATCGCACCATGAACAATTGATGGTGCCAAAAATTGGCAGTTTAGACACTAAGCGGACTTCTTAAACATCTGAAATCCAACAGAAAAGCTCTTATCTGGCCCTACTTTTGCATTTTTAAATAAAGAATAAACATAACTTTATTAGAGGATGCTATGCTGAAAATATCGCGACTTGAAACACGATTCCAAGAGATCGTTTTTTTACTCACAATCACCTTTTCTATGACGATAGCGGTGGGTGGAGTTTTTTATCTGTCTCTGCAGCCACAAAACTTCATTCAAGCTTTTGGGCTCAAGGGGTCTTCGATCATCTCTGGTGGCTTTGGATCTTTCGGTTATACTTATTTTTTCTTTGTGGTGTTTCTTCTGCACATGGGTCATATGGTTCTTGGAACCGCTAACACCTTCCGCGAAGTTTTAAGAAGCTGGCCGATCTACCTTAGAAGTTCAGCGATTTACTTCACGGTCCTTTTACTCATTTCAAGTTTCCTAACGGTACTTCAGGCCTACAACAACTGGCCGGCCAATCAACTTTTGGCTTTTGGCAATGGCGGCTGGTTTGGTTACGCCATAGGTGGACTTCTGTTTAAAAGTTTTGGTCTTTATGGAGCCCTTGTTATTCTCTTTTCTTTAACCTCAGTTTTAGGTATTTCGGCAGGCTATATGGAGATTGTTCATTCTTTTTATGTAATGAAAGACATCTTTCAAGAAATAGCTGGAAAAATACGCGAACACGGTCCAGTGTTGGCCAAAGATTTCGCCAATCGCATGGTGGATTTCGTGGATCAAAAGCCTGAGTTTGCAACGGCCACACCGGCTCAGAAAACCCATCGGCCAGATAAAGCCCCTCGTTTCAATTATCCCCTTTATCGTGGTGTGACGCCTTTAGATGGTCGGCTGATAACAGATCACTACCACACACCGGACCCGTCCTTAACCAACGCAATGGTTCGTGAAATGCAGGCCGAAAAAGTTGCGGAAGAACAGTTGACAGAAGCGGCTGAGAAAGCTGCGGCAGAAAGCTACCAAGCTGTCATGGAAAATGGCATCGAACCCAGAGTTGAAGAAGTTTTAGCGCCTAGGGTTGCAGAAAAGCCTGAAAAGAAAACTCGCGCCAAAAAAGTAAAAAAAGAAGACGCACCGGCTGTAGTCATCGCAGAGGATGAAGTTCTCGAAGTTGAACTGTCTGAAGAAGCGGAGCTCGCCAATCTAGAAATCAAAGCGTGGACAAAACGCTATAAAAAAGTCGAAGCCTCCCTTTTAGAAAAAGCCGAAAAGTATATCAAGATGTCGGATAAAGAGATTAAGGAGGTTTGTCTGATGATTGCGGAGCGCCTTGAAAGCTTCGGGATTAAAGGTGAAGTGATCACGGCTCACCAAGGCGTGACCCTAACCATGTTCGAATTTATGCCGGCGGCTGGGATGAAACTATCAAAAATTCAAAGCTTGGCCGATGATTTAGCCCTTGTTTTAGGAGCCAAGGCCATTCGGATTTTAACACCGATCCCAGGTAAGACCACTGTTGGTATTGAGGTTCCAAACAAAGAAATGGGCATGTTGCGTTTTTCTGAAATGGTGCAAACTTGCATGAAAATGAAGGGCATGGAGCTGCCAATTCCTTTGGGGTTGGACGTTTACAATAAAGCTCACGTCAATGACTTGACAAAAATGCCCCACCTATTGGTGTCTGGAACCACTGGATCTGGCAAGTCCGTGTTTATGAACTCACTGATTTCGGGTTTGATTTTCCATAAGTCACCCAAAGAGCTTCGCTTTTTAATGATCGACCCAAAGATGATCGAGCTGAGCCCTTACAATGGTATTCCTCACTTGCTTCGTCCTGTGATCACCGACGTGGAAGAGGCTAAAAACCTTTTGTTGTGGGCTGAAAAAGAAATGGACAAACGTTATCAAATCTTTTCAGAAATGCAGGCAAAGAATATCACCAGTTTTAACCAAGCCATTAAAAAATCATCCAAGCGAGCCATCGAAGGGCGTCTGAACAAAAAAATCGACTGGCGTTTTGAAGAAATGCCTTACATTGTGATTGTGATTGACGAGTTGGCCGACCTGATGCTGACCCAAAGAAATGAAGTCGAGCGTCCAATCACTCGGATCGCCCAAAAGGCCCGCGCCGCTGGAATTCATATGGTGATGGCCACGCAAAGACCATCAAGCGACATTGTCACTGGTTTGATTAAAACCAACTTCCCGACGCGAGTTTCATTTAAGGTCTCTTCTAGTATCGATTCACGAACAATTTTGGATCAAACTGGCGCTGAAAAGCTTTTGGGCAATGGCGACATGCTGTACATGGCTCAAGGCAAAGCCATCGAGCGCCTCCAAGGCAGCTTTATGTCAGAGGACGAAGTCAAGAAAGTGGTGCGAGCGGTCAGTTCTCAAGGAAAGCCCGAGCCCGTAAAAAAACGTCGATAGATCCAGTAAAGGTCGTTTCCTTTTCCAGGTTCGGGTAAAATTTGGGATAGGGTGAAGAAAGAAGCCCCGTCTTGTCGAAGGGGCTCGCCTTTTAAAGGAGGGTGGGCTTATCCCTGCTCTAATTTCTCAAGAGACTGACAGTTGTTTTTTGAATAGTTGTCAAAATCAATCATATTTTTGAAACGAGGCGATTGGTAAGGAACGGGTTTTTCGGTTCCCACTGAAAATAGAATTTCAACCCATTCTTTGCTAAGCTCTTTATCAATGACCGCGGCAAAAAGTTCTGTCACGGAATCACTTAGTAGACCTCCATTGGATGTTCCCTCTTCTTTTGCGGAAGCAAGATCAAAGGCACACCAGACTCCATTTTTAATCTTTTGTTGGCAGTTGGCTGTGACTCTATAAATAGATCCTTGGGCAATCATCTTAGCCCAGGCCTTCTCTTCTTGTTTGCCGTAGACAAAGTCGCTTAGGACAATTCCCCCCGCAGGAAGTTCATTGATAATTCCAAAACCTTCGGACCCCAGGCGTTGGTCGGAAAAGGGTGTGCTGGTGTTAGTGCAGTCAACGTAGTTGGGGGCGGCGGCGGCAAAACTACTGAATAATAAGCCAGTGAGGGCGGCGCATAGCAAGTTCATTAATGTCTCCTTTGTAATAATGAGCGGCCAGAGCTAGCATTAAACCATATAAAAATAAAGAATATTTTTACTTTTGTAAAAATGTGTTATACTAGGCTATGAGTCCGAAAGAATCTTCATTTTTGCCCCAAGGGCCAACCTCAAAGATCTTACAGGCCGCTCTGTTGTGGACCACAGATCATGGACTCTACAAGTTGACTATGGCTGAGGTGGCCAGGCAGGCGGGGGTGTCGCGTCCTTTTCTCAACTATCACTATCAGTCTCTGGAAGAAATTCTTGAGGCCCTGGCGCAGATTTGGGCTCGATCGGGGCAGCAGGTGACGACCGAGGTTTTGTCGAAGTTCCTGGGGGCGCAACCCAAGGACCTGATTCTGAAGATCGTAGAGGCCACTTTTATTTGGAAAAAGGAGTGCCCTCATTTAGCGGCTTTAACTCCCAGTCTCAATCAGTTGGCGATCACCCAACCCAAAATCGCGAGTTTAATCGAAAAAACAACGGGCGCCGGAATTGACCGAATGCAATCCATTTTGATGAATGACAAAAAGGGGGAAGACGCGGCTGAATTGGCACCTGTTCTCCATATGCAACTTGTTGGTGGTTTTCTTTATCATTTAAGTACTCGGCACAAAACGGACAAAGAAATGGAAAAAGATATCAAAGATGCAATGCTCTTTATTTTAAGAAAAAATTAATCAATGGATAAAATTTTCATCTAAAAAACGGACCAGCCTTAAGGGGCGACCTCCATTTTCTACCTTTAAGGCGGGGAAACGTTGTATGAATTGCTCAACGGAAATTTCTAAGACATATTTTTTTTCTGAGTCATAACGACCCACCTCTTGGGCTCCATACCTTTTATAAAGTCTGGCTCCAAGTCGATCAGTTCGGATGACTATAGTGCCTTCAGAGGTTTTTGTCGCCGCTAAATATTCGGTAATGTACGGGAGAACCTGGTCGATAGAAAAGCGACTGTCTTTTGAACTAGCGAGTCGGATCAATTCGATTTTTCCAGAAAACTCCCCTTCGGTGTGCCGATAAAGACCCCAAGTCGCTGCGATCTGCCCCGCTGGATTCAGGGCTGACCAGACAGTGAAATTTTCTTCCAAACGAGCTCGGTCTTCTGCCTTGAGTGTCTCAACAAACTCTTTTGTAAAAACGTCTCGTTTCACCAGTTCGTTGGTGAACTGTTTGTATACAAAGTTAAGAAAAGGTTCTGACAGATTTTGCGTGGTTTGAGTTTCGGAATCTTTCTTTAAAATTTCACGAGGCATAGGGAATTCGAAATAGGAGACCTCATCTCGAGTCGAAATTCTAAAATCCCAAGCCTTGCCTCCATTCTCTAGAGTTCGAAGAATCGACACCGTCCAGATGTTGTCGTTCACCTGGCCTGAGGCGAGTCGTCCTTCTAAGGGAAGATAGCCCAGTCGGATCACGTTGAACTCAGACCCATTGTTTTTTACAGAAAAAATAGTCTGACAACGTGAGGCCGCATCGGCTTCAGAAGATAATATCAACAGAAGGAAAACCAATCGAAGGAACATTGGGGAGGAGGGTATCAATTGGGGTTCAAATTATCGAGAACAAGTCGACTTTTTGGAACACTTACAAAGAGGCCGAGAGCCTTTTCATAGAATGCGAATCGCAGTGAATAAGTTATATGCAACAAAGACCATCGAGCGCCAGCAAGGTCGCTGAACGTCAGTGGACGAAGTCAAAAAGTGTTGCTAGAGGTGAGCTCAAAAGGCAAACTAGAACCTGTGTAGAAGCGTCGACAGATCCCATCTTCCGCTAAATTTAGGGGCGAAATTTCTGTAGATTTTATCATTCCCATCTAGTTGTTTGCACCCAAGCACAGCTCAGTATAAGTTAGGCGCGATGAACACAAAAACCATCCTTTCGATTTTGATAGTCCTGTTTGCGACCCTCAGAGCATGGACCCATGAGGATCTTCTTCGGCAGCCACCAAGAGCCTATGAAAAATATGCTGGTTTCAATGTGGAGGAATCAACCTGTAAAAACGTTTTGCAGCCCACGTACCAATATCTCCTTCACTTGCGAAATCAAGGTCATAAACTGGCATTAGTGATGACCAGTGGGTCTCCCATAAAAATGTCGAAATGGCGCATACGGGATGATTTTCAAGGAAGAGCCTACAGTGATATCAATCAATATATTGATGCCTTAGAGAACTATGTGCGGCAAACCGACCGCCGAGACTACAGGCAAGTTGTCAAAGACTGTGTTCGGGGTCGGCGTGGAGCCGAGATCGATGGTCAGGCCTGCGTCTACGCCAGCGATGTTCGGTATTTTCATATGGGATTTGTGATTTTGGATCAAAGATTCGGACCCCATCCCTTTGTAGTGCACTTTTATGGTGATTCGGAATACGATTTTCTAAAAGCCGATATTTACGTCGAAACCTTAGAATCCTATTTACGAGAAGATCGACTGACCAGTTGTGATGCGACGGTCATGACTGTTGGAAGGAGAATGGAGAATCGGTTGTTTCAGTTTTTAAAAGGGGACCACGCCCAAAATCTTTTGGCGCAAGGGAACCGCAGCTACAATTTGGTGGCCCACCCCTGGCGGTTGGAAAGCCAAAACTGTAACATTTGGGTCAGCGAAGTCATGGCTTCAGCCTACTTCGTAGCACAAGATTCATGGAACCGCACAGATCGTCGCTTTGCCAAAGATGTTTTGGCCAAAACTTTTTTTCGACCAGTTAAAGTTCCAACCACCTTTGTCCAAGCATTGGGACGATTGGCGGCGCCTTTTGTTGGTGGAATCAATGGTGAGGAGGGCAACTTTGATCACTTCTATGGTGTCGCTGATATCGTTCCTGCGCGATCCATCATTGAGTGGCTGAATCGGCACGACCAAGTCAAGGAAATCAAAAAAATTTACGGAGACGATTAAGCGGTGATTCGCCCTTGGACTTTGGCAAAGGTTTGTTCCAGTTTGGCTTTCAAAGTGTCCACAGAAAAGGGCTTAACAATATAGTTGTCGACGCCTTTTTGCAGAGCTTCGGTGACCTGTTCGGCCTCGGCCTCAGCAGTTAACAACACAAAAGGAATCTTGTCGAGATCACTGCTTCGGACTCGCTCTAGGAGCTCGAGGCCGGTGCACTCGGGCATATTCCAATCCGAGATCACCAATTGGAACAGGCCGCTTTGCAGGGCTTCCCACGCTTCATTGCCGTTTTTGCACTCGGTGATGTCGGCAAACTCCAGGTTTTTTAGAGCTTTGCTAACGATTTTTCGCATGGTCATCATATCATCGACGATCAATATTTTTGTGTTACTTGCAAACATCCTAGACTCCTTAATGGCTAACAGCTTCGATTTCAATTTGGAAAGTACCCACCGGGGTTTCAAATGGTAAAATAATGGTGGGGCCAACAGTCTGCTTGACGCGAACTCCTGGGCCACGAATCACCGTGGGGATGGCTTTTTCTAGTTTGTAGCTTTTCTTATCATTCAGTTCGGCTTTGGCGACTCCATAGATAATATTTAAGAGTTCGCCAGCGGCATCTTCGATTTCGTCATTGATTTCAGTATAGGGTTCGCCCAGCATCGATTCACAGATTTTCAAGAAAACCTCTTCTTTGAAAACTAAACTGATACTGCCTTCGAAGACATTGCTGACCAAACTGATAATGCCAACAATGTCGCATAGGCTTTTTTCATCCCGATCTTTCATACGAGGTTTGCCACTGGTTGATTCAATGTTGGCTTGAACCTTTAGGATCTCGGTGGTGGCTTTGATAAAGGGTGTTATAAACTCGACATCAATCGTCGATTTGCTTTTTGGAGAACGGGGCGTTTCAACAGACTCAATATTAAAGATTCTTTGGACTCCATCGACATTCAATTGTGTGAGTAAAGAAGGAAAACCAATCGAAGGAACATTGGGGAGGAGGGTATCAATTGGGGTTCAAATTATCGAGAACAAGTCGACTTTTTGGAACACTTACAAAGAGACTGAGAGCCTTTTCATAGAAAACAGATCGGAGTGAATAAGTTATAGCCGAACTGACGTTTACTCCTAAGGCGTCTCAGCCTGTAAAGAGTTCACTGTCTAAGGGTGAATCGAGGCGGGGCTGTCCGGCGCCAAGCGCAGTGAAAGATCGGGATCAAAATGGTCACGGCATCGAGCTTCATACATTTTGAAAGAGCCCACCAGGACTTCCTTGCGATCGGCAACCAATCTTTGGGTGCGAGTGGCGGACTCTCCGCATTGCACACAGATGGCATACTGTTTACGAATCACATCGGCGACGGCCAGAAGTTCCGGCATAGGCCCAAAGGGTTGACCCTGCCAATCCGTATCCAAACCCGCCAAGATCACACGGCGCCCATGATCGGCCAACTTGGTTGCAACCTCTACGACTTCTTTGTCAAAAAACTGAGCTTCGTCGATACCGATCACACGAGTGTCATGTTGAACAAATTTATAGATCTCAGAAGCGTTTTCAATGACCACCGAAGGTAAAGCCTCTTTGTCGTGCGAGACAATTTCGTCTTCGGAGTAACGTTGATCCACTTTTGGTTTGAATGTCAAATAGGGTTGACGGGCGTACTCACAGCGCCGAATTTGTCGAATCAGTTCTTCGGTTTTACCGCTGTACATGCAACCACAAATCACTTCAATTGAGCCTGGGCGAGGTTTTATAAAAGAATGATCCACGATTCCCCCTGTTTTTGTGAGGACCCAGGCTATCAATGAAAAAAAAGATCAGGCAAGTGTAAAATGAAACGGGACTTTATTAGGGTTGGGAGTCAAACCAGCATTGGAAGGGAATGGTGGTGCCGTTGGCCCGAGTCAAAACGGCGCGTTTCTTTCCAGGCTCCTGCTCTGGGTACATTTCGACATGATAGGTGTCATTGTCCGTTCCAAAAAATTGACTTCCATCCGTTGCCGTTTGCAAATAGCCCCCATTGAACTGCAAGCCCGGATATTGAGCAGAGGCACCGCTGATTAAAACTCCGATCCAATCTGGCAAGGGGTCAGGAAGACCAGGTAAGTCGATCTGAATGTGTTGGATCGTGAAGTCCAACTGTAAAACCTCATTGTGACAAAACTCTCGATAGTACACATAGTCGCTGAGTCCTTCATGCAAAACGGGAGAGGCGTAGATTTTGTTTTCGTAGGCAGCCAGGTAGGGGTCGTAGCTTTGCAACCTAACGCTATCGAAAACAACTCCCCCTTGACCCTGATCATTGCAACGGTTCCAATGCAATTGGGCCGATCGAGAGTCGCCATTCAATTGCAGAGATTCTATGGCACCGACTTTCTCGCTGGCGCAATTGGGTGAGGGATTAAAATGTTCCAATTGACGTTGGCCAGAAAACTCATTGCCGACACCGCTGGCCGAGTTTAAGAGGGCGGAGCCTGACAAGTTGCCAGAACTAGGGCTGCAGTTGTTGTAGATAATGAAAACTGGAAGAACCAATGAAAATAAAAAAAATTTATTACGCCCCATACTTAAGTCTTATCGGCTTATTTTTTTAGAAATTGAGACCTAAAAACGAGTCAAATTGAGTCAATGAGTCGCGGCCGCTCCGTGAATTTTCACCTTGATTAACAAAAAGCCACCAATCAAAAATAAAACTAGAATGGCCAGCAAAGACAAACGGGAGTTGTCGGTAATGAGGCCCGTCAAACCTACTAAAAAAGGTCCCAATACCGCAGAGAACTTTCCGAACATATTGTAGAAACCAAAAAATTCGGTGGAGTGATCGGGGTCAGGAATCAACTGGGCAAAAAGAGAACGACTGAGAGCCTGTACACCCCCTTGGACCAAACCTAAAACAACGGCCAAAACATAAAAATGGGCGGCCGTCGAAATAAAAGCACCCATGAGGCAGATCAAACTGTAAACCCCGATACCGATCAAGATGCCAGTTTTCGTTCCAGTCAACTTGGCTAAGCTGCTAAAAACTAAGGTGGCAGGAAAGCCAACAAACTGAACAATGACAATGGCTTTTATCAGGTCACTGGATTGCAAGTTGATTGAGAGGGCGAAGTCCACCGCCATTTTGAAAATGGTATGAACTCCGTCAATATAAAAAAAGTAAGCGATTAAAAAAGTAACCAATGTTTTATGTTTTTTTATTTTTAATAAGGTTTGGTAAACTTCGCGAAAACCGGCGGCCCATGAGGCTTTGGCTTTTATGGCTTTGCGTTCATGGACGAAAAAAATCAGAGGGATTGTAAAAACAAACCACCAGATGCCCACACTAATAAAGGCCCATTTTACGCCGGCAGCCGGATTAGCCAAACCAAACAGCTGGGGTTGTGTGACCATTAGGGCATTGACCACGACTAAAAGGCCTCCACCTAAATACCCCATTCCGTAACCGAGGCAGCTGACAAAATTCATAGACTTGTTGTCACTGACAGTAAAAATTAGAGAGTCGTAAAAAAGGTTGCCTCCGGAAAAACCAATCCAAGCCACCCCATAGACGCCCAAGGCCATAACCCAGTGGGCCTCCGGGACCCAGTAAAACAGAACACAGCAAAGACTTCCCAGGCTGGCAAAGAAGACCAGTCCTCGTTTCGCAAGTCCGTAGAGGTCGGCAAAGCTGCCTAGCAATGGGGCAGACGCAGCGAACAAAAGGGCCGCCAGAGACATGGTTGCACCCAAATAGAAGGTGCTTTCGGTGGGGGAGAGATGGGAAGCCCAATATTTTTTAAAAAAGATGGGGAAAAAGGCGGCGGCGACTGTGGTCGCAAAGGCCGAATTGGCCCAATCGTAAAAGGCCCAACTCCAAACATCTTTTTTAAACAGGGGTTTCATGGTCGAAGACTATGTTCTGCTTTTGCTCGGGAGTCATGAATTCAAATGTAAAGTGCGATGCGTTAGTGAGTGAAATCCCAATAAAACCGAGTCATCATCTGGGGGTTCATTGATGTTTATACATAAGGAGTAATCGAATGAAACAGATTATCGTTATCTTAGCTGCATTTGGATTTGTGGCTTTAACAGCTTGTAATAAAATGGGCGTTGGCCCCAAACCTTCTTTAGATAGTGACGATGATAAAACCATTTATGCTATCGGTGTTGATATGGGAACAAAGCTTAAAACTTTAGACCTTAGCAAAAAAGAGATGGCCGTTTTAAAAATGGGTATCGACGACGGCGCATCAGAAGATGCAAAACCGAAAGTTGAGCCTCGTGAGTTTCTTTCAAAAGTGGGAGACCTGATTCGTAACCGTCAGAAGGCTTTTGCTGACAAAGAGAAAAAAGAAGCTACAGCTTTTCTTGAAAAGGCTGCGGGCATGGAAAAAGCCGACAAAACCGAGTCGGGTCTGATTTTTGTTGGCACTGAAGAAGGGTCTGGGGAAAGTCCAAAAGCCACTGACCGAGTGAAAGTGAACTATCATGGGACACTTCGCAGCGGAGAGGTTTTTGATTCGACCAAAGAAAGAAATCAACCCGCCACGTTCCGTTTGGACCGAGTGATCAAGTGTTGGAACGAAGGGGTTCAGAAAATGAAGGTTGGCGGCAAAGCTGAACTATACTGTCCACCTGAAATCGCTTATGGCGACCGTGGTGCTCCACCGAAAATCCCACCAGGTGCGGCGCTTAAGTTCGAAGTTGAGCTTCTTGAGATCGTTAAAGGCGACGACGCTGAAAAGAAAACCAAGTAGTCTAAATCTTTATCGGATTGAAATAAAAAAACACCGTTCTTGGACGGTGTTTTTTTTTGCCCTTTTCCCAAAGAAATTCTTGGCAGATGTAGGGGAGTTTAGTCAGGGTATCGAATTTTTAATTTTTCGGTGATGGGGTAAGAGCAACAGGTCAGGATCTCACCGGATTCAATTTCGTCTTCGGTCAAAGCGTCGGCATCTTCCATTTTAACTTCGCCTTCCAAAACCTTGGCTTGGCAGGAGTTGCAAGTTCCAGACATACAAGCATAAGGGGCATCGATGTCGTTGCGAAGAGCTCCATCTAAGATGGATTCATCGTCTTCGATTTCGAAATTGTAAGTTTCACCATAGAGTTCGAGTGTGACTTGTTTTCCCAATTTAGACCTCTTGAAAAATGAATGGTCATTCTTTTAGTAGAAAATCCCATTAAATGCACCTTGTTAGCCCTTTAACAAGGTGCATTTAATGGCTTTTTTGTGGTTCTATGCGGCCATGAACCGCGCCATTTTGTATCTGCTGATTGCGACCAGTGTCTATTCTGTCATTAATATTGGTGTGAAGTTCTTAGGTCATCTCCCGGCCTCCGAGATTGTCGTGGCTCGACAGATGATCACTTTGGCGATCACGGCCTTTTTTATCTGGCGAAAAAAAGGAACCTTTATCGGTCAAAATAAAAAGTTGCTCATCGCCCGAGGTGTTTTTGGCACCGTGGCTCTGATTTCATTGTTTGTTTGTTTACAAAAAATTCCCTTTGCGGTGGCAATGACTCTCATTAATTTAACTCCCATTCTCACCGTGATTATTGCCCACTTTTATTTGCGAGAAAAAGCCAGTGCGACCCAGTGGGTTTTTCTTCTTATCGCTTTTGTCGGTGTGGTGCTTATACGAGGTGGGGTTGAGCCTGTGCCTTGGATTTGGATGGGGTTGGGGCTGGTGGCCGCCTTTTTTGCAGCAATCACCTACACCTGTGTGCGTGAGTTGCGCCTAACCGAGGACCCCCTGTTGGTCATTTTCTATTTTCCTTTAGTGACTATTCCCCTCGTCGGCCCAGTGGCGGCCTACGAGTTTGTTTTACCCCAGGGGTTCGACTGGTGGGTGTTACTGGGGATAGGGGGCCTGACCCAAGTGGCCCAATATTTAATGACTGTCGCCTATCAAATGGAAAAAGCTGCCAAAATTATGGTCTTCAACTATATCAGCCTTCTGTGGGGTGTTCTTTTTGGCTGGACACTCTTTAATGAGGTACTTTCTGTTCGGCAAATTCTGGGGGTTGTTGTAGTCTTTGCCTGCCTTTGCGGAAACTTCTTGGTTACAAACCGAAAAAAAGGGCTTCTCGCTTTTCCAAGAAAAATTCAGTAAAATAAGAGGCATGTATAAGCTGTCCGATACGAAGAAAGAGAAATTGGCCAAGGAAGTGGAGTACTCCTATTCTCGAAGTTCGGGGCCCGGAGGCCAGAAGGTCAATAAAACAGAGACAAGAGTGGAGCTATTTTGGACCGTGGTGGATTCCAATTGCTTCACTTCTGGACAAAAAAATCGACTTTGCGAAAAGTTAACGAATCGAATGAACTCTAGTGGCCAAGTGCAGTTTTACAGTGACCAATTTCGCACGCGACCGCAAAATCAAAAAGCCTGTCTTCGAAATTTAATCTCGGCGATCGAGCAAGGATTGACTCGTCCAAAACTACGTCGAGCCACCAAACCGTCCCGCTCATCAATTGAGAAACGAATAAAAGAAAAAAAACAGCATGGAGACAAAAAGAAATGGCGACAAAAAGTGGATTGATTTGTGTTTTTTAACAAGCCCCGCTACTCTTGAAGGATGTTGCGTCTTATCCCTCTTTTATTATGTTGCGTTCCTTTGTGGATATCTTGTTCAAGCAATAATCCCATGGAAACCCGAGCTCCACTTCAGACCGTCGTGTGCAAGTATTGGCTGCAACAGTGTCACCTAAAAGCTCGCCACTACTGTCCCAGCGGATACCAGGTCTCAAGATCCACCCGAATTGACAAAAGAGGTGGTCCCAAAGGCTCTTACAAAGAGTTCACAATGATTTTTTATTGTAATTAAGCAAGATTTCTTCAATCTCTAAAGTGAATCGGTTTGCCAAATCATCACCATCGCTGGCGAGCCAAAGTCCAACCACATTTTCTGCTGCTGGTAAAACCACATCAATGACAAAGGGGCCTTTGCTTTCGACCAGAGTCACACAGGTCTCTTGCAAAACGGAGCTTAAAAAATGCGATCGTTGCTTATTGAGTTGTGCCTTTTGCCGACAGGTCGTAAAAAACAAAACTTTTTTAATACCAACATCACTGGGAAGCTGCTTCTCCATTTCAATCAACCAGTTGGGTGCGATCCGGCGTTGCAGCCAGCTAAGGCGCTCATCGCCTTTAACGATCAAGCCAAATCGCAAAATAAAATCATCAAAGCCCTTTTCACCCTGAATCGCCGTTTTCGGTAGGGGTTTTAAAGTTTCGTTGACTTTGGCTTTGACTTTAATCGACTCGACTTCAGTTTCAGAAAGGGAGTACAAAAGGGGGGATGCGGACTGATTCACCTGGATACGAAGAGCGGCCTTCGAGAAGGTGACGCTGTTAGGTTTGATATTGTTGAACTGATAGTTTTTCCACTGTGAAGAGGGGCTCAGTGGAATAAGCAAGGTGGCCCACAAAGGAAGATATTTTCGACCCTTATTTGAATTTTTCAATTTGGTTTAACGTCCACTGTTTGGTTTGGGACAAATCCAAAGTCGGGTGATATTGGATATACCATTTGAGGAACTCAATATGCTTTAGCTGTTTGTCATTCAATTTGTTGTTTTCATTGAATCGGTTGAGGTATGTCACAGTTTTGCGTTTAAAATCACCATAATCTTTAACCACGATTCCCTGGATGGAGTTACGCAGATCATCCACATTTTGCATTTCAATCATAGCTTTCTCCTAAGGCCGCCAGATTGCCAGAAAGGTCTGTCGCTGTCCACAAAACGCTGTATGACGACTTGGGCTATTCATAGTTTTGAGAAGGATTCTAGGGTAGCCTGGCCACTACTTTTTTGGAGGTCGTCATGTTCCGCTGTTTCGTTGCTCCCTTTTTAATAAGTCTTGTTTTTGTGGTCTCCTGTGCCCATCAGCGACCCGACTTTCCCGGTCAAACCGAAGGTGAAAAGCTGAATGCCTTTTTCGAGTGGAGCTTTCAATCTTTTCTGGAGAAAATGCCACAAGAAATGACTTATCTTGGTATGGATGAACAGCAAGACCAATTGAATCAGCATTCAATCCGGTTTGATCAGGAACTGCAGGAGATGACGAAATCTCATCTGGCGATTTTGCGTCGTTTTGATCGGAATCAGCTGAACAAGCAAGATCAGTTGAGTTATGACCTCTACGAAGAGCAGGCTAAGATTCAAATTGAGGGTTTCCAGTGGCGGGATTATTCTTACCCAGTCAATCAAATGTTTGGTATTCAAAGCGAGTTGCCGAGCTTTATGATGAATATGCATCGGGTTTCTTCCGAACAAGATCTCAAAAATTATATCAGCCGCCTCAATCAGTTTCAGCGTGTGATGGGGGAAGTTGTTAACAATTTGATGCGCTCGGAAACTCAAGGAGTGGTGCCGCCACAGTTTGTTTTTCCCAAAGTGATTGAAGACAGTAAAAATATTATTTCGGGTAACCCCTTCGTCAAATCAAAAATGGATTCCCCTTTGTTCGAGGACTTCAAAAACAAACTAAAGTCATTGAAGTTGTCGAAACAGAAAAACGACCAATACATCGAGCAAGTTCGATCGGTCTTGCTGTCGTCAGTGGGCCCGGGGTTTGCCGAATTGATTTCGTTTTTGGAAAAACAAAAAGAGCGAGCCACCACCCAAGATGGCGCCTGGAAGTTCCCCAAGGGTGAAGAGTTTTATAAATGGCGTTTAAAACAGATGACCACACTCGATTTAAGCCCGGCCGAGATTCATCAGATGGGTTTAGATAACGTTCAACGAATTCACCAAGAAATGATGGGGATCGCTAAGAAGGTGAAGTTTAAGGGGGAACTGCAGGCCTTTTTTAAGTTTATGCAAAGCGATCGATTTCTTTTTGCCGACAACAAGAAAGGCAAGCAGCAGTATCTGAAAAAAGCCACCGGCTATATCGATGCCATGCGGGTCCAGTTGGATAAGCTCTTTATCACTAAGCCAAAAGCCGGAATTGTGGTTAAAGCGGTCGAGGCCTTTCGCGAGAAATCAGCGGGGATGGCCTTTTATCAAAGTGCAACCCCCGATGGAAAACGTCCTGGAACCTACTATGTGAATTTATCTAACATGAAAGCCTTGCCAAAATGGGAAGCCGAAGCGCTTGCCTATCACGAAGGGATTCCTGGGCATCATATGCAGATCTCCATTGCTCAAGAGCTTCAGAGCATCCCTAAATTCCGTCGCTATGCCCACTACACTTCTTACGTTGAAGGTTGGGGGCTCTACTCAGAAAAAGTACCAAAAGAAATGGGGTTCTATAAAGATCCTTACTCGGATTTTGGACGATTATCCATGGAGTTGACTCGGGCCTGTCGCTTGGTGGTGGACACCGGAATTCATTTTAAGAAATGGAGTCGCGAGCAAGCCATTGCTTATCTAGATAAAAATCTACCCGGCGATCACGAAGACAACGTGAGGCAGATCAATCGTTACATTGTGATGCCTGGTCAAGCCACCGCCTACCTGATCGGGATGTTGAAGGTTCTAGAGTTGCGCGAGAAAGCCAAAAAAGCTTTGGGTGACAAGTTTGATATTCGGCGCTTCCACGAAGTGGTGTTGACCAATGGGCCGGTTCCTTTAGGAACTCTTGAAACCCTGGTTGACGAATATGTAAAAAGTCCATGAAAAAACTACTGATTGCCCTTATCCTAGTTTTTGTTTTGTTGCCGGTGGGTGGGCTGGTGTTTCTGAAGTTGGGTTGGTCCGCTTTGTTTGCACCGAAAATTCGGGCTTCGATTGTCGACGCCTCCCAACAGTGGGGCTATCAAACAAAGATCGGCGACATCACCTTAAAGTCATGGTTGCTGCCCGTTAAAATTCAAGTGTCGGGGATCGAGGTCAGTGATTCCGAAAAAAGTCTGAATGCCAAAGTTCCAAGTCTGATCCTGCAGCTTCACCCAACCGCACTCACCACCGACCTCAGCAAGCTGACGGGACTTGTTGAGGTGACTTTAAACCAACCGCAAATCAGCCTCGTTCAGAAGAGTTCGGCAGACGAATCAGCGTCCGACACAACTGGGGCGCCGCAATCGAAGAACTCACAAAACTCTGCTTTTGCTGTACCGCCCGTGGGTTTGGTTTTCAAAATAAATGAGGGCCAAGTTGTGATCGATCAGCAAACGCCGGCCGGCACGAATCGCCTGTCTCTCCTAGAGACCACGGGTGAATTGAAACTTCCCCCGCTGACGATGGCGAAGGTGGGAGAATTGAACATTAAGGGAAAACTCCAATACAACATGGTGAGCACCCCTTTTCCCATTCAAGGCCGTGCCCCTTTTAGTTTGCAATCCGACAGTCTTGCCGTCTCCCAACAGGGTGTGACTGTTCGATCTTTGGTCGCCAGTCTTGGGGGGTTGCAAACCACAATCGAGGGGAAGATCCAAAAAGCCAGTCAACGTTGGCAGGTGAAAGCTCAGGTCAAAGACCTCGCCGATCTACAAAAAGGGGGGCTCTTGCCCGAGGGCCGATGGCAAGGTGGTCTGGACGCTTCGATTGACTTCAAAGGCGTGACCGGGCAGCCGCCAAAAGTTTCAGGCGTTATCCAGTTTAACAAGGTGGCAGGTCGTTTGTTGGATCCCATCAAGCAGCAAGGGTCCGAGCTGTCTGGCGGCTTTGCCATTCAAGGCGAGGTGGACTTTGAACACCAGGGGCAATTGAAAAAGTTAAAATCCAAACTGGCGGCGAATTTAACATCCTTGCATCTTTTAAAGCCAGACTTGTTCGAGAAAAAGGCGGGCGTCCCTTTGACTGTTTCAATTGGGTCCTTTTTGAAAGGTAAACGGATTATTTTGTCACAGCTTAAAATCCGCTTGGCGCAAGTCAGCAGTTTAATAAAAGGCGAACTGGCAACAACCGCGGGTGGCAGGAGCCAGTTACAAATTCAAATCGACAAGACAGATTTAAAGGGGTTGGAAAGTATTTTGTTGCCCATGAAGAAATATCCTGTCACCGGGAGTTTAGGCCTGAAAGCGCAAGTTTCCGGGGATCTCAGTCAGCCCGATCAATGGCAGATCTTTGCCAATCCCATCCAGTTGCAATTGGTTTCGGGACTGAACATGCAAGACAAAGAAAAAGGTTACATTATTCAGGGGCCGTTTTCCGCCAACCTCAGCGGAGTTTTACAAGTGGCTCGTCAGGAAATTCAAAAAGCCCAACTCACCGGCCGTTTGAACTTGGATGGTATGGCTTTTAAAATGCAAAATGGACTTGAGAAAACACCCCAACAGAAACTGAATCTGGTTTTCTCAGGGGGGAAATCGAGCAACCTGTTTCGATTCAAACAGTTTTTAATCCAAACATTTTTTGGTTCTTTTGATATCACCGGCAGTTTGTCGAATCCGTTGAAGCCAAAGTTGGATCTTTCGATGAAAATAAGCTCTTTGCGATTAGAGTCTTTGCAAGAGGTTGTAAAAAGTTTTAAAGATTTACCGATCCAGGGCCTTGTCAATGGGTCTGCCCAGCTTCGAGGAACCTTCGACCCGAAACTTGGAATAGAAAAAAGCCCTCTTCAAGTTTCGGGCAAAATGTTACATAATGCTTCGTTGCTAAGTTGGACATCGCGCAAGGCTGAGCACCAACCTCTGCCTGACAAAACCAAGACTCCCGGTTCGAATAAAAATGCGATACAGCCTCTGTTGCCAGATTGGCCGGTTTTAAAATCGGCTCAGTTGGCCTTGGTTTCCAAAATAAAAAAAGTCATTTTTAACGACCTGACCGTGACTGATTTTGTTTTGGACGGTCAATTCAATAAAGGGGTTTTAACCGGCCGTGTGTCTATGCAGCGTTTGTTTTCTGGAAATTTGACTCTTGAAAAAATGAAAACAGACCTCTACAAAGTTCCCACCTATGTTGAGGGGGAGGTGGTGACGCAGGGGCTGGATTTGAAGCAAGCGGTGACTTGGGGAATGCCTGAGCAAAAGGACCTAATCAAGGGCCATATGGACGGTGGGCTTAGCTTGCGAATGCCTTTTCCTAGTCATGCCGATGTCATGCAAAACTCCGTATCATCCGGAACTGTTAAAATTGAAGGCTTTGAGGTGAGCACTCTTAAGCTTGATCAAATGATCAACGATCTTCTTGGCAAAATTCCAGGGATGAAAAATAAAAAACAAGTGCGAACAAAAAACGTGAAGGCTCTTTTTAAATCCAAGTTCAGTTTTAAGGGCGGAACCTTAGCCTATCGGGATACTTCTTTTTTGACTCCAGAGAATCATCTTTTACAAGCCAATGGAACCCTTCAGCAGGACAAAACCCTGGCTTTGACGGGTAAAGTTTTGGTGAGCGGAGTGAAAGTCAAAGACCGTTTACAAAGCTGTTTGCTGGACGCCCAGGGGCGCCTGGAAGTTCCGTTACAGTACTCCGGATCGATCATCCAACCCAAGTTGTCTAATGCCGCCAAGGTCATCGAAAAAATTGGCGGCCGTTACCTTGAGTGTGAAAAGAGGTCTCAAATAGAAAAGGCCAAGGGCGAAGTCAAAAAAGAAGCCGACAAATTCCTAAAAAAAGAGGGTAAGAAACTTGAAGAAAAGCTGAAAGACAAGTTGAAGAACATCTTTTAACTTTCTAGAGAAAAATTCCATGAGTGTCGAGCAACAGCTTCACCGGGGTTGTAGGCCTTGGATATGACTTTCTTTGTTTAATTCCCAGCCTAAGATTATTTCAATAAGAGTCGAAGTCAGTGGGCCGCCGATTTTAAAGTTTTCATTTTTTCTTCTTCTCGATATGCAAGCAGATATATCTATGTATAATCAGTGACAAAGAAAATCGATGGTCCCTGCGGGGTAATGAAAATCTTCAGAATTTGAGAGAGAATTGTCCCAGATTGAGAGGTTTTGGCGGAATTTTTCCCACTTCGAAACCCCCTTTGAAGCAGGTTTAGGAAAATTCGAAAAGTTGTGGGAGAATGATGGGATAGGGGAATCATTAGGGGGAGCAATCCATGAAGAATTGGCTTTTTTTAGGTATGGCTGTGATTTCGATCACTTTCTATCAAAACTGTTCAGCCACCCATGAAACGATCGATGGAGTTTCTCTGGGCAGTGGCAATGGTGGTACGACCGTTGATGACATTAATATGGCTTTGTCTTTAGTGGCCTTTCAAAACTCACTGTTCCCGATTACCCAAGAAGCGGGTTCTTGTGTGGACTGTCATGGGGTTGATGAACAACCGCTGCACTCTCTTCCTGATGCCAACTTTGCCCACGACGTTATGATTAGTTTTGGCTTGGTGAACTTACGGGACCCTGCAAGTTCAGAAATCGTGAATAAGCTCAATGGTGGACACCAGGGGTTTGATGCCGCATTCACCCAACGCGTGCAAAACGCGATTCAGGCTTGGTCCGATGAGCTGGTCGCCAACGGCGGATTGATTGGCGTCGGTGATGGCGTTCAACCCACGTATTCGTCACTTTTTACCAATGTTTTTGAAGCCAAGTGTGTCGCTTGTCACGCCGAAGGTCAGGCCGGTGATCCCATTGATTATTCTGATTATGTGACGACTATTAACACGGGACAAGTTGTTCCGGGGAATGCGGGCGCGAGCCCCATCACCGGCTATTCGTCGACGGATCACGAACCGACCGACATGGCTCCCGAATTAACTCCTGAAGAGCGAGCCGCTTTAGTCGACTGGATCAATCGGGGCGCACTCAACAATTAAGAAAAGGAAGTGGTTTGCGAGCAACTCGATTTTTCTTCTGGACAGTCATCCTCCTTTTTCTGTTTCAAAACTGTGGTTCGTTAAATGAGGACAGTCTCGCTGGTAACGAGACAGTGGATATTCAAGCCGCGGCTTTAGCCGACGTCGATCTCAATCGATCCGTCCGGTTTAAGGTTCAAGATCTGCAAGTCGACATGACTTTGGCCAATGGAGAAATCCTTGCCTCCGAAGCCCCCCAATGGGAAGGCACTTGTTTGCACCAAGCCAAGCAAGACGAAATCCGCCAGTTGCTGTCTGAATTTGGTGTTTGCCGAACGGAAAACACTTACCCGGAAGACATTCTGTGTACGATGGAGTACACGTTTCCTTATATTGAAGTTTTTCTTGGCGATGACCTAGAGCGAACTAAATTGGGCGAGGCGACCTCGGGCTGTCCGTCCGAATCCCTTCACCTGTGTGAAGACGATGTTCGTTTAGAAGAGCTTTTGCGCAATCTTCGTTTTGAAGACGATTTTACCGACTGCAACCCTTAAGCTTTTTCCTTTAGACCCCACAGTCCCAAATAAGAAAGACCGGCGAAGACAAAGCTGGAAAGGCACAGCGTGTACAGCAGAGGTTTGGCTGTTTGCGAGTGATCTAAAACCCAGCCAAACAAAACCGGACTGGCGGCTGTAGAAAAAATCATAAGGGTTGCAAACATACTTTTGATCGCCCCCAAATGGCGAACTCCATAAAGCTCGGCCCAAATCGCCGACTTAATGGGGCCACCGCTGCCGACGGTTAAGCCAAAAAGTAAAAAACAAAGGGCGGGGGCCCAAGTGCTGTGCATCCAGCCTAAAAGTAGGAAACCCACACTCAAAGGCAATTGATAAAACGGAAAAAGCTTTGTAGCCGAGAGCTGATCGACCAAAGGGCCAGTGATAAAGGTGTTAAAAATCCGACCCAAGGCGAAAAAGAAAAGTCCTGAAGCCATCAAAGGAAGACTCCATGATTTCAAATCGGCAATGAGAGCTTGATGAAAAAATAAACCGGTCAAGGCAAAGGGGGGCATCAAAACTTGTGGAATTAAAAAGTAGACCTGCCAATGGCTGAAGACATCCTTTCGACTCCAGCTTCTTGACTTGCCAGGTGTTGCGCTTTTGGTAGATGAACCTAGAACAGGGTTTTTATTAAACTTTGGTAGAGATCGGGTCAGTCCGAATCCAAGTGGAAGATAGATAAAGACAACAGATGCAGCGAAGATCAGTATAAAAACCCAAAAATCAAAAAGAGTTAAAAGAAAGGCGGACGCGGGCGTGACCAAGCCTTCATAAATAGGGTAACCCAGTTGGGATAAGCTTAGAGCTTTGCCCCGACCTAAATCAAAATAGCGGGCCACTGTGATCGATGACAAACTGGAGCTGAGGCCTTGGCCAAATAAGCGAAGCCCGAAAAGGGCGGCGGAGACCACGTAAATATTGCTCATGGGGACAAGTAAAAACAGGCTGACTAAAAGCCCAAGACCAATGCCGACGGAAAAATAGCGGGCATCATAATGGTCGATGGAGGGGCCAATAAACACGATGGCAAAGCCACTGACTAGAGTGATTAGCGAGTAGAGAGAGCCGTACTCAGTGGCTGAAAGGGAGAAGGAGGCCATTATCATTGGGGTGCAGAGACTGATGAAGTGAGTTTGTCCTAAGCCGGAAAAGAAGGCTTGTAGAAAGCCAAAGCCAATGGAACGAGGGTTTTGGCGCAACAGTTGAAGGTATCCCATAAAGTCTTTTATTCTTCCCAGCAGTGATATGCAAACTATGGTTTTTAAAGGACTTTTTTATGGGGTTCGGCAGAGTTAGAAAAGGGACATCGAGTCTTGCCCTGGCCCTCGCCATGGAGGATAAGAAAGTTCTGTTAAATAAGGGGTTTGTATGAAATATCTCACCGGATTTGGGAACCATTTTGAAACCGAAGCCGAGGCGGGAAGTTTGCCGCTGGGTCAGAACTCTCCAAAGGTTCCCTTGCATGGCTTGGTCCCCGAGCAATTGACCGGCAGTGCCTTCACCCGTGAGCGGTCAGAAAATTTGCGCTCCTGGTTGTATCGGATTCATCCTTCCACTTTTCACGGCACTTACGAAAAGTTCAAACAGGAGACTTGGACCAGTGCCTTAAAATCGGATCCAGAAACTCCTCCCAGTCAATTTCGTTGGCAACCCTTACCCGATGCAAAAGAAAAATGCGATTTTGTCGAGGGCGTGCAAACCATGGTCACGACCAACAATGGGGCGGGAGCCATGGCCCACCATTACTTCTTTAATCAAGCCATGACCGATCGCTACTTTTACAATGCCGATGGAGAACTTCTTTTTATTCCACAAGAGGGCCCCTTAGAAATCCGGACTGAATTTGGTGTTTTAGAATTAGAGCCCCAAGAAATTGCGGTCATTCCACGGGGAGTGAAATTTCAAGTCAACCCAAAATCCTCGCAAGCCTGTCGTGGTTACTTGGGGGAAAACACTGGACATCCTTTTGTCCTCCCCAACCTTGGACCTCTAGGGGCCAATGCTTTGGCCCATGCCCGTGATTTTCAATTTCCCGTGGCCGCCTATGAAAACAAATCCCAGTGTCAGGTGGTTGCCAAATTTGGCAACAAGTTTTGGAGTTTTGAACAGAATCACTCGCCTCTCGATGTGGTGGCATGGCATGGCAACTACGCTCCCTATAAATATGATTTGCGCCGATTCAACACGATGGGAACCGTGTCTTACGATCACCCAGACCCTTCGATTTACACAGTCTTGACCTCGCCCTCTTCGACTCCGGGAGTTGCCAACCTGGATTTTGTGATTTTTCCACCCCGTTGGCTGGTCGGAGAAAACACCTTTCGCCCCCCTTACTACCATCGCAATGTAATGAGTGAATACATGGGGCTGATTCATGGAGTCTACGATGCCAAACAAGGAGGCTTTGTGCCCGGTGGTGCCAGCCTTCATAATTGCATGACGGCGCATGGTCCGGATACAGCCACCTTTTTGCAGGGAATTGAAAACTCTGAAGCGCCTCAAAAAATTGCAGACACGATGGCCTTCATGCTTGAAACCTGCCATGTTTTTCATCCGACACCCTTTGCACTGTCGACGGAAGCTCGCGACCAAGACTACACCGACTGCTGGCAAAATTTTGAACCTCTGTTTGGGAGGTCTTGATGGGACGGGTCTGGTTACTGTGGGGTTGCATCCTTGGGTTTTTATCGGTGGCGCTGGGGGCTTTTGGAGCTCATAGTTTGAAACAAATATTAGAGCCTGAACAAATGGCCATTATCAAAACGGCCAATGAATACATGAGTTTTCACGCCATGGCCTTGTTGACGCTTGGTTTGTGGAATCACTGGGAGAAATGGTCGAACACTTTGCTGCCGGGGGGGTGTTTCTTACTCGGTGTAGTGGTTTTTTCGGGCAGTTTGTATGTTTATGCTCTGACCGGGTTAAAAACTGCGGCCATCATCACACCGGTGGGGGGAGGTCTTTTCTTAATAGGTTGGATTCTCTTTGCCGTTTCGGTCGTGAGAACTAAAAATTCCATCGTCTAAAGCCTCGACTATAGTCCGAGACTGACCCCGCAAACCTAGCAAAATCTAGAGTCATTTCGATAGAATAGAGCATCGATTCGCAACCAGGGAGGCTGTTTGGAACCGATCGTTCTTGTCGGCGGAGGAGAGTTTCACTATCGAGTGATTCAATCTTTTGATGCGAAATTGTTAACCAAACAACCCATCGTTTTGGTCTCTCAAAATATTAAGGTCCTGCCTTCCGACGCTGTTCCGATGCTTCTAAAAGAAAAACAAAACTTGAAAAACTGGCAGTGGGACTTGTGGTCAGCCTGTCAAAGAAAGGGAATTTATTTTCTAGAGGATCAGTGTTTGTCGGTGAATCGCGAAGAAAATGTTTTAAGCTTGCGCAAATTTGGTCGCCTTAAGTTTGATCGACTATCTGTAGAGTCGCCTTCGAGCCCCAGTTTGCAGGGGCAGGAGGTCAGTTCACTGACTTCGGTCATGGATTTTTCAAATCCCTATGATTTTGTGAATAAGATGGAGCAATTTTTCCAGGAAGTGCATCGGCATTGTCCTCGTGAAGTTCGAGTGGTTTTCACAGGTTTCAATTCCCTGAGTTTGCGACTGGCTTTGACCATCCGCGAGCGCTTGTTGGGGGGCAGTGAAACTTCCGATTTGGTAATTCTGGATGACTCTCCCTTAAGGGAGGGTGGTTTTTTTAAAACCAAAAAAGCCCGAGAGATTGAAAAATTGAAAAAATTTGGCATTCGAGTCATTCAAAATGCCTTGGTTCAGCAATATCAGGAACATTTGATTACATTAGCCGATGGCAGTGAGCTGAGTCATGATGTTCTCATTCCGATGGATCACTGGCGTGCTCAGGATGGACTGGGTAAGATCCTTCAGTTCGACAATCAAAAAATTCTTGTTCGTCGTGACCTCTGCGAAGTTCGTTCAAGAAATATCTTTGTGACCGGCCAGCACATTCAATTTGAACGAAGTAGGCAATGGTTGTCAGAGATTGACAAGAGTGAGGTTGCTCAAACTTTGAAACATAATATCTTTAAGGAAGAGGATGACCCCGCTCTTGAATGTCGAGATCGTTTACACTTCGAAAGCTTCTACTGGGGAAAAGATTGGAGCCGTCGGACCCAAAAAATGATCCAACAACAGCAAGTAGTCGAGGTCTTGGAGCCTCGTCGGCATCAAATCCAAGAGGAGTTGGAGTTTCAAGCTCAACATATGAGTCGTCCTTGGCAAGGACTATACAATCGATTTCAGGAGGATCGCAAAAGTGAGTTTCGATTGAATTCATTCAATGGATTCAACTCATGGGGATCTTATGCCCTGTCTGCGATTAAAATTACTGAAATTGCTCTATTAAAAAGTTTAAGTCAGGGCATTCACCCCCAGCAGCTCCGCTTTAATTTGACACTTCCGGATCAAGATCAGCAACTGTTGAACCATGTGTTCGAGTCCACCTTTCGAGCTATCGAGAGTGTCGCCGAAAAGCAAGGGGTCGAGATCGACGGAGGGGACACTTTCAACGGTCCTCACTGGCACCTAAGTGTTACGATTGGAGGCGCGTCCTTTGCCGAGCCGGAATCGCCCTTCCGACCCCATGACTATTTAATTGTGACCCGCCCTTTGGGCTTTGGGTTTTTGTGGGCGGGTCGGTTGACCGAGCGCTTTAATTCAGGCTGGATTCAAAAGTCCATAGAACAGCCAATTTTAAAAGATGCCAATCGAATCAAAGATTTTTTGCTACGCTGGAAGCCTTCAGGGAAAGTACTTATCGAAGAGTGGGGGTTCTTGTTTCATTGTTTGCAAAAACTTCCCGGTCACCAACAATTGATGGTGAATCTGCGCGAGGTTCCTCGCTGGAACGGAGCCGATGAATTGATCAATCAAAAAGTCTCGCACCCCGGACTCGACACCAATTGGACTCGCATTCAAGATGATGTGGCCTTTGATCGCTCGGAAGTATCGCTCAACAACTCTATTTTGTGGGATTCGATGAGCCAAGGCAGTTTGGTGCTAGGGGTTCGGGCACATGAGTACCAAGAGGTGCTTGCAGATTTGCATGGCCTGGGCTATGAACGGGCGGCCTTGGTTGGTAGTATTCGACCAAAGAGCAAAGGGAATCGCGTTGTATTATCTGATTGGAGCCCTAAGTGAAACGAGACCAAGCTGAAGAACTGAAGGTCTTTCAGACAGATCTGAAAATGCAAGACGATGAGAATTTTCACCTTCGTTTTGGTCCTCTCGACTTTTATTTGGAAAAAATTCCTACTGAAATTCGTATTCTCTGGATGACTTCAAATGACTGGATGGACTCTTCATTTCATTATCAGTACCCCTTCACCGGAATGTCTCCCAATAATTTGCTCACCGAAAAACGGTTTGCCTTCTCGGGGGCCTCGCCGCGGCTGCAAGTGGTTCCCTGTTTGGGCGAGATTCCGTTTGTGGTTAAGCCGGATACGACTTTCATGATATTGCCCGGGGAAAAGGCAAAGATTCACCTTAGTACACCGATGAATATCCGCTTGGTTGATTTGGACTCTTCGCTGATTATTGATGAGATTCCGGTATTGCATCGGGTGAAAACCTGGTTTGGCGAGTCGCCAACCAGTGGTCAACTTTGTTATTTCACCAGAATCCATGCGGCCTTGATCGAGGAAAACTTACCCTTCCGCCCGCACCGAGCTCTGACCCATATTTTTATCGAAAACAGTTCCAATGAACCTATCCCTATCGAAAAGCTGAAAATTCCGGTCAATTATCTGACCCTTTATCAAGAAAGTCGGGGTGTCTTTGTCACGAGCACACTGTCGGTGCGCATTGACCCCAATCAAAATTTGAAGGATCTAAAAATCTTTGCACCCGAAAATGGGGGAGGAGAGCTGACGACCATTCATGGGCCCCGAGAGAAACTACCTAAGAGTTTGTTTAAATCGGTGACTGAGATAATGAGGTAAAATGCAAGAGCTGATTCAAGCCTTTAATGAAATTCAAACAGATCTTCCCTGGCGCAACATTTTTGTTGGTTTTGGTGTGCTGTTATTTGGCCAAGTGTTCATTAAATGTTTTAACTATTTTTATCATGCTTCGATACGCAATATGAAGGACAAAAGAAAAGTCTTAAGCGTCCGAAAGTTTTTCGTCTATTTTTTTAACATCGTCTTTATTTTGTTTTTCTTTAAAATCATGCGGGTTGACATGAAGGTTGTTATTGGTGCGACCGGTTTGCTAACTCTTGCCATTGGTTTTGCCGCTCGCACACCGATCTCCAATTTAATCAGCGGCATTTTTCTTGTCTTTGAACGCCCATTTATTGTCGGTAACATTATTGAAGTGAATGATTTTCGCGGAGAAGTTGTTTCACGCAACCTTTTGTCACTGACTTTGCGGACATTGGACAATCTGATGGTTCGCATCCCCAATGAGCTTGTTATCGGTAGCTCCGTGCGCAATATTAGTTTTTTTCCAATCCGACGCTTGGATGTCACATACCTCCTTGCAAGACGTGACAGTTTGACTCGTCTCGAAGAGGTCTTCAATGATGTCGCCAGCCGCAATGGTTTGGCGTTGGACGAGCCTGAGCCTTATTTTTATGTGACCGGCTTTCGAGAGAATTACACAGAAGTGATTTTCCAAGTTTGGTCTTCGACTGATGATTTTATGCAATTTCAATCGGAGTTCCCTAGAGAGTTACATCGCGCCGTTAAAGCCGCCGGAATGGAAGAGATCAGTCGAACGGTTGAACTTAAAGGGCCCATCCAGATCGCCAAGGACCATGATCAACCATGAAGGCAAAGAGTGGTGTTGAGGCTTTTGACCACTATTTTGGTCAAATCTATGGCGACCGATGGCCCGCCATTCGAGAAGGTTTAGAAAATAAAGACGCTAAGGTGGCACGGGCCAACCTTTTTTTGCCAGAACGACCCCAGAAATTTCCAGGAGTCGGTGTGACCGTCGATGAATTGGATCATTGCTATGAAGTGGATGAGCACTTTGACTTGGCCCTTTGGGAACAAAATTTGTTGCCCTATTATCGCATGGATCCCGCCAGTGTGGTCGCCGCCCGCACTCTTGTGATCGAAAAAGGCGATCGAGTCCTAGATATGTGTGCTGCCCCGGGTGGTAAAAGTTTGGTATTGATGGAGCAGTTGACAGGTGCCTTTGAATCTGAGGATTGGAATCTTGAGGGCGAGCTTGTCGCCAATGAAATGTCAGCCAAACGCCGTTTTCGAATGATGAGTGTGTTTAAGCGTTACCTTCCCAAAGAGGTGCGCAGTCGAATAAAAATCAAAGGCTGGGATGGGTCCTTGTTTGGACGTCGTCAGCCAGAAAGTTTTGAACGTATTTTACTTGATGCTCCTTGTTCTGGCGAACGGGGAGTTCTTCAAAAAGCGAGCGATCTGGCTTTGTGGAAAGAAAAAAGAAGTAAAAACTTTGGGGTCCGACAGTACTCTTTGCTAGCTTCGGCCTTCGATGCCCTGAAGCCGGGGGGGCAATTGGTGTATTCAACCTGCTCGATGTCTCCCCATGAAAACGATGAAGTGATCACCAAGCTAGGGAAGAGAAAAAAAGATCAGTTTCAAATCGAAGAAATAGCCACGCCCAAGGGCTTTACAGCCACTGAGTTTGGGTTCCAAGCCCTGCCGGATCAGCAGGGTTGGGGTCCCATTTATTTTTGCTCGATCTACAAAAATTAAATCAAGTTATTCAATAGAAAGTAAACACAAACTGGGCTCGATTGAGCCATTGAGAAAGCCATCGTTTTGGTTAGGGTGATACCTCTGGGCAATTTGACCACAAAGGTAGGTCGCGTTGTGAAGTGCCTTAACCACGGCGATTGAACAAGCGGCGTTCAATTCACCAGGAGCTGTTTCCGCACAGTGAGTGCGTTCGACTTCGCTAGAAAGTTGTCCGGTTCCATAAACTCCAAATTCTGAAGGAACCACAGGCACTGGGGCGCCGACATAAGAGTGGGGTGGAAGTATAGGTGTTCGGGCATCGTTTAAAACCACGCATTCGCAGCTGGCGACAACTTGTTGCGGGATAGCTTCGGCCTGGGCCGCTGGTAGGATGAGTAAACCGATTAGAATTGATAGCATATTTGCTCCCTTTTAACTTAACAAACCTCTATCACAATTCTTCGAAGACTTCGGCAAGGGAAACCTGAGCTGTAAAAATTTTAGCCTCAAAAGGTCTTGCACAATGGGAAAAACAAAAAAAATGGCAATAAAGAGATCTTAAGCTAAAGATCTCTTATTGCCCTGAAAAGGATCGCTTATATGGGCGAGCCAAAATAATAAAGTTCAATGAGTTAATTAAATGGAAACCCAACGTCCATCTGGAGTGCTTTTCATCTTTTTACATCCCGATTGAGTGACTGAGCTGGAGTCTTCAATCTTTGAAACGCTCGCATAAGAACGGTAGGTTTCGATGCAAAGATTTTGTGCGCTCTGTTCGGCATCTTGTAAGGTTCGTCCTTCTCCGAAAATATAGAGTTCATCCAGGTCGTTGGCACCGGCCAGATCGGATAGGAAAGTCGGAATGTCTTCACTGTATCCCAAACAGTCGCAACGTTCGACTTTGTACATGGGTGTAAATTTAGGAGCTCGCTTTTTTGCTTGCGCCACACTGTGAATTCCAAAAACTAGGGCCAATACAACAAGCAATTGTCCGCTTACCTTCATTTGACCATTCTTCATCTCTTCCTCCTACGGCTTTTATAAGCACATCGTGAATGGCTCTATAATAAGGGAATTTCGAGGTGAAAGCTTTTTTTTCAGGTGGTTTGAAAACTCTATAAAAAAACTGTTTTGAAGGGGCTGATAATTGTCACTTTTGGTTTAGGAGAAAAATAGCCAAGGCAGGCCGTTAAAAAAGTAGACAGCATTTGTCACCTTTGATGTCGACATTTTAAACAGTTAAAAATTATTGATCGTATCGACCCATTCAGGGTGATCAATGAAGGGGTTTCGAACATACTGAATACGAAACGTTTCCTCGTGTTTTTCTAGTTCTTCGCTGTCTACTGGATCGTTTTTGTGCCACGTTCTTAAAACCTTTTCTTGATCAGGATCAATGGGGGTGTTGTAACGGATAGAAAAATAAAAAAGAGAACGAGCAATGTTGCCTTGGATAGAGGGAGAAGGTTCAAACACCGTTTGACCCTTTTCATTCTTGCCGAGAGCCGCTTCTTCGCAAGGAACCGACTTGGCTTCAACGACTTCGCCAAAGGGATGGTTGCCTCGGGTGGAATTGACTTTCATGCGGACCGGGTAAAGTGAGTGCAAGTCTGATTTTTGTAAAGCTTTAGGCATATTGTTGGAGAACTTACTTTGCGGCCAAGCATGTTCAGCGTTAACAACCTGAGCATAGGGGATTTTCATTGGTCCAAGAGCGTTGCCCTCTGGAAGCTGTTGGTTGGTGAGTTTGTCTTGGCAATAGACAGTCGGTAGCCAGTAATTTTGGTTCTGCAGGCCATGCAGAAAAAGATGGCCAAACATGTACTGTCGAGCCTCTTTGTAGCTCAATCGTCGGTGAGTGTAGCAATATTCATTGGTTTCTACTGAGCAGCTCTCCACGATTTGATCAAAATCACCCGGCTTGGATATATGAAAAGCTTGCAGAATCTTATGTAACTCATCCTTGAGAGACAGCGGGTCCGAAGAGCGACCCACACCGCCATAATAAAACTGAGGCTGGCTGGGAAGGATGGGGTCGGCCCATGCCGGCCAACCAATTAGAAAAACAACACAAATATTTAAAAAGGGCTTCAGTCGCAAGTAAACCAACCTTTTCTCGTTATTTTACAATAATGTCGGCAGTCACCGGACAATGATCGGTGTAGTGCCGTCGAAAGCTACTATAAGGAATAAATGTTTTACTTAAATCAGGTTTCTTCTCGCAGGCTTCGTAACCTCGGGTTTCCACCGTTTTGATATCTGACGTTGTAATAATGTGATCATAAGCTCGGGCCCAGTCACCAGAGCCATAGGTGGTAATGTCGCGAGTGACCGAGGCAAAGGATTTGGTTCCGTTGGATAAAGCCGCTTCAAACATTTGAATGTCATCCTCTGGCAGCCCACTTTGCGAAGTGATGTAAGAGTTAAAATCTCCTGTAACAACAGTGGGCAAGAGATCGTCATGACGAATCAAATCAGCATTGATTAATTTGACTTGTTCGAGTCTTTTTTCTGATTTGCGACCAGCGGCTAAATGCACTCCGATCACTTGCAAAAAGCATTGACCGCCGCGGTGGCAAATTTTGGCTTGGGCGGCGGGGCGTAAGCCACCGCTGCCAAGATCCACATCGGGGATGATATAGTCGCCGTCGTATTTTTCAGAGCGGTATTTGTTTTTATCAAAACAAATCATAATATGTTGGTGTCGACTCCAAGCCCCTTCATAGCTGGCACAATCCATTCGATGGGCAATCACTTCCAGCATGGTTTGGGTTTCTACAACTTCCGTGAACACGATGACATCTGAATCAGGAAGGACTTGATCAATGAACTTTTTCATATTGTCTTGGCGAAATTCCATGTCTGGGGTGTTCCACATAAAGCCACCAATACCGAACCACTTCATGTTCAAGGTGGAGACCTTGATTCGGCTTTCGGCGTGGGCGTTTGAGAACCATGAAACTGAAACAGCAATTAGAAAAAGTCGAGTGATCCAAGTCATTTGATTTCCCCCATATCAAAATCACATCACAGGCCAAAAGACTTGTCCAAAGCAAAGGGCTCCTTAACAATACCCTGTTTAAAGGCCTAGGATGCAAAGTGTTATTTATAGAAAATGACCGGAATTTGCTTATACAAAAAGCTCTTTTGTTTAAGAAATAACATTATCTGTGCTCATGAGACAGATTGAGGTGAAATGAAGGGAGCTTATAAAGATTCGTGGGGCTGCATGACCCAGCTTAACAAAGAGGCGGCTTCTTCTCTGTTTTCCGGTTGCACAGTCTCTGGGGGAGTGAACAAGCACTGCCCAAGGGCTGCCAATCTATCGCCGTAAGCAATGGCTTGATCGCGGTGTCCATCCACAGACACTTTAACGGTTTCTTGTTCCGAAGTCAGAACATTCATTTTAACAACGATGGTGGTCGATGGCCAATAAACATCGCCAACTTCTAAGGCGGGGGTCTCACTGGTGAAACAGATATAGGGGGTGGTCACTTCTTGCTGAACTTCAATATTTTTATAGTCACAAATTCCAAAACGAGCCAGACTGATAGCAAAGGCATTGGCATCTTCAGCCTCATTGGCACCACCAAAAAGTCCGATCCACTGTCCGTTGAGTTGAATTGAAGATTCGTTGAGTTCATTATGTCTTTCAATGATGCAAGAATTAGCGAACAATGGGTTCGAAAATAAGATCAATCCGAAAGTGAATAGGAATTTAGAAAATATTTTAAGGTTCATTGGCTCGACCCTGCCCTTTGCATACACTGTTGAATGACCTAAATATAGAACGATACTGAGATTAATCGAAGCCCCCTAGTAAAGATTTCATGAGTGAACAGGCTTTTGACACCCTTTGTTTGCCTAGCGAAGAGGGCAGACAGGGCAGCGACAAATTTTGGCACGAGAGTCGAATAAAGAGCTCAGTTTGGGCCCATGTAAGCATTTCAAGTCACTGATTTCGCAAAACAAATCACAATCAGCAAATTGGCAGCATTTATGCTTAGTTGAAGGGTGGCTATTAAAGCAAAGGTTTTTATGGTGAAACAAATAGGCTTAAAAATTTTTATTTTACTGTTCAGTCTTGTTGGTTCACGGGCCTATGCTCAAAATTTGGCAAGCTGTTCATCCTATGCCTATACAAGAAGTTCAGCGGAACATCGTAGCGAACTGTTAACAGAATTAAAAGCCAGTCTGTTGACTGAATCACAAGAGGCCGCAGCCAGTTTGAGTCAGGCTCGGAGATTTATCGATACCTGTACCGATGAGGCATGCAACCAGTTTCGGACTAACTTCTATGCTGTTCTTGTGGACCAAGTTAGAACTGCAAAAATGGCTCGAGCGATCGCCGAGCGAGGCCCCGGGTTGTTTGCCTACCTTCGTGCTCCGCGAACACTCGTGGAGTTTATCCAACGCAAAGAACGGGGCACGTTGCGACCAGAGAACGTTGCTCGATTTGAAGTTCCTGGTTTCACATTTTCGGAGCAAGAAAAACAAGAGACTTTAGAGATTTGGTACCATATTTTTATCCGGACCGCGGGGCGCATGGGTGTCACCACCAATGTTCGTGACATTTATATGGAAACGCAACGCTATTTTCGATTGAGAAATCAAGAACTCATTGAAATGAACCCTTTGTTGGCATTTGTTTCGGAAGATATCTTACATAACCCTCGTCAATTGTCTCAAGCCTTTAACCGAATGATCAATTACAATGAACAGTTCTTGCGAAGGATTGAACAGTTCGAAACCAGCCATTCAACCAGCGTGGGCAGTTACGCCACAATATGGATAAACGATCATGAAATGGGTTTAGTTAACTTCTCGGGACAGGCCGACAGATTACTGAGTACCCTAGAAGATCAAAGTGATATTGATGTCATGTGTTCCGCTTGGCACGATCTAAAGAGGCAACAAACCCGAAGGGTCGTCACTTCAATCGGTGTGGGATTGGGTACGGCCATAGTGTGTGGCGTGGGAAGTTTGAGTGGAATAGGCACTGCAGGCGCTGCCGTTCTTTGCCTGCCAGCACTTGCTGATGGTTCGTTAGGGGCTTGGCGGGGAAGAGCCGATTCAAATCTTTCTTATAATGGTTTTTTTGCCGGTCGAGAAATTGACCTCAACGGAGATTTTAGTCACGGTCTTTTAACCTATGAAAACAGTTCGGTGCTGGATCATCGCGGTGATGTTGTCTTCTTGGTTAATTTACTTGGCTTGATCCCAGTGGGCCGAGCGGTGCAGGCGGCGCATGCCGTCGAGTCCTTACGAAATGCAGGAACGGCGGTCGCTCGCCCGCAACTCTACCAATTTTTTGCACTTCCGGCCAGTGACATGTCAGTTTCTGGTGTAGAAGTCAATGCAGCCAATATTTCTTATTTATTATTACTTGTTCGAAATTTTGAATTCTTTGCCGTGGATTTTTCCCAGGAACTGGAAGCTCTGCGTGTTAATGCCCCTCAATAAGGAGATGGTCATGAAAAATAAACGCCGACTGGTTGTTAACCTTGTTTTTATGATAGGTTTACTTTTTCAAGGGGCTTCGGCTCAGGCAGAAGATGTTGAACCGGTTGTTGTTGCGGACATTCTTCACCTTCTCGAAGAGCAGGGGATAAATAAAGTCCTCAATATCAATTACCGGGATATTGGACGACAACTTGGGCACAGAAGTGCTTCGGCGAATCAAAACAATTTGCTGAGATTGCCCCAGTATGATCTTCGAGTGCCATCACGTAGTATAATCAGTTTAGGACCCAAACACTTTAGGGCTTTTTACCTTGAAGATGTGGGTATCTGCTATAGCGAAAAAACCTACCAGCTGATGGATCTGCAATTTTTAAACTTTTGTTTGGTCTTTTTAAATGAAGATACAAATCGGTGGGCGGCTTCTAATCTCTTGAATGACTAGCCCTGAGACTCTTGATGAGCGAGTTTTTTGTAAAATTGCCGGAATTGGTTTCCAGTTCTTTCCCAAGTGTAGTTTTCCGCGGTTGCTCTGGCCGCTTGCCCTAAGCGTAGCCCCAGGTGGGGGTCTCTTAACAAGGGGAGAAGTGAATTGGCCATTTCATGGGCTGAGCCCCAGGGATTAAAGAGAAGGCCGTTCTCACCGTCAATAATCAGCTCACTGCCGCCGGCCGTTTCACTGGCGACCACGGGTAAACCGCAGGCCATCGCTTCAAGGATGGCCATTCCAAAAGGCTCGTAATAAGAAGGGAAAAAGAGGCAGTCGGAGGCCCAGTAGTAGCGTCGAATGTCTTTGGTGTGGGGTATCAAAATCAATTTATCTTCGATGTCTAGGGTTTGACTTTCTTCGATCAGCTTGTCTTGGTCGCCTTCGCCGATAGCCAGAAGCTTCACATTGTTAAAGTCATTTTTTTTCAAAAAAGAGAGAACTTCTAAAGCTTTAAAAAGACCTTTACGAGCGTTAAGATCACCGGCGTGTAAGAGAATAAAATCATTATCTGAAAGACCCAGGTCGCGGCGCATTTGTTGTCGGACCTGCATCGCTTTTGCATCTTTTTGGCAGGGGTAAAATTGAGTCGAATCAACGCCATGATAAATGATTTCAATGTTTTCCGAGGGGATTGCGAAGTGTTCCATGAGCTCTTTTTTAACGGCATGGGAGACGGCAATATACTTTTTATCCGGCTTATAAATTAGTTTTTCCATCTCTTTTTTATAAAAGTTTACTAAGTTACGGTAAGAGTTTTTTAGCAAAGAAGGGCTAAGAATTTTATCCGGAGGTAATGAGTGGACGACTTTTTGCCAGCGATGATGAACAAAGTGAACATGCACGATAGAGCTGGTCAAAGAATCTATTCCGGTTGATTGAATCCAATGAGTTGGATTTCTTTTGAGTCGACGCCAACTATCGAACTGGTAGTTCATATATTGAAGTAAAATCGGCTTAGTAAAACGGGTTCGGTATTGGATATGCTCCATGTCTGGCCAATTGTCGTAGCCCGCCAGTGAGATTGAATGAATTTGGAGAGGAAACTCTCGGTTCAGCTGCCATGCTATTTCTAAGACCGAACGGTCCTGACTGTTCAAAGGGTTTAGGTCGCAAATCATAATAGCGATGGGCTGGCGATTTTCCATTGACCTAGTTTAGCAATTTTTAGGGAGGCTTGCACTCATCCTTCTTAAAATACAGACATCAGGGGTAGCCTAGATTTAATCGTTACAGGCGTAAGACATTCCAGCGAGGTTGGTGCCATCGGTACTCGCACGTTCAATGAAAAGGAAGTTTCCGCCCTTGTCATGGGTTTCTCTCAATATGGACTTAAGGGCTTGTTGGTAAGATCGAGCGAATCCGGCATTGTCCAGGGCGATTCCGGTCACTGACCCGAGCTCTTGGCATTTGGAGTCAGGTTTCTTATAGCTCGTTTTAATCAAGTGTTTAAGATTGAGACTGAGGTTGGCGTTGTTCTCACAACCCAATAAAGCCAACGAAAAAAGAAGGACAGTAATACGCATAGCAATACTATCGTCTATAAATCTTAAGAGTTTATTAAGAAGTCAATAAAAGTGGGCTTAGCCTTTGTGGACTTGGGTTTGCGCTGATCCCATTATCGAACACAGCTGGCGGCTTTGGCCATATTGTAGTTCTTAGGTAAAATTGCGGTAATCTGAGCTTCGACGTCGATAAAATCCTGAATCTTAAGTTGAGCCACCGGCATCCGTGAAATGGGGTACATGGTTCGTAAAATCACCCCCTGGCTTAACGGTGAATCGGCGGTTTCGGTGATTTTAGCCATCTCGATGGTTAAAAGGTTATCGATGAAGTCGAGGTTTCTTTGCACAACCGCCCGTTGTTCACTGGAAAGCCGTTGGTTCTGCAAAAAGTTTTGGTTGTGATTTCTTTGTGCAAACACTTGGTTGAGTAGTTCTAAGAAATTGGCGATCTCGGTCCCCTTGTAGCCGTTTTCCATAATTTCAGTTTTTTTATCTCTTAAGGTGCGGGCGAACTCGTTAAGATCTCTCTCATAACGATTCATTTTATTGCCGCTCAGACCTTCTGGAATTCTGATTTCGAAACCTTCGCTGACTCGTTGACCAAGAACTTCGCGCACCGTGCGATTCATGGTTTCAATCTTTTGACTCAAGCTGCGTGGAATTTCTGAGGCGCGACGAGTGACTTCAGGGCGGGCAGGTTCGGGGCGGAGAGCCGCTTGGGTTGGACCGGTCGCTAGTAAAAGAAGTAATAGCATCGCTTTATTCATATTTGATTTCCCTCATCTAAACGAAAATTAAAACTTTCGTTAACCAGGCGATTGTATCTTTCAATCTCAATAAACAGGCTATTCATCTTTTCCCAAACCTCCAGCAAAACTCGGTCTTGAATTTGCTCTTGAGTGAGGTCTGTCTCGTTGATGGCTCGAAGGTCCGCTTGCGCCTCTTCCGAATTGTATCTCCCGTTTCTGGTTTTCAAGGCGAACTTAACACTTTCTAGGGTGGATTCGCACTGTTGCCGGGCGACCCTGTATTTTTTTTCCGGTAGGCTGTTGATCAAATCGACAAGGCACTGTGAGAGCCCAATCAGATCAGGCTCGAGGGCCTCATATTCTGCGACAGAGAGCAAATGCTGTAAGCCCAGGCGATAGTGATAAAACTCATTGACCAAACTGAGGGTTAGACTTTCGGTGCTGGTGGCTCTTTGTGCTTGCCTTTGCACATCGGATTGGCCACCGGCGAGGCTTCCGATCCAACCAAACCAGCGGCGCCAGCCGCTGGGTGCATCAATTTCGACCTGACTCAAGCGACTGTTGAAGCTCTCTTCAACCATTTTCTCTTGCTCAACTCGAAGAGCATCCAGTCGTTGCAAAGCCACTGGGCGAATCTGCTGATTCCACCAATCCCCAGCCTCTTGCTCTTGATTAAAAACCAAAGGCTGGTCGTTGTCTTTGGGGTAGCGAATATAGCTTTGGTGTAGACCCGCATACAATCCAAAGGGGTTGGCGAAAATGCTGCGAAAGGGAGAAGCTTTTGATTCGTCGACCATGTGTATCTCATGGACAAGATTTTGGCAGACTTCCCCTTCAATCAGGAGGGGGAATTGGAACTGCAGAGCGACCCCACCGCTGTCGCCGAAAAAGCGTTGATAAGTTCGGTTTTGTCCACAAAGCAGTTGGGTTAAAACGAAATCAGCTAAGCTTTTTGTTTGGAAATTGTGGCTGCTCTCTTGAAACTGACCGTCGCTCGAAGTCTTTTCTCGGTTGGCCAGTTCACCATAGGTAGACAGAATATACTTCATTTCCCAAGGGAGAATAGGAGCGTAATATTGGAGGGCCTGGTTGATTCGCTGGTAAAGTTCATCCTGTTCGGAAGTGAAGCCTCGAGAACTGGTGTAAAGATCTCCGGATGGGGTGAGCTGGGGCTGATGGCGACCTTGACGTCCATACATTATCGGGGCCCACTCTTGAAACAAAAGAAGACCGATCGCATTGGCCTCCTGGTCTGGGCGAGACAGGTACCAGCGAATGACGTCGATTTGTTTGGTTATATAAACAAGGTGCAAGGGCATCCCTAGATCAGCCAGCAAGTCCGGACGAGTCGGAGAGATAAAAGGATTATCCATAATTGAGCTTGGCGAACTGGGGTCTTCCAGTTGGATGGGAGAATAGGGGGGGGTATCGGGGTCACCAAGGAAGGTCAGAATATCCCAAACCAAAGCATCAAGCTCGGCGGCATTCGGGAAGCGACCATCACCATTAATGCCCTGAAAAGCTAAGCCGAAAGGAAGAGTGTTTAGGATGAAGGCCTCGTAATCCAGTTGGTCTAATAGATCATGAATCCGTCGACCTGGATCAGAAAGGGGCCTATTGGCGTAGGCACTTTCATAATCGTAGTCTGTCTGGGCTTTTTCAAACTCCATCTCGACATCTTGGCGAAAATATTGTCGTATTTCAGGATCAGAAATTTCACTGACGATGGCTTCAATGGCGGAATTGATGTTTTGGCGCTGCAATTGATCAGACTGGCTGATGTAATCTTGGTATTTAATGGTCTCTCGGCTTTGTCCAGCATCAAGGGCATCTTGAAAATTCAAATACATTTCTCGAGTTTTGGTCAGAGTTCGAGTCAAGTCGAGACTCATCAGGTAATTGTTAATAAAACTCGTCACCTTTTGCTGCCAACGGGAATGGGATTGCATAAATTCTTTTAAGACATGTTTCTTGCGCCAAGTTTGACTGAAATCATGAAAGGTATTCATGGTAGCGACAATAGGCAGTCGGGTGCAAACAGGAAGTTCGCCGTTTTCTTGCTCACCCGTGTAATGTTCGGAACATATTGTTTGTGGAAGAATTGTGAACTGGCCGGGAGTGAAGGCTCCCACACTGTCAGCAAAGCTGCGAGTTCTACGGTCGACTTTACTCTCTAAAACTTCAGAAAAATAGAGTTCTTCGATATAAGGGCTGATAACCTCAAAGAGACCAAGAAAAATAACCATTCGTGCGGTGCCGACGGCAAAACCGATAGGCCCTCCGGAGACAGATAAAACAATAGGGTATTGCTTTAATTTTAGGGCTAGACGAGATCCGGCAGCGGCTCTTGAAACGATGTTGGCACCCCGTCGGAGCCTTTCGCTGTTGGCCATTCTCGATCCGATGGCGGTCAAAGCCGAAGAGCCTGCGGCCATTGTTACGGCGGTTGCCGTTAAGCCAGCCAGTCCGATCCCGAGTTCTTCATTCAGGAATTGATCCGAGGAAATGCTGTTGAAAGCCCGACGACAGGTGGGGTCTGTAAAGCCGCCAAAAAAATCGCGAACTTCGTAGGTTTCTTCACCTTCCGTGTCAGTCGCAATCACGGCACCAATTTGATCGATACTCCCATTGGCCATTCCAGCCACAGCCATTCCGCCACAGGCCAACAGGTATTCATTTTGGATCAGTGTCTTGACCAAATGGTCACCCAAAAATCCGACAGCCATCGCCATATGGGGGACCAAGTTTTTCGCAACAAAATTCGTTCTAGAACCCCAATCGGGATCCCAATCCGCCAACTTTCCCATCATGTAAGCACTGGAAGCCCGGTTACCCGCCACGAAGGCTGAAAACCCAACATAAAATATGGGTGAACGTAACATTTGAACCAGCTCGTCGACACACACTGGGTCGGAGTGAGAGGCCATAATTTCAGGCGTTTGCCACTGGGTGATGTTTTCCAATATAGCCTGGGGGTTACTCCCAAAACAGGTAGCGATGCGAACAACAACAATAGCCGCTGCAAAGCGCATCAGTTCGGGGCCTAAGTGGTACATTCCGGTTTTCAAAGATCGTCGTACGCTGTAGCCATCAGTTTCGTAGCGTTGAACAAGTTGATATCCCCTTTGACCATCAATTGAGTTTAGAAAACTGGCAGCCTGCTCGCCGATTCGCTGGACCCGTCGAGCCGTGACCTGATTGGGGCCCGAAAAATTTCGCGGGTCGTACTGGCGAATAAAGTTATTCAGTCTTTGTCGGGAGTCCTCCGTCAGCTGCAAACCGATTTGGTTGCTCGCACGACTTAAAGATTCCATATCAATGTTTTGGTATCGAATGGGTCCAATATGCTCCAAGATCAATAAGTACTTATGGTAGATTTGGCTGTTTTGAGTCTCAAGACTCGTCCAGGATTGAATCAGTTCTTGGCCTCTTGAAATAAGATCGCTTTGGCTTGTTGGTTGGGCCGAGGCTACGCCACGAATTAAAAAAATCAAAAGGCAAAAAGAAAGCAAGCGCATAGACTCTTTAATGGTTGCAAAAACAATGCTGAGCAACTGTTTCTAAGGTATTGAAATAACTACTAAAGATTATTCAAAAAAACAGGAGAATACCAAAGTGACAAGAATCGCGGCTAGCGCCTACTCGTCTGAATAAAATGCAGACACCTAGGTGTTTAACCGATAATTTTCAAATGGAAGCTTTCCAGGTGTGAGATCACACGTTTTGCATTGTATTTCTGACGAGCCACTTGTTTCGCGGTGTCTGACAGAGTTCTCAAAAGTGTGGCGTCCTTGAGAAGGGTTCGGATTTGCTTGGCCAGCGAGGTGGCTTGGCGAGCTTTAAAAACCAATCCATTTTTGCCATTGCTAATCACCTCGGCTGGGCCCCCTTCACTGGGTACGATGGGGACGGCGCCAACCATCATGGCTTCGACAACGGACAAGCCAAAGGGTTCTGGTTGAATGGAAGCGTTGACAAAAATGTCACAAGTGGCCAAAGACAACGATGCGTTGATCGTGGGGCCGGCAAAATAAATCGGTAGATTTTTTTGTTTTACTTGCTCGGTTAATTCATGGAAAGAGTCTTTTTCTTTAAAAGTTTCACCCCAGATAATGGCTTGAAAGTCGGTGACTGTCGGGTCTGCTTGCAATTCGGCTACAGCTTCCAGAAAAATAGGAATTCCTTTCCGTTTTTCGATTCGGCAAAGCATGCCAATAAGCGGGAGGTCCGGAGAGAAATGGCCTGCGCTTGCCCATTTTGTTTTTTCCTGCTCCACATCTTGAGAACTCCATTCGACAATGGGCGTTCCTAAAAGGATTTTTTCAATGGGGTTTTTACGAGGGATCAAAAAGCGCACTGGATTTTCAAGTTTTCTTTGAATTTTACCCGTGTGGTGCGAGTTTACTATGAGGCCGTCATGATACAAAACAGCGGCGGCTCTGTCCATCCAACCGGGGGTTTGACCATGCTGAAACCAGACATGGGGGACCTGCATAGATTTACAAGTACCAGCACTGAAAAGTGCGGCGTAGGCCGTCGTTGAATGCACTAAAGAGATATTGTAGCCATTGATCAGATCTTTTATTTTTTTAAGGACCAATCGACGATCACTCAGTTTTGACAGTCGAGGAGGCGTGTTAAGTAAATGCACATGAGCCCCTAAACTTTTTAATTTGTCGACAAGTGGACCTGAGCGAAACAGCAGGTAATGGTTTTCGAACTCTGACTTATTTACACAGGTTTGAGTTTGAATTAAGAATGTCTCGGCTCCACCCATTCCAGAAGAAGGACAAATATAAAGAATTTTTTTCATAATGCCATTAAACCTAACTATTCTAGAACTTTACAAGTGAAATACATTTCTCTAGACTTAGAGGGTATCAAGAGATCGACCCTTATCAGCCACTCATAGGAAGTTGGCAAAAAAAACAGAGTTATAGCCCTTGGTCTTGTTAGGCTTACTGAAATTGGTTTTTCCAATTTATATCTAAGATTTTGCTGAAAAAAGATTCGGTACTTGAAGCCAAACTTTCACTGATTTTATCTTTCAATGATTTTTTACCTGCAAATTTTACTGCCAAGACATGGTGGTCCTTTGAAAGATTTAAAATAAGATCGTCGCTAGTGCCTAGCTCGTCGATAAGATTTAAATTGATAGCTTGCTGACCATACCAGTATTCACCAGTCGCGACTTTATGCAAATCCAAGTTTTGTCTTTGTTCGACTACATGGGTTTTAAAAAGCTCGTGGACTTGTTCGATCTGCTCTTTGAATTTATTGAGTTTTGGTTCCGTCACTTCGCCAAGGGGAGTGAGTGTTCGCTTAAACTCTCCGGCCGTGATTTCCAAGTAATCCACGTCATGTTTCTTTAAAACTTTATAGATATTAGGAACGGAGGCAATCACCCCAATCGAGCCAATGATGGCGAAGGGGGCGGCCACAATTTTATCGGCAATGCAGGCCATCATATAGCCACCACTGGCAGCAATTTTATCCACACAAATTGTTAGTGGAAGATTGGCCTTTTTAATACGAATCAATTGGCTAGCGGCCAGGCCATAGCCATGCACCATCCCCCCCGGGCTTTCGACTTTTACGACCACTTGGTCTCCAGGCTTAGCGGCTCCGAGCAGAGTGGTGATTTCCTCACGCAGTTGCTCGGTGGCGGAGGCTTTTATGTCGCCATCGAAGTTGAGAACAAAAACTGTTTTCTTTTCGGGCGCCGCCTTTTTAAGATTTTTCTCTTGTTTCTCAACTTGTTTGAATTCTTTTTTCGAAAGAGATTTACGCAAAAGACTCATGCGGTTGGCTTTTAACTTTTTATTGAGATCGGTGACTTCGACTTCGGCTTGGCTCTTGCTTTTGCTTATTAATGAGGCAATGAAGCCAATAACGACAAGGAGGCAAAGCACGATGACGACTGCTTGCAGGGAAAATCTGGCTATTTGTAAGGCAAAATCTATCATTTATAGGCTCCTAATCAATATCAAGGACCTGATTCTATAAACAGGCTGGGTCTTTGTCTATCTTCAGTCAACATTTTCCATATTTGTCCGATAAGAAGAACGATATGTTGAAGATATTGTTAACCTTTCTATTTATTTTTGCACAGAGTTTGGTTCCGACTGCAGCAACCGCAGAGTGGGGACAAAAGCCCGTCGCAAAATTGAAAGAAGAGGCTCGAAACACTTTGTTAGAGCGAAAAGTGGGTTTTGATGCCTACATGAAGAAGAAACAAGAGTGGGAGAAGCGAAGGTTGGCGCAGGCTAACAAGATGAAGAGTATTCGCCAGGCCCAAGCCGAGAAAAAAGAAAAAGCGAGAAAAAATTTCGTGCGAACGACTCGTGCATTTCCGCACCAAGCCTATGTGACTTTCTTGCGTAATCGAGAAAAAAGAAGGCAAGAATTGAAAAAAGCCCAGAAGGAATTTGTGGCGGTTCAAGATGAATTGGAAAAAATATTTGAAGACAAAAGGTATAAAATTAATGGGAAAAAGGAATTTGATCTATAACTGAAGCAGAAAAAGCAGTAAGATCATTTTTTTAACCTAACTTGGATTGCATCATGAATCAGCAACTGGAATTGATATTTGTTTTACTCATCATCTATCAGTTCAAACATTTTATCGCCGACTTTCCTTTGCAGCGTGAATACATGCTTCGTAAAACTCTTCCCCAATGGGACTTCCTGTTGCCATTGATCACCCACTGTTTGGTGCATGCCGTGCTGACGCTCGTGATTTGCTTGGTTTATGCCCCACAGCTTTGGTGGTTAGCGATCTTTGACTTTGTCGTTCATTTTGTTATGGATCGAATCAAGTCGGGGCCGCGCTATTTAGGGCGATACAATAACCTGACTCAGTCCGGGTTTTGGAATGTTTTAGGCTTCGACCAAATGGTTCACCATCTCACTCACATCTACATCATTTATGTGATTGTCACTCATACTTAAAACTCTGTCTCAATTTGAGACGTTGATCTTGTTGGCGTCTTCTTATGTTTTACCACTTTTTATCAATATGAACTGTCTATTTTGGCTTTGGTGCAAAATTTTTGGCACAACTTTTGAAGTCTTTCAAAGTAGGGGGACTATCCTATGTTGGCAAAGCAGTACTTTCTTTATGGTGCAATAATCGTTATGTTGTTTGGATTTCAGAATTGTGGTGAAAACGTCAGTTTTGATAATTCGGCCATCAAGGCCAGTCAACCTGACGGTTCGGTAGGCGGGCAAGGTGAAGCCGTCACCGGTCCTGGGTCTGGCAGTGATGGAGATGGTTTAGAAAATGGCAATAACCCCATTGTTGATGGCGGCAATTCGCCGACCGTTCCAGCGCCTATTCTGATCACAGATTCAGTGATTAATGACCAACGAGTTGATTTCGACCAATGCCAGTCATACCAGGAGTTACCAGCGGGAACCGACCGGATCCAACTTCCGGCAAAATCAGCCAATGGCATTTGCTACTATTTAAAAATCTTTAATAGTGTCGCTTTACATCCCTCTGGGACTCAGGGGGAGCAAAGGGATGGTGACGTGCTGTCTTCCAATCACAATGGAAATTTCGATGAATACATTTCGCCTTTTATAATGGGGGATCGATCGGTTTCATTGAATAATTCGAACAACTGGGCGATGTCGTTGTCGGGTGACTTTGATGACCCAAGCACTAAGATGGCGATAGACAACTACTTTTTGGTACAATTTAAGTATGGTATAACCCAACCTATAGAATTGGTTTCGGCCTTCGGAACTGCTGATGCCGAGCCAGGACGGGGGCAGCTACCGATTTTGTATAAAGATGTCGAGGTCGCCTTTCAATCCTTTGCCCCGAGTGGGACCGCTCTTGTCGAGGCAATCAGTCTGAAGGCTCCAGCGATGGGAGCCGCAGACTTTCAGGGTGAAATCGACTTACGCATCCGGGCTCTTGATTGTGGTGGCAGTGCTCAACTGCGAGATGTCTATATGGTCTTTCACTGATTTCAGATTGCGCAGGCAGAATAAAAATGAATCAGTCTTTTGACAGCTCGTCTTGCAGTTGTTAGGCTAAGTCCACTCAAAAATGAATATTCAATTAAGAAGAGAACTTACCAATTGCAAACGCATTGTGGTTAAGGTCGGTAGTAACGTTGTCACCAAAAAAAGTGGTAAATTTGACCTTCGAAAAATGCGCATACTTGTCGAAGACATTTGCGAGCTCGTAGATTCTGGTGTCGAGATTGTCCTGGTGAGCTCTGGAGCCGTAAATATTGGCAAAGCATTTCTGAAAAAGAGGTTGCCAGAAGAAGGGCAAATTGAAATTCAGCAGTCCGCTAGCGCAATTGGCCAGCCTAAGCTTATTAATAGGTATTCAAGCCTGTTTGAAGATCATCAACACATTTGCTCGCAAATTTTGTTAACTCACGATGACTTTCGAAGCCGAAAGAGATTTCTGCATGCTAAGCAGACAGTTGAGGTTCTTTTAAAAAATAAGGTGACACCTATATTGAACGAGAATGACTCGATCTCATACACTGAAATTTCGGTGGGGGATAACGACCATTTAGCCGCTTCGGCGGCTCAAATGGTCAATGCTGATGCTCTCCTTATTATCACTTCGGCAATGGGGCTCTATGATAGAGATCCGAATCAAAAAGGTGCGAAGCTCATTAAAAATGTCAAATATGGTCAATGCTTGACCGACATCGATATGTCGACAAAAACGTCCATTGGGCGAGGAGGTATGGAATCAAAAGTCCATGCCGTCCAAAAAGTCACTCCCCTTGGTATTAAGGCGATCATTGCATCAAAGGATAACGATCGAATTGTTATGGACCCCTTGGTGCAACCCATAGGAACATTTTTCGGGCCTCGATCCACTTTTCATCCGGAAAGGCGTCACGCCTGGATGATTTCGACCAAAAAGTTAAACTGTCGAATAGTGGTTAGTAAAAAAGCATTTCTTGAAGTAATGGGCGGGAAAGCACTGTTTCCGGTTGGAATTGAAGGCACCTTTGGTGACTTTTACAAAGGAGACTGTATCGACCTTGTTTTTGAGGATACAGCCTTTGCGGTTGGAGTTTGTGAGTACAATCAAACGGAAGTTGAAAAGCTCAAGTTAAATAAGCAGGAAAAAATAGAAAAGGTTCTCGGGTATAAAACCTCCGATTCGGTAATAAATTCGAAAAATATTGTTTTAATAGGAGAAGATAGAGATGATCAATTTAGCTAAAAAGGCTCGTCTTGCTTCAAAAGAGTTGCGGAAACTCACCCCCGAGACGAGATTGAAAGTGCTGCGCAAACTTGCTGAAACAGTGGAAACGAATATAAACCAGATTGTTGCGGCTAATAAGAAAGACCATGAGCATGCTGAAAAGGTGAATCTTTCGGCATCCCTAAAGGATCGCCTTTTGCTTGACGAGAAAAGGGTTCGGTCTCTGGCCCAAGGAGTTCGAGAGATTGCTGAGCAAGATGAAGTTGTTGGCGTTTCTTATGGGGAGTTCACCAATCAGGAAGGGTTGACAATTCAACGTCAACGAATTCCGCTGGGGGTGATACTTATGATTTTTGAATCTCGCCCAAATGTCGTTGTTGACTGCGCGGCCTTAGCTTTGAAGTCTTCAAACGCTATTATTTTAAAAGGTGGGAAAGAGGCCAAAAACTCCAACGAAATTCTAGGGGAACTGATTCAAAAAAGTATCCAGGACTTTGTGCCAAAAGAAAGTGTCCAAGTTCTGGCCTCCGACTCTCGAGAAGAAGTGCACGCTTTGTTGTCTATGGACAAAGAGATTGATGTGGTCATTCCGAGGGGGGGAGAAAAACTTATAGAGCACGTCTATGAGCACGCCAAAATGCCGGTGATCGCCCACTTCAAAGGCCTTTGTCACATGTATTTAGATAAAGAGGCTAACCTTGAGAAAGCCATCAATTTAGTGGTGAATGCGAAAACCCAAAGAACGGGAGTATGCAACGCCATAGAGAGCTTATTGATACACCAGGATATTTTAGCGAAAATTGCTCAGCCGTTGACTAAACAACTCCAAGACAGAGGATGCGAAATCCGAGCCGATCAAGTTTTTATCGACCAATCGGGTGTTGATTTGAAGTTGGCTAAACAAAGTGATTGGGAAACTGAATATTTGGAAAATATTTTGTCAATTCGAACTGTTGATAGTCTTGATCAAGCGATTGATCATATTGATCAGTACGGAAGCTTTCACACTGAAGCTATTGTCTCTGAAGACCAGAATGCGATCAACATATTCCAGCGGGGTGTTGACGCCAGTTGTATAGCGATCAATGCTTCGACTCGCTTTAATGACGGTGGTCAATTGGGGCTCGGAGCCGAGCTTGGAATTTCGACGACTAAATTTCACGCCTACGGGCCAATGGGCGCTGAACAGATGACCACGTCTCGCTATGTTGTCGTTGGCAATGGGAATGTTCGAACATAAAAAGGGAATTGGTATGATTGGAATCATCGGCTGTGGGAACATGGCCAATGCAATTGTTAGGGGTTTTTACAGTAAGGACTCGTCACAGAAATTTTTGACTTACAATCCGACAAAGACTGCTGCGACAACACTGGCCAATGCTGTCCAAGGGCAAGCCTGCGAAAGTCTCAGTGACTTGCGTCTTGTCGATTCTGTTTTGGTAGCCTGCAAACCTCAGCAGTTGAACCAGCTTGTGGAAGATCTAAAAGCCCAAGGGTTAAGTCTGAACGGAAAACACATTATTTCAATTTTGGCAGCGGTTCCTCTGGCCGTCCTGCAAGCTAAACTCGATTGCCAGACGATCTCAAGAGTGATGCCTAATACTCCGGCTGTTTTAGGGCAGGGAGTGAGTCTTATCATGCACTCGGAAGCCGTCAGTGATCAGCAGCGTGATTTAACCAATCGATTTTTTAAATCATGTGGCGAGACGATCTCGATAAACGACGAAATCCTCTTTGATCAGGTGACGACAGTCACCGGATCAGGGCCCGCTTATGTGTTTCTCTTTGCCCAAGGGATGGTCGAAAAATTGAAGGCATGGGGGATGGACGAAAACCAGGCACGTCTTTCTGTGACTCAGCTGTTTCAAGGGAGTGCCGCCTTGATGAGAAGCCAATCGGACCTCAGTTTACAGGAATTGATTGATCAAGTGACATCAAAAGGTGGGGTAACCATCGAAGCTGTAAAAAGTTATCGACAAGAGGGACTTGAAGAAATCACTGGTAGAGCGCTCAGCCAGGCCTATCGTCGATCCCAAGAGATGAGCCTTTTTTAGTTCGGTTGTCTTAAGAGCGACACGCCTCATCATTTTCCCGATTCTGTTTCAGGATTGCTCTGATTGAGGATTGACCAAGAGTGTTGCCGTTTTGAATGGGTCTGAAGCATTTGTTTTCCTGGCCATTGAGACTGTGCTAAAGTGAAGAGATGATCGGGCCTTTCCTACAAAAAGCCATTGTTAGCTTCGCCATCCTGGTGTCATTTAGCACTCAGGGTCTGATGGCGTCAGCTTGCGACCATTCCTTTAAAAAACTAGAAACCACGGGCGGTTGTCATGAGACCTCGACCACTCCTACTAAAAGGGAGCCATCGGCTGGGTGGAGTGAGCAAGAATCCTCAGATTGCCCAATGTGCCAAGTCGGCCAGTGTCTTGTCGACGGTGATCTGTTTCCACTGGTCAGCGTTGATCTCGCAAGAGAAGCGGCGACAAAAACATTTTTTAGTATTGTAAACCCAAGGGTTGTTTTGGACTTGTCGTCTAAGGCTTCTCGTTTACGAACCCGCCCACCACCGGTGGATTTTTTCCTGCCAAAGATTGATAACTGGCAGGCTTTCTTTTCAATTTTCCGTAATTGAGATTTCCTCTTTTTTTGTAGCTTTTATTTCAAACGGAGGAAATTATGTATTTATTAAAACCGATAGGGTTGTTCCTATCGATTGGTCTTTGCAGTCTTTCACTATCCGCTCACCCGGTGTCTTTCAAAGACTCGGTGGGGGTCATGGGTTATCACGCCAGTATCATGAGCCACAATCAGCTCAATTACTCAGTTAAGCATTGGTTTGCTGTCGGAGTGCACCACTTGCGAAGACCAAACCTGTTGACCAACAACCATGCCACTTTTGCCACCACCAACCTTTTGTTAAAAAGGTGGAATGGCTCCAGCTATCAGGGCAACCTGTACGCTGTGATTGGGGGAGGGCAAAGTGAGTTGTCTGGAAAACCTGAAGGCGTCGGAGTCGGGATGTTTCAGTTCGATATTGAAGATCGTCGCTACTACTTTTTGGTGAAACATTTGGAGCTTCACAATGCAAGCCAGGCGGAATTTCGTCATTCGGTGGTAAGGGTTGGGATTGCGCCTTACGAAGGAGACTTCGATGACATTCACTCGTGGTTGATCCTTGAATGGCAAAACAATGATTTTATTGGGACCGGTCCGATCGCTGACATCACTCCTTTTTTAAGAATTTTTTATCGAAACTTGTTATTTGAAATCGGCCAGTCTTATCGGGGCGTGACTCGTTTCAATTACATCACCCATTTCTAGGAGTTTAGTATGAATGATTTTAACTTTTTAAATTTATTTGGAATTTTAATCTTAACCTTGGTGGTCAATCCCGTTTTTGCCGAAGAGGGTTCTTCGGCAAAACCAGCTCAAGAAAAACAAGAGCATTCGGAGCATAGCAAGAAAGGCATGGACCATTCTAAGCACGATCACTCTGATCAAAATGCCACCGCCCAAAAAGTGGGGAAAGAGAAGCTTTTGATCAAAGTAAAAGGAATGGTTTGTGCTTTCTGTGCCCAAGGTATTCGCAAGAATTTTAATGCGCGTGAAGAGGTGGCTGAAACCAATGTTGATTTAGATAAAATGGAGGTTTCGATCACTTTTAAGAAAGGTAAAAGCTTGCCTGAGGCGGCTATTAAAGAGTTAGTCACCGATGCAGGGTTTAGTTTTGCAGGGGTGGTGCATGAATAAATTGTTGAGCTACTTGTCGCTTTTCGCCTCGACGGGAACACTTTTTTGCTGTGCCCTTCCAAGTCTTTTGGTGGCCCTCGGAATGGGGGCCACCATGGCGGGGCTGGTTTCGGCGGTGCCGCAAATTGTATGGCTTTCGCAGTATAAATCTTGGGTGTTTCTGGGCAGTGGGGGGATGATCACTGTGGCTTCGATCATGCACTACCGAACTCGCAATGAACCTTGCCCCATTGATCCAGATTTGGCGAAGGCCTGTAAAACGACTCGTAAAGTTTCCTACTGGAGTCTTTTGCTTTCTGGATTGGTATGGTGTGTGGGAGCCTTTTTTGCCTTTATTGCACCACTCTTGGGAGCAGCCCTCCTTGCCATTTCCCCGAATTTGTAACAGGATTGCGGTGAATCAGATTTGATGAGGAGTGTTGTCGTGTCGAGCAAGTCTATCTTTCCCCTTTTTTTCGCCCTGTTGTTAACAACCGGTTGTGGTGTTCAATCCATTCCCCAGCAGAAGAATGAGGTCGATGCTAAGTTTGCTGAAATCACCAACCAATACAAACGACGGGCCGATTTGATCCCCAATCTTGTCAAAACGGTTCAAGGCTATGCCAGCCATGAAAAAGAAACGCTGCAAGCTGTGATCAACGCCCGTGCCGCCGCTACTCAAACCACTATCGACCCTTCAAACGCCAGCCCCGAACAAATTCAAAAATACCAACAAGCTCAAGGCTCTTTAGGACAGGCTTTGGGTCGCCTTATGGTCGTAGCGGAACGCTACCCGGACCTTAAAGCCAACCAAAATTTCCGTGACCTCCAGGCTCAACTCGAAGGCACTGAGAACCGGATCACCATTGCTCGCCAAAGATACATCGAAACAATCAAGCAGTTTAACAACTTGGTCACGGTGTTCCCAACAAACCTCACCAACACTTTTTTCTTTAAATATGAAAAAATGCCCCAGTGGGATGTTAAAGAGGGGGAAAACGTCGAGGAAACTCCGGAAGTCAAATTTTAGTGGGTTCTTGTATCCACCTAACTCTCGTTGGAGTTTTCTTTTTTTGTCCCTTGTTGTGGGCCCAGGACTTTCAAGTTCCACCTTTGAAAAGTCATGTCATCGACAGTGCCAAGGTTTTGCCTTCGAATACGGAGTCTCAGCTTAATAAAATCTTAAGCCAAGTGAAATCTAAGACTGGTATAGAGATGGCAATTTTAACGGTCGATACCCTTGGTAATGTTCCGATCGAAGTCGCTTCGATTCAAGTCACTGATAAATGGAGGTTGGGTACGGCAAAAGACGACAAGGGCGTGTTGCTTCTGTTGGCGATCAAGGATCGCAAGCTTCGTTTGGAGGTCGGCCAAGGACTTGAGGGGAATTTAACCGATGCCGACAGCAATCGTATCATCGAACAAACGATGGTCCCTCTTTTAAAGAATCAAGACTACGTTGCTGCGGTTTTGCTGGGAAGCTATCAAGCTTTAGTTACGGCGGCTCCGGATCAAGACATCAAGTCCTTTTTTGAAGGTGTTCCTGTTCTTCAAAAGCAAAGACCAGTCGGGGAGAGACGTTCGGCTCGAGGTTTGATCGTTCTCCTGTTCTGGATCGTCTTAATTTTCACAGGTGGTCGAAGTGGTTTTCTACCATTGCTTCTTTTAGGAGGCTTAGGTGGTGGGTCTCGTGGTGGCCGAGGTGGATTTGGCGGCTTCGGCGGGGGTGGTGGACTTGGCGGCGGCGGTGGTTTTAGTGGCGGTGGTGCCTCAGGAGGCTGGTGATGGCCAATCCAATATGGTTAAAAAAATATGTATCGCAAGCTGAGCACATGCAAATTGAGAAGGCAGTGGAGGAGGCCGAGAAAAAAACATCGGGAGAAGTGGTACCTATGGTGGTGCGTCGTTCGTCCACAGTGGGACATGTGCCTTTGATTCTTTTGTTAGCTTTCACCCTTTTGTTTTTTGTTTTTGATATCGATTATTGGCAATCCGAATGGATTCCGCTACCGCACTGGGCTTTAGTTCTTGTTGATTTATTTGCTCTGATGGCTTTGGTGCGGGTTCTTTCGCCATTAGGTTGGGTTGAACGCCTGTTAACTTCGAAAGCCGATCAAGCCATGCAAGTTGAACAGCGAGCCATGAATGAGTTTTACAATCACCGAATCAACAACACCGCACGCGCCACGGGTATCTTGGTGTATGTTTCTTTAATGGAACATCGGGCCGTGGTTCTTGGTGATCAAGCCATTGCCAAAAAAATTGCTCCGGATAAGTGGCAAGAGACAGTCGACCGGTTAATTAAAGGTGTGAAAGAAAAGAACCTCTCAGAAGGATTCTGTGAAGCCATCACCCTGTGTGGCGATATCTTAGAGAATCATTTTCCTATCCAAGCCAATAACAGGAATGAGCTGAAAAACCATTTGATCGTAAAAGAGTAGTTTTCAGTCCTTCCAGTCTGTTCTTATAAAAAAACAATCCACTGGATCAATTCTGTTGCACTGAAAATGTTCGTCTTTCACAGGACAGGCTAGAATTCATGGGAATTCTCAAAAATAACCTAAAGATATTACAAAATTTAGAGATCTCGTCCCCGAAAGAGGGAAAGAGAGGTATTTAAAGGTCTTTGGAGGTTTCAGTGGCGAAAAAGTTTTTCTACTTTCTGCTATTTCTATTCCATTTGACCAATTTGAAGGCTGTTCACGCGGCCACAGGGGCCCGAGAGTCGGGTGTGGCGTCTTTGCTTGTTCTGATCGATTTGAGTCCCTCAATGAACTCACACCGGATGAAAATGAAACAACTGGCGCCCCTGGTTAAAGATGCAATGGAGAGTGCCCAATGTGAATTTCGGGTGGCGGTAGGGAGTATTCATTATAAAAATTTTCCGACCTCTCGATTGACTCCCTGGGCTGAGCCTGGAGGTGATCTTTGGGTCACACAAGACACTCCACAAGGGGCCGACAAGATCTATGATCGCATCACTTTTCCCCATGAGACTGTTTATCCTGGATTTGATGGTGATCAAAATCCAGGTATCCCAAGCAGCGGAAACGAAACCACCTACTCGTCTCTCGTCGATTCGATCAATACCAATTGGGAAAGTCTTCAGGATTCTGATGTCATAGGGACAATTTTATTAACGGATGCTGTTCCAGCTTACGAGTCCTATTCTCCCAAGGATGCTGCTGATTTAATCAAACAAAAGGTTGGCAACAGACCCTATCTTTCGGCAATGATCGTTGCCAATGTGTTTAGTGGTATGATGGTTCAACCCAACGTTGTTTACGATTCTAATGGTTATGGCTCTCAAATTTGTGGTCCTGACCACGAGGGTGGTCAGGAGCCAGGCTGGATGTTGAACACCGACGAATGGGTCAGTAAGAATCCAGACGCCATCAACCAGTTCAATGAAATAATCTATGGTGAACAATGGGACATTTGCGAGCCCGAGTATGATCAAAAGTTAAAGTCATTCATTGAAAAAGTTTTACTTGTCGGTGGTTGCTTGCCATTGTCTTGAGGAACACTTTGAAGTAAAAAAAAATAATTGTAAAAGGTTATAGCTCCAATGCCAGAGTGACCCGAGGCCTATCGTCTATTTGCCATTCCTTAGGCTAGGTTGATTGTTGATTGCGCTGAAACCCGCGAGAGTCTTAAGTGTGAATAGGCTCGTTAATAGCAAATCTGTATGTCTCTGATCTGAAAGCCGGTCACTTAAAAAGACCAGCAGGCAAGATGCGCCGACCAAAGACTGGGGTTATAGGCCGCTCAGCTTATTTCTAGAATATTCCGATAATATATCTATGAAAAAATTTTTCGTATTCCTCTTTTTTTTAACGATCACACTTTTTTTTGTAGCCGTGTCGACATTTTGGGTAGAGAAACCATCGAATGGCGCCACGGCCGTCTTAGAAAACCGCACTCTGCTTTATAAACAGCAGCGCCATATTGCTAGCTTGGGTGGCGAAACGACTTGCAATGGAACCCCTCTTAGAACCAACGATCCAACAGCCATTTTGGCTTGGATTCGAAATGGGCACAACCTCAATAGAAGCATCGAAGACATCATCTGCTGTATGCCGGCCCAACTTCGAGAAGATTACAAAATCGTTCACTCTTCACTGTCTGCCCAGCAGTCCCACTACCACAGCCCCAGGCTCTTGTTTGGGAGTATTGCTGACGGTTTTATGATGTCAATTAGTGGGGGCGATCCATCATTGCCCCAATCGGAAAGTGTCGAGATTATGTTTGATAATCCCAGAACGGGTCAGTTGGAGCTTTTTGATGTTGAATTTGAAGAGAACGGGCGCCGACATTTAAGTGATCGAAACCCAGAAGCTTGCATTCAGTGTCATGGAAACAATGGCCAAGTCGGGGTGGCGGGACCTCGACCCATTTTTAATCAAAACCCTTGGCCAAGGACTGTGTCTGCAGCCAATATCAATAGCGATGTTTGCCCCAACCGAGCGGCCTTCTTTCGACAATCTCAAGATGTTGCCTTTCGGTCCGTCCGTGAAAACCCAAGGTTCAGTTGCTTGCCAGAGCCGCGAGTGTCGAATGACGTGACTTTGAAGAATGCCAACACGGTTTCTTTCGGAATTGATGGTGAGCTCGACGAGCGCAACCGAGAGCGGGTTGTCAGAGAAATGCGATACTCAAACGACTTCGAAGGGGTTAAGAACTTTCTGATCGGTGTCGTCCTCGGTTGTTTTTCTGACCCACCAGAGGGCAAGGGTGCGACGGCAACCAACTTGTTCCCTTTTGGTCAGCCCGAGGCGTGGTTGGCTCCGGATTTTTTAAGTCAAATGACCCAACCCCCTATTGGTCTTGACCGCAGTTTACAGGGCGTGGTGAGCCAAGACCGAATGAATGCAATCCTTGAAAGGGCCAGTCAAACTTACCGACAAAACATTGCTGATGAGGAACAGCGGTTCTCAGAAATGACGAGAGAGTTAGCCAGTGGAGGTCGTCCTCAAATTCCAATCACTATGGGCTTGATGGGGTGCGAGGAAACTTTTCCGGCAGAAAATCGTCTGATGTACTCGAATTTAGCCACGCAGTATGAAAACCCGACGTCTCAACAGTACTTCACCAATCATATTCAAAGACTGGTCGAACGAGGATTGGCGCCAGCTAATCCGGATGGTCAGGTTTCAGTGATAAGAGAATCTCTGGTTCTGTGGGCTTTTGAAAGTCGGGGGGTTGATACCGGAACTTGGAATATGGAGTTGCGAAGTTTTAACCCCCGTTCGCTGACACAAGCGATTCTTGCCCTTCCAGAAACAACGACTTGGAATAACCAGTTTAATTTTGAAAATTCGGCCGAGCGTGCCGAGGGCTGTCGTCAGCTACAATCCAGATCCCTCCGTCAAAGTGGACGAAACTCTGAAGGAACGGGTGTGGCCCCTGGTCAAGATGTGGATACCAGCCAATAGGTTCACTGGCTATAGTTTTTTTCTGATTGTGTTTGGGTCTGCAGTGTTTCTTCAATATCGCTTTTGGACAAAAGCTTTCCTTTGCCAACACTGGGACAGAAACTGGCGACTGTGTTTACAAAAGAATTCGTAGCATAAAACCCTAAACAAAATTGAGTAAAGGGCCTTCGGCCCGCATGGGGCGGCCCTTTTTTAGCGGGGGAGGGGGGTTGTTGACTTTCAAAACTCTCTAGTTTTTCCTAGTCACTTAAAGCCGTCTTGTATTGTGGAGCCATGTTGTACAAGTCAGCCAGAAAGATTGTAGATGTTAATCGAGAGCTCGGCAAAGTCGAACTGTCCCAGATGGCTAATCTTGCGGAATCGGTACTGAGTCTTGTTCAGTCAAGGCGAATTTGAACCAGAATATGGACTTCTAACTGAAAAATGCTTTGTCACTCAATTGATCCCGATTGGACATCGAAGAAGCGATAGGACCCATGTCTTTTCAGTAAACAGAAAAGCGAGTTGAATGCCTCTTACTTTTTTGGGATTCAGCGATTCGTGAACCTAAGGCTCAGAGTCGTAAATTGACCGAACTGTGATTCAACTGTCAATTCACCGCCAACTTCTGACATTTCTTTGTGAAGAGCATAGAGCCCAAGACCTGTTCCTTGAGCTTTGCCACTTGAGAATCCTTTGTCAAAAATCAGAGGCATTGATTGGGCTTCAATGCCACAGCCGTTGTCATGAAACCGAATTTCCAAACCACTGGTATCGGAGCAAATTTCAATGGTAATTCGATCGGCTTCTGCTTCTATCGAGTTATTGATAATATTTGAGAAGTGTCGATTTAGGTTTTCAGGCAACTGGAGAGATAGAAGCGGGGCTGCGTCCGAGTCGGTGTTGAGAACAATTGAGATTTCGGGATGGGTTAATAATTTTTCATCAATCAAACTTTGAATGGTTGCATAGACTCTATCAGTATCGGATTCGTCTGGTCGATTTTCCGAGTACTCCTTTCTTACTCTTGTTAAAGTGGTAAGGAGCTCTTCTAGGCGAACCTTTGTTCTACTCAGGTAGGACCTTTCAATCTCATCTTTTGATTTCTCTTGCAAGGCGCCAATCAGACCCAGAGGACTTTTTACGTCATGAATGAACATGTCCACCTTTTCAGTAAACTTGATGTTTTGGACAAGTTCCTTTTCTAGTAATGCTTTTTGAATATGGGATTGAGCAATTTCTGCTCCTTGAGACTGAATTGTTTCTTTTAAAGAGTTGATATCTTTTTTAGCTTTTTTTAAGTCTATAGATCGATAAAGTAAACTCCAGAAGAAGGACAACTTGCTTTTAGTGTTGCCTTTTTCTGGTATTAAATTGAGTTCCTCGCGCAGTCTTTCGATCAAATAGTCGCTAACAATCTGCTGGTACTTATAAACGAATTTCACGTATGTCAGCCAAACTAACGAGTAGATAAGGCCATAAGTGATGAAAAGGATGAAGAGCTTGGAATCGAAAAAGTGGGGTTTTTCAATTAGGAGTTTGAAAATGATATCTTTTCTTCCTTCAATGTCACAGATGTGCTGGTCGACTTGATTCTTCTGATATTCAGATTCGTGGTAGAATTGGTCGCCAATTTTGATAAGGTGAGTTGACCGACCAAGTTTGAATTTATTGAAAAAAGTTCGAATATCCTCACTGGCATCCCGATAGTTACCAATTTGCACATTATAAGAATTGGCAGCACATAAAAAACTGGCGTACTCAACGTTTCTTTCTGAAACCTTTTGAAGATCAAAGAATTTAAGAACCATTGAGGTAAGAGCGGCGAAAACGAGAATAAGGGAAAGGCGTTTGATAAATGACATAAAAATCACAAAGCAGGGTGCCAAATTCTTTGTTCGTTGGTTTGACAGAGAAAGCCAGGTATCTTTAAGCGCAGAAACTCCTTCAATGCGGGGTTGTTTTTTGTGTCAAAAAATAAAGGGATTAAATCTCCAAAACCAGAAAAAGTCACATAATACGGAAAATCCATATTGAGCGCTCTGGATACATCAAAAGCTTGTAAATAGAATCTTGAACTATTTTGAGCCAAGAGGGGGGAAGGGTCGTCAGAGCTGAATGTCGATTTTTGTGTCTGCAGCCAAAAATTACCATATTGCCCAATTGAGGAATCACTGTACTGTGCCTTTCCATGAATTTTTTCATTAAAAGTCACGGCATCAAAGGCATCATACATTTCCCAAAGGGCATCAACCCACTTTCTGCTTTGTTCAATTTTGCTAGATTCATCAACAAGGTACCCAAGAAAAATGCCAGGGAAAGGGTTTTTAGAGCCTAAACATATTCCTGCTGAAAAATTAGAGATTTTGACTCTAGAAATAGCAGATTCGATAGAAAAACCATTCCAATGCACGCTGTCTGAGATGTGAAAACCAGCCCACCCATATCTAAAATAGGTCAGCAGAAGAATGTGTCGTTCGAAGGCTTCAAGAATCGAGTTTCTCAAAGATTCTTTAAAGTCACTGTGGGCGGCCCAACCACTGCTGGTTTTAAATTCATCAAACTCTACCAGGTAAGGACTCGTTGCCGCCTGAATTTTCAAGTTTTCAAATGATTGAAAATTTGACTCAATGGAAAGAGGATTCGGTTTTGAGTAGACTTCTGTCATTACAAAACGCTCAATGACCTCAGAGATCGCCTTACATATAGATTTTTCCTTATTTTGGTCTCGACCGGTGCCAACAATGGGCCTCTCTGAGGCAGAAGTTCTCGCATTGGCTCGATATATTAGTGAGTCTCCAAATCGCCATTTAGAAACTTCAATACGGTCGATAAACTGAGTTTTGGCGGCCCAGTTGAGCAGTTTTTGATCTTCACTCGAGGCCTGGCCTTGACCCCAGAGTTGTTCGATAAAGTCTATGTTAAGAGGTTTCAAATCATTCATGGTTTTTATTTTGAAGAACTCTCCAGAGCTCAAATTCAGCATCTGTTTTGGGCTGCTCACCGATATCAATTTTATTGTCATAAAAAATCTCGGTTTGATGGAAGTACAGGGGTATAGCCAATTGACTTTCTAATAGCCAGGTTTGGTACTGCTTTAAGCTTTCAATGGTGTCTTCGTCGAGTCCAGGAGTTTCAACTAGCTTCAAGTCAAAAATGGGTTTTATATTTTTTAATGGACCGGTTAAAAAACGAAGGTGGACGGAAGGGAATCTTTCGGAAGCGGCATAAGGGGCAAGTAAAAAATCCAAGTCACTTTCTTTTCGTTCGAAATACTTTATAAACTCGTTGTACGTCAGATCTTTGAAAGAAACACGAGTTCCGGCGTCCTCGCCGATAGAGTGTAAATAGTTAGCGAATTCTTTTGTGTGAAACGAGCTTATGAAGCCTATAGTGATTTCTCTGCTCGATTGATCAGGCAGACTGCTCAGGAACTCTTCTTGTGAGATATTATACGGCACGCCTGGGGTCAAGAAGTCGACAGCATTGACTATATTTTGATTATGAGGAGTATCCCATAACTTCTTGATAAGGTCTTTCCCAATTTTAGCCGTTGGTTTCTCTCCAACAGATCTTAAGTACGTCATCATGCTGGGTGTTGATCGGTGGACTTGATGGTTTTCTCGATCCACATTTTCATCGGGAAAAGGTTGGTAATAGTCTACCAAGAGATCCAATTGATTGGTATTGAACGCTCTTATAGCTTCTGATCTGTTGAAGTTAAAGCTCTTAATTGTCTTTGGAGCCTCTTTGAATTCCTGGATGATAGGGGACTCTTCGTTTCTTTTTAAAACAATAAAGGGTTTCTCTTTGGAAGTCGTATGGTCGAAATAGTACGGGCCGGAAAATTTTTTGGGTTTGAATTGACCGGCTTTGTGTTCTTGCAAGTCTTCGAAAGACCATATTCCTGTTTCTGGGCTTGCTAATTGAAGGTAGAAAGAGCTCATTGGCTTTTTAAATACAAAATCGATAGTAAAAGGGTCAATTAGCTGGACCCCAGCGCAATCATCAGAAATAGACGTAAGGTCATCACAGTCGGCAAGGTACTCCCAAAGGGGGAAATGGGTGGAAGTTTTGGCCACCAGCTGATTCTTGATGGTTGCGGCCACATCTTTCGCCGTCAAAAGACTTCCATCGTGAAATTTAACATTCGTTTTCAGGTGGAACCTGTATTCTAAGGGTGACTGACTCTCCCAGCTTTCAGCAATCAAGGGCCTAAAGATTTTTTTGGTATGATCAAAGTAAACCAGCCCTGAAGAGAGATGATCCAGTAGGTACCATTGGCCGGCATTGTAGATCAGGGTTGGGGTTGGAATATCTTTCCCACCCTTAAAGTTGACAGAGATTTCTTCTAATTGAGGCAAAGGCGATTGCTCCTGATAAATGATATATAAGGCAAATCCGACGAGAAAACTAAAAAAAAGCGCAATACCTATTCTGAGAATAAAAATACTTTTCGCGCTAGCCAAGCCTTCTATCTGCCCAGTGTCATTGTGGGCTCACCACTTGCTAACTCCTTATCAAAATCCTCACCAACTTCGTCGTCGAAAATAATGTCTAAGTCATCTGGTAGTTCAAGGCACGGCCCTTCAATAGTTTCTACTAATCGAATTTCGCTGTCGGTAAGATTGGCCGTCAGGCCAGGGGAGATCTCGCCTCCTTGGGTTTGAATAAAACAAGCCAGTCCAACAAGCCCTTTAGCAATCGAAATGTCCATATAGCGCCCCTTTCGTTAAGCAACGTGAAAAATAGTCAATAAACAAAACAACATCAAGAACAAATAACTTTTTCGAATATTTTTTATAGCAGGGTGGGGCGGCAATAAGATTGGTGAAAACGGCTACTTAGGGGTAAATACTCAGGTGCAAGAGAGAGGATTTCGAAACCCTAACGAACACTTCGGGGCCCTTATCACTATGGGGTTGAGACATATTTCCTCTTCTGCAACAAATCCATCGTCCTTGCAATTCTATGGTTTCTCTAGAGAAGTTGGTAACACAGCAATTAAAACTGCAATTCTCTTGGTCCGTGGCATCCTCAGAGAAAAAGAGGGGAAGTAAAAGCGTCAGTGTAAAAGCGAAAATAGAGTTCCTAAAAAACCTCGTGTCACAATCCCAGTTTATCAGGCAGTTTTTAAGAGCTATGCTGGCAACCCTCGGTTTTGTAGTTAATGCAGGCTTTTTTCAAGAAACTTCAAAATTCAATCTGAGGTCCTTCTTTAATCAAAAGGGGCTGCTCACCTGAGGCTTAAGGCATTGGATGGGATTTTCTGAAAAAATTATAGATTCTTGTGAATTCTCCTTAGTGCTTCGAATTTTATGTTAGGGTGCTTCTGCATTACAATTGACAAGGAGAATTTAATGAACACAAAAATAATTCGTTCGCTGTTCGTAATTTTAGTATCTTTATATTCTGCAGTTTCTTTGGCTGAAACAGTCAACCTGAATAACCAGATGCATTTCGATATTTTGAAGAGAAACATCCAAATTGGAATAGAGCTGACAAGTGATATCCGTCAAACTCACTATGGTTATGGTTATGCCAAAGTGGATATTACAAACCCTAATTCAAAAATTTTAGGAAATGATGGAAGTCCGGCACGCTGTATTCTTGAAGTCCGGGCCGACCGTTTTAAAGAGTTCGTCTTGAAAGAGGGAACAAAAAAATACTACAACGTAGGAACCTTAGGATCTCTTATGTACGGTTACGAGACTATGGGCTTAATGCAGGGTCATGAATTTTCTCAAACCAAACGCGGTAAAGAAGGAGATCGGATTGCAGGTTTGAAACTAAAAAACCTTCCCTACAAAGAAGACCAGGATGGGTTCCCAGCCGCTCTTTACCTCAGAGATTATGAGACTTATCCGATGTCCACATTCTTTTTTGTGTGTGACCCAAGCTACATCAATATCTTTTTTGTAAAAGGAAATTGATTAAAAAGAAGACATGAGGTCGCTTTTTTTTTAATCAACATTGTTGCCGTTGTGGTAATCAGAGATCGCACCTACACTTTCATAAACGGTGATCGTAAAGCCTTCGACCCCTTTTGGTAAGGTAGCTCAATTCGGCCCGCGTTGCGCTTTACATTGTTTGCTGTTTCTCCAATTATTTCATCAATTTGTCGGTCTTGTTTGCAGCATTTTTTTGATCGCTTTTAGCTCCTGGCGCAGCTGAGAGTTCTCGGCCTCCATCTGTCGCAGCCTGTCCTCCAGTTGCCCCATCTTCTGTTTCTGCTGACCTTGTTCGGATTGGAGGGATGCCAGCGCGCGGTCATGGGCTTCGACCAGGGCTTGCAGGTTGCCTTGGTCCTCTTCGGTGGCGCGACACTGTCGATCCAGGTCCCCAGCAGCGTTGACCAGGGCCCACAGGATGGGATCGGTGTTGACGGTGTAGTAACCGTTTTGATCTTCGCGCACGGCCTCAGGAATCACCTGCATCAATTCTTGCGCCACCACTCCCATAAAGTCTTGGTCGTCCGGGAGGGAGTAGGGGTTGTCGCTCTTGTACCGAAACCATCGGGTTTGCAGTTGGCGAATTTCATTCAAACCATATTCATAGTCACCCAGAATATTCTTCAAACGGGCATCTGAGGTGGTGTCCCAAGTCGACTGAGTCGAACGACCGGGGCCAGTGATATGGAGAATGTGAGTGGGATTGTCGGTGCCAATGCCAACAGTTCCGTCTTCATTGACGATCATCAAATCGCCGTCATTGGAGTCATTAGAGGATACCATAAACGCCGAGCCGCCTGTTGTACCATCAGCACTAATCTCAAAGTGAGCGTCGGCTGATGAATCAAGAATACCGACATGTCCATTATTTTCTATGTGCAGAACAGTTCCCGCACCATTCTGAAAAAAATGAATCGCACCAGCAGAATCATTATTAAACAGAGTGGCAGTATTTGTGGAGGAGCGATATGATAAACCGGCCGATGAGGCATTGCCGCTCAATCTCACAGTGGACATCGCACTTGAACCGGCGTTGGCATTGACCACGTCTATTTCGTGGGTGCCGTCGATGTCGTCATAAACCTGAAGAGGCTCATCTGGAGTCGTTGTACCAATCCCCACATTGCCAGACCCATCAATCCGCATGGCCTCGGTCACCGTGCCAGACTGTTGGGTTGCAAAAGCCAAATAGCCGTCGGTGGCTGAGCCCTGGCCACCACCAGTAATCAATCCTCTTTCAATCGTATTTCCAGTTTGCAAGCTGATATTGGTCCGTGCGGTTGATGAGCTGTGATTGTTTCTTAAGAGGAGGGCATCAATATCAGCACCTGAGTTTATGAAAATATCGAGTCGGTCATGGAGGTCGGCAGCACCATTCACGTCCAAGTTTCCTGAGTGGAGAAAAAGATCGCCTGTGTCGTCAAGAGTCATCAGCATTGAACCCCCGTCGGTCCGAAAATAGTACTCTCCAGCAGAGCCGTTGTTGTCAAAATCGGTATCAAAAATCAGACGATCATCCCCTCGGATAAAGCCGTGGGAACCACCCGTGGTGCCGACATAGATCGTGTTTCGAACATCCAGATCACCTCGCGGGACAGTTGTACCAATCCCCACTCGACTGTTGTCAATGGCCATAACCGTTGATCCCTTATCGTCGAAATGAAAGTCATTTCCAGAGTTAAAAACCATGGTGTTCCCTCGTATGCCCAGTCCATAAGAATGAGAGGGATTTGACGAGTTGGTGTAAAGCATAATTTTATACTCAGAATGGTTGTCTAGTGCGCCTGTGGCAGTGTTGTTAGAAAAACTTAAGGGGGCGTAGGGGGTGACCGTGCCAATCCCCACATTGCCGGACGCATCGATTCTGAGGGCCTCCGTTCCTGATGTTGAAAAGGCGACTTGATCGGCTGCGGGTCGGAACATCCCATTGTCTTGATCGCTGAGGAATGTGAAAGCCGGTGAGGCAGCGGTTCCGGCAAGGCTGGTCAACGCAGGGGAGCCGGTCACACTTCCAAAAAGGTAATTGTTGTCCATCGTGAAGCGATCACTGCCATTGCTCGAAAAGCTGATGGCTCCGCTGTAACTATTGTTAAAACCCGTGTCCTCATCCCCATCAAAAGAAATACCGGGTGCCAAGGCTGTCCCCGCCACGACCTCCAATGGCCCCGTCATCGCAACCGAGCCATCCGCCATAAAGTCGCCGCCACCACCAGCCGCCACCCAGGACAGGACTCCCGAACCGTTGGTGGAGAGCACCTCACCGTTGGCGCCGTCGGCCGTCGGTAAAATCCAGAGCGTGTCACCAGCGTTGGCTGGAGCTTGAAACCCGGCATAGCCGCTGGTGGAGCCAAGCATTCGGATATCGCCGGCAACGTCTAACTTGCCAGCCGGTAGTGTGGTGCCAATACCAACATTACCACCTTCATCTATTCGCAGGACCTCAGTGGGTGTGCCTCCTTGACGGGTTTCGATAGTGAAGATGCCCTCCGTTGAAGAACTTCCAGAGATTCCTTTTAAAATAGCTTTATCTAGCGACCCTGGAGCCAAACGAATAGAGGAGGAGGTTCCAGGTGCAGCACCAGTATTAAGGGCTCTGAATCCTGTAGCATCAGCTGCGCTATTTAGAAAATAGGTTCTGATTTCACCATTCTCTACATCCAATTTTGCCCTTGGTGTGCTTGTTCCGATCCCGACTTGGCCAAGGGTGTTGATGCTCATCCGGGTTGTTCCACCGGTTTCAAAGGACAGCGGTTGAGCGTCGTTTGTCCCGATTACCATCGGGGCTGAAAAGCTGTTGCCGTTTTGTATGAGGGCGCCACCTACAGTGCTTGTCAGCAGAGTGAGCCAAGTGGTTCCGTTACAATAGTCCAAGGTGTCTGAACCGGCGTCGTTGTACCGAATGGCACCTTCGGCCCCAGCCGTGCAACTGGGATCTGCGGCGTCGCCAACGCGGACCGCACCACCTGAAGAAAAATCCGTTTCCACTTGTGCTGAGGAGACTTGTGAGAAAAGAAGCACCGTCCCCAAAAGAAGACAACTTCTGAGGTAGAACAGAGCTCGAAAACTCAGGCTTTGCAAAACCCTTCCACAAGACGTGCGCATCACAAAACTTATCGGCGCAATGAGGGAAAGGCTGAGTTATTTGATGGATTTTGATCAAGTCTGAGGCGCTTTTCTTGGGGATCCAGCAATTGGATAACAAAGCCGTTCTCCTAGGTTTCAAAATGAAACACTTAGGCAAAGGCACTGACTTATCTTACGTCACTCTTAATCAAAAAAAGTACTGAATCTCAAACTCGGAATGGAGGGAGGGGCTCAACATAGAATTTAAAGTCACTAATTCTTCTTAGCCACATGGCCGTGGCTATTTCCAATCCTCGACCGATGGAATCAACTGGCAGCGCACCGAATTGCTGTTCGAGGGCCAAGCGGCTCCACGACTGGATCTGCGTAACATGGCCTATCAGTCGGTCTCGCGTCGCTGCTCGGCCAGCAGTCAGCGCGGAACCAACACCTACGCCGACATCCCCGTTTTATTGCTTGCACCAAAACTGAGATTGCTGTGACCGGGCCCAGTGTCCGTTCATTCGTCTGCTTTTTTATGCGCGTGGCCTGCGGACTTGCTCATAGTTCCGAAGAAGCCATCGAGGCCGAATAAATGCGGGAGGGGATGTAATTGTTAACTTTTGCTTCCACCCAGTTTGAAAAAGAGAGGATTCTTGGCTAAACCATGCCTTGTATCTTAATCAGGAGTTTTAAGTGAATAAATTATTTCTTTCTATCGTATTGTTAGTTACCCAGGCCGCCTTCGCCAATGAGCCTCAGTGTGTCGATCAGACCGTTCGCCAAACTGTGATGCACAATTTTAGCAAGTTTGGTGCTAGCACGAATTCTTGCGGAATTAAGGCCCTAAACATTGGTGACTTTTTGGAAACCTACCTTGTCTGCAGCAGCGACGAAACTGAACCCACAGAGTATGTTGTTGTTGTCAATGCAGACACCTGTGAAACCGCCTTTATCGATGCCGCTACCGAGGCTTCGACCCCCAACTTCAACACCGACGGTGGTTTGCTTGAGTCCGTTGAATGTTCAATTGATGGGTATGACAGTCAGCTTACTTGCAGGTAACTCTCCGACTCAATAAATAAAAAGTTAACTGCAATAAGAACTTTCACAGTTGCAGCCTTTTTTCTATTCTAATTTTTTGCCTTATTGCTAGCACCGCAAACGTGACTGAATCAGCTGGCCGTTTCGCTGTTTTACCTGCGGATGGGGAGTTTCCAACCTTCGTTTTGCTGGGTGGAGAAGGAGCAAAAACTCTCTATCGCACCCCACAGAGGGTAGAGGAATTTGGGTTCGAAATGCAAAAACGGTATACAGGTGTCTAAAATCTATAACAATGAAGCCCTTGCGAGTTGGGTTCGAGAAAAATTTTAACTTTCAGATGCCAATGTGACCTATGCCAATACAACTAAACGCCGGCCAAGACATTATACCTGCCTAAAACTATTCTGCTTTTGAAGGCTCCCAACCAGAGTCTTCTTGGCACAGCCCTTGCACTTTAAATACATGAAGCGCTCAATAGGAGAGAGAAAATGAAATTATTTATCTTTGTGATACTGACGGTATCTTTTAATTTTGCCCAGGCAGACACCTTTAATATGCAAGACTATATCTCTGCAAAGCAAGCGGGAGCCAACGCCTCTGAAGCCAGAGAAATCGCTATTGATGCACAAGCTGGTTTACTTAACATGCAAGACTTTATTTCTGGGCGACAAGCCGGATTGACACCTTCACAAGCCAGGCATGCGGCTCAAGACGCGCAAACGGGATTGCTCCGCATGCAAGATGTTATTTCTGCAACGCAAGCGGGAGCCAACGCCTCTGAAGCCAGAGAAATCGCTATTGATGCACAAGCTGGTTTACTTAACATGCAAGACTTTATTTCTGGGCGACAAGCCGGATTGACACCTTTACAAGCCAGGCATGCGGCTCAAGACGCGCAAACAGGATTGCTCCGCATGCAAGATGTTATTTCTGCAACACAAGTGGGGGCCAACGCCTCTGAAGCCAGAGAAATCGCTATTGATGCACAAGCTGGTTTACTTA
>CAYGNH010000006.1:175041-181642 GCA_964351315.1 uncultured Pseudobdellovibrionaceae bacterium
ACAAGCCAGGCATGCGGCTCAACATGCTTATCAAGCTGAAGTTGTTGAAGACGATGCTGGATCAGAAGAGCCTAACATTCGCTCTGTTCACTAAAGCGCCAACCATTTTCAAGCGGATTCGTGAGGTCTGGAAAAAACTTCAGAGTTAATATCGGTGGAACAAACATCTTGGATTGTATTGCTGAGCACCTATAGAAAAATAATTGAGATAACATGACCTATTTGAAGTAATGATATTGTAAAGAGATTGGCCATCTAAGAACCCAGTATTGGCGCACAAATACTGGGTTTCGTTCCATAATTTAAAACTTTAATCATTTTTTATCGAATTCGCTTAACCTCTCGATGCAATTTGTTGGGTACAAAAATTGTTTTAGAGATGGATGGGGGGCACATTGTAAAAAAAAATATTTAATAGAAAAGCTGACTTTCACGTCAGCTTTTTTTTGCCTAAAAATTTTTTTCTATCTAAAAAAGGGCGCTTGAAAAAAATGCTGCAGAAAACCGAGGTTGCTTTAAGGTTCCCACAAGAGTTTGGGATAGGTTATAAGCTGATCCACCCAAGTCCAAGAAAAATCCCAGTTGGACAATGGCAGTTTATTAACATCATAAAAGTCCGAAACATTGGGCTGGGTGGCGCCGACAGCATGACATGCGCCGCCTGCACCTGTACTGTCACAAGCCGAAGACGCCCAAGAGTAGGAATCACTAATGGTTCCACTTTGGTAGTCGCCGATAAGACGACCCACAACAGTGGTTCCGCCGGTTCCATCAACAGTCCCGGTAGCAAAAACATTTGTGACGCCTCCATTGCCGTTAAATCCAATAGCACCTCCGACACTGGAAGCGCCTTGCACAGTTCCTGTTGAAAAAGAATCTTCAACTCCTGCATAATGGTTAGAACCTACAATCCCACCCACCACATCACCTGTACCCACAACATTACCCGTGAAGTAGCTGTCGTATATGGTGTTTGCAACCATGCCTCCGACAACTCCACCCACAGACGCGGTGCCGTTGACGTTGCCTCCGGACACAGCCCGATAGGTCCCTCCAGCGTAAGCATAACCTATAATACCACCCGTGCTCTCCGTGCCACCATTAACCGTCGCAAGGGATTTCAGATCTGATGAACTTTGCTTACTGGTACGTCCAATGACTCCGCCCGTGAACAATCCTGTTCCGGCGACTGTTCCCGAGAAAACCTGAATATTACCCACGGACGTTGAGTCAGCAAAACCGACGACACCCCCCACGTAATTAGCGCCCGACATTGAAAGGTTTGTGAAGTTCAAATCGAAAACACCGTTTTCACCAAAACTGGCCCGGCCGACCACACCCACAAACATTTCGTTGGGCGCAGAATAAGTGATATTAGAAAGAGTTTTGTTGTTGCCATCAAGGTTGCCAAACAAAGGGACCATCTCTCCACCCATTTTAATAAACGAAGCGGCCGTAAAATCTAAGTTTTGCGTGATCTTAAAACTTTTGCTCATCCATCTTGGATTTTGACCCACTCGATTAAAATCAGCAACACTTGTAATCAAATAAGGGTCGGCCGTCGTCCCTGAGCCTGAAAAAGGAATGGTATAGCTTTCTTCGTATTCATAGTAGTGAGTCGCATGGTTGGAGCCAGAGAAGACCCACACGTCATTTTGACCATCAGACGACTGAGAAACAGAATCCCAAGAGCTCATGGGAGCATTGGCTTGATTGTAAAAATCAGAAAGTAAAGGGTGTGCTGTTCCGATCGTCCCACAAGCTCCACCCGAACCGGTGCTGTCACAAGAAGCCGCAGAGAGGTAGTAGGAGTTAATGGCGGTTCCGCCGTTGTCGCGACCGACTAAAAAGCCGACTGAACCTGAGCCAGCGGTACCATTGACACTCGCTGTGGAATAAGTGTTTACGAGACGTCCATAAGTGGTTAAAGAACCGACGGCTCCGCCCACTTCTTGGGCGCCGCTCACACTGCCTGTGGCGTAACTGTTCACAATGTAAGAGGGCCACCCGGCGACACCGGCAATTCCGCCCACGGCCACCACTGTGCCAGTGATATTGGCCGATGAAAAAGAGTTAGCGACAGAGGAATGGTCGACCCTTCCGGCAATGCCACCTGTGATCCGCACGCCATTGATCGTTCCGGCACTGGAAGATAAATACACAACGGACTCGTCTAAATCACCAACGATACCGCCTGTATTGTCATCGGCCCCAGCTACGGTCCCTGATAAAAATTTGGATTCACCCACATAAACGTGATAGCCGCTTCCGACGATCCCACCGACATTGTCGGTACCCGATACGTTTCCGGCATAAGTGGACCGGCTGACTCTGGCTTGAAAGGTTGAGCCAAGAAGGCCGCCCACATTGTTGACCCCGCTGACGGTTCCAGAGACATGGCAGTTTTCAACAATCACCTGGTTGGCTCCGCCAATCAATCCACCGGTGATACTGCCACCTGAGATGTTGATGTTCGTTAAGTAAAGATTTTTAATAACAGCACGGTTCGTTGTCGCCCCAAAAAAGGCCGCGCCATAAATGCCCGTGTTGACCAGACTAAAGTTGTCGATGCTGTAACCGGCACCATCAAAGGTTCCGGTGAACTCGTCGTTGCCATCCCAGTTGGCGCAACCACCAGCGCCACAGGCGCCGATTTGAAATTCCGCATTGGGAGCCGCATAGTATGGCGCCATGTCGATGTTGCTCATTAGCTTATAGGAAGACGACATGGCGGGTGCACCAGCAATGTCGGCCAATTGCGTTGCATTGCAAATTAAAAAAGGATCCGCCGGAGTCCCGGCCGTACCAGAAGCGTTATAGGTGGCCCAAGCTGACTTGTCCTCACAATAGTCAGCCGTGCTCCACCAGGTGTTTGTTGAGACACTGCAGAATTCGTAGTCAGAATTGGTCGTATTGAAGTTGAGTTCGCCATCTTTAGTGCAAGCGACACTGGTATCAAACCCTTTCATATTCAACCAATTGGTTCCATTACAAAACTCGTATCGAGCCTTGTCGGCATCAAAGCGGATCGCCCCCGCCAAGGAGCAGTTGGTTCCGGTGTTACCACGGGCCAGGCTCACCCACTGGCTGCCGTCGTAATACTCAAAGATATTTCCAGTGGAATTGTATTCAATTGTCCCGGTGGCCTGACCATTGGCAAATGGGCCGACCAAGAGAATACAGCTCAAAAGAAATAGGGGTTTGAGTAAACTAGCCAAAATAAATATCCATCTCCTGCAACAACGTTCTTCGAAAACCTAGTGCCTCAACTAAAAAAGAGCACTGGCTCTGGATCTAGGCGCAATCCTAATAAGACTTTCGCCTACCAGGGTATCGACAAATATATAATTTAACTTAAGAAAACATCTCAACTCGAGGCGGACTTTTGTGCTTTTTTTTATCTACAGCCTTCGCTCACCAATGAAAAATAATTGGCCTTCATTCGATTCGCCTCAATTTGAGATATTGAAAGGGCTCTCGTCTTTAAATCAACCTCTAATGGGACGAATTTTAGTGAACCACAGAGCTTTCCGCTCGCGGCTGTTGTTGAGTTGGAGCGAACAGGCCACAGTAATTGGCGCGGTCTGAACACGTTTGGCTGGCTTGAAACAGGGGAGACACAACTTCTCCAAATTGTTGAAAGTAGCTCGTTCGGGCTGGGGTTGTAAAAAAGTGCTGAAAGTTCCTCGATGCAAAATTATTTATAGCGGCGGTACGATTGTTGCGATAGCTCAAGTTATAAATCGTTCTCTGCCAAGGAAGAACATGAAAATGCGAAGCTTCTTCGTATTACCTTTACAAATGTTCGCTCGTATCTTGTCGATTGACTAATGCTTGAATGGCCGCAACACCCGGGCAATTTCTGCTCATTGTCGCGTTTGTATAAACCACAAAAAAAGCCATCCGAGCTGTGCTGGCGTCATTTGCTATTCCACCAAAGACTCCATAAGCGGTTCTTTGCGAACGATTGTTTGTTCGCTCAATTTGGTATAGCTCGGGATAATTTCCTCGATGAAAAATTTCGCATTGAGTCTGGTCACACTTGTGTAAGACAACGACTCCGTTGATTTCATGCGCTAAAAAACTAAAGTGAGATCGATTGGAGGAGGTGTAAAAAGAAAACCTTCTAATGCTTCCTAGCCAATGCTGACGTTAATCGTAGATATGGGGGTCCTTTCTGCGGATCTCTTTGAGCTTTTGCGCTGCTTTTTTTTTCATTGAACGTTTTTCTAGCTGCGCCTCAAAAAACTTCTTCAACCGCACTAGAAGACTTTGACATGGTAGGCTTTTTCCCATTTTTCTGCATCCTGTTGGGTGTTCACTAAGGGCTCCCCCTTAATATTCAGACTCGTGTTGATGAGTACCGGAATTCCCGTTCTTTCATACCAAAGTTTTATTGACTTATGAAGGCCTGAGTGATCCCTCTTTGATACGGATTGAACGCGACTGGTTCCATCGAGATGGACAGCCGCTGGAATTGCATCAGGCTTTAGACAGCGAAGGGTGTACTGCATGAACCGACAGTCTAGATTGGGTGGGACCTCAAAATACTCGTGTAAATGTTCTTCCAGTATGACTGGAGCAAAGGGGCGGAAGCTCTCTCGTTGCTTAAAAGAATTAAGCCGATCCTTGATCTCTAAGTCCCTTGGGTCAGCAAGTAAACTGCGATTACCAAGGGCCCTAGGACCAAACTCAGCACGTCCCTTGGCCACTCCCACAATTTTATGAGTGATCAATTCATTTATTAGATCGTCACAGGGATAGTCACCAGCAATTTCATGTCCCAGAAAAGCGCTGGGAAACCCAATAAACTCCCTTTTTGCATCGAGCACTGAACCGATACTACTGCCAGCATCTCCGGGGCTTGGCAAAATCCAAACTCGATCAAACAGCTTCCACGCCAGGCTGTTCGCCACGCAATTGAGAGCACAGCCCCCCATCAAAACCAGATTTTTTGAGGGAAAGAGTTTTAGAGCCTTTTCCAGTATCTCGTTAAAAGTCTCCTCGTAAATTCTTTGGGTCGCGGCCGCTATATCAAAATAATCCTGGGTACTGTTCAACTCAGGTCGCCAGCCCAGGCAACCTCGATGTAGGTTCATTTTAAAGTGTAGCCCCTCTATTGGAGCTGCTTTTTTCTTACCAAAAAAGTCCTCTTTCATTGAAGCGTATAGGCGGTCTGAATGCCCAAAAGCCGCCATTCCCATCAGAATGTATTCGTGCTCTTGAGGCTTGAGCCCAACCCTTTGTGTCATTGCGCTATACCACAGGCCTAGGCTGTGGGGATATTTCAGGTTATAGAGCTTTTCCATTTTCTTTCCACGGGCCTTCCAAAGAGTCAGCGTTTCCCATTCTCCGATAGCATCAATGCAGACGACAAGAGCTTCAACAAAAGGGCTGGTGTAAAAGCCTGCTGCTGCGTGAGAACTGTGGTGAGAGTGTGTGATAGGACGCTTGTCCACCCCAAAGTGCGCCATATGGTTGCGGGGCGACTCTGAGATTATTTTAGCATATTGGCCGTCGAGGGCATGGCGAGTTTTCTTGAGAAGAGGCCTTTCATAGAAGTGGACTTCGTCCGGGAAACCATATTGAAGAGCTTCATTGACTACGGCTTGGTTCAGGCGGCGGTCGTTTTTAATGCGACTAAACCTTTCACTATGGCTGGCATATACCAATTTATCATCCACAAAGACAGCTAAAGCAGCGTCGTGACTCAGACCACTCCATCCCCAGGTGATCATAGCTCTTGATAGATTCCGTTCTGTCTGTCTTTGATCAGATTAATCAATCGATCTCCTACCAGGGTGTGACTGGACGGGTTCAAATGGTTGGCTCGATTGACCTCTCTTCTCATGTTTTCCTTCCAGGCCTCGGCATTATCAAACTCACTTCTTGAGATAGAACCCAGGGACCAGTCAAGATAAGTAAAATGAGAGTTGGACTTTAAGGTCAATTCTCGTAGTTTTTGAGCCCTTCGGTCCTCGCCCCCATCTATCAGAATGACAAGGCCGTGAAGGCTGGCACAAGCTTTGAGCGCGAGAGCGACTTTAATTCGAGCATGATTAAAAATATTCTCCGGAGTGTAGCTCAATAAATAATCTGTGATGGGTTTTCGCTTTTCTCTCCATCGATTCGCTTTGTCTGACCCCAGGTTTCCGTCCATCGGGTCATCCATATCGCTAAACCAAAGGCGCTCAGGGGCCGTTAATACAAAAATAATACAGTCATCCTGGCTGAGACTCTGAAGCTGGGTAAAATATTGATCCAAGCTCCAATCGAGACTCGTCCCCGCTTTTGCTAAATTCAGGTAATCCCAATCGAAATATTGCGCCAATCGATAGTGCCATGTGGTTTCAAGACTTGGATAGTTCTCGGTCGGGACACACGAATAACTATCGCCAAAAACCGCCAACCTTTTCATAGTCTGTCTCCTTATCATCTCAATATTGAACCCGTCCATGTGGCTCTGTCAACAGCGGTTTTTCCTTTGTTCCATCAATCGTTTTCTGTGTTTATAAAAAAATTCGTTGCATAAAAATTTTCAAAAAAATCAAGTAAGGACCTTCGGGCCGAATGGGGCGGCCCTTTTTGGGGGGGCAGGGGG
>CAYGNH010000007.1:0-174366 GCA_964351315.1 uncultured Pseudobdellovibrionaceae bacterium
ATCCTAACTGGGGGATCGATGCCATCGGGGCTCAGCAAATTTGGGATAGAGCAACCAATCAAAATAAAATAATAGTGGCCGTCATTGATTCTGGAATGGATGTCAATCATCCAGAGCTTAAAGACGCTCTTTATAAAAATCCCAACGAAACCCTTAACGGGATCGATGATGACGGCAATGGCTTGATTGATGACGTCAATGGCTATGATTTTTATGCGGACTCTGGAGATGTCCAGGACTACACCGGGCATGGGACTCATGTGGCCGGCACGATTGGTGCCCGACACAATATTGGACAAATTTTAGGGGTGGCACCCAATGTTCTTATTTTACCTATCGCATTCATTAGCAGGGGTGGCGGCGGCGGTGTTAGCGACGCCATCAACAGCATTGAATACGCTGTTTCACAAAAAGCCAAAGTGATCAATGCCAGTTGGGGTGGAAACCAATGTTCCCTGTTCTTAAAACAAGCCATCGAGAACACAGCGAAGGACAATGTTCTTTTTATTACGGCTGCCGGGAATAGCGAAAGCAATATTGACGTTAACCCTGAATACCCAGCGGCTTTTGATATAGACAACATGATTACGGTGGGGGCCACAATAGCGTCCGAAAATTTCCCCCAGCAGGCGATGGCCTGGTTTACCAATTTTGGGGACAGGGTTCACATAATGGCCCCAGGTGCGGAAATCACGAGCACTTACCCTCCAGAATTCGACACCGATGATGTCCTTGATGGTAATTTTAAGATCGGTGGCACGAGCATGGCCACCCCCCATGTGGCTGGCGCAGCGGCCCTCCTGTGGTCTTTTAGACCCAACGCATCATACGGAGAGATCAAACAGGCGCTGTTACAAGGGGTGCAGCCGGGTCCTTTTCGCGTTAAAACTCGTGGGTCACTGTATTTGCCGGCGGCTCTAAGGGTGCTCGAAGAATAAAGTTTTTAGATTTTATACGCCGCTTAAAAAGACCTCGCCTTTTCTTGCTTTCACAGCCTTGAGTTAGCTATTGTGCCCCATTCAAAGTGGGAGTGCAAAATTGCGTTATTATATAGATGAGCTCCATAAGTACGTTGGGCAAACGGTTGAATTGAAAGGTTGGGTTTTTAACACCCGTGGATCAAAGAAGATTAAATTTTTGATCCTCCGTGATGGCACCGGATACTGTCAGTGCGTTTATTTTAAAGGCGACTGCGAAGGTGAGTCTTTCGAAAACTTTTCAGAACTCACTCAGGAAACCTCGGTTATTGTCACGGGAGTTGTTAAAGAAGAGCCTCGCAGTCTGGGGGGGTATGAACTCTCCGCCAAGTCTTTTAAAATCATTTCCAAGGCTCAGGACTATCCAATCACCCCGAAAGAACATGGGGTCGACTTCTTGATGAACAATCGCCACCTTTGGCTCCGCTCAAAGAGACAACACGCGGTGATGCGGGTTCGATCTGAAATTATTAATGCCATTCGCTCATTTTTTGATGATCGAGGTTTTACCTGCACCGACTCGCCGATATTTACACCCAATGCCTGCGAGGGGACATCGACCTTATTTTCCACCCAGTATTTCGACGACAAAGCCTATTTGTCACAAAGCGGCCAACTTTATGTCGAGGCCACGGCTGCTGCTCTCGGGAAAGTTTACTGTTTTGGACCTACCTTTCGAGCTGAGAAATCGAAAACCCGCCGCCATTTGATCGAGTTCTGGATGGTTGAGCCTGAGGTCGCCTTCAATGATCTTTACGACAATATGGAGTTGGCCGAGCAATTTGTTGAGTACATAGTGCAAAGAACAATAAAAAACAAAAAGACGGAACTGGAAGCCCTCGAGCGAGACTTGTCTAAACTGGAAGTGATTAAAGGTCCCTTCCCTCGGGTGCATTACCAAGAGGCTGTCGAAATGATCAAAAAAGAAAATCCTGATTTTATTGATGGAGACGATTTTGGAGCCCCGGATGAAACGATAATCAGCTCAAAATTCGACAAGCCTGTCTTTGTTCACCACTTTCCGACAGCTATTAAAGCCTTTTATATGAAAGAGGAGCCCGAGGATAGCAAGTACTGTTTGAGCTGCGACCTTCTTGCAACCGAAGGTTACGGAGAGATTATTGGGGGCGCACAACGTGAAGACAATTTAGAAATATTAGAAGCGAAAATTAAAGAACATGATTTAAATCTCGACGATTTTTCTTGGTACCGAGATCTTCGACGCTACGGCAGCTTTCCTCATTCAGGATTTGGCCTTGGGATAGAAAGAACGGTGGCCTGGATTTGTGGAATAAACCATGTTCGAGAAACCATTCCCTTTCCGCGCTTGTACGGAAGGCTCCATCCTTAAGAGGGATCTGATTATGGAAACCAACTCTGATCGAATAAATCTTTTAGAACAACGCAACCAAAAAGCCTTCGAGGGCGGCGGCGTTGATCGTGTCAAAAAACATAAAACCGGTACTCGGTTGACAGCTCGCGAGCGTTTGCACACCTTGCTTGATCCAGGAAGCTTCGTAGAGTTCGATCGCTTTGTTACTCACCGCTGCCAAAACTTCAAAATGGGTGACACCAAAATTGATGGCGATGGTGTTATCACGGGCTTTGGAAGGGTTAATGGCAAGTTGGTCTATGTCTATAGCCAAGATTTTACCGTTTTTGGCGGCAGCATGTCGCGGACTCAGGCTAACAAAATTTTGAAAGTCCAAGATATGGCTATGAAGAATGGCGCACCGATCATCGGCCTGAACGATTCCGGCGGAGCTCGGATTCAAGAGGGCGTTGAGGCTCTGGGCGGTTATGCAGATATTTTTCTAAACAATGTTATGGCATCGGGTGTTGTTCCTCAGATCAGTGCGATTATGGGGCCGAGTGCGGGCGGGGCTGTTTACAGTCCGTCCATCACGGACTTTATTTTCATGGTTAAAGACACAAGTTACATGTTTGTAACCGGCCCTGATGTCATCAAAACAGTCACCCATGAAGAAGTAACCAAAGAAGAGTTGGGTGGGGCCCAAACCCATTCTCAAAAATCAGGAGTGGCTCACTTTGCCGCGGAAGACGATAAGCATTGCTTGTTGATGATTCGCGAAATGTTAAACTTTCTGCCTAGTAACAATATGGATGATCCACCCAAAATGGAGACTAGCGACCAGCCGGATCGCTTGGTTAACGAGTTGACGGAATTTATTCCTGATAACAGCCGTAAGCCCTACGACATGAAAGAGCTTATAAAAATGGTTGTGGATGAAAGTTATTTTCTAGAAGTTCACCAAAATTACGCTCCCAATATTGTTGTCGGGTTTGCTCGGTTTAATGGGCGCAGTGTTGGTATTGTGGCCAATCAACCGCAGGTATTAGCAGGGTGTTTAAATATTGATGCCAGTAAAAAGGCGGCACGATTTATTCGGTTTTGTGACGCTTTCAACATTCCCTTGGTAAATTTTGTGGATGTTCCGGGTTTCTTGCCGGGAACCGATCAAGAGTGGCAGGGTATTATTACCCATGGCGCCAAACTTCTTTACGCCTATGCCGAAGCGACTGTGCCAAAGATAACAATCATAACCCGCAAAGACTATGGGGGGGCCTACTGTGTTATGTCCTCGAAACATCTTCGGGGTGACGTCAACCTCGCTTTTCCTTCCGCGGAAATTGCCGTTATGGGAGCCGAAGGTGCTGTTAATATTATTTTTCGAGATGCCATTAAAAATGCCAATGATGCTGAGAAAGAGCGAACTAAATTAACCAAAGAATACGAAGACAAGTTTAATAATCCATACGTGGCGGCTGAGCTGGGTTATATCGACGAAGTGATTGAGCCCCAGCTGACCCGCAGAAGAATATGCGAATCATTGGAAATGCTGCAAAATAAACGGGACACCAATCCTCCCAAAAAACATGGGAACATCCCTCTTTAAGGAGCAAGACTATGTTTAAAAAAATATTGATTGCCAACAGAGGGGAAATTGCGGTTCGTGTGATTCGAGCCTGCCGAGATATGGGTATCCCGACTGTTGCTGTTTTTAGTGAAGCTGATCGGTACAGCCAGCATGTTCTCTTGGCTGACGAGGCCTACGAGATCGGCCCTCCACCGAGCAATCAATCCTACCTTGATGAAGTTAAAATTTTAACCGTTGCAAAAAACGCAGGTGTTGATGCCATCCATCCCGGTTACGGATTTATGAGTGAAAATGCCGAATTTGCCAAAACGGTGAATGACGCTGGGATTGAATTTATTGGACCCTCACCGCAAAATATTATTGATATGGGAGATAAGCTTTCCGCGATTTCATTGATGAAAAAAGCCGGAGTGCCGACGGTTCCGGGTAGTGATGGTCCGGTAGATACGGTTGAGGACGCCCATAAAGTGGCCGAAAAAATCGGTTACCCTATTATGATTAAGGCTACGGCCGGAGGCGGCGGCAAAGGTATGCGAGTGGTTCATGACCCAAAGGACCTTGAGAGCTCTTATCGCGCCGCCCGGTCCGAAGGGTTAAACTACTTTAAAAACGATATTGTCTATATGGAGCGTTTTATTGACAGTCCAAAGCATATTGAGATTCAAGTTTTTGGAGATAAGAAAGGCAACGTTGTTCACCTCTATGAACGAGAATGTTCGATTCAAAGGCGTCATCAAAAAATCATCGAAGAGGCTCCAAGTCCGTCCGTACCAGAAGAGGTTCGCGGTAAGATGGGCGATGTCGCTGTTAAGGCGGCAAAATCTATTGGCTATGTTGGAGCTGGAACCTTTGAATTTATTTTTGATAACAACACCAAAGAATTCTTCTTTATGGAGATGAACACCCGGCTGCAGGTGGAGCATCCGATCACCGAAGCGATTACTGGAGTTGATCTTGTGCGAGAGCAAATCCAGGTTGCGGCAGGGCAAGAGTTGTCTTGGAAACAAGAAGAGATTGAGATAACCGGACACGCCATTGAATGCCGGATTTGTGCGGAAGATCCTGAAACATTCATTCCTTCTCCGGGAAAAATTAAGAGGTTTCGCCCGCCAGCCGGCCCGCGAGTTCGTGTCGACACATATGTTTTCTCGGGGTACGAAGTCCCCATCTATTATGACCCGATGGTGGCAAAGCTTATAACCTGGGGAAAATCTAGAGAAGAAGCCATTGACCGAATGAACCGCGCCTTAATCGAATTTACAATGACCGGAGTGAAGTCCAACATTGTTCTGCATAAGTCTATTTTGAAAAATGCGAAATTTTTAAGCGGTGAGTACACCACTCAGTTTTGTGAAAATGACCTGAAGGTTGAAACGCCCGATCTTTTTAAGTTTGTTGATGACCGTATTTTTCTAATTTCAGCGGCGATTTCCGCTTACAAGGATAGAGAGAAGAACCCGGTAGAAAGAAAATATGAGGACATGACGCCTTGGAAGCTCTCTGGACGTGACCGAGGATTGAGGTTGTAATGTTATTTGAAGCGGAACTCCGAAATAAAAAATATCAAATTATAGTGGATAAAACAGCCAGCTCATGGGAAGTCACACTTAAGCGAGACGGACAAGATGAAGAGGAAAAGTTTTCCATACTTCACAAAGATTTCGCCGAGGCTGACGGGGTCATCAGTTTCTTGTTTGAAAATAACTCTTATTTGGTAGACACCGTTGAGAGGGGAACTGATTATGAAGTTTACACCCGCGGCTCCTACCGTAAAGTTAAGATATTTAACGACGAGATGCTTTTGCACGAAAGCTTGAAGTCGGGTCAATCTTTAGGCGGCGAAGCTGGCCTTGTTTCTGGGATGCCCGGGAAAATCACCAAGATATTAGTTAAGGAAGGCGACGTGGTTAAAGAGGGAGCACCCCTGTTGATTATGGAAGCTATGAAAATGGAAAACGAAATGAAATCGTCTGGCGAAGCTACAATTAAAAAAATATTAGTGAAAGCTGGAGACAATGTTGAAACCGGCGCGACTCTGATCCAATTCAAATAACGTAAGGTTTTTTTTCCGAAACAACTTAAAAAAATTTTGTTGTTTCACTTCCAACAAAAGGACAACAGTCAGTGAAATTCTTTATTTTAACCAGTGCCATTTTCTTTTCGCTATCCTCTTTTGCAAGCTTGACGCCAATGACGATTCCAAAGCCCAATCCATGGGCCCTTGGGGTCGGGTTCGGAACAGAAAGTGACTACGATTCGGTCACACTTTTAGAATTAAAATCGCCGAGTTTGATTTCGATCTTAAGGGGGACTAACGATTTATCTTTGGTGTTAACAATTGAAACAAAAGAGATCACAGGCATCGATAAAGACATCATCCCCATACACTTATTAGTGGAAATGTCGGGTCCGGCCTACAAAGACCTTGTTCGCTCTTATGTGCGATTGGGGGGCGGTGCCGTTTTGATTGACGATACAACAATTTATCCAGCATCCAGCTTTTTCAATGTTCAGTTTCAATTGGGTTTAGATGTTATAACAGGCATGACCCCCTCAGGAATGGGCTCTAGTTTTTTTGTGCAAGCCATGGTTAATTCGCCGGCAATTCGCAATCCTCCATTGGGTTACGTCGAAATCTATGATGGAACCACACTGCTGGTGGGTTTCCGAATGTATTTTTAATTAAAGAGATTTAATAAATTCATCCAAAAACTGACTGAACTTCTGCTCTACCGAATTCGCCATTTCTGTGACTTCTTCGTGAGTCAGCTTGGTCGTATGAATACCCGCTGCGGGATTTGTTATGCAGCTAACGGCGCACACTCTTAAACCCAAATGATTGGCTGCAATGCTTTCAGGGACGGTGCTCATGCCGACGGCTTTCCCGCCAATGATCTGTAAAAATCTCACTTCGGCTGGTGTTTCATAAGTGGGGCCACTGACTCCACAATAGATACCCTTCCAGTGTCGGATGCTTTGTTTCTCAAGGATGGATGACAAGATTTGAGTGAGTTCTTTGTCGTAGGCTTCTGTCATGTCGGGAAATCGAGGTCCAAGGTTTTTAATGTTGGGTCCCATCAGTGGGTTGTTACCCATGAGGTTAATGTGATCTTCAATAATCATGAAATCACCCGGTTGCATTTTTGGATCTAAACCACCGGCCGAGTTGGTTAAGATTAAATTTTCAATACCAAGCATGGCCATTGTTCGAATGGGATAGGCCACCTGCTCCATGGTGTGTCCTTCGTAATAGTGAACGCGACCTTGCATCACCACAATAGGAACTTCATGAAGAGTTCCAAACACCAGTCGACCGGAGTGACCTTCGACAGAGGGGGCTACAAAATTCGGGATTTCGGCGTAGGGAATTTCTTCGTCCACTTTTATATAATTGACGAAAGCTCCTAAACCAGAGCCAAGTACAATGCCGACCCGAGGTTTTAGCTGGCTTTTGCTCCGAATGTATTGAGTGGTTTCTTGCAATTTGTCTAAAACGTCCACGGAACGATCCCCTGTTTGTGTCAAAGATTATCCTTTAAGGGAACGGACCTGTAAAGGCTAAAAAAAACCTGTATTTCCAAAACCTTATGTCGCTTGGGCCCAGTAGTTTTATTGCAATTCGCTGGCAATTAGAGGTTGCGGTTCGACCGGGGTCGGAGTCAGACTGTAGCAGCGGGTTAAAAGCGAAAGGGCGCTTTCAAGGCCCTTTCGGTTGGAATTTGAATAAACCCGAAACAAGGTTTCGCCGGGAGCCACCTCTTCGCCCACCTTCTTTAAAATTTCGATTCCGGTGGAAGGGTCGACTGGGTCTGAAACCAATTTGCGCCCGGCATTCAATTCGATACCAGCGACACCGATTTGCTCACAGTTCATTTCCGAAACAAAGCCTCCATCTTCCGCCAAAACTTCAGTGGTGTTTTGCGAAAAAGAAAGTCGATCAAGGTTTCCGCCTTGAGCAAAGCAAACCGCATTAAATTTATCATAGGCTCGGCCAGAGTGAAGCGCTGCTTCCGCTTGTTTCCGAGCATCAGCGACCGAGATGGTTTTGCCGATCGCTATCATTTCGGCGGCCAAAGACAGACTGAGCTCTTCAGTGTCTGCGAACTCCGTAAATTTATGTCCCTGGAAATCTTCTCGCTTTAAAATACTGAGACATTCACCAACCTCCAGAGCGTTGCCAACAAATCGGCCCAAAGGTTGATTCATATTTGTTAACAAGGCTTTGGTTTCTATGCCGTGGGCGGCTCCAATGGAGATCAGACCAGCGGCCAGTTCTTCCGCTTGTTTCGGCGTTTTCATAAAAGCGCCACTGCCAAATTTTACGTCAAGAACAAGTCCCTTAATCCCTTCGGCAATTTTTTTCGACATAATGCTGGCACAGATTAAGGGGAGCGATTCCACTGTGGCAGTAACGTCGCGAAGCGCGTAAATTTTTTTATCTGCCGGACAAATGGATTGGGTTTGCCCAATAAAACATAAACTGTGCTGTATTGTTTGTTTTTTAAAGGCTGCCAAACTGAGTTGAACGTTAAAGCCCGGAATGGCCTCTAGTTTATCAAGGGTACCCCCAGTGTGACCAAGGCCGCGCCCGGACATCATCGGAACGGGAACATCACAAGCCGCAACGATGGGAGCTAAAATTAAACTGGCTTTATCGCCGACGCCTCCAGTACTGTGTTTGTCTACAGGAAGCAGTTTCTCAAAAACAACCGATTCTCCAGAGTCAAGCATAGCCTGGGTTAAGTTTGCTGTTTCTTCATTCGACATCCCGTTGAGATAAATGGCCATTAATAGAGAGGCCATTTGGTAATCAGGAATATTTTCTCGAGTATAGGCATTGATAAAGAAATCAATCTCTTCCTGACTAAGAGAATGCCCATTTCTTTTTTTCTTTATGACTTCGGTCGCAAGCATAGACCTGTTTTACTTGTCAAAAACGGATTAAACAAGCCACAATAAAGTATGTTGAAAGTCTTTATTTGTTTATTATTTGTGTCGCAAAGCTTTACTGTTTGGGCACAGGACCAACAGCCAGATAGCCAGCAAGGCAATGTCATTGAGAAGTACGGACCACGGCGGCAAATTTCCACAATTGTGTACTGTGGGTTGGCGGGTGCCGTCTTGGGCTTGTCGACCCTTAGTTTTTACGGGCGTCCACAGGACAAGTTAACCAACATTCCCATTGGCTTTGGGATCGGGGTTGTGATTGGAACGGTTTATATGACCTATCAGGCCGCGGCAAACCCTGATGAGTTTTACCGGGAAACCCGAATCGAGTTTAAACCCCAGTTCAAGTATGATCAGCAAGAGCTTGATTTAGCAGCCGACCTTTTCTTTCAAAGACCACAGCCTCAGGTCAGCTATCAATGGCACTTTTAGCCCGATCAGTGCAAATAGAAACTGTTTTTATCAAGCCGACAGTAGAGGCTGCAAGCCCTTGGTTTTGATTTAGATCGTCTAACTGCTCTTTCTGAATTTAGGCATCTGAAAGCTCGACTTTGTAGAACCCTCTTCTGGCGGCTCTTCGTTTGTTGCAAAGGTCTTCTTGCGAATATAAGGTGACGCTTCGGCCTTATCGATCGTGCCCAGCGACAGCAGTCTTTCTACTGCCGTTTCCATGGTTTGCATCCCTATATTCGTTGCCGTTTGCATCGTGGATTTAATTTGGAAGGTTTTTCCTTCTCGAATTAAGTTTTGAATCGCTGTGTTGTTAATCATGATCTCATGAGCTGCAACCCGTCCTTGTCCGCCGATTTTTTTCAGAAGCGTTTGTGAGATCACGGCCTTTAAGCTTTCTGACAACATCACTCGGATCTGAGATTGAGATTCCTCGGGGAAGGAATCAATAATACGATCAACCGTTTTAGGCGCACTCATGGTGTGAAGAGTTCCAAACACCAAATGCCCTGTTTCTGCGGCTGTCATAGCTAGACCAATTGTTTCCAGGTCTCGCATCTCACCCACAAGAATAATATCGGGATCTTCACGAAGGGCCGCTTTCAGTGCATTTTTGAAAGACAGAGTGTGATTTCCAACTTCGCGTTGGTTGACAATACTCTTTTTATTTTTATGAACAAATTCGATAGGGTCTTCGATTGTTAAAATATGCCCATGATCAGTATCGTTCAGGTAATCTATCATAGCCGCCAAGGTGGTAGACTTACCAGATCCCGTTGGTCCGGTGACTAAGATCATCCCCTTTTTCTCTTGTAGAATATTTTTGAAAATGGGAGGAAGATTCAAATCTTTCATAGACAACACTTTTGATGGAATATGCCGAAAAACACTGCCGATGCCAATTCTTTGCATAAAAATATTACATCGAAAACGACCACAGCCAACCACCTCGTAGGAGCAATCCAGTTCGCGAGACTCTTCAAAACGTTTGATTTGCTCTTCCGATAAAATTTCATAAATTAGGGCTCGCACTTCAGCGTCGTTCAATTCTCGGTAATTCAAAGGCTGAATGTCTCCGTGCACCCGAAGAGATGGAATGGACCCTGAGGTCAAATGCAAATCCGAAGCTCCGTGCTTCACCATTACCCGAAATAGATCATCAAGTTTTGCCATGAACAGTCTCCGTTATTCAGTCTTAAAACCCCTGGATTGCGAGGTTTCTTCAATTAACAATCGGAGGAATGTCTGTTAAAGTTTAATTTCCCCCAAAGTGGGTAAAGCGAGATAAAATGCAAGGAAATCAGATACTTATCAATGTAAACGCCTTTGAAACCCGAGTTGCGCACCTAGAAAAAGGCAGCCTTGTGGATTTTAAAATTGAAAGGAAGCTTTCTCCGACTTTGGTCGGAACGATCCACAAGGGTAAGGTGATTCGAGTTTTACCCGGGATGCAGGCGGCTTTTGTCGACCTGGGGCTAGAGCGTGCCGCTTTTTTATATGTGGGAGATGTCCGAGATGAAAACGACTCTATTAACAAAAGAGTTGAGGCGGCGGAACATTCTGAAGACGAACAGCTTCCAGAAATTTCAGAAGAGGTCGAAAACAAACCCAAAATTCAAGAACTATTGAGGCAGGGGCAGTCGATCTTAGTACAAGTGGCAAAGGATCCCGTGGGAACCAAGGGGGCAAGAGTCACCACCCATATCTCCTTGGCGGGTCGAAAGATCGTTTATTTGCCAACTTTGCTGCATGTTGGGATTTCAAGAAAGATTGAAAATGAAGAAGAGCGAGAGCGACTAAAAAAGAAAATCGAGAGCACCAAAATTGAGGGCGGGATCATCGTTCGAACGGCCGGTGAGGGCATGGACGAAGAAGAGCTGCAAAAAGACATTGGTTACCTTACTAAGATTTGGAAAGAGATCAAAAAGTCGGCCGCCGAAGAGCAAGGGATCGGACTTATTTATTCAGAAGTTGATTTTGAACTTAGAGTCTTACGAGATTTGCTAAGCGATCAAATTGAAGAGGTTTGGATTGATAATGAAGACTCCTTTGAAAAAGCAAAAGAGTTCATTGCTCAGTACATGCCTCAGTTTAGTGAAATTTTACGACACTACACCGCTTCAGAACCCTTGTTTGATAAACAGGGTGTTTCTCTAGATGTTGCCAAAGCTATTGATCGTAAAGTTTGGTTGAGGTCCGGCGGTTACCTTGTCATAGATGAGACCGAAGCTCTTGTAGTGATCGACGTTAATACCGGCAAGTATGTTGGCAAAAAAGACTTGGAAGAAACTATTTTTAAAACGAATATGGAGGCGGTTAAGGAAATCGCCCACCAAATTCGAGTGAGAGACTGTGGTGGAATTATTGTCGTAGATTTTATCGACATGACCATTGAAGAGCATCGTCAAAAAATTTTGGATGCCATTAGCCAGGAAGTGAAGTCGGACTCGGTCCGGGTGTCGGTTATTTCCATGACTGGTTTGGGGCTAGTGGAGATCACCAGAAAGAGATTGCGGCCCAGTTTGTTGCGATCTTTGACCGAGCCCTGTTTTTACTGTGAAGGTCTGGGGCGCCTAAAGCGGAGAGAAACCCTGATCTCGGATATCTTTCGAGATTTAGACCGCCAAATTCAGAAAAACCGAAAAGTGGGGATTTGGATTGTTCGCTGCCACACGGATTTGGTGACCTGGGTTTACAGCGAAGAGAGCGAACTGATCAGCCAAATTGAAGGAGATCTGGGGGTCTCAATCATTTTTAAAGCGGACCCGAAGCTTCACTGGGAGGAGTTTGTTTTTGACGTGGCGGCTCCTTTAAAAGAAGGTGGGCGCTAACCCCCTAAAAATACTGAAGTCGCCTTATCCGCTCGGGAGGCGCTTATTGGGCTTAAAATCTTTGTAATAAGGCGCTGAAATCATTGACAAAACTTACGCGCCATGACACCTTCTCGATCTTTACTGCGATGGAGGACTCAATGTACGCCGTAATCCGCACAGGTGGAAAACAATATAAAGTGAAAGCTGGCGATTTGATCAAAGTGGATTTGTTAGAAAAATCCAATGGTGACGAATTCGATATGGATCAGGTTCTTTTTGTGTCTGGTAAAACTTCTCATGTTGGTGAGCCAACGGTAGCCAAAGCAAAGGTTACTGTTGTCGTTGCAAAGCAAGGCAAAGATAAAAAAGTTTTGGTTTTTAAGAAGAAGCGACGCAAAGGTTACCGAAAAACTCAAGGTCACCGCCAAGACTTCACCCAGCTTTTTGTTAAAGCGATCACATCACCCGACGGTGAGTCGGATACCGCCGAATTAAAAGTAAAAGCTAAAGCTGAAGAAAAGCCAGCGACTAAAACTGCGGCAAAGAAAAAAACAGCAGCTAAAAAGAAAACCGCAAAGAAAAAAACGACAACCAAAAAAACAACCAAGAAAAAAACCACGAAGAAAAAAACCACGAAGAAAAAGGCTTAAGGGAGTAAACGATGGCATCGAAGAAGGCTGCGGGTAGTACAAAAAACGGAAGAGATAGTCAGAGTAAGCGACTTGGCGTGAAACGTTTTGGTGGTCAAAATGTCAAAGCGGGAACTATTTTGGTTCGCCAAAGAGGAACTCAGTTTTTTACTGGTAACAATGTTGGAATGGGCCGTGATCATACAATTTTCGCAAAAATTGATGGCCAGGTTAAGTTTGAAAGAGTGGACAAAAAGAAAATGAAGATTTCTGTTTATCCACGACAAGAAATGGCCAGTGCCTAAGGCGAAGCCATTCACCCTTTGAACAACCGTTATCTTTGTCAAAAGCTCTTCCATGGAAGGGCTTTTTTATTTTGGGTGCACTTGTGACCCAATGGAAGTAGCAAATAGTTATGAGATTTATAGACGAAGTCACGATACACTTTAGCTCAGGGAAAGGCGGACCTGGTTGCGCCAGCTTTGCCAGTGACCCTATTAAACCTCGCGGAGGGCCAGACGGTGGTGACGGTGGTCGTGGTGGTGATGTTATCTTCAAAGTGAACCCTCACATGAATTCTTTAATGCATTTGCAGGGGAAGCGACAACTGTCGGCAAAAAATGGAATGCCGGGAAGTTCTCAAAACAAATCTGGAGCCCATGGTCAACCCCTCATTATCGAAGTCCCACCTGGGACTGTAGTTCGAGTTGGGGACAGAAAACAGTTGATTGACATAACTGAAGGTGAGCACGTTCTTTTAAAAGGAGGTCGTGGTGGCAAGGGCAACACCTTTTATAAAACCAGTGTGAACCAAGCGCCGACACGTTTTCAGCCGGGTGAGGAAGGTGAAGAAGCGGATGTTCTTGTTCAGCTAAAACTGATTGCAGATGTTGGCGTTATTGGTTTTCCCAACGCCGGAAAGTCGACATTGGTTTCGATGTTAACTTCGGCGAGACCAAAAATCGCCGACTACCCCTTTACGACCCTGAACCCCCAGCTGGGCGTGGTGAAGTTTTCTGAAACGGCGACCTTCACTATTGCCGATATTCCTGGCCTTATTGAGGGGGCATCAGAGGGCGTCGGTTTGGGAATTCAGTTTTTAAAACATATTGAAAGAACAAAGGTTTTTGTCCACATGCTGGATGCTTCCGAGTTTTCGGATCGTGATTTGTGGGATGACTATTTGAAGATTAATAAAGAGTTAGCAAACTATGACGCCGGTCTCTCAGACCTCGCGGAATACGTTCCCTTGCAAGATCGACCACAGATCGTGGTCTTTAACAAAGTTGATGCAACTAGCGAAGACCGCCTGGGGCATTTTGAGGCCCTTTTTAATAAAAATGATATTGAAGTTGTGAAAATTTCGGCTGTTGCTAATATAAATAAAGATGGGCTCTTGCGCGAATTGAGTCGACATGTATTTGGAGATGCCAATGATGAATAAAGTGGCTTTGTTTGGTGGTACTTTTGACCCGATCCATTTGGGACACATTGCCTGTGTTCAGCACCTTGTAGAAAAAATGGATTTTTCAAAGGTGGTATTGATCCCAACTGGCAAAAATCCCCTAAAGCTCGATCGAATTCCTGCCTCCGCTGAAGATCGTTTGAAAATGTTGGAACTGGCTATACGCGACTACCAAGATGAAATCACAGTTGACGAATTTGAAATGATGCAAAATTCCCCGTCTTATAGTTTTGAAACCTTACAACGCTACCAACAAGAGTATGCTCCAGAAGAGTTGTTTTTAGTTATGGGGATCGACACTTTTAATGAATTTGATCAGTGGAAGAATTTTGAAGAAATCATTAGTATGACCAATCTTTTGGTTGTCAGCCGACCACCTTACCGTCGCCCCTTTGGGGTTGAGGATCTTCCTTCTGGGGTTCAAAAACACGTGAACTCCTATGATAGAGGTTTTGCTCTTCTCGACTCAGGACGAACTATTGAATTTGTAACAATTAAAACTGAAGACATCTCGTCGACTCAGGTGCGAAAAAAACTGAAATCAGGAAAAAGTTTAGACAGCTTGATTGATATGGACGTTGAAAAATACATAATTGAAAACGAAGTTTATCCACGCCTCTCACCGGGAAAGTTGGATTACGAAGAGCTTTGTCAATTTGTTGGAAAAATCTTAAAAGAAAGAGCGATGAATAGCGCGGGTTACGACCTTCGTGATTTGGATAAGCTTTACGATTACACTCTAATCGCGTCTGCAACGAGTACTAAAGCAGCATTGGCCTTGGCAAACAACATTAAAGCGGCCGTCAAAGAGGAGTTTGGTGTTAACCCTTTTGGAATGGAAGGCCGCGAAGACGGACGCTGGGTGATTCTTGATTATGGTGCTTTGATCATCCATCTTTTTTATGATTTTGTTCGGCAAGAATACCACCTTGAGGGCCTCTGGAAAGAGGGCAAAAGATTTGATTTTTAATGGAAATCGAAGTCCGTACATTTAATCTTAGTCGAAATAGCTGGACCCAAGACCTTGCCAAAAGGTATCTGAAAAAAATCACTCCATTTGAAAAAATCGAATTTCGAATAATTAAAGATGAAAAAAAGTGGTTGCAGGGAATTGAATCCACTCAAAAGCTTTGGATTTGTGATGAAGGTGGACGGGCCGAGTCTTCGAGGTCTTTTGCAAAGTCTATTTCGAGTTTGCGCGATGGTGGTTGTAGAAAACTTTTTATTTTGATTGGTGGGCCGTTTGGACTACCTGAGGATGTGAAAGAACGATCCGAAAAAACGATTCTTCTATCGCCATTTGTGATGAGTCAAGAGGTGGCCTTGACGGTCCTTTTTGAACAGATTTTTCGAGCCTACACTATTATAAACAACCACCCCTACCACAATGAATAAAAAGTTTCGGAAGTTCGGTTGGGATTGCGGAACTTCTATCGCTCTAAAGGTTTGAGCTTACTGTGGTCGAGCCCACAACTTGCAGTGAATATTCTGATGAGAAACCTTTGCGATTGGGTTCGCCACTGTCCTCTTTGTCAAAACTCTTGGGGAATATTCCATTGGCTCTGTGCCTCCTGCGAACGAGATTTTTTTCTAAGGGTTCGCCCGCAAACAAGGATGATTGGCAATCATATTGTCCACAATTATCTTATTGATTGGAGACCGGGTGATAAATTCACTCCTGTGGTTCACAGTTTAAAGGGTGGCGGACACCGTCATGCTGTTCATCAGTTGGTTCGGTACTGCACCCACCCCGACCCAGGTTCTCCTATTTTTTTTGTGTTAGGCCACCCGAAAGATCATGGCTGGGAGTTGGCCACGGCTTTTTCCACAATTTATGGAGGTCAGTTGCACGGACTAAAAAGGCTCACTTCTAAAAAGCAGGCTCTTTTAAGTCGAAAAGCGAGGAGCAAAAGACGATTTAAACCCGTTCGCCCTGGCCTGAAAAAGGCTCTGTTTGTGGATGATATCGTTACGACCGGGGCCACGGTACAAGCGGCCTATCGGGCCCTCGGCCAGCCATCAAAAATGACCGTCTGGAGCCTATTCTACCGGAATCACTTGTGAACCCACCCTCTTTTTGCTATGGTGCATTATGTGCCAAAAACGCTTCGTCCTTATCTTTTTAAGCTTACTGTTTTTTCTTCCTGTGGCTCAGGGTGAGAACAAAACCATTGTTCACTCGATTTCAAAAAAAGACATGCTGTTGTTGCGGAAGGTCGACCAAAAGTACCAGAAAAATCATGGCATTCACCTGACCTTAGAAAAAGAAATTGTCTTGGGAATGTTGGGAAGCACCAAAAAATCCAATGGAGAGATCTGGCTTAATGATGGTCAGATGAGATTAGAAATCCACCAGCCGGAAGCGTCGAAAATCATTGCCGACAAAAAGCACCTTTGGATTGAAAGTAGCCCTCCGGACGATTTTGAAAACTCAAAAATTCAGGTGCTCCGAGCATCGCTTCATTCTAAACAAGCCCGTTCTCAGGGTTTGATTCAACTATTGACCCAAGGGGGAGTGCTTAAATACTTCCGAGTTTCAGGGATTCAAAAAAGCGGTGACGAAGTGACGTTCTTTTTGCAGCCGGACCAACAGTCGGTGGAGTTTAAACGGGCGCAAATAGTGGTCGATCGATCAGCTCAGACGATCAAGCAATTGAAGTATTGGGACCAACTTGATAATGAAACCACTTATATGTTTATAAAATCACAGTTTGGTTTGAAACTGGATAAATCAAAGTTTGCCTATAAACCGCCTAAAGATGCAGAGCTGATAGTGTATTAATTATGGAAAATCAAAGTTCAAAAAAATTGCATATGATTAGTTTGGGGTGTCCGAAGAATAAAGTGGATGCCGAGATGATGTTGGGCCAAATGTTAAAAAATGGCTATGAGATGAGTGATAACCCAGAAGAGGCTGATACCATCATCGTCAATACCTGTAGCTTCATCGATGAGGCTCAGCAAGAGTCTGTTCAAAAGATATTGGAGACGGCAGACCTGAAAGAGGCTGGGAAGCTTAAAAAGCTTGTGGTTTCGGGTTGCCTGGTTCAGCGTTACAAGCAGGATTTGATCGAGGAGCTTCCTGAGGTCGACGCCTTTGTCGGCTCTGGCGAGTTTCAGAATATCCATAAAATTTTAGGAGAGGACAGCGGTAAGAAGGACTTTTTTCACTTGCCTACTTTTTTACAACAGGAAGACACTCCGCGAGTCAATTCGGAACCTTTTTACCGTGCCTATCTGAAGATCTCGGAGGGTTGCTTAAAACGATGCTCCTTCTGTGCCATCCCCAAGATTCGCGGCAATTTACAATCGCGCACCATTGCATCGATTGTGAATGAAGCCAAACTTTTGGTGGCTGGTGGGGTGCGAGAGGTTAATATTATTTCCCATGACTTTACCGATTACGGTTGGGATTTGCGTCGAAAAGATAAGGCTGCCATTGAATCCCCCTATGAATTGTTAAAGGCTCTTTCGGATGTAGAAGGACTGGAGTGGATTCGAGTTCTTTACCTCTATCCTGATGGAATTACTGACGACCTTTTGCAGCTTATTGCGGACCGTGAGAATTTGGTTCCTTACTTTGACATGCCCCTACAGCACATCAATGACGACATGCTCCAGGTGATGAATCGTCAGATGACGGCTGAAGAAATTAAAAAAGTTTTAGCCAACATTCGAGCTCGGGTTCCCAATGCGGTGATCCGAACTCAGTTTATCGTTGGTTTCCCTGGGGAAACCAACGAAATGTTTGAAGAGCTTCTCAACTTTATTGAAGAGCAGCAGTTTGATCGAGTGGGTTGTTTTACCTATTCTCCACAGAAAGGAACTTCCGGCTTTCGGTTAGAGCAAACGGTAGACGAAGAAACTAAGCAAGATCGATTCGACCGCTTGATGCGTTTGCAGATGGAAATCAGTCGAGAGAAGCATGAGGCTTATATTGGTCAGAGAATTCGTGTCGTTGTTGAAGGCCCCAGCGAAGAAACCGACCTTCTTTTACAGGGGCGGATGGCGACTCAAGCACCGGAGATCGACGGGGTTGTTTTAATCAATGATGGAACCGCGGAGCTGGGGCAGAAGGTTTGGGTTGAAATAACAGAAAGTCACGACTACGACCTCATCGGACACATCGTTCATTGATCTCACAGGTTTTTAAATTCATTAAGAATTCTTACACTCCATTATTGACAACAAACGTTATTTTCTCTCATAATGAAAATAAGAGGGAGATCTTCATCGTGGTCAACAGCATGTTGTTACTTTTTATTTCGTCAGCTTTACTATTTTTCCTAGTAAACGTTATAGTTTAACGTTTGGCGTCATAAGAGTATTTAATATTCTTACTTTTTTGAAAGAGTCCTTGTCTTTTTGTCACACCTTTAATTAAACTCCGCCCATTGCAATAAAGGCCAGCCGTTGGCTTTTAAATCTTGGGGGAGATAATCATGAAACAAAGTCTTGTTGTGGGCTTATGCCTAGTTTTTTCGTTAAATACTTTTGCTAACCCTAAAGCTGATGAGGCTGCGGCCGCCTATGCCCAGCGTGATTTCAATGCCGCTGGAGTTTTAAAAGTCCAAGAGTCTGTGACTCTGTATGGTGAAGCCATTGCTGTAGAAACGGATGCAATGGGTAAATTGAACCTTATGCTTGATCTGGCTTCGGCTCACTATTTCCTGGGTACTGCAATGGAGACAAAGAACGACCGAAAGACCCAGCATCAAAACGCAATGGATGTGGCTGATGACATCATGAGTGCGATGGGTGTTGACCCGGTCAAGGCTCCCGAGCTGACGAAAGATCAGGTCACGGCGCTGCAAAACAAAATGACGGATGCAGAAGAACTCGTCCTATCTGAAGCCATGTACTCTAAGGGCATCAATTTAGCTCAGTGGGGAAGCCTGAATGGGATTGCCTCCTCGATTGGTAAATTGCCGGTCGTTTTGGGGTTGATGGAAAGAATTGAAATGCTTGGTTATGAAAGCATTCACGAATTCGGACCCTATCGCACTATCGGCCGTATTAATTTTATGTTGCCGGGTCTTTTGGGCGGTGATTTGGATAAATCCGAAGAGTACTTAAAAAATGCTTACAGGAATACATTGGTTGAAGGAGAGCGTTACAGTATCAATGGCTATAACAATATCTATTTGGCTGAAACCCTTTACAAAAAAGGGGCAGAAACTCAGGCGATTAAATTGATTGAAACGTTTTTAGCGGCCGACCCAGGTACTTTAAACGCAGACAGTGAGCCAGAAAACAGAGAGGCTTTTCGAGTCGCGCAAGAACTCGCTGACGATTGGAAATAATCGTCATGCGCTTTGTTCTCGTTCTTCTTTTTTCACTGAGCTCAGTGTTCTGTTGGGCAGGGGGGCTTTCGGCTCCGTTTTCCATCAACACCACTCAGGTATTGCCGAAGGGGGTTCGAAGCTTACGGGTGGGTGGCCTGACGACGACCGTTGACGGTTGGTACAATAACAATGGAATAAGTTCAGGGGTTGCCGAGCCCTTCAATCAAAAACTTTCTTATGGTCGACTTTTAAACTCGGAGAACGATGAAAACCTTAAATTAAACGTAGAATCGCAGCTCCGGAATAAGGGTGTTTCTCTTGATGAAGTCGCTGGAAGCTCATTTGCCGATATCAATACCCGGGTGCAGGTGACCTTACCGGCTTTTGCCTATGGACTGACCGACAGGTGGACGGTCGCTGTGGCGGTCCCTATTGTTTATACTAATCAGGATGTGGCCACAGGTTTTGTTGGGACAGACCAGCTTCAGCAGCTGGTGACCGACTTTTCGGCGAAAAGTCGAAAACAAACTCAATTGATCCAATCGAAGTTGCGGGATGTTATTGCCACTGAATTGGCGAACAAAGGCTACAAGCCCCTTGAAGATCGGGAACAAACTCATATTGGTGATCTAACCATGGTAGCCAAATACTTGGCTGTAAACAGGTTAAACATCTCTTGGGCTATCACGAATACTCTGACACTGCCAACGGCCCACGTTAGAGACACCAATCGTCTGGCTGACCCGACACCTGGAGATGGACAGGCCGATTTTGGAATTGCCAGCGTTGTTGAGGTGCCCGTTTCGTCGAGTTTTCGACTTATCAACCAAACGGGATACACCATCCAATTTTCCGACGTTCGAGAGACCCGCATTCCAATTTCGGAGGTCGAGAGAATATCTAAGGACATTGACTACGGAGCCAATAGAGACCTCGGAGATATGATGTCGACAAGTTTTGCCGCCCTTTACTCACCCTTTGACCTGGTCAGTTTTGGAGCCTCTTACACTCTTGGATACAAAGAGAGAGATCGGTGGAGCGGGGTCAATGCCAGCGCCGATCGTTATCGCGCTTTGGGAGTTGAGACCGAACAGTTTATGCAGGCCGTTTATGGTCAAATGAGTCTTTCGACGGTCGGAGCCTATCGAAGAAAAACCTTTTTCCTTCCAATGATGGCCACTCTGGGCGTCGGGCAAGTTGTCGATGGTCGAAACGTCCGCAACGATCCTTTGTATTCATTAAATATGACGATGTTCTTTTAAGGGGCTGGAAAATGAACCATTCATTTAACCTGTTAATGAGTATTTTTTTAGCTGCGACTTCAATCGCTTGTAGTATGTCTGTTCGTGAAGCCCAGGCGCCGACTGATCCGCCCAAAGCTGAAAAGACGGTTTTTTCTGCCGGGCAAATTACCGGATCTTTTATTGCCGACTCCACGCTCATGTTTTTGTGGCCAGAAAAAATTTGGGACGAAAACAGTCAAAGTTTGATCCCGATGACTTTTTCACAACGGGCCGAGTCTCGCAAAAACATTGTTCGCTATAGCGAAGAAAAAGATATTTACGAAGCTTTATACATCGAAGCGGCAACCGCATTGGAAATCAAATATGGGAAAATTCTTTTAGATGCAGAAAATATTTACCGGGAGTTACAGTGTTACTCACTGTGTGATCCGGAAGACTTTTTTTGTGAGCCAGACAATGCCGACAATTTGTTTCAAGACACATGGAAACCCACAGAAGATCCGGCTGAACTAGAGCTTATAGCAACCTGTCAGCAAAACGAACAAGACCGAAGAGGGATCGAGGAGATTAAAAACCAAGAGGCCGCACAAAAGGTCACTCCACTGCGCGAAAAAGCGGGGTTGGCCGCACAAAACTTACTGAATGCTGTTGGCGATCGAAACTTCTTTAATAGTCTGTCTAGTTTAGAAATAAAATATGGTGAGATTGCGGGATGTTTTGTAGATTTTGAAAGAGAATGTCTGATTAATAGCGATAAATCTTTTGATATTTTGGTTCGGGTCCATTTTAGTGCCGGTCATTTTTCCAATGTCGTCAACGATCAGAGTCTTGGCGAAATCTCAAATATATCTTTAGATATCGAAAATGGATTTCTGACCTTTACAATCCCAGCCCTTGATTTTGAGAATGAAAACACACAGTACGGCAATATCCATTTTGATTTGGAGTTGAATGTCAGTGGACCTCAAATGACTGTTGTCGGTGATATTAAGCTGGAGAATTTCGACGCAGGAACTATTCGCATCGGTCGATTCAGTTCAAGTGGTGAATTGATTCCGGTTGAAAAAAAACCGACTTTATAGAAAGTTTAGGATTGTCAGGCCGGGAGCTGGCAGTTTTCCCGACTACATCGAAAATGTAAAAATATCTGAATAATTTCGGCCCTTCTCATCGGAGTCCATGCCATACCCAACCACATAGCGATCGTCGATGGTTAACCCCACATAGTCGGGCTTCAAAGGGATCTCGCGACGGGCGGGTTTATCGAGCAAGGTCATCACTCGGAGGGTGGCGGGTCGATTGGCGCTAAGCCTTTTTAATAAAAAATCTAAAGTTTTTCCGGCATCAATTATCTCTTCAATGACGAGAACGTGCTTGCCAGTAATATTGGTTTCTATATCTTTGCGGATTTCAACGGCTTCGCCGCTTTTCATCGATTTCAGGTAGACATAATCCATTAAAAGACCGGGAAAATTCATCTTTCGAGTCAAATCAGCCATAAACATAAAAGACCCCTTAAGAGGGGCTACCATGACTAACTCTTTGCCATGGTAATCGATTTCCAGTTCTTTAGCCAATCGTGAGACGGCTTCGTCCACTTCTTCCTTGGTGATAAAAGGAGTCATTTTGTCTTTTAGCAGGGCCATATAAATCCTTTAGGGGCTTATGAAAATTTCACTTTGTGAATGTCGAAGGTGGCTTTTTGCCTCTTCGTTGCCAGGGTCTTGGGAAAGTACTTTCTCCCAGTACTCCTCGGCACTTCGAACATTATCCAATTGGTAATGAATTTGTGCAATCTTTAGTAGCAAGTCCACGTTGTATTGAAAGCGGTCCTCAAGGGTTTCCGCTTCCTTGAGAGCTCGGGAAAGCAGCTTCATATTGATTAAGCAATCCACGGCTTTGATTTTAAAATTAATATGATTTTTTGAAAACTCGGCGGCTCGGTTGTAATTTTCTAAGGCCTCTTCGTGGCGCTTGTAAAGAAAATAAAGGTCAGCTAGTTCCTCGTGTTTGTTCGCCAGTTTTTCATTGATATAAGGTTCGGAGCCACTGGCATCTTTTTGTTTCATGAGAGCATAGGCTTCTTCAAAAACTCTTTTTCCATCCCGATATCTTCCCAGGTCGTTTAGAATAATAGACAAGCCAATGCTGGCATCAGTGAAGTTAGGGTCAATATCTAAAGATTTCTTAAAAGAGGCCATAGCCTTTTTCAATTGTCCTTTCTCAAAATAAAGGGTGCCGGCCATATAATGCACTTCCGGATTGCGATCGTCGATGATCATCAATTGTTCAATCATTGGTTCGACGATTTTATAATGCCCTTCACTGAAGTACTCTTTTGCGGCGTGAAAAAGCTCTTCAGGATCCTGTCTTGCCATCAAAGAATTCCCTTCGCTTTTTTTGCTTCTCTGCTGTTCGGGTATTTTTCGATCAGACTGCGAAAAAGGCCATTTCTTTTTTCGTCGTCACCAAATTTTTCAGCAGCGACAGCGGCTTGAAAATAGGCATGTGGTTGCTGATCATCTCTTGGAAATTCTTTGATATACTTTTCGTACCTAACTAGAGCGTGCTGCCACTCCTTGGTTCGGAAATAGAAGTCGGCAATATAAAGCTCTTTACCTGCTAACATTTTGATTGTTTCTTGGCGTTTGTTCTTGGCTTTTTCCAAGTACTTAGACTGCGGAAAGTCCCTCATCAAAACTTCAAATTCTTTTATAGCAGCTGGAGCCATTGATAAATCTCGATCAACCGTGGTGGGCAGTTGCATAAAAATGCTTTCGCCGGTTCTAAAGGTGACGTAGTCAATTTTGGGGTGTTTTGGATGAAGTTCTTTAAATAATTGGAATGCGCCTTGTGCCTCGGCGAAGGATTCCTTTTTATAATGAATTTCAGCAATTTGTAATTCCGCGGCGACAGCAAAACGGCTGTAGGGAAAGCGATTTTTTACGTCCCTGTATTGTAGGAGAGCCTCTTCGTATCTTTCATCATTTTCCAGCTGACTGGCTAGGCCAAAAGAGCCTTCAGCTTGTGAGGTATCAAACTTGTCATAAGAGACACAGTTTGAGAGGAAAAAGGCTAGTAAAATAAGGTATTTAGTCTTCATAATGTTTGACAGTTTATGGTTTGCCGTTGTTGTTGTCAATTGACAATAAACAAGTGGAATCAGTCATTTAGGACATGGGTCGTCGGTTGGAAAGAGCCTGTTGGTAGAACGAACTTAACAGTAGCTTGATGAGGCTGGCCACGGGAATCGAAATAATCATACCGAGCACCCCTAAAAGTTGGGCGCCCATTATGATCACTAAAATAACAGTGACCGGATGTAGGTTAACTATTTTTGCTACAACAATCGGTATAATAAAAATCGCGTCTAATGCGTGAGCCACCAGATAGACAATGGAGACGGCCAAGACGTTGATACTCATTGACTCAAACAAGATGTCTGAGTTTACAAAGATGATAATAAAAGCTGGGATGGCGCCAAAAACCGGCCCTATATAGGGAATGAGGTTTGTGATCGCTGCAAACAAAGCCAATAAAGCTGCGTAGGGAAAGCCAATAATAAGAAGGCCAACCCAGGTCACAAAGCCAACCAACAAGGCCTCGGCCAAGCGCGCTCGGATAAAATTACCAACCTGTTCATTCATGTCGTGAATGAGCTTTAATGATGTTTCGAAAAACTTATTGGGGATAAAATCTAACATTTGTCGCTTTAGTCGAGAGCCATCCCTTAACATGAAAAAAGCAAGAAAAGGCGTAAGGAAAAGTGTTGTTAAGGAGTTAGAAACCCATTGCGGGATAAGTGAGGTGTACTCACTCGTTTGATTGATCATCCAATTACGAATGTTTTCTCGAAAGAGAGGTTTTTCGAAGTGAAAAATGTTTTGTAAGCGATTTTCGACTCGACTCACCAAGTTCAGCAAACCGCTTTGTAGTTGAGGGAGCTCTTGTTCGAGCAGTGCTAGCTGGTCAGTAATTAGGGGGATAAAAATGTAGAACAAAATGGCCACGACAACCGAGTTGAGTGTGTAAATAGTAAAAATGGAAACGCCTCGATTGAGTCCTTTTCGTTCACAGTACTCGATAATAGGAGACAAAAGGTAAAAGATAACAAAAGCTAAAACCAAAGATATCAAAAGGTTTTTGATGTAGAAAACTAAATAGACGGAAAGGCCTAAAAGCCCAGCAAGAGCTAGAACACGAATGGTTTCACGAGGTAAAATGCTTTTCACTGCCGCCTTCGCTTCCTTGTTTCTTTACGTTATTAAGTGCAACGACCAATTCGCTGACTTTCTCTGTGGTTTCACGCAACCGTTTGCCGAGAATCTCAGCGAGCCTAAGACTTATTTTGTTTCCTGTTGAAGGGTTCCTCTGAATGACTTGCAGGAGGTCTGGTTTAAAAAAGCCGATCAAGGTGCACTTGTTGATTGAGAGAGCTGTTGCGGATCGGTAGCTGGGCTCTTCAATCAAAGATAATTCACCGAAAAAATCACCCTTTTCCAAGCGAGTGATAAAAATCTCTTCATGATCAACTGAGCGGGGTTCTATGGAGGGATCGTGCATAATAATATCGATACTACCACTAAAAATAAGATACATTCCTACACCAGGGTCCCCCTGAGAGAACACTTTCTCTCCAGGCTCGTAATGCCGGACATGGACAATGTTCGTTAAAAATTCCATTTCCGAGCGAGAAAGGTCTTTGAAAAGAAAAGATTTTTTAAGAAATCCCATGACGTTGTTTTCGTCATTTTTCTTTCTTAAAACGTTTTCCCATAAAAACTGAACCATTATCGCCCCTTGAATATTATGATTGCTTGTTGTGGAACCCAACCAGGAGACCCGTTCTGGCTTCGAATCTGTACCCACTGTCCTATGGACTTCTCCACGGATACCAGCTGGCCCTCTTTCAGAAGCGAGAGGGTGGGAGAGGTATCCGAGGGACCCACTCGGGTTTCTATGTCAGATTGCACAATGGTCGCAGACACTTGTCTATGTTGGAGGTAGGTCAGGGCGGCAAAGAAAGTTGCGAACAGAAAAACGGGGTAGACAAAATACAACCACGTTGGCCAGAGGTTAGGGGTTAAACGTTTTTTGACGCCGTACTCCAGAGTCCACCAGCCGGCAGCCGTAAAACTCACCAAGCTAAGGATCCACCAAGCCCATGGCGGCAAGTTAAGAAGGGTGTCAAAAATCAACACCAGAAAATTCTTTTCATTTTTATCGGGAAAAAGCTGTTCTTCGGTAAAAGTGATGGCCTGTTCGACCGGGACACGGCTGTGGTCGAGTGTTCTTGCTTTGCGCCATAGACCAAGAGCCATACCCAAGCGACCTAAGTGGTATTCAGCAAGGCCCAAGTTATAAAGTAGGGCGGGGTTGTTTGGGTTTTCCTGTGCCAATGCGGCAAAGAGTTCCTGGGCTTTTTTGTAGTCTTTAGTTTTATAGGCAGCGACCCCATCTAAAAACGAGGTGTCACTGGTTTGGGACCATCCGGTGGAGCAAAGACAAAAAAAGAGTAAAAAGCACCATTTCATGACAACATAGTACCGAAGATTCCCTCTTGAAGAAACGCCTTTTACGATTTTTTTCAATGGGAAAATGGGACAATTTCTTGAGTTCATGATATCAAGAAAAAAGAAATCCAATGGAGGCCAAATGAGCCAAGAAAGCACAAGTCATAACGATTTTGACCAACTTGTTGAACAGCTGATCAAGGGCCAACAAAACTGTTCAAGCGGGGTGAATGAGATCAAGCCGGCCCTTCCGGAAAAGAAAGATCAGTTTGAACAAACCTTAAAAGATTTTACCCAGGTTCGTGGCCGGCCCTTGTTTTACGACTATGTGGGAACGGGTCGGGGTCAGGGACCTTATGTGGAGCTGCAAGATGGAAGTGTTAAATTGGATTTCATTAATGGAATCGGGGTTCACATTTTTGGCCACGCTCACCCGACGGTGCTAAGAGCTTCGATTAAAGCCAGCTTGACCGACATTTTGATGCAGGGACACCTGCAAATGAATGGAGAGTATTTGGATTTTTCCAACAAGGTACTGTCTTTGGCTAAAGGGACGCGCCTTAAACATGGTTGGATTTGTCCGTCGGGGTCGATGGCCAATGAAAATGCAATCAAAATTGCTAGGCAGAAGACCTCTCCCGCCCGGCATGTGATTGCCATGCAAGACTCGTTTGCTGGGCGAACAACGATGATGGCTGAAGTTACGGACAATCCCAAATACAAAGAGGGGCTTCCGGAGTATCACGAGGTTCATCGTATTCCGTTTTACGACAAAAACGATCCTCAAAGCACAGAAAAAAGTTTAAGAATTTTCAAGGAACACGTCGCTCGACATCCCTCTGATATATGCAGCTTCTACTTCGAGCCAATGTTGGGTGAGGGCGGTTACAAGGTTGCTCCGAAAGAATTTTTTATTCCACTTTTTGAAGAGTGTCGAAAACACGGAATCGCAATCTGGGCTGACGAAGTCCAAACTTTTTTAAGAACAGGGGAGCCTTTTGCTGTTCAAACCATAGGTATAGAGGAATACGTAGATATCGTCACCATTGCAAAAACGGCCCAGTGTGGAATGACTCTCTACACGGAGGATTACAATCCAAAGCCTGGGCTCATTGCCGGCACTTTCGCCAGCTCAAGTCCAGCCCTAGCCTCTGGTTTGGCGATTATGAATGAAATGTCCGAACAGGGATACTTTGGTGAGAATGGAAAAGTAAAACAAATTCATCAAGAGTTTGTGGGACTGTTGCAGGAGCTTTGCCAAGGGAGCTGCAAAGGCTTTTTGCAGGACCCCGAGGGGCTTGGCTTAATGGTGGCGGTGACTCCTTTCTCTGGAGACCGAGACAAGATTTTAAAACTCCTTAAGTTGATGTTTGATAAGGGCTTTATTGCTTTCGGTTGCGGTAAAGATCCGTTTCGACTGAGATTTTTAGTGCCTGCCATCGTAACAAGCAAGGATCTAAGGGTGGCTTGTAAAATTATTGAAGAATCAATTTTGGAACTAAAAGACAACTAATGGATTTCATCGAAGCCTGTAAGAAGCTTATTGAAATTGATAGTTCTCCTTCGAATGGCACTGGTGAAGTTTGTGCCTTTATTAAAGATCTTGGTGAAAGTATAGGTTTTTCGGTTCAGGTTGAAGAAGAGATTCAAAAGGGAACCAACGAAGCCAACGTAATCTGTTTTCCGAAAGAGAAGTCAGACAAAGTTCATTTGATGTTGCAAACCCACCTAGACACTTACGATCCAGGATCTTTTGCCTTGTGGGAAAAAACGGGGAAGAACCCATTTCGGGCCACCATTCATGATTCTAAAATTTATGGACTCGGTGTTGCCGACACCAAGCTTGATTTTTTGTGTAAACTCTTTGCAGCCCATTCGTTTCGAGGCAGAAATCCTCAAAAAAGCTTTGCTGTGGTTGGAACTTACGGCGAAGAATATAATATGAATGGTTCTGTCCGCTTGATTCGACACACCCTAAAGGCGGATCGGGTGATTGTCAGTGAACCAACGGCTTTTGCTCTTGTTACATCTGGGAAGGGCTTGGCTAATATCGAAATCACGGTTCCTTTTAGTGACGAGGAAATGCAAGCCAAGGCTGATCATGACAACGGAGTCGGCCAAAGTGCTCAGTGTAAAATTTTTAAGGGTACGCCGGCCCATTCATCTCAGCCTCAAAAGGGCGATAATGCCATTGAAAAAATGTTCGAATATTTAAAACAACTTCCTGAACAAATGCTTATGCTAGAAGTTGACGGGGGCACGAACTACAACTCAATTCCGGTGCAAAGCTTGGTAGAGTTTGATTTGGTGACCATACCCGGGATGACGGTGACCCAAAAAGTTTTGAATATTTATAGTAAGATTTTCGATCTTAAAAGCCAGTTTGAGTCTATCCGGGATACTGACTTTGATCCCCCTATAACAACGATTAATATTGGGATGGTTCGAACCTATTCTGATCATCTAAAAATTATGGGGTGTGTGCGATGGCCCGCAGCCGTAACAGAAGAGACTTATATGGATTGGATGGATCAGCTAAAACGACATTGCTCCGCAGTGGGGGCTGAGTTTCGAGTGAGAGATTACAAGAAACCCTTCACCGTGGATCGAGAAACAGATTTTGTCAAAATATGCCATCAGGCGATTCAAAAAGAGTGTCCAAAATCGGTATTGGCGACCCAGCCGGTTACTAATGAAGCCAATGTTTTCCATAAATTGGGATTAGAAACCCTTGTTTTTGGTCCAGGTCAACGAGAAGGAAACTCGCAGACCCCCCATGAATCTATATCCATTGAAAATTTATACAAAGCGATTAGAATTTATGAACATATGTTAGAGGAAATCTGTTTTCAGTAAGGAGTCTCAAGATGTCAGTCCTTCAGCCGATTGAGTACAAAGGAAATTTTATAGATGGGGAGTTTGTTGTCCCTCAATCGAGCAAGTTGGACTTTGAAAATTATAGTCCAGCCAATCTGGATGAAAAAGTGATTGAAATTCGAACGGACATTGATCATGTCAATCAGGCCTGCGAGTCGGCACAAAAAGCTTTCGTGGAGTGGTCGGTTCTTGGCATAGAAAAACGGATGGAAATCCTCAGAAAGGTTCAAGAAAAATTTATTGAAAAAGAAGAGGCCTTTGCAGAAGTCATCTCTCGTGAAACAGGGAAGCCGCTTTGGGAAACTAAAACCGAAGCAAAAGCAATAGTCGGTAAATTTAGTATTACCTTTGAACATTCTCTTGAGTTGGTCAAAGAAGTTCGGCTAGAGAATGCCTTGCCCAATGTGGATGGATTCATTCGATATCGACCTCGCGGAGTCTTTGCCGTGTTAGGTCCTTTTAATTTTCCAGCGCATTTACCTAACGGGCATATTGTCCCGGCTCTGGTCACTGGGAACTGTGTTGTCTTTAAACCTTCGGAGCTGACGCCGGCTACGGCGCAGTTGATGGCTGAGTGTTACTCTGAGGCTGGTGTTCCCGATGGCGTCTTCAACTTAGTACAAGGCAAGGGTGATATTGGAAAGCGTCTGGTCACTCACAAAAAAGTCGATGGAATTCTTTTCACGGGCTCCTATCAAACGGGTTTAAAAATCGCAGAATCAACGATTAATGATTATTGGAAAATTAGGGCCTTGGAGATGGGTGGCAAAAACTCAACAATCATTTGGGATGATGCGGATATGGAAAAAGCTATTTACGAGAGTGTACTGGGTGTCTTTATGTCTTCAGGACAAAGATGTTCGTGCACCTCGAGAATTTTTGTCCATAAAAAAAAGGTCGACGAGTTCGTCGAAAAGTTCTACCAAAAAGCAAAAAATTTAAGCATTGGACATTGGTCAGAGAATCCTTTTATGGGACCACTTATCAACGAAAAGTCTCAGGACACCTATATTCGGTTCCAAGATATTGCCGTCCGCGAGGGAGCTGAAAAAATTATGCGAGGCAAGGCGCTGGAAAAAGAATATAAGGGTTACTATGTCACTCCCAGTATCTACAAAGTAAAGCAATATAGTGCAAAATCGATCTATCAAAACACAGAGATTTTTGGCCCCAATGCGGCCGTGTATGAAATTGATGACGTCGAGGAGGCTGTCGATATTTCCAATGCCAGTGGGTACGGACTCGCCATGGCTATTTTTACTAAAGACCGAAAAAAATATGAGATCTGCTTGCAAAGGGCTAAGGTCGGGTTGTTGAACTGGAACAGAACAACGAATGGTGCGAGCTCAAGACTTCCTTTTGGAGGCTATGGCAAGTCTGGGAACGATCGGCCCTCGGCTCATTTTGCTGTCTATTATTGTACGGCTCCAGTTGCGAGCCTGGAAGATAAAACCGATTTCGATGTGACCCAAACTTTACCTGGCATGAATTGGTAGCCAGTGAAAAAACTGGTAAGTTTCGCCATCATTTTATTTGTTTTTGGGGCAGGCGTTAAAGTCACAGTAGACCTGTATCTTGCAAAAACTGTTAATTTGTCGGAATCGAGATTAGTAGTGGTTCCAAAAGGCGCGAGTTTGACTCGAGTAGCGAATAGTTTTTCTGAACAAAACATGATCGTATACCCTCGAGCTTTTGTTAAAATTGGTCAACTTTATGGATATGGCGGCTCAATCAAATACGGCGAGTATGAGGTTTTACCGTCGACAACATATAGCGATCTTTTAGATAAAATTTCAAGTGGCGATACTTATAAATATAAAGTGACCTTTCCCGAAGGCGACCATATTTTTGACTACGCCAACAATCTTCAAAAAAGTGGTTTGGTGGATAAAGAAGTGTTTTTGAACAAAGTCAAAGACCGGAACCTGATTAGAAAGCTGTTGGGCGAGGACCTTCCGTCGCTGGAGGGATACTTATTTCCGGAAACCTACTCTTTTTCTAAAGAAGATGGGGTTGAAAAAATCATTACGACAATGGTTAATAAGTTCCTAGAAGAAGCTAAAAAACTAAGTATCCAAAATTTAGGTCTATCAAGACATCAGTTCGTTACATTGGCGAGTATTGTGGAAAAAGAAACGGGTGCTGCTGCCGAACGCCCCATCATTTCCTCAGTTTTCCACAACCGTTTAAAGAAAAGGATGAAACTGCAAACCGATCCAACAATTATTTACGGAATCATGCATGAAACGGGAAAAGAGATTAAAAATATTCGAAAATCTGATATTACCCGGCCGACAGCTTATAATACCTATGTCATAAAAGGCCTCCCCCCGGGACCCATCGGCAATCCCGGCCTTGAGGCTCTTCGCGCCACTGCGGAGCCAGAGTCCACGGAATTTCTCTATTTTGTAAGCCAAAATGATGGGACTCACGTCTTTACCAAAACATATAAAGATCATTTACGGGCTGTTAAAAAATTTCAAATGAATCCAGATATGCGACAGGGGAAATCTTGGAGAGACCTTAAACAAAAGAAGGCACAATGAAGTTTGCAATCATCTTATTTTTCGTTTCCATTTTGCTATCGATAGTGCTTTTGAACCCATCTGTAAAGTCGAAAACTATGGCTTGGTTGTTGACCACCCAAAAACAAGTTTTGTCTCAACTAGAAATGCGTGTGGAAGATAAAACTTATAAGGTTGTTAAAGTTCAGAACCTCTTGGGACTGGCGGTTGAGCTTTACAAGATTGAGGGAGATGAAATGACTTTTTTAGACTCTCAGCAGCTGACAGACAAAAAAGATGCGTTCTATAAATTTGACGAGGTAAAGCACAATCTTTTTTTAAAAGACATTAATGCTGATGGAACTCCAGAAATCATTCTGCCGTCTCTAGACAAAAACATGAAAGCGCGACTTAACATTTTCTCTTTTGACCCCATTAATGAAGTCCTAAGAAAGCAGTCTAAACACTAGAGTTTAACAATAAATGAGTAGTTGGTTCCTTGTCTCCACCGATTGCGCCGATGCGAAAAGTGAATCGGACTAGAAAAAGTATCGATATTGTGAATCTGAAGATTTTTGTACCCCATTTTTTTGGCCTGTAAAACGAGCAGTTCACAGAGGTGGATGTGCCAATGGTTGTTTTGACTCACAGAGGGCCGGATGAGGTTTTGATTTCTAGCCCTTGCGAAGCTTATGTTTTGGGAAGACAAAATGGCTTTTGCAGTGTTTCTGTCAACTTGAAAGCTGTCGTAGCCAATGTGGGGTCCTATAATAATTTTTGTTTTTTCAGGAGCGTTAAAATAAGTGAGCGCTTTTGAAAAAAGACTATTCGTAAACGCTCGCCAACCTAAGTGGAGCCCCATAATTCGACGCTGATCCGCGATAAAGACAGGAAGACAGTCGGCTGTTTTGATGACTAAAACTTGTTTACGGTGATCAGTCCATTGCCCGTCGGCCCGCTCAGATTTCGACTGACATCTGACAATAGTGTCACCATGAACTTGCTGTAAAAAATAGACAGGGTCCTTCAGTAATGAGAACGTTTTCATCTGAAAAGCGTCGTGGCTGAAAAACACTAAGTTCCCCTGGAAACGAGTCAATGTTCCAAAGTCTTTGAGGTCCTCATAAAAACTCAGAAAAGCCTCCAAGAGTGTAGAGACTATGTAGGTCATCCGGAACTGGGGAATTGAATGTCATAAACTCTTTTTTTGTGGGGTGGTTAAAGCCGAGTTCTTTAGCATGAAGTGCAAACCGATCCATCTCGAGAATCAATTTTTTAAGCCTTTGGTTTTTGAGGTTTTTCGCCTGATTTTTCCCACCATAAACCTCATCTCCAACGATGGGGTTGTTCTCATTAGAGAGGTGCACTCTGATTTGATGAGTTCTTCCAGTTTCAAGTTGCAGTTGAAAAAGGCGAAAAGGAGAGTTGGTTTCAAGGCACTTGTAATGAGTGATTGCAAGTTTTCCTTCTTCGTCATCATTCGCCTGAAATCGTTGCCGGTTATTGGGGTCGCGGGAGAGGTAGGATTCAATAGTTCCATCTTCTAAATTTTGGTTTGAAAAACAAAGTGCCCAGTACCGACGATGAATTGTTTTATTTAAAAACTGTTTGGCTAAAAAAGTGTGAGCTTTGTCATTTTTTGCTAAAACTAGCAAGCCACTTGTTCCTTTGTCTATTCGATGCACAAGGCCGGGGCGGTAACCTTCATTACTAGTCGAAAGAGGAGTTTCGCGCGCAATCAGTGCGTTAATCAAAGTGTCATTCTCGTGTCCATAGGCTGGATGAACCACCAAGCCAGCAGGTTTATTGACGACAAGCACGTCACTGTCTTCATAGGTGATATCAAGATCAAAAAAATAAGGAGTGAGTTCCATTTTTCTTGGCGCAGGAATTTCAACTGAGATTTCGTCACCCTCTTGGAGGCGAAAAGAGGGTTTTTCGTTACTCTTGTTAACCCAGACAAGCTTCTCTTCAATCAGCTTCTGTGCTTGCGAGCGTGAAACAGTCAAACCCGAGCGAGTAAGGGCCACATCGAGCCGAAGTCCAGTCAGTGTGTCTGCTGCACGAATGGATTTTTTTTCAGTTTCCATTATTTAAAAGAGACATAAAAGATGAAACAACTTTATTTTCATCTAAATCCAACATTCGACAATACTGAATGATGTAGCCACGAACAAAGACGGCTGCGGGGAGAACTGAAAAATTGTTATTTTCGATAGCGTATAGATGACGAATAGCAATACAGGTGAGTTTTGAGAAATCAGTAAGATCTATTTTCTTATACTCGCGAATCTTTTTTAGTAGCAATCCATCGAAGACATCTTGTTTTTCAATCATGTCTTCCATGGTCTGACTTATGGGATATTGACTGATTTTTGTTTCTCCATAACCAGGCGGTAATGGGAGTTCGGCCTTGTCCGTAGAGGAGGTTTGTCCAGCCAAAGAGGACTCTTGAAAATCAAAACTTGGGAGGTGAGGTTGGAAAACTCCTTTGTTCTCGATGTCGTATTGTCGGCGAGAGTTTGGCGAGCCAATAACGGAATAGGCCTCTTCGATAAGCTCAACCCAGGCTGAGGCTTCATGTGGTGAAAATATTTTATAAATTTCAGGGTTGTGTAAAGAATAGGTCTGTTGCGCTTTTTGATAAGCGGAGAAAATGACTTCCTGAGTAGCCTCAGGAGCGACTTCAAGAACAGCATAATAGTCGATAGTCTCTAAATTCATACAGCTTTAAGGTTAGCATAAAGGATCAACGTGATGCTACGGGTGGCATAGTTTTAAAACGCAAAGCGTAAACAAGACAAAGGTCGAGTTCGGCGTTCACATGGATGTTGGGTTTAATTTCTCTTCGGGTGCCGATGCCTTGATGTAGAGAGGCTGTACCTGTTGCCAAGGTAATTCTTGTTCCGGCTTTAACATTGACGGAGCTTTAGAGAGAAGCTTCAAATCAATTTTATCTCTCGACCGATCCAGTGACAAATTGGAAAGGCTTTTAGGTGGTAAAAAGTCTTTGTATTGCCATAAGCCACTTCCACAAACGGTCAATGCGCCAGAAACTAATTCTTCGAACCGAGAAATTGGCACCACTTGGTTTTGCAGCAAGGGCTTAAGTGAGGGAGAATAAGTTGAGACAAAAAGTGAATTCTTTTGTGCGTCTAGAGCCGTCAGTATAGGTTGCTTTGAATCAAGGGCATTGAGGGCCAACAAATCCAGACTGTTCAACGAGAACATGGGACAGTTGATCGAGTAAGCCAGAGACTTGGCAAAATTAACGCCGACTCGAATTCCGGTAAAACTACCGGGCCCTACCACACAGGCTAATTTTTCGATTTGGCGAAGCTTAACACCCGTCTGTTGGATCACTTCTAAAAGTGCCTCGGTAACCATTTCGGAATGAGACTTTGCTTTTTCCCAATGAAAATCCAGCATGACGGTTTCTGAGTCAAAGAGAACCATTTGTCCTTGGGATTGGGAAGTGTCGACAGCCAGTAAAAGACCCATGAATCGTCCTTTTAACTAGCTTCCGAAAATGCGCGAAAAATCATTAAAAAGCGCGAAAGCCATCAAAAACAAGATAATTAAAAATCCAACTTGATGGGCCATTTCAATCTTTCTAAGGCTGAGGGGAGCACCTTTGATCGCTTCAAGTGTAAAAATTAACAGATGTCCTCCATCCAAAATGGGTATAGGAAGGAGGTTTAGGATAAACAGGTTTATGGAAATAATGGCCATCATCTTTAAGAAGGCATTCATTCCAATGCTCCAACTCTGTTGGGCGACTTGCCCGATCGATATTATTCCACTGACATTCTTCGAAGAAACTCGGGCTTGCAATATCCGAACAAAACTTAGAACAGTTAAGCTAGTCCAATGCATCGTTTGTTGCATGGAGCGAACAACAATTTGAGAGAAGTCTGAAGACTTCCAGAGGTAAGTTTTGGGAGCGATAAAAAGAGTCGGTATAACCCCGATGGTAAAGCGATTCTCTGTTTCCCCAAACTGTCCTTCAAGCTCATTCATTTTGGGAATCATAGAAAAGATTTGAGTCTCCCCCCCACGCTCGACTTCAACTTGCAAAGCTTGGTCATTCTCTTTAAAGGAACTTACGTTTTTCACGATGTCATCAAAGGACTGAATCCTTTGACCATTTATTTTTAAAATGCGATCGAGTCTTTGCAAGCCGGCAAGAGCGGCCGGACTGTCCTCCTGAACTTCAGCAATGACGGTTTCAGGGACGTAGATGTCAATTTTCTGATCGGTAAAATCCTTTCCAAAAACAGGGAGACTCAATTCAGTAAAGTCTTTTCTTTTTCTGAAATCATTATAACGATGAATTTTGACCTGAGCCTGTCCATCACCGTTAAAGAGGTTTTCTAACAAAATAGGTTCGATATCTTTAAACCACTGTATGGCCTCGCCATTGATTTCAACAACACGATCACCTGATTTAAACCCAGCTGCGGCAAAGTTCCCACTATCCACGACTCCAATGATCGGCATATGAAGGTTTGAATTCAGGCCCTTAATTTTCCCTATGCGATCTGCTGTCGAAAACAAATTATCATTTTCACTCGAGCGAGGAGTCACATTGAGAGTTTGCTCTTGACCGAGGCGATCAATTTTAAAAGCCAAATCACTCTCTGCCGAAGTTTCAATAATCTCTACAACTTCGCTCCAGGTTTCAGTGGGTTCACCATTGATTGAAATAATTTTATCATAGGGGCGAAAGCCGGCTTCGAAAGCCTTAGAGTTGTTAGCAATTTCACCAACCTCTGGAGCCAAGGCTTTATCACCTATCGCCGCGACTCCCGCAAACAGAACGAAAGCAAAGAAAAGGTTCATCAGTGGGCCGGCCAGCGCAATGACAATTCGCTGACCTACGGGTTTGTGCAAATAAGATTGATTTTTCAAATCTTCGGGGACATCTTTTCCTGGCTCGTCTCCATACATCTTTACATAACCACCGAGTGGCAGGGCTGAAACGCAGTAAACAGTCCCTCCTCGGACAAATTTAATGATTTTTGGTCCAAATCCAAGACTGAAAGTTTCAACACGAACCTTGTAGAATTTAGCGGCTAAAAAATGCCCAAGCTCATGAACAAAAATAAGGAGCCCAAGCAGAATCACCATAGGAATGATGTAGGCTAGGCCTTGGTTTAAAAACTCAGCAAAAGAATCAATCATCGTCGTTGTCCAATTGTGTTTAGGTCTTAACAATCACCCTTAAAGGCTATCACAGGGGGTATTTGAGAACCATTAATTTCGGCAAAATCGACGGTGGGCAAAAGGGATTTAGGTAAAAGTCTGCATCCACAAATACAGGACTGGGCCGACAAAAAGGAGACCATCGATGCGATCCAATACGCCGCCATGCCCCGGCAGGATTTTTCCAGAGTCTTTAACTCCTGAAAAACGCTTCAAGGTTGATTCAAACAAATCACCCACCTGGCTGAAAAGGCTAGAAGCTACACAGATTGCAATGAGAACCCACATTGGGCTTGTGTGTTCTAAACTGGAAAGGAACCAAAATCCACAAAGGCTGCCGCCGAGAAGGCCTGCAATTCCACCTTCCAGGGTTTTTTTCGGGGAAATCTGGGGTGCTAAAGGAGTGCGACCAAACATTCGACCGCCCAAATAAGCGAAGGTATCAGTGAGAAAGCTTAGTAGGAGGAGTCCAGTAAAATAATTTCCACCGTAGACTAAAACCCCATGTGTAACGACCCCGGTAAATCCACCACAATAAAGCGCACCGACAGTCCACGAAGTCAGCTTAGAAATTCGGCCGGGGATAGTCTCATCAACACACAAGATAAAATATGAAACCAAGGTGATAAACAGGCTCATGAACGCAATAAAGGATTGCGAATAAAAGGTAAAGACCAAGAAAAATGAAAAGGTGATGACCACAAAGAGAGCTTGAATCACCCGGTTCTTTTTTTCCACCATCAAAGAGAACTCAATACAAGCAATGAAAGACACCAAAGTACATACCGCTACAAGACCGGGGGTTGCAAAAAAATACCAGACAGCAATCAGAGCCGCGACACCGAGAATGGCAGAAATGGCTCGGATTAACAAAGGGGCCTCCTAGTTGTTTAGGACAGGTGATGCTGGGGTTTTAACTTTGCCAAAGCGACGGTCACGCTTTTTAAAAGACGAAAGAGCGACATCGTAATCAAGTAGTGTAAAGTCCGGCCACAAAACGTCGGTAAAATAAAGTTCGGTGTAAACACTTTGCCAGGGGAGAAAATTAGAAAGGCGCATTTCGCCGCTGGTACGAATCAATAGATCGGGATCAGCTAAAGGAGCTGTTTGTAAAAAGCCATCTATAAGAGCTTCATTGATATCGGCCGTCTTAAGTTTACCGCTTTCAACCAGTTGACTGATTTCTTTAACAGCACGGGTGATCTCCTGGCGTCCACCGTAGCTTAAGGCAAAAGTTAAAACCATTCCGTCGTTATCTTTTGTCGCCAGCATGGTCTTTTCAACTTCTTTGCGGACGGCGTCGGGAATTTTGTCAATCTGTCCAATACAACGAAACCGAATATTATTCTGAATCAAAGATTTTCTTTCCCGAACAATGTAGCGAGACAGAAGCCGCATTAAAAAATTGATTTCTTCTAATGGTCGACCCCAGTTCTCTTCGCTGAAGGCGTATAAAGTCAGTGCCTTTAGATTCTTTTTTACACTTTGCTCGACAACCTTCTTAGCGACGCGGGCCCCTTTGATGTGTCCAAAAACACGATCCCGGCGACGAGCCTTTGCCCATCGTCCGTTTCCATCCATGATGATGGCAATGTGCTGTGGAGATGACGTCGTATTTGTCATAGGGTCATTATATCTTTTTCTTTTTCATCAGCAATCTTATCAACATTGGCAATATACTGATCCGTGATTTTTTGAATTTTATCTTGCTGGGTTTTGCTGTCATCTTCGCTGATCGTTTTATCTTTCAAGGCCTGTTTCAGCAAGTCGTTGGCGTCTCGGCGGGCCATTCGCACAGCAATTCGGGCATCCTCAACCATTTTTTTAGTCTTTTTCACCAAATCTTTGCGGGTTTCTTCAGTCAATTCTGGTAGCTTCAAGCGGATGACTTTTCCGTCGTTAATTGGTGCCATTCCGATATCACTTTTTACGATAGCCTGCTCAATGGATTTTAAAACGGAGGCTTCCCAGGGTGAGACCAAAAAGCTACGAGCATCTGGTGTTGAGACAGAAGCCACCTGGTTCAGGGGTGTCGGATTCCCGTAATAATCGACTTTAATGCCGTCTAACATAGAAACCTGGGCTCGGCCGGTTCGAACTTTCTTGAACTCCTCGGTGAGCGAATGAACAGCGTGTTTCATTTTGTCTTCGGTTTCTTTTGCTAAAGCTCCAAATTCCATGAGATCTCCCTTTTAAGAATGGATGATTGATCCAACTTTATCACCGTTAATAACACTGAGAATATTCCCTTTTTGCATCAACTTAAAGATGACGATCGGCATATTGTTATCCATGCACAAGCTGATCGCTGTCGAGTCAATAACCTTAAGTCCTTGGCTAAGTGCTTCGTGGTGACTGATCTCAGAGACCTTGGTGGCGTCGTCAAATTTCTTTGGATCCTTGGTATAGATGCCATCCACGTTGGTGGCTTTTAGAATCACTTCGGCATTGATTTCCATTCCTCGCAAGGCGGCGGCCGTGTCGGTTGTGAAGTAAGGATTCCCTGTGCCTGCGGCAAAGATAACGACTCTCGCTTTTTCCAGGTGGCGGACGGCTTTTCTGCGAATATAGGGCTCAGCAATCTGAGCCATTTCGATGGCGGACTGTACCCTTGTTTGGACGTCGATACTTTCAAGTGCATCTTGCAAAGCTAATGCGTTTATACAGGTTGCCAGCATGCCCATGTAATCACTGCTGGCACGATCCATGCCCTTGGCGGCAGCGGCAACCCCGCGAAAAATATTCCCGCCACCAATCACAACTCCCAGTTGAATATTGTGACTGTGCACAGACTTAATTTCTTCGGCCACTTGTTTGATGACATCAGCATTGATTCCGTAGCCGCCATCTCCAGCCAGCGCTTCTCCGCTGATTTTCAATAGGGCTCTTTTATACTTTGGTAGGCTCACCAAAAACCTCGTGTTTCGTTATTTAACGGCAGCGGCCACTTCTTCAGCGAAGTTATCGACTTTTTTCTCGATTCCATCACCAAGTTCAAAACGAACAAAGCGTCGAATAACCAAGTTTTCGCCAATGTGGGCAATTGTGTTTTTCAAATGCTCAGCGATGGTGATGTCTGGGTTTTTGACGTATTTTTGCTCCATTAAACAGTTTTCAGCTAGCCATTTGTTAATTTGACCGTTCACGATCTTATCGATCATGTCTTCTTTTTTGCCTTCTTCACGGTTTTTGGCAGCAAGGACTTCCTTTTCTTTATCAATTTCATCCTGAGCCACTTCCTCTTTTGAAACAGCTAGAGGGTTGGTCGCGGCGATATGCATTGCAATGTCGGTTGTGAACTTTTTAAACTCGTCGTTACGAGCCACGAAGTCGGTTTCAGAGTTCACTTCAAGAAGCACTCCGATTCGACCACCGGCATGGATGTAAGATGTGACAAGACCTTCGGCAGCAATACGACCGGACTTCTTGGCGGCCTTCGATAAACCTTTTGTTCGCAGCCAGTCTGCTGCTTTTTCAAAATCACCTTCGTTTTCTTGCAATGCCTTTTTACAGTCGAGCATCCCGGCGCTAGTACGCTCTCGCAACTCTTTTACCATTTGAGCTGAAATAGCCATGTTTTCTCCTTATGAAAATTAGTTAAACCTAAACCTTTTGCTAAAAAGAATTATTTATCTTTCTTTTTATCAGCGTCGGGATCTGTGTCAGCAACTACGACTTTGTCGGGACCATCAGCATCACTGGCGCTGGCCTCAACTTCTTGCATGATCTCAATCTCATCAGCCGTACCCGCAGCCACTAACTTGCGGCCTTTGTTGGCTTTGACAACTGCAGGGCCCGTAGTGTTCTGAGCTTGCTCCGTCTTAGCTTTTTCTTGTTTCTGTTCGACTTCGACATCAGACTGTTTGTCTGTTTGGGTGCGAAGCTTTTGCTCCCATTTTTTGGCGCCGGCTTGGTAGGCGTCAGAGATAAGGTTGCAAAAAAGTTTGATGGAACGAATAGCATCATCATTTCCGGGGATCGGGTATTCGATCTCTTCAGGGTCAGAATTCGTATCACAAATTCCAAAAACACCCATATGCAGATTCTTTGCTTCTTTTACTGCGATATGCTCTTTTGTGACATCGACAACAAAAATCATGCCTGGGGGTTCTTTCATGTCGCGAATACCTTCAAGGTATTCATTTAATTTTCCATATTCTTTTTCGATTTGCGAACGCTCTTTTTTATTAAAATATTCGAGCTCACCTTTTTCGCGCATTTGATCAATTTTTTTAAGACGATCGATGCTTTGTTTGATTGTCACAAAATTGGTAAGGGTTCCACCTAGCCATCTTTTAGTGACATAAAAACCGCCACATTTGGCAGCGGCTTCTTGCACGGCCTCGACGGCTTGTTTTTTTGTTCCTACAAAAATAATCTTTTCTCCCTGGGCGGCACGCTCTTCAATGGCAGCCAAAGCTTTTTTGGTCATATCCAAAGTTTTTTGCAAGTCGATGATGTGAATTCCACCACGATCGCCAAAAACATAAGGTTTCATTTTAGGATTCCATCGTTGAGTTTGATGGCCGAAGTGTACGCCCGAATCGAGCATGTCTTTTAAGGTAACCATAATATTCCTCCTGTCTGGTTAAGCCTCCCTCTCGGCACAAATTCCGTTGGAACACCAGTAGAGTTCCGAGAGGTGTGAATTAAACTATTAACTAGTTAGACCGAGGGTTTAGCACGGAGTGCCGCACCCTGCAACCAGAATCAGAAAGCAATAAATAGTTGAAATTAGGCCTGAATTTCAGCGGTTGTTAGGGTTCGCTGAGGAGCCATTTCCATGTTTTCCGCAGCTTTGATTCCACAAATCATTTCATGGGCCCAGCCCAGGGGGCCCGCAAACAGGGGAGAGTGAATGGATAAATTGTTGAAATGAGAGAACTTTCCGCTTTCTAGGCCGGATTTACTAAAATCCGCATAGATGCGGTCGTGGATCAAAACATGTTCGTGGCCAGGAAGATTGTGATCGGTGGCAAATGCCCGCTTAACCTGTTTTTTAATCTCTTTGAATGCCGCTCCGGTGGTTTCGCTGTCGGCCGTGAGTTCGGCCGCAATAAAAGTCTCCCAGCGTGAAATAAGGTGACCGTTGATTCGAGAGAACTGCCCCAAGCAAGGCTGATTCTTGGAGCCCATAAGAAGGTAGAGTTGATCTAATTCGAATTGATTGGGCTCCTCAGTATGGTGCATAACCAAATTGACGGACGAATACCAATCAGCCTTGCCAAACTTACTGGCGGATTTTTTCATTTCGTTGCCGAGTTTTTCAAAAACAAAAGGAAGCTGGTCGAAAAAGTAGAATTGGCTGCCACTCAACTGGCTTTTAGCGTTGAGGGTCAGAGAGGTGAGACCCTCTTCGTCGAATTGAATATCGGTCACCTGCTCGTCGAGGAACAAGTGATCTGCAACCTCAGTTAAGGCGGTCTGCCAAAAATCCTCCACATGCAATTGCGGTCGGTGATTTTCGGTGACGCAATAAGGGTCGAACGCTTCAACGCCCTCGACCTTTTCTTTTCCAAAACCAATAAAGCTTTTGAAGGCTCCTTTTTCGAATGTGATTGGTGTGCCTTCTCGTTTTTCAAGAGCACCAAAAGGAGAAGAGTTTATGGACTCAGAGTCGATCGGTTGATTGAACGGGACTCGGGCCATAACAATAGAATCTATGGAGCTGACAAATTTGATCTGACTACCGCTCAGGTGGCGGGCATCTAAAATGCAAAAATTTTGCTGCTTCTTCACCAATTCGTAGGCGAAAGTGAGACTGGCTAAATTGTATCCGATAATCACATGGTCGTAGCGCTTTTTTAACTTCTGGGTGTCTGACATAGTTATAAAGTTTAAGAATTAGGGGGCTCTGGCAAGGGAATTCGTCCACAATCGGGACGTCGACCAGGCGCAACATTGGCCTCAAGCAAGGAAACGGGTCAGGGGCTAGCGATGTATAAATAATTTTTTTAGAAGGAATGCTATTCCATTCAATAAAGGCCGAACCACGGACTTCAAGAGAGGGAAGTCGCGCAGTCTTTTGGCCCACCAGGGCGAATTTTTATAGTAGAAGGCGATCAGGTTTCGCCCTTGAGGAGACTGTTTTAAAACTTCGTCACGGAATCGACATAGAGTGATCACGGTAGGATCAATGCGAGAACCGAAGGCTTCGTTGGCAATAAAACAGCGACTGGTATGAGCGTCACATTGTTTCAAAAATTGCTTAAAAGCTTGTGGGTTTTTGGCTTTACGAGCTTCTTTTTCTGCTTTTCTAACAATGGTATTGTAAACGGGAGAAAATCGAACAAAGCGAGATAGAATATCTGCTGTCTCCAGTTGCTTTTGTCCAAACTTAATATTTGAGTCGTAAATCAACATAAGGTCCCAGAGAACAGACGCAATAATTGTGATTTCTTTTGGGTGGTCATTGAAAAACTTGGGATCAAGTTGACTTCTTTTGTCGACGTTGGCGACCAACTGGAGAATTTTTAAATATTTTTCGTAAGATTGAGCCGCCTCTGAATACTCCCCTCGTTGTAAACACAGGTGACCCGCCTTCACAAGAGGCAGGCGGTGTTTCCACAGTTGACCCGAGTGGTTGGCCTTCAACTCTTGTTTGGCAAGCTCCTGGGCCCCTTGGCTGGCCGACTTGCGTAAGGTTTTCATACAGGAGGTACAAACATAGGTTGGAATGTCTTCTGAGCCGGCTTTCTGTAAAGTGAGCCTCAGTCCGGGCTCGATTCGGAGCAGATTGGGGTCGTCCTTTCCACAGCTTTGACAGGTAGTCAGGGCGGCAACGTCTTGGGCGGCTTCTTTGCCTGTGGTTTCTTCGCTCATTCATTTCAATTGTAAGTTTTTATGAAGCTATTGTTAAGGAATCAAAGCAATGACCTACCTGAGCTGGGCCTTGGTCTTTTTAAATCAAGCTATAGGGGTCGACGTCGATCAAACACTTTGTTTTTTTAATTTGGTCTTTGATAAATTGTTCCGCTTTGTTGGCTAAGAAGTTAATAACTTGATGGTCTTTGGCCTTGATCAGAATATGGTAACGGTATCGATTTTTTAATCGCGACAGAGGCGCTGGGGTTGGTCCAAGGACCTGCGAATCTTTTAAATTATCGAAACGGGTAATAAGGGCATTTAAAAAAGAAACGATATTTTTTCCATCTTCGATTACCTCATGTTCGCGAATGTGACTCAACCTGATCGCAGTTATTTTTCCGAAAGGCGGGTAGTGGAAAAACTGTCGATGCTCTAGTTCTTGATTAACAAAGCTTTCGTAATCATGGTTTTTGGCGGCGACTAAGCTGGGGTGGTTTTCCTTGTAAGTTTGAATCACAACATGACCTAGAGTTTGGTGCCTTCCGGCTCGCCCACTAACTTGGGTGCAAAGTTGGAAGCAACGCTCGTTGGCGCGGAAGTCTGGGACATTGAATGCGACATCAGCATGGACGATTCCGACTAAGGCCAGGCTCTTGAAGTCTAAGCCCTTTGCAATCATTTGCGTTCCAACTAAAAAATCGACCTCATTGTTTTCCATTTTAGAAACCATATCTTCGATAGCTTCGCGGCTATTGATCTCATCACGGTCGGCTCGAAAAACAGAGGCGTCAGGAAACATTTTACGAATATCGTTTTCGACAGCCTCGGTTCCCAGACCATAGGCTTTCGGCTCACCCACTTTACATTCGGGACACTCCTCGCTAAGGCGATCATGATAGTTGCAGTAGTGGCAAACAAGATGATGCTTGCCGTGCAAGGTGAGAGAAATGTCGCAGTTGGGACATTGGTAGGAAAAGCCACAGTCGTAGCACTGCACATTGGGTGCAACGCCTCGCCGATTTAAAAAAAGCGCCGACTGGTGGCCGGCCTCGTAGTTGGATTTTAGTTTAATAAATAAACTTTTTGAGAGCCAATAGGGGAGATCCAAGGATACGTCTCGGTCTTCACGCGGGTTGACGATCTCGACTTGTGGCAGTGGGCGGGACTGAACCCGCTCTTTCATGGTCAGTAAATTGTATTTACCGTCTACGGCGTTTTGCCAAGTTTCGACACTGGGAGTGGCAGAGCCCAAAATGACAGGGATTTTAAAAAGGGCCCCCTTCATCACGGCGGCATCACGGGCATTGTATTTTAATTTTTCCTCTTGTTTAAAGCTGGTCTCGTGTTCTTCGTCTACAATAATGATTCCAAGATCAGGCATTGGACAAAAAAGAGCAGAGCGCGCCCCGATAAGAAGTCGTTTTTTTCTGTCGACAACCTGCCACCATTGGTTGGTTTTTTCTCGGTCGGTTAAATGCGAGTGTAGAACCGCAATCTGATCGGGAAATCTTTCAGCAAATCTTCGGATCAGTTGAGGAGTCAGTGAAATTTCAGGCACCAAAACTACGGCTCCCTGCCCCTTAGCTAGAACCCTTTCAATCACTTCAATATAAACTTCAGTCTTACCTGAGCCAGTGACGCCGTGAAGAAGGTGAGTGGTAGGGATACTGGCGTTTATTGCGTTAACAGCCACCACTTGTTCTTCGGTTAGGTCCGGAGCACAGATGGCTTTAACATCGGGAACAATGGATTCTTTGCGAATTTTGCGATTGGTGTTTTTTTTCAAGGGGGGATAAACCAATTGTTGAATTTGCCCTAAGGGGTAAACGTAATAATTGGACATCCACATTAACCAATCCATTTGGTTCTGTTCGAGGGTGGGGCGTTCTTGATTCGACCCTAAGATCGATTTTGCTGTAAAATCTTGCGCTGCTTCGGGGTCGCTTTTTCCTACCACCAAGCCTTGGACCTCTCGATTTTTAGGACCAAAAGGAACTTTGACCGACTGACCGGGCTGGAGATTCAAAGAAGCTTCCGCTTCGTAGGTGAATGTTCCGCGTAGTGGGGCATTGACAGCAACCTGCCATCGAGTATTTTTTTTCCCCAATTGGGGTTCCATCAACGGAACCTCGAATAAAACTCTTTAATCAAGGGGTCAGTGGGTATCGACCCGGTTTTTTCTGGATCAAGGGTCCAACCCTTTTTGGGAACACGGGTTGTTTCGGCTTTCAAAAGTTTTATGGTGGCAACTTTGTCGCCCCAATTGATTCTTTGCTCTCCGGGCAGTTGTAAGCCACCGGGGAAGCTTTGAAAGTCAGAATTAACAAACTCGGCTTGTGAGCGTAGATGACCTTTCGTAATTAAGAAAGAATCTTGCTCTATCCAGATTTGGGTTTGCGCTTGCCCCCCCTGACTGTTGCTATTGGCACCAATCGAGTAATTGACCGAACCCTCCATGGGAGCCAGGCTTACAAAAGGCTCGGGTGTCATCTTTGTTTTCTTGTCGTCGTAAGATGGTGCTGGAGCTGAGGCCACCCAGTCGGGAACAAACTTAAAGGCGATCATTCTTCGCATTAGGCTGCGGGACGACCGATCATGAAAAAGGGGTTCGAAAAAATCGGGGCTCTTTTTGAAACCCATTATCGCTTTTTTCTGACTGAGTGTTTTTCGATCTTTTGCGGAGTATAGGATTGCGAAGTTCCATGGATTGTTCGAGTCGAGACTGTTGACCTCGAGCTTCATTTGGTCGCCATGGGCGACAGTCCAAACCTCTCGGGCTCGGATTTGTTTTTCGCGCGACTCGAGAGTGACTTCGCGGACAAACTGGTATTGGTAACGGCCATTGTTACGAGTCATCTTTTGCACGATGGTTTGGGTTCTGGGAATGTAAGCCAAAGCCGTGTCGGCCATGAAAAAACTAAATGCAATAAACAAGAAAAAAAGTTTCACTAGACATCCTTAAAGTTTGAGTTTCGATAGGTAATCCCGCAAAGCCGGGCCCACATCAGGGTGTTGCAACCCCATTTCAATATTGGCTTGAAGATAGCCAAACTTATCGCCGGCGTCATATCGTCGAGCAACAAAGCGGCGGGCAAACAGGCCGGCCCTCTGCGCTTCTGAGGTCATGGCGTCGGTGAGTTGGATTTCACCATTTTTCCCGGGCGCTTGGTTTTCTAAGTGATCAAAAAGAGAGGCGTTGAATATATAGCGGCCCGGCAGTGCTAGCCGACTCGGGGCGACTGAGGGTTCTGGCTTTTCAACCACAGAAAGAACTTTCATGTTTTCCAAATCTTGGCTCTCGACTTCGACAATGCCATATTTCTTAACTTCAGCCGTAGCGACTTCCATGACCGCGACCGTAGAACAGCCCGTTTCGGCATAGCTTTGTGCCAATTGGGCCGTTACTCCGGGGCCCTTGTCTGCAACCATAATTTCATCCCCCAAAAGGACCGCGAAGGGTTGGTCGCCGACAATGGGTTTGCCCATGTACACAGCGTGCCCCAGTCCCTTGGCTTCTTTTTGGCGAATACTTATAACCTGTACCATCTCTTGAATGTCTTTGACGATTTTCAAAAGTTCAGTTTTTCCAGTGCGGGCTAAGGTGTCTTCCAGCTCGTAAGATCGGTCAAAGAAATCCTCGATGGCACTTTTGTTTCTTCCAGCGACGATGATGATGTCTTCAACACCAGCCTGAATCGCCTCTTCGACAACATAAAGTAAGATTGGTTTATCGACGATGGGAAGGAGTTCTTTTGGCACTGTTTTGGTCGCCGGCAAAAACCGGGTTCCTAGGCCAGCGGCGGGAATTACGGCTTTTTTTATTTTCACGAAGCCCCCTTCTCGAAATGAGACAGATTTGCAGTCAAAAACAGTATCATAATGGGATAAAAAGCGGCAAATATAAAGGCAATAAAACAGTTTTCTGATACAATGGAAGGTAGTTAGGGGGGATTGTGCGTTTCGTTTGGACTCCAATCATTATTGTCATTTCATTGACCGGAATCCTTGGTTTTTTTCAAAACTGCACTCCGGCTGTTCCCTTCGGGAACACCGATCATTACCAATCATTAGTTAATTCACCCAATTGGCCCTATGAAGTGGGAGTGGATCAAATCGCCTATATGTCTTGTTCGGAACAAGAAGACGTTCCCAATGACGGAACTTTTTTTACTTTTCGAGTCGGGGCTTTCGACTCTCGAGGGATTCGTATTTCCGATTTCTACAGGAGGGGCATAGGCCAAGTCGTCGGTACTGACGTGCCCTTTGCGATGTCCCAGTCTTATGCCAGCGCTAGAACGCGTTTGGTTCTGGCAGTTCGAACACTGGATAACCTGCAGTTGAACTATCGCGATGAAGACCATGGGGACGAAGGTCTGCTGGGTAGCGATTTTGACTACTTCTTTCCCACAATGGGAGATGAAGACCTGAATAGCATCCTTTGGTACATGGAGCCTGGAGATTATTTAAGAACCTACGCGCCGGCTCAGCTGGTGGATGATTACCGGTTTGAAGGTGAATTGCGATTTATGAAATCTCAAATCATGGAAAATGATTTACGCGCTTTCTTTGGATCGCGAGGTCTTATCACACTGTCTTGGGCTGAAGAGGGAAAGGTCACTGCGATTGGCCCCGGTTCGCTTACGGCTCTGCAAGATTTGGCTCGGCAAGGCCAAAGTGGAAGCGTGATTCTGCCGCCCACCGGATCGGAAAGTGCGGGTTTTGGAGTCAGCACTGGAAGTGTTATTGACAACAGCGCCGGAGGTGCGACCAGTGGAACCTCCTCTGGAAGTGGCGGTCAGGGCTCGCCATCGGTAGCGAGTGCCGCGGACAGTTCCGATGTTTTCGCCGCCAACAACGACCTGGCCAAAAATATTTTTGGTGTAGCGATTCAGCCTCGTTTCAAACAACCAGGGAATAGCCCCGGTGGTGACCTGCCCCCGAGAGTTTTAAGTTCAGTGACGGATGTGATTGTTGACGATCGAATGCGAGGCGAATTTCAGCAAGCTTGGAACTGTCCGGACTCCATGCAATTTATGATTGTTATGCCAGAGGATGCTATTTACCAAGATGCTAGTTTAAACACGGTCGTCCGTTGTGCCATGGATCCAGACCCGATCAATCTAACCGACGAATTACGCATCCTTCGCCAGAGTCTTTATGCTGAAGACTTTTACATCGATACCCTTAGGCGCTGTATTGTTCCGAAGCCGGATCATACGTCTGAAGGAAGTTGCTACGGGGTGGACTCGAACACTCGGTTGACTCATATAATAAATTACGATTCATTTGCCACCAATGGCTGTGGCTTTGGAAATCCCAATGGGCTTTGCCCCCATTTTGCTAGCGTTTGCTTCCGCGAGTAGACAGACCACTCAGTTCTAATTTTTGGCTTTATGTCACGGGTTGTCGGTAACCAGGGCCTTGTCTTTACCATTGGTTCATTGGTTCCTAGACAGATTGGATATTCAGAGACACAATATTTCCATGAAACAGATATTTTTTCTTTGCTTGTTATGTACTTATGTTTCCTCGGCCCAAGCCAGTGAGCTTGTTGGAGCCCTCTCAGGTGGTATGGGTGGTACAGGGCGAGCCGCCGTCGAATCCAACGAAAGCCTATTTTTGAATCCAGCCAGCATCGCCCTGTTTGATCGTTTTTATACCGGGGTTTCTTATCTGTCTGGTTACACTGATAAAAACATCAGTCGAAATATCTACAGCGTGACCTTCACGGACGGAACTAAGGATCTGTTGGTTCCTGGGTCCTTGTCCTATCGCAGAAACAAAATTAATGATGCAGGCCGAGGCATCACCGAAAATGAGTTTCGCGGTGGCTTTGGCTATCGAGTGACACCTCGCTTGAGTGTTGGCTTGGCTGGCTCGTATTTGCGGGCTGAAGCGGCTGGTGGAGTCACCTGGAGTCAAAGTAATTTGGATGCAGGGTTGTTAATAGGTCTACAGCCGAATTGGGGGCTATCGGTTTCGGCTGAAAATCTGGTTGAAGCAGATGCTGAATTGCCTATGGCTTTGCGCCGCCCCTCCCGGGTGGCTATCGGAACCCAGTATGTGTTTGAACGCGCAATCACCTTAAGATACGAGGCTTTACAGCCTATTTACGTGGAAAACTCGGGTCTTTTGGCTCACCGATTTGGCGCTTCCTTCAAAATGAAAGGGGCTTTTAACCTCAACGGGGGTTATTCGGTGGACGACACCCTGGGGCAGAATTGGACCTCTGTGGGCTTATCCTGGGTCGGTCCCCGCCTAAAATTGGCCTACAGCCTGCAAAATGAGGGGCGATCCGGGTTAGGGAACAGGCACCTCGTTGACTTGTGGATGGACATTTGATAACTCAGTGTGCCTACAAGGAGATTACCATGGCGTCCTCTAGAAAACAGACCAAGCTTATCCGTAAAAGAAAATCAGCAAAAGCGGGCTCCACTCGCAAATCAAAAGTTCGTAACAACGGGACAACCCCTACGACGACCGAACTTTTTGGCGACGAAGAATAGAATTTATCATTTGATTATTTAATCGACCGAAGCAAGCGAGTGTTCCGAACGCTGATCACTCGAGCTTCTCCATCGAGGGTGAACTCAAATGGCATTTTCACCCACCCTTCTTGACCCTTTTGAAATTTATAGTTTGAAAAAGCCTGCAAAGAGCTGGTCTCCATGTGATGTGTACCGGAGCTGTGGTCCACTTGCACATGTTGAACATCTCCCACCTTGTCGACGTAACCCAGCACAATCACTTGGCCGGTTTGTTTGCGGATGCGATCGGGCACAGGATATTGCGGTGGCTGGTTGCCGATGGCCTGGCGCAAAAGGCGTCCATCGGAGACCTCTTTAGTCCCTATCGATTCTGCTGGCTTCATCAAGTCTTCAGAAGCGTTGAGAATAGCCTCTGTTTTTTGGGGAAGGGCTGCTGGGTCGGGTTTTGATTTCGCAGCGAAAAGAGTCCGTTTTTCAGGAAGCCGAGTCTTATGATCAGGAGAGAGTTTTCTGGATTCCATTACCTGGACCGGGCTTTTTTGTATTTGGGTCACAACCGCTTTAGCTCGTTTTTGTTCATAAAAACTTTTCGGTTTTACGACATTTAAAACCTTTTTTAGTTTGGGTTTTACTTTTTTCGAGGGAGTCTTTTCGATGGCAGGGAGTTGGTTGGCTTTAAGTGGGACAAAGTTCATTGTGTACACGGGTTGAATGATTTCTTTTTTGTCTTTCGCAAAATCAAAATATCTAGGCATATTAAACGCAGCCCATGCTAGGCAGGCGTGAATCGCAACAGAACTTAGAACAGTCATGAGTTCCTTCATGACACAAAAATACAAAGTAACTAGGGAAAGGGCAAGTTTTGCCGAACATTTGGTGAATTTTCGAAAGGAGGGGGAGGGCGTGGAGGCGTTTACCTAAGCCCTTAAAAACTTTGGTGAATTTGCAGCCAGTATTTTCTTTGTGGTTCTGGGTAGTTCAGGGTTAACTGTTTACCTTGGTTAAAAGCATTAATAAGGCCAAGGCTGACACGGAACTTTTCAGAGTCCATGTAATGAAAAAAGAGGTTCCACTGTTGCCAATCTTGTAAAGGAACAGCTTGGTTGAGACTCACATCAATACTGTCATACCAATGGGTGTTTTGAATTTGAAATTGGAAAGAAGAGAATAAAAAGCTTGAACCAATATTGATCTGGTGCCGAGGAGAAAGCCGAAACGGGCGATTTAAATCTCGACTTCTTGTATCTAAATAGTTGTAAGAGGCCTCCGGTCGAACCCAGCCCCTTTGCCACTGCAGGGAGGTGTCTAGTCCTCTTGAATAGCCACTGCCGCGATTAGCTCGAGAAAAAACTCCGGGGCTCACTTCAAAAGACTCAATAAAGTTTTGGTATTCAATCTGAAAAAGACGTACTTCCCAACCTAGGTTTTGTGGATTTTGGTTTTTCACGCCCATTTCCCACTGTTTGGATTGTTCAGGATCCAAATCAGAATTCCCCACGAAAAAGGGAGACAGTGAGTAAAGGTCTGAGAGGCTGGGGTTGCGGAAGCCTTCGGCATAACTGATCCAGCTGTCAACCGATTGAAAAAGAAAATGGGTGCTCACCGTTGGCAGAAATTGACCACTGTTTGATAAATAGCGCCCCCCGATCTGGTGGGTGAAGTTTTCAAACAACTGGAAGCTCAAAAAGGGACCCGCTTCGAAGTTGTTCTGCTTTAAATCGTCACCGGAAAAGCTGGAATCCAGTCGGTGAAAAAAAGCGTCAGCAAAAAACTGCAACTTTGTCTTCTGATTGAAATCATAGACCCATTCGTTTTGCCAAAGACCAGTTGTAAGGTGAGTGTAAGAGGGGGTGTTACTTTCCTTAAATTCGGCTTCACTTTTCAAAAAAGTGAAGCGACTTTTGAGACTGCTTTGATCGTTGAAAAAAACTTGGGGGGTTAGGCTAACCAATACTCCGTCACTCTCTTGTCGGGTCGGAAGGGGGAGGGTGACGGCGCCTGGGCTTTGCAAAATTTGGCGACCCAAGATCGAGTTAAAGTCCCAGCGCCAATGTTCTCTTTGGTGACTCCCTTTTAAAACTAATCGAGACAGGTTTTGAGCATTGAATTGGCGAACTCCGCTGGCGTTATTATTTTGAAAGGGAAACTGTCCGTCGTCATCTTCATAGAAAAAAGAAGACTGCCAATGGGAGCGTGCACTGGAGTAAAGGGGGGTTGCCAGTTGGTAAGACTGGTGAGCCAAGGACCCTTTTCTCCAAGGCAAAAAGCTTTCGTTGGTGTCAGAAAAATTAATATTGAGTTCTGGAGTTTGGTATTCTTTTGAAATAAAATCAATGGCCCCCGACATCGCTTGAGAGCCAAAGAAAAGGGAACTGGGTCCTTTGATAACATTGATTTGTTGTAAGGTTTCTTTAGGCAAAAAGATTTGTGGTGCTCCAAACCCAGAAGCAAAATTCAGTGGAGTATGATCGTAAAGCACCAAAACACGTCCGCTTTGCGCCGACCCACGGATTGAAAATGTCGGCGAACCCTGGGTGCGAGTTTGTAAACCATTGGTACTATTGATCGCATCGTCCCACTGAGGAAGCAGCACCGCCGGAGTTAGCTTCTGTGGTGTCACAGGCCATTGGACAGAACGCGATGACTGGGTTTCAGATTGAGGTGCTTCGATCTCAACAGGAGACAACTCGACTGTTTTTGAAAAAGTAAAAAACGAGAGGGCAAAAAGCAGACTTAACATTTGCCGATGGTACTAAACTTAATTCTTAAGAATAGCAAGGCTCTTAGCTTTAGGACTCGCTTAGAAGGTGCTCGACCTCTTGGGTGGCAACGGCCGCGGCAAAAGCTTTGTGATCCTCTTTGCCGATTACTAGCTGGGCTTTTTCTAAAGAAAAAGGCTCGATAGGGTTCTTTAACTTTCTAAGTTTTGTTTTGATAATTAGGTCGTAGTTCGCTCGAATCACGTCTTGATCTAATTTCCCATCGCTCATCGCCTGTGCAATACTTTTGACGGCTTTCACTGGTGAACCTGGTTCATTGCAATAAAGCAACATGGTGGCCCCAGCCTGCAGGGCCAAGACAGGGATTTCCCCAATAGGAAAATTTTTAGTGAGGGCTTTCATGTCTAAATCATCGGTAATGATTATACCGCGATAGCGTAGAGCTTCTCTCAAAAATTGCTTAATAAACAATGAAGACAAAGTGACTGGAAACTTGGGATCTATGTTCGGATATTGAATATGGGCCGTCATGATCATATCAACCCGGGCTTTGATCACCTTTTTAAAAGGCTCCAGGTCGCCTTGTTTTTCTAAATCCACAAGCCTACGATCATCGACGGGAAGATCAAAATGGCTATCAACAGAAGTGTAGCCATGACCGGGAAAATGTTTGGCGCAAGTTAACACATCTGACTTTATATAGCCTCGCACCATAGCCGAAGCCAACTTGGCCACCTTATCAGGATCAGAGCTTAGTGCACGGTCGCCAATCACTTGGTTTTCAGGGTTCATCAAAACATCGACACAAGGAGCATAGTCCAGGTTGATTCCCATGGCTTTTAGCTCGCGACCCATCAGTTGGGTAAACTGAAAAGTGAGGGTCGAAGAATCAATGTCTCCTAAATTCTTAACGGCTGGCCATTGAGTGAAGGGCTCTTTCAGTCGATGCACCCGACCTCCCTCCATATCGATGGAAACAAAAAGAGGGGTTTTCTCTGGTAACTTGTATCGAAGTTGCTGGACGTCTGTTACCAATTTGTGAATTTGTTCTACAGACTTTAAGTTTCTGTCAAAGAGGATGATGCCGCCGATGTTATTTTCGACAATAAATTGCGCTTCGTCCTGAGTGAGTTCTTCGCCTGAGAGTCCGATGATGAGTTGCTGACCAATTAATTCGCGCATATTTATATTCTATGGGTCGAAAAGGTGTTTGTCTAGCACGCCTGGCGGAGCGCTCAATTTTTAGGATCGAGTAAGTCTCTTAAACCGTCACCCAGTAGATTGAACCCAAGCACAACAATTAGGAGGGCTATTCCGGGAAATAAACTCATATAAGGCGCTTCTAATAAAAAATTTCTTCCAGAGCTAAGAAGAGATCCCCATGTGGGGGTGGACGGCGGGACTCCGAGTCCTAAAAAACTCAAACTGGATTCGGTGATAATGGTGACGGCCATTCCAAAAGAGGCTTGAATCATCACCGGACCGACCAAATTGGGCCAAATGTATAAAACCAGTTTTCGCAAGTGACTGGCACCTAGAGCGTCTGCACTTAAAACATAATCTTTTTGTTTCAAGTGAAGAATTTCTCCGCGAATCAAGCGGGCATAACTGGCCCATCCAGTCAGGCAAAGAATAAAAATCAAATGTCCCACCGATGCCGACTGTAGAACTGCGGCGATGGTTAAAATTAAAAGAAATCCAGGGAAGGCGTAAATCATATCGATGATACGCATAATGACAATGTCCACCCAGCCGCCACAATACCCCGCCGCAGAACCGATAATTAAACCGATACAAAGGCTGACTGAAACCACCGAAAAGGCTATGACTAAGCTGACTCTGGCACCATAAACAATTTGTGAAAAAATATCGATTCCGTTTTGATCGGTACCCATGAGATGAGTCAAAGAGGGAAAAAGAAATCGATCTTGCAAAATCATCTCAGTGGGATCGTATGAGGTAAGCCAAGGGGCAAACAAAGCGACAAACGCCACAAAGCTTATAAAAAATCCACCGGTGAGAGTTAAAAACTGGGCTTTGCCTAAGTTCATTCGAAACTCACCTTTGGATTAAATATCTTATAGGAAAGATCGGTTAAAAAATTAACTAGTACGTAGATTAAAGAAATCACTAAAACGCAGCCTTGAACCACAGGGTAGTCTCGCTGCTGGATCGCTTCAAAAATCAAAGTGCCAACACCGGGCCAATCGAAAATGGTTTCGATAATCACGGTTCCGGTAAGTAGGGCCCCCAGAATCAAACCTATGATGGTTAACAAAGGAAAAACAGCGTTGATCAAAGCGTGGACAAAGTAAAGCTTGAAAAAATGCACGCCTTTGGCCCGAGCCACCCGAATGTAATCTTCGCGAATCACATCCAACATGGATGTGCGTGTCATTCTTAAAAGAATCGCAATGATTCCCGAAGATAGGGTGAGGGCTGGAAGAATCACATGCCCAATAGTGCCGCGTTCGCTGACCGGAAACAGATCGATTTTTAACGCAAACAACCAAATCAAAAGAGGACCCAACCAAAAGGCCGGCATGGAGAGTCCGAGCATTCCAACAATTAACAATGTTTTGTCGACACCCGTGTCTTTTTTAAGTGCGGCCATCACGCCCAATGGAATTCCAATAATTAAAGAAAAAAACAGGGTGGCCAAAGTCAGCTCGAGGGTTGCCGGCAGGCGCTCTGTAATTTCTTGTAGAACCGGTCGTTGGGTTTGTAAAGAGCGCCCCAAATTTAGGTGCCCCAAATTCACCAGGTAATTTTTAAATTGGGAGCCTATGGGCAGGTTCAGCCCCAGCTCTTCTCGCAACTGATCCTTGTCGGAAAGACTGGCGTTGTCTCCCAACATAATGTCTACAGGGTCTCCTGGAATCATGTGGATCAAGAAAAAGCTGATGGTGACCACCCCAGCCACCACAGGCAATGTCGATAAAAGGCGTTTTACAAAAAAGTTCACTCTTGTTTTTTCTTGTCGTCTTGGGTTGGGCCTTGCTCTAAGGCCGTTGGCTCTTCAGCTTTTTCTTCGCTAGGCTTAAGAACCTGTGGTTCTGGTACAAAGGGGGGTGTCTGCGCATGGGGCTTTATGCCTTTGTTTTTTAAACTGTGTTGTTCGCCTTTGGGAACTCCACCAAACAGCAGTGACAAACTTTTTTCATTGTAGGGCATGCCAGCCGTCGCCAGCTCGGGGCTTGTCACCATTTCGGCAGAGATTTGTAAAGCTGGTGACACGCTAATAATGGATTCGCCAAATTGGGTGATAAAATTCACAAACTGAGTTCTTTTAAAAGTGTAAAGAACTTTATAAACGTCAACCCCCATTTTTTTCGTTTCAGATTCTACGAAAACTTCGCCGGGCAAGGCCTTGCCGTCTTCTTCAGCAACGGCGCGGAAGTTGTATTTGACACCGGGGGTGATCCCCTTTTCCCCTTGCATCAATAAGTAAATCAAAAAGGTGCTAAAGAAAGTGCCCTTCTCAATTTCTTTTTCGAACACTCGCAGCTTGCCATTCTCGTTGATTTTAACCTGTAAGATCGAATCGTCTTTTTTACCCGAGCGAACGTTGGCGTCGATGGTTTTCGCCACCTTGCCTTGCAGGCTGGTGTATTGGTATTTGATCGGGTTCAGTTTGTCGGTCGAGTAAGCCTTTAGGCTTTCCGAAATATTCCCGCCCACAGCGTTGGTGCGAAGGAAGTAGGTGGATATGAACTGTCTCAATTTGGGATCAAGCTCATAGCGCTGTATGTAGTAGCCTACGTGCTGATCCCCAGACAGAATCTTGTAATAGCCTTCAAATAAGGTTTTGTTGGCAGCGAGCCCCAGTTGTGGGGTTAAAAATACGAGCAGGACTAAAGACCAGAGAGATTTACTATTCATCTTCCGATTTTCCCTTTCCCCATTTTAAATGTCAAAGCCTGCTGATATAATTAAAGAAATGGGTTTTTTAAAAAATGAACGGGGCCAGATGGCCATCTTCATCGCATTGTTTTTTCAGGTGCTTTTCGTTTTCTTTGCGATGGCGATCAATGTGGGTCTTGTGGTGCACGACAAAATCAATCTGCAAAACTCGGTGGATATCGCCGCCTATTATGGGGCGATGAAGCAGGGCGAGGTCCTCAACCAGATCGCCCATATCAACTACCAAATGCGGCAAAACTACAAACTCTTCGTGTGGCGCTATCGCGTGTTAGGAACTTTGGGAAATCGAAACCATCCTTTGAGTTATATCCGATATTTGCCAGGGGCACCGGGAAGTTACCCGCTGCCCAATGAGGCCCCAAGCTTTGATCCGGCCGACTCCAATTTGTCATGGCAAGTTCAGCCTTCGGTTTGTGTTTCCCACTCTTTTTGGCAAGAAACTAGAGACCTTGATGATCAGGCGGCTTCGGTTTGTCGAGACAATGATGTGGCTCTTCCGGCAACGGGAAACATTTCTGGTGCGGTTAATTTCATTTTTGGTGCGAATCAGCTGGGGCCGATGGTGCAGACACTAAATATTCAATTGGCTCGCTTTTGCAAAGAGGCGGGGATCATGAACTTTCAATATGCCGCAAGAATGTTGGCTCATTTTCGATCGGATGGTGTGGTCAGGAAAAATATGATTGCGACCTTGGCCGACAACTTGACCCGCAGTGAACCCTTAGACTTGCGCAATCAGCCGATTCGCGAAGGGGTAGAGAAAACTTTTCGCCGTAACCTCACAGACACCAATAGCAATGGGGTTCAAAATATTCAGTACTTCAATTCTTTGGGTTCAGGCGGATGTGCTCAAATGAGTGATTGGCTTTCAGAAATAAAAATAAACCCAGTGATCTTTTATAGTGATTGGGACTCAGACCAAAGCAATGGTCAGTGTACGGCGGCACAAATCAAACAGAATCGTGGTGGTGGACCGGCGCAAGAGCCCTTTGGTTTTCAGGATGCTATTTTTCAAAATCAACGAAATGATTCTCAAGTTCTGCTGTCTCATTGGGCTGGTGAACCTTCGACGCCCGGCTGGCATTCCTCTGTGGGTTTTGAAAAAAACCCGTGGTGCATGGTTTACAGTGGGGTTCGAGCGACGACTGCCATTCGCAAACCCTTTGATCCCACGGGTGGAGGGGTTACACTCGAGGCCCGGGGATTTGCAAAACCTTTTGGTGGGCGAATTGGCCCCTGGTATGGGAAAACATGGTCGAGAGGCTCACCGAACTCCACTGTTAGTAGTCGAGACCAAATGGTCGACCCACTCTTACCGTCTAGGGATGCACCGGGGAGCAGCGCCTCGACCGGTCAATATGACGATGTTGCCAATTACTCGCGGTACCCAGGTGATACTTTAGGGATAACTTCCCTAAGAGCGATGGGTGCCATGGTTCAAAATTTTATGAGGGTCATGGCACACAACGACCGTCTTGATCCTTCTGCCATTGCCTTAGCCAATTACTCAGACCTAAATGGAGTGCCGAGACTGCAGGTCACCGGAGATAGTCTCGCTAGGGTTGGTAGCACCGGATCAGCCGCCGGTCTTAACAAGGTTCCAAAACAACGAGTTTTTGAGTTAGCGGCCACTGCACCCGATGTTTTTGATGCCCTCTACTATTCGATAGAGCCACGCTATTATGACAATTATTTTCGCAACAACACCACAAGCGGAGGCGCACAGCTAAACGAAGCTGAGCGAATTTTTGACTTTGGTTCGGCCAAAGATGCTTACAATGATCCAACTTTGGGACAGGCGACGCAGGAGTTTAGCACTCTCGAGCTGGTGCAATTGGCCGCCAATCCAAACCAAGCCTATATGGCTGATTACGAACCCATCATCCGAGATTGGACCCATCTTCTAACAAGTTGGCACCAGAGGGGAGTCGTCGACTTTACAATGGACCCTGGAAAGTTTGGTGCTTGTCAGATGCCAGTCGATGATCGCACTTTGCCGACCACCGGTACCTGCATAGAGGGTCGAAGGGCTGGATTCTCGGTTAAATACATCTCCCTGGATTTTTTGCTCTCTTCAGTCCACGCTTTGGGCGGGGGAGCCAGCGGCGCTTCTGGCGCGATTCTCAACCCGCCCCCCCAGGCCTTTCAACAATAACCACCAACCCCCAGACCCTGCACCCCAAAAAATAACGCAGCTCAAGAAGGTACGCCGTTCTGTTCAAACAGAACGGCGTACCTTTTCTAGCAAGGGGTGACGTTCTTTGCGCACTATAATGAAGAAAAGAGCCCCTTTGCGGCCTAGATCATGGATGGGAAGCAAACCAAGGGGGGTAGGGGACTGTTTATTTTGGCGTAATTCTTGAAGCTATTTTAATGGAATTAATAGGTTAGGACACCTCAGTGATAAAGAAGATCGGCTTATACATTTTAGTTTTCCTGTGCCCGATGGCGCTAATGGCGGCTCCGGAAGGTCAGCCCGTGGAAATTCCAGTTCCAGAGTCGTCCAAACAGGTAGCCATCGCCCCGACCCCTAATTCACAACCCTCTCTTGAATCCATAGACGCCGAAAACTTAAAGCGAGCGCAAGCGGCCAACGTCAAGTTGGTGGGGTTTCAAGAATGGAAAAAGAACCAAGTTTTCGATGCTCGCAAAAACCTCGATGAGTTCAAGTCTCCGCAGCTTTCTAAAATGGCTGAAGCCTCTGCCTCCCAAGCCTCGGTTGAAACTTCCGAAGAAAGTGAAGAAGAGCTTCCGGGAGCTGAGGATCTGGAGGTCAAAGATGTGGCCAATCTGAATGAAAAAGCCGAGAAATTACGGCAACTTGAGTTTAATTTGGAAATTGCTCAAGGGCTGACCATTCATGACTACTTTGCCCTGTACTTGAAGAATAAATCCAAAGAAGAAATGGCCCTCGCCATTGCCAAGCTTTCCTCCGAGGAGCTTTCAGAACTGTTAATCGCCTATCGGAAAAGTCTTTACGGAATTCCCGCCACCAAGACGACCCAAGAAACGGCCCTTCAGTAGACAAAAAGCCCAATAAAATTATTAATTTAGAACCGCACCGCGAAGTGTCCAATTTTTATTATTTCTTGGACCTTGACTATTCTGGGGCGGGGACCACATTGTCACCATCAGAAAGATAAGAAACGTCTATACGTTATATAAGGAGGAAACATAATGACTGATGTAAATATCCGTCCTCTTCACGATCGACTTTTGGTCCGTCGCATGAAAGAAGAAGAAAAAACAGCTGGTGGAATTATCATCCCTGATACCGCTAAAGAAAAACCTCAGCGCGGTGAAGTGGTTGCGGCAGGAAACGGTCGAGTCACTGATGATGGTAAAACTCGTCCCATGGAAGTAAAAATTGGCGACAAAATTCTTTTCAGCAAATACGCCGGTACCGATCTTAAGTTGGGTGCTGATGAATTTTTGATGATTACAGAAGCCGATGTACTTGGAATTTTGAACTAAGGAGATATGAAAATGAGTAAAGAATTAAGATTTAGCGAAGACGCACGTTCAGCTATTCTCAAAGGTGTTAACACCCTTGCCAATGCTGTAAAAGTCACTCTCGGACCAAAAGGTCGCAACGTAGTAATTGAAAAATCATTTGGATCTCCTTTGATCACCAAAGACGGTGTGACAGTGGCCAAAGAAATTGATTTGGACAACAAATTTGAAAACATGGGCGCGCAAATGGTTAAAGAAGTGGCTTCTAAAACCAATGACGACGCCGGTGATGGAACGACCACGGCCACGGTTTTGGCCCAATCCCTTTATAAAGAGGGAGCCAAAATCGTTTCTGCGGGTCACAACCCTATGTCTGTTAAAAAGGGCATCGATAAGGCCGTGAAAATTGTAACGGCTGAATTGAAAGCTCTTGGTAAGCCGATCAATAACGACGAAGAAATTGCACAGGTTGGAGCCATCTCGGCCAACAACGACACTGAAGTGGGTGCCATGATTTCTGAGGCGATGAGCAAAGTTGGGCGCGAGGGTGTTATCACCATCGAAGAAAGCAAAACGGCTCAGACTGAGCTTGAAGTTGTTGAAGGTATGCAGTTTGACCGCGGTTACCTTTCTCCATATTTCGTAACTAACGCCGAAAGAATGGAAGCAGCTCTTGAAGACGTTTATGTTTTGATTTACGACAAAAAAATTAGCCAGCTAAAAGACGTGGTTGGAGTTCTTGAGGCTGTTGCAAAATCAGGTCGACCTCTTTTGATTATCGCTGAAGATATCGAAGGCGAGGCTCTTGCTGCTCTTGTTGTCAACAAGTTGCAAGGTGCCTTGAAAGTGGCTGCGGTTAAAGCTCCTGGTTTTGGTGATCGTCGTAAAGCTATGCTTGAAGACATTGCCATCCTGACTGGTGGAAACGTGATCTCTGAAGAGCTTGGTCGTAAACTAGAGCAAGCTTCTATCGAAGACCTTGGAATGGCGAAAAGAATCGTTGTTGATAAAGACAACACCACCATTATTGATGGTGCTGGTGACAAAAAAGACATCGAGGCTCGCGTTTCTACTATTCGTAACCAGGCTGAAGAAACCTCTTCAGAGTACGATAAAGAAAAATTGAAAGAGCGTTTAGCTAAACTTTCTGGTGGTGTGGCCGTGATTCACGTCGGAGCTCCTTCAGAAGTTGAAATGAAAGAAAAGAAAGCTCGTGTGGAAGATGCCTTGAATGCTACGCGTGCCGCTGTTGAAGAGGGAATCACTGCAGGTGGTGGTACAGCCCTTCTTCGTGGTGCTGCTAAGATTAACAAAGAAGACTTCGCAGAAGAAGAGCAAGCTGGCGCGATGATTGTGAAGCGTGCTTGTGAAGCTCCAATTCGTCAAATAGCTACGAACGCTGGTTTGGACGGAGCCATTGTTGTTGACCGTGTTCTTAGTAACACTTCAGCCACTTACGGTTTCAACGCTTATAAAGAAGAGTACGAAGACCTGGTTAAGGCCGGTGTTATCGACCCCGTTAAGGTGGTTCGTTGTGCTCTTGAGAATGCAGCGTCTGTTGCGTCTTTGATGCTTACAACAGAAACCATGATCGCTGAAGCTCCTAGAGATGAGTCTTCTGCTAGTGCCGGTGGTGGCATGGGCGGAATGGGCGGAATGGGTGGAATGGGCGGAATGCCAGGCATGATGTAAGGGTCTGAGCAAAAAGCCTATTCAGCTTTTTCGAATAATAAAGAAGGCGATCTCTCACAGGTCGCCTTTTTTTATGGAAACTGTGCAGCTAAGGTGCTGTTTCCGTTGCCGATCACTTGAAGAGTGCTAGGCTTTGTGAGTGAAAAAACTAAGGGGAGACATGAAAACATTAAGCGTATTTATAATTTTAATAGTAACAAGCTTTTCGATGGCAGCGAACAACGAACTGTCTCTGAAATATGAAGACAGTGCTCCTTTTACTTTGGAGCCTTCGATTACATTTTCGTCTATCAATGACGGGAGTCGGTTTATCAGCTTGGCGTTCACCGGCCGGGTCACAAGTTGGCTTCGGCTCGGTATGGAATTTGATATGCCCGCTGATTTTGATGAAAATGCTCAAATTTACCAGGCCAGAATATTAGGCCGCATCATGCTGCTTGATCGCGCCGATAAAGTTTATATTCAAGGCGCTGGGACCTATGCCGTTTTTAACTACAACTACATTGACTCATTGGATCCTGATGCCCTGCAGTTTGGCCCGTCCAGCCAAACCGATTCTTTCTATATGCTTGAAGCCATGGCGGGATACACTCGAGTGCTAACTCCGAAATGGCAAATCGGTGGACGCATGGGTGTTCAGTATGCCCAATACAGTCCAGCCCTGGCGGCGACTTTTAACGATTTCTCGGGCGAATTTTTCTACAACCGAGTGACGGTCTACGGAAACTACGCTTTTTAGTTGAGCTCAAAATCATTGTCTCGACAAACTGAACACCCACACGCGGTGGGTTTTTTATTGTGCTCAAATATTTTAAAGAATCTGTCCTGTATTGAAGGCAACGCGAGGAATTACCCCATCAAAACCTTTGTATTTCTTTATCTTTTGCTGAGATCCTTGGCCTTCAGTTGAAATAATTTTTAAGGAGGTAAAATGAGGGTAAGCGTTCTTTTTTTGGCAATCACTTTGGTGGCGTCAACGGCATGGACGATCGAGGCAACGAACATACGGATCAATCCAATTAAAAAACTAGTAACTATCGAGGTCGATGGGCAATTTCCTCCAGGCCCTCAAACCGACGTTCTTTTTGTGATCGATGACTCTGGAAGTATGTCGATCCATCAAGAAAACTTGGCCAAGCACATCCAACTTTTGGCAGGGCAAGCTTTAAATGTTAGTAATGATTTTCATATTGCTGTGACCAATACGTTCTTTGGTAATTCCTCGCAAACTTTCGGAAAGAAAAAGAAAGAGGGGCAGTTATTTGGTGATGTTAGAGTTATTGATCCGAGTACACCTAACCTCGTAAGTGCGATACAAAAAAATCTTTTATTGGGTGTTGATGGCTCGGCGGAAGAGTCGATTTTTAGGCCAGTGATGACCGCCCTTTCTCCCGAAATGATTACTGGTGAGAATAAAGACTTTTATCGTCAAGAGGCCAGTCTATCTGTGGTCTTTTTAACGGATGCTCGAGAGCAATCGGATGTTAAGGCTTGGGCTTTTGCAGATTACCTGGTCGACCTCAAGGGAGACTCTAGTAAAGTAAATATGCAGGCGATTATGGTGAGTTCCGATGATATAAAAAATAACACTTGTCTGGGCGAAAGCGCCAAAAACCCCCTGCAATTGGAAGAGGCCGTTCGTTTGCTCAATGGAGAAGTTTTCAGCCTTTGCAGCCAACAAATGGCCCAGGATATTGAAACCCTTGCAAAAAATGTTTTCCCTCCTTTCTCAGGAACTTTTGCGCCAGGTGTCGCTTTGGATTTTATCGAAATGGTTGGGCGCCCAGAGAAAGGAACAATCAAAGTTCAGTTTGGTCACCAAACCCTTATTGAAGATCCAGCTTTGGGTTGGAGCTATGACTCGAATAAGAATCATATAACCTTTGGTCCGCAAATCCAATGGGAGCCTCAGGCGCTCAATGCTCGAATCGTCATTACCTACAAACCGCAATAGGTCAGTGCACAGGTATCAGTAAAACTCAGCATTCTATTCAAATATATTTGTTTTCAGAATCCAGTTTATTAATGGGTTCTCTTTTTAGAAAAGGTAATCGATGCCTGTGGTTAACATGGTGAAGCGGTGGCTAAGGTTGTTGGCAGGAGTTGGTCTTGAGCCTCCGGCACTAAAAGACGTTGAAAGAAGTAGGAACTCCAGACCCAGTTTTAAACGAAGCCTTTGGCTGATCTTGTTTTCAGCATAGAATAGAAAATGATTGATATTGCTATCAGGGTCGCCACCCGAAGCAAAAGGGGTTTCATTTAGCCTAGGGAACAAGTGGAAGTAGGCCTTGCCGCCAATAGCCCAAGTGCGAGATTGATTGATCGGAACATAGCCACCAATTCCCACCGGGATACTGCGGTACTGCAAAGTGGTAAAGCCTTGGGTTCCCGAAGAATCGATAAACATACGATAGCTATTAAACCCAACATCAAAAGACAATTTGGGTCCAAAGAATTCATTTCGTAAAATAAAATTGTAACCAAAAGAAAGCCGATACTGGGTCAGTGAATTGGAAACCTCGCTGGGGTTACCGGTAGGGTTTTGTGATTGTCCGATACCTTGAGCAAATGCGGCATCCGCATAGACTTTTGGGGTAATCCAAACTTCACCTGAAAGATTGATTCTTGGATACACGGGAACTCTTGAATTTATATTAGTTCCATCGGAAAGTGCGAGGCTGTTATTAAAGCTTCCGATGGCAAAATCAGCGCCTATACGTCCAAAAGTGGGAGGATCTTTGGCGATCCATTCACGGGCTTGTTTGCCGAAAACAGATTTATTGTTTTCGCTTAAAAGCTGTTCTGGTGGGGTGTACTGTTTTGTCCAAGGTGTGGACTCGTACTGCACCCTTGAAATTCCAGTGACCTTGGTGTTGGCATCAAGGACTCCGGGTTCGGTTTCACTGACGATATCAGCAAAGCTGATAAAGGGGTCGACCTTGACCACCCGAATCTGCCCTAAAATCGCTTTATGACTTTTAATAATAAACTTTCGTTTCGGATGAGTTTTAGCTCCGATCACTTTGACGGCAGTCAAGGTTTGTCCAACCATCACGCCGTCGGCTTTGCCGGCGTTGACTGTCACTCGATTGTCGGTTCGACTGACAATTAAAGCGTCATAGGGAATTTTCTCCAGAATGCGATTGAATAGGCTCTGTACTGCGACTTGGACTATTTCGGTGTTGTCATCGGGGCGAACCAGTTCTTCTTCTGTGATTAAAGAACCACTTCGGCAAGAAAACAGATAGAGGTGAATTCGTATTTGCTTCGGGTCTTTGCGAAGTTCTGCGATAAAGAAACCATCGGTTTCGAGAGATTTTGAAAAACTTTTTACTTTTTCAGGAGAGCCAACCAAATCCTCAGGGTTTACCTGAGAGCTTTGGCTGATGGGTTTTACAAAATTCCACTTATGGTTTTTGCTAATGAGCTGTTCCAGTTTTTCATTGATCGATTTCGAATAAACTCCGTTGACGTTGTCGATACTGGGGACATATGTCACTTTCTTCAACGTAATACTGTCGTCATAGGTGCTCAGGTACTCGGTGGTGTCTTCAACCTGGGGTTGAGCCCATACAATAACTGGAAGAAAAATTAGAAGTAAAAGCGTTCGCATATCATTATTATAGTAACTCCATCTCAGAGAGCCATTGATTTCCTGGCAAACCTGGTTCCAACTGGTCTTTGCTCTGTGAATATTCAATTACAACGTCTAGTTGCAAAGACTATTGAGGACCTAGGGATAGTTCAATCGACCTCTATGTGAGCACAATCATGAATATTGTTATACTAGAAAATGAAGAGTTCAAGATCGAACCTCTTGAGCGCTGAACGGGAGATCTTATGAAAGTGCTGATTGTTGACGACTCATCTTTTGTGATTCTTGTCTGTCGGCAAGCCCTAGAAAAATCCGGTTACGAGGTGGTTGGCGAGGCTTATGATGGAATTTCCGCCATTGAAATGGCTGAAAAAACTCAACCTGATTTCGTCATCATGGATATCGCTTTGCCAAAAAAAAATGGTTTTGAAGCCACTCAGTTAATCCAAGAAATTTTACCTAAGGTTAAGGTGCTAGCTATTTCGGCAGTGGATGAAGATTGGGTTAGGGATAAAGCCATTGAATCTGGATGTTTTGACTTTCTACCTAAACCCTTTGATACAGTGGCTTTAGTAAGTTGCTTGGATGACGCAAAAGACGCGCATGGAGGATTGAAATATGGGTGATTTATTTTTTGTTGTAAAAATGATGGTCTATACTTTAATTTTGGTAGTTATTTTGCAAGTAAAGGTCGGGCCAACCACTCTAGAGCAGAAGCTTCAACGTTTGACCCATCAATCTGAGTTAGCCGGAACTCTACAAGAGGTGGCGCAAGGAGCTGCGACTTTCTTGGGCGCCCAGTACAACAGACTGGCTGGTCAGATCAATTCAAAATATATTCAAAAACACAGTGCCTCACAAATACCTGGTCAGCGCTTGAATAATAAATTGCGGGAACTTAAACAATCAATCAATCAGAAATGGGAAGAAGAAACCAAAGACGAAGTGCCGCAACAGGACTAAATTTCGAGGTCCTCTCCCATTGGTCCCAAAAAAGCAATCATCGACAGGAATTTTTCGATAATGGAAGTCGCAATATTTCGTTTACCCTCAGAATCCAGGGATTCAATTTCGCCTTGCTCATCGTAAGCTATTTTAACAGCTCCCACTTTATTAAGTTTTATCTCGACAGGCTTCTCTATACCTGGCTTGTGAGTTAAAGTAATCGTATCGCCGGTTTCATTGGTCAATTGTCTTACGTTACCCGATTTGTCGTATTCTATTTTTAAAAATTGTCCTTTTCCCTCTCTGGCTCGCGTTAAAAGGCCCAAGTTATTGTAGTCTAGTTTAAGCTTGCGTGACTTGGTCACCTTGCCTTTATCGTTCAGTTGTTTCAACACGACTTCGTCGACTCGGAATGTTTTACGATCATAATCAAACTTCGCACGCGTCCAATCCAAAATCTGATCAATTCTATTGTTTAGCGCTTTATAAAGGATGTCATCACGAACATTGACAAAGCCATTTTCATAATATGAAAAGCCTCGGTAATTAACTTTATTCTCAGTGATTTTAACGGGGCGACCAAAATAGGGATGAAACTCAACATCCTTAGTGTTGCTGCGATACTCCTCGAGAACACGCTTCAGGTATTTCCCTTTGGCATTGACATAGGGTGTATACCAAAACTCATGCTGCCCTCGATGGACTGTGGCGTTACCTTTGCACGACCGGGTGAATTTTCCGATATAGTGGTTTTTAGGATCACTTTTCGAATTCTCTTTAACGCCGGAAAACTCGAATTCTTCTCGGCAGTCTTTACGGTTGGTGTAACTTTTAATCCAGTCATTGGAAAGATCATAGGTCATTCGAATTTTGGTGTTATCTGGAAAGTTTACACCAACCATATTGTGGGCTGGGTCGTACTCGAAATTGTATGTTTTCTTCCACATATTGGTAACTTCAATCAAGTTGTCACCCATAAACTTATATTGCACTTCTAGACCACTACCATTAGAGATCTTAAATATTCGCCCTAATTTGTATATAAAACTTAAGCTTCTTTTTCCATCTGTTATGTGGCTTATAAGTTGGCCTTTGTATTTGATGGCAAGATATTGTTTGGTTGGCTCATCAATCTTAATGAGGCGTCCGGCTTTGTCATAAGTCTCTTTGACCCCATTAAAAAGCTTACGTACATAAACTTTCCCGTCAAAATAAATTTGCTCAAAGCCTTTTTCTTTCGAGAAAAAAGTGGTTCCTGGTTGCTTTATTTTTTTATCGTCAATTAATCCAAGTTGTTTGGCATACTCGAAACGCATTTTCGTATTTAATCTAAGTTGAGTTTTCACGTTCACAATGTCGGATGCCGTCAGTTGTTTCTGAGTCTTCATATCTTCAATGATTTTTCCGATGGTAAAATCTCGGCTTTTCGAATCAAAATCATTGGGGTAATAGGTAACCTCGAGACCGCCACCGCACTCGGTTAGGTTAAGAATTCCATCCGATGTTATGGTTAGATGAGTCTCAAGTTTTGAGCACCAACCATAACCAAACATTCCAATAAAAAGGGAGCGAGAACTATAGTATCTTTGAATTTTAATTTCTATGCCAGCGCCTGGGTCTATATAGTCGACCCAAGTTTCATTATAGCTAGCATTTCTCATGTTCACCATTGAAAATGACAATTGGGAAAAGCTAAAAATGAAAATAAACAAAACCAGCAGCTTCATAAATGTTCTAAACCTTAATTGTTACAATTTTTTTGATCATTAATCCACCAATAACCTGTAGGACAAGAACACACATAAGGGCGATAATCCCAAGAGTTGTCGTAAATAGTGGCTTTATATAGCCGGGATCCATAACCCAAAATACAATCAATAGAATGACCGGAATGCAGCTGATAATGATCCCTTGCATAACTCCTTGGGCGGTTAGCGCATCAATTTTCTTTTCGATTTTTTGACGTTCACGAATAGTGAAGGTTATCGTTTGAAAAGTCTCCGCCATATTTCCACCGGTTTCTTTTAGAATGTTTACAGAAGTAACAAACATTTGCACATCTGGCCGCGGAATTCTTTCAGCTAGTTCGGTTAAGGCATCCTCAATAGTCTGCCCTAATTGATTTTGTGACAAAACCAGGCGAAACTCTTGACTGATTGGGTTGGATAAGTTTTTGACCACTCGATCCATCGATTGAGTGACACTTAAGCCAGCGCGAACCCCGTTCGACAAGATTGTCATTGCGTCGACCATTTGGTCGTTGAACTTTTGACACCTTTTCTCATAGAGATACTTCACAACATGTTTTGGCAAATTCCAGCCAAGAAGCGTGAAGATTCCACCAATTACAATTCCAGCTACAATATTCGGCCAAAAGAGAACAAAAAACAATGCACCTAATCCGAAGCTTCCAAACATTAAAGTTTTTGTGAGTTTGTCTCGGTCAACTTGGACAAACATTAGTTCAAGATATTTAACAATTTCATCTCTTTGACCAAGGCTGCGATTGTTGATGAAAGTGATTATCTTATCGACCCAGAGGAAGCACACAACAAACACGCAAAGACCGACTATACCAGCCAACAAGGGAAGAGGAATCGGGAGACTGAAATTTTCTAATATATCCATTATTCATCTCCCACTTTTTTGGTCCTAGTCGTTCGAATAACGCCAGGCCGATTGGTTGGTCGAGCCGGTGTGGGTGTTTGGTCGAATTCATTCGAGAATAAATCTTTGGGTATCGTGATCCCTCTTTCTTTAAGATCTTGTACAAATTTGGGGATAAGACCTTTTGAAAGAAATTTCCCAACTATTTTTCGGTTTTTGTCATATCCAGTTTCTTTAAAAGAAAACACATCTTGCAGGGTTACAGCGTCACCTTGAATCCCTTGAACTTCAGTGATGTTCATAACCTTCCGACTTCCATCAGAAAGGCGTGAAATTTGCACGATCACATCAACAGCACCAGCAATTTGTTCTCGGATCGCTTTCGCGGGCAGATCCATCCCAGCCATCATACAGAGGGTCTCAAGGCGAGCGATCGCTTCTCTGGGACTATTCGAGTGGACAGTGGTCATTGAGCCATCATGTCCTGTATTCATAGCAGACAGCATATCGAGGGCCGCACCATCACGACATTCTCCGACAACAATTCGATCGGGTCTCATTCGCAGAGAGTTTTTAACGAGATCTCGGATCGTAATGGCTCCGGTTCCTTCCATGTTCGCTGGACGTGTTTCAAGGCGGACAACGTGTTCTTGCTTCAGTTGAAGTTCTGCTGCATCTTCTACTGTAATAATGCGCTCATCAACTGGAATAAAAGACGACATACAGTTTAACAGAGTGGTTTTACCAGAGCCCGTTCCTCCAGAAATAATAATATTCTTTCCCTGGCTAACACAGAGTTTTAAAAACTCCATCATTTGCTTAGTGGCCGAGTTGTATTTGACATATTGATCTACGCCAAAATCATCTTTGCGAAATTTTCGGATGGTAAGTGCGGGTCCATCGATCGACAAGGGCTCAATTATGGCGTTGACTCGGGACCCGTCTTCTAAACGAGCATCCACATAGGGTGTTTTCTCGTCAATTCGACGACCCAGTGGAGTGACTATGCGTTCGATTACATTTCTAAGCTGAATATTTGAAGTAAAATGAATTTTGCTCAACTGAATTTTACCATTTTTTTCTACAAAGATTTTATCATAGCCGTTAACCATGATCTCAGAAACTGAGGCTAAAGCCAAAAGATCTTCCAGAGGGCCAAGGCCTAAGGCTTCATCAAGAACCTCTTTTATAATTTGTTTGCGATCGGCGGTGCCCATGCCCTTGGCTTCTTGGTCTAAAATTTTTCCAATGGCAACTTTAACGTCATTCTGCAATTTTCGATCGAGTTCAGGGTCTTCTTTAGCTTTGGTAATATCATCATTTTTTAAATTAAGATCCTTGATGAGGCGACGATGAATAGTTAGTTTTAGATGAGTTCGGCCGTCAATTTTTTTACTCGCTTGCAGTGGTGAAGCAGAGTTCTCTCCATCCCCAGGCTTCTTTAAATGAATACTTGGTTTTTGCAAAGTTTTAAGTTTTTGTAATAAACCACCGGAAAGAGTTCGTACGAGACTGTGAAAGGCGGAAGAAATAGGCGCTTGTTTGGCGGCTAGTACAAAGGGGATCCCTCTTTTCAGTGCACCCATTGTCGTCAGATCGTCTTGAGGAATCGTTCCTAAAACTTTTTTGCGCAGAGACTTTTCGATACTTGGGATGGCAAGACCGGCTTTACTAAACTTATTTACAATGGTTTGGACCATTGGTTGTGGAATGGTAGCGGCAGCCAATTCGTTGTGTAGTCGCAGAGTTTGATTGACGGTTAAAACCTCAGGAGTTGTAACGGTCAAGATGAGTGTCGTTAAGTCCATGGCTGCGAACTGGAGATCTTCCAATTGGTTGCCTAAGTCAAGGTATATAAATCTGTAGAAGTTGCTTAAAGTTTGAATTTGCTTGATTGCGACTGAATTATTTACGGTAAAGACTTCACCGGGGTTTCTGATCGCGGCGACGTAGTGTAGTGGAACTTGGGGGTGAATGTTTAGAACCGCACTAAGGTTTCGAGAGTTTATGGTTCCGGTGAAGTTACAAAGATCGTTCAGAGTTTTAGGTTTTTGGAAACCGGTAATAAAGTTTTGGTCGCCACAAGTTTTTGAATCCAAGTCGATAAGTAAAACAGGAGTTCTAAGCTCCAAGCATGTCGCCATTGCTAGGTTGGCGGTAAAGACACTTTTACCGACGCCTCCTTTGCCACCGACGACTGAAATTACTGAACAATTCGGATTGATAGCCACTTTTCCTCCACAAGCTCTTATCGGCAAAAACCAACAAAATTATAAGGGTTTATCCCTTATTCGCGCAGACGGAATTTCTGTTTGATTCCTTCTGAGCCAGCACTTGCTGAGGCTTTAATAATGGGGGTCACGAAAACCACAAACTGGTTTTTATTGCGACGAAAGTCCTTAGCCGAATACAAGTTAAAAATGGCATTAGGGTCTGGATCTTTATTGTACTCGGTGCCGGAATCTGTTGAAATCAGCCCACCAACCGCTGCACTCTGCCCACTGCGCACGTTGACAGTGGTTTTAACATTGTTTTCGGCGGTCTGTGGTCCAGCCTGGGTCGAACCGATTAAGGTACTCATTGAAAAGCTCATATCCATCTGAATAACATCCGACCGAGGGTTGACTATGGTCGGGGTTATATTCGAGGTGATTCCCACTTTCGCCGAGGCTGGAGTATTGACTCCAATTTGTCCATTGCTCCCCGGCTGTCGGACGATATAGGGAATATTAATGTTAGATGAAATAATCCCAGGGCTTCTGTTTTTAGTAGTAACCGAAGTACTTTTCAAGATACGGGCAAAACCATGAGATTTTGCATAGTTCAGTTTCGGCAAAAGACCATTGATGACCCCCGAAATTTCGGCCACAATTCCATCATTGTTTTGCCTTGAGTCTTGTGTGAAAGCCACTTCAGTATTGTCTTGCAAAGAAGGCGCCCACTGGAAGGAGTTACTACGAAGATACTGCTTGCTCAGTTCTACATAGTGGACCACAAGTTGAATAATCTTTTCCGGAGGATCTGCGGGTTTTGCTCGCACTGTGAGTAGGTTGAGGACAACCGGGCCTTTTGGTTTTTTGACAACACCCTGAGCTTCGGCTTGGTTGATAATCGGTGGTGGCATATAGGTTTTGGCTATAATTTCGGCTTTGGCTCTCTCGTCGGCATTATTTGCGATTCCTTTTAAAATAAACTTTCCATTCACGGCTCGCACTTCAATGTCCGGATTGTTGATATCTCTTTCTATGATTTCGGCGATTTTTTTCTGAGCGATGGGATTGATTTCGACCAGTGAAGAAACTTGTCCATCGCTGTATTGGGCGATAACGCCATAAATTCGGTTTAAATCTTGCGCCAACAAAACCTGACCGTCGATGACAACCTTGTTATTAACGATTTTGACTGTGATCCCTTCAATATCATGTAGAAGGCTACGAACCTCGCGAACGACCTTGGTGAGTTCGGTTTTTTGAATATCTAAGCGGTACTCGAAAAATTTCTGACCTTTGCGATCATGCATAGCAAAAGTTTTTACCCCTTCTTTAAGTGGGATGAAGTCTAGAATCTTTCGTTCTCGGTCTAACAAAATTTTAACAAAGCCTTTGTAGTTCCCGGATGGCTCTGCGCCCGGAGGTAGGTGAGATAGAACTTCCCGGTGTTTAGTTCCAAGATAGAGGTTCAGGTATTTTTTTCCAACTTCAGCATCTTGTGCCAGAGTTGGCACAGTAAAAAGACCTGAGAAAAGAAAAGTCCAAAAAAGATTAGAGAGCTTCATATCTTCCTCGTTTTTTTGGCTGCTGTTTAGGCGGCTGCTGTTTTTTTACGTCTTTTAGGTTCTTTTTGGGTGCTTTCTTTTTAAGAGAGCTAGAGGGGCGACGGGCAAGAACCTTGTTAACATCTGACAAAGGTAATAGATTGGTGACGCGATCATTAGGGTTTCTTAAGGTTAGGAAAACCGGTGCGGCGATACTTGTTAAGTATAGCAGGTCTTGAGCCTCACTGGGAGAAACTTCGACGGTGATATTTGAGTAGTTGTTTTCTACCCGAAGGTTTCGAATTTCGTACTCTTCAGAATTCCCCTGAATAACCTCGATAGGTAGATTGTCAACAACCTGTTGGCCAGTTGCTAGGACGGCTACATTTTGTAAGATCGTGCGGATTTTACGTTCTTTGTTCACGCCTTGGCCGTCATCAACGGCGGCGATAATATCGACTCGATCGCCAGGCTTAATCAGTTTTGCCACACCTTGGACTTCGTTGACAGGAATCGTTACAGCCCTTTTCCCGGGTGCAATTTGCATAGAAAGACCGGTGCTTTTGTCGATCATGGTTAATTTGGTGTCTAAAATTTGCTCGCCCTTTTTAATCGGTGCTAAAGCAATCTGTCCAACTATATCGATGGGGTTTTGTACGGCCGACGGCTGAATAAAGTCAGAAGGCTTTTCAACCACCTCCAACTTTGATTCGTCGATGATTTCCATCTCTAAAATGTCAGCCCGAGCAACGACGACGGTTTTGGTCTGACCAAATTTTCGAGCCATGGTGGCCCGTTTGTCTTGAGCCCATCCGTAAAGAAGAACGACAGCAAAAACGGCCGAGGCTATTGAAATCCATAATGTGCGTGTTTCGTTCTGTTCCACGTTGTCATCCTCCGCATTGATTGCTTAAGCAAATTCCGTAAAGTGTCATAATCCAAACAGGATTCACTGATACGGTTTGGTTTCGGCCCCCAGCGGGAACCCGGTCGAAAACATCTCTGTTGTGCACGGACTGCTGGCGTCCATCTTCGTTAATTTCCATCCCCATCGCTATAGGGCGTTCAGTGGCAACCTGTTCCGAACCAAGCAACTGAGTATCAGTATTAATCCCATGCAGTCGGGTCATCACATCGTAATAGTGAAGGGCGTCGCCTCGGTTCGAGCGAAAATACATCAAGTTGGTACGGTGCCTAAAAGTTTCAAAGACATAGGTTCTCGAATGAATGTTGTGTAATACACCAGTATGGACAATCCCAAAAAATCCAAAAGTGTAGTAGATCATAGAAATGAAGAGGACGGTCAACACGGTTGCTTCGATGCTCGCAAGACCTTTATTGTTTGCTAGTGGATTGTGCTTTACATATTTCATATCAGCACCCGTTGTCCATCATGACTGAGACTTGATCCAATTGAATGGGGTATGACCGAAGGTTGGTTAGCTGCTGACCTCGCTGATCCATAAAGTCACGGCATTCTTGAAAAGTGGGTTCTCTAGCCAAAAAGGAATTCACATTGGTTTGAAAAGCTTGAGAATCCGAACCGGTGCTGCCGACCATTGGTATCCGCTTGTATAAAATAGGGGCGCTAAAACGAATTTGGGCGCCGACAAAATTGTCAGACTCATACGAAGAGTCCGGATTGTATTCAGAATTGAAGTTCCCTAAAGTCACATCACTGACTTCAAACCAACCATAGTCAACCATCGATTCAAAAATAGGGTTTGAGGCTAACTCTTGGTATTTTTGTTGTCCTCGGGTCTGCTGTTCGTTTTCATTGAGGTGAGCTAATGAATAGTTGCGAGCAGCAGCGTATGACATGTATTGGACAACCTCGACGACTGACAAAGTCATCCCAAAACTAAAAATCACGGCCGATAGAGAAAATATCAACATGGATGCGAATATAAAATCCACAGTCAGTATTCCGTTTTCATTTTTTAAAGGAGCGAAAATCATGGTGGAGTCCCCCGGGGAGAACCATGACGCCCAATATGATTGGGATGGGTCCCCCTTCCTTGTTCAGGAGGCATCCACACGCCATTTTCAATCATTCCAGCAATGTATCGCCATGGATTTTCGACTAAGGAGGACAAGATATTGTTTTCCTTCATGGCGCGACTTCCGGCAAACATAATGCTGGCAAATATGGTGACTAGTAGGACGGCTTCGACAGTGAGCTGGCCTTTGTTATTGGTGATCATAAAAGACCTCCAACCTGAACATGGGTCAGCCATCCAAACAGAATCGCTACTGTGTAGGGAATTTTTTGAGGCCGAGTCGGCTTTAACTTGTAAAACATGATGGATAAATTGGAAATCAATTGACCGAACTTCCCTGCAAAAAGGGCCTGCAAAACACCAATAAGGGCTCCCCAAAATAAGGCGTAAACAAAAATTTCGAATGTTGTCATTGTTCCCATAATTAATCCAAAGCACATCATAAATTTAAAATCTCCAGCTCCGGTAGCCCCCATCAAAACCAAGGGAAGCATCAGAGCTCCGCCCACCACAAAACCACCAAGGCCTTGCCAGGGAGTCAGTTCACTGAACCAGAGCAAGTGAACTATTCCAGTAAGGGTGAGTGTTAAAAAAAGCCAGTTATGGAATTTTTTAAAACAAAGATCGTCTATCACTGCGATCACTAAAAAGCTCAATGGCCAAAGCGACGCAAGCAAGAAAGACATCAGGGACTTCCAAGTGGAGGTGCCCCTTGCGGTCTTGCCCATTCAATGGTTCGGCCATCACGAAATGGAAAGCGATGTCCAAACGTGATGTTTTTTTCGACGCGAGCTCCCAGTCGAGGAGCAGCCTCTTCAAAAACTTTTCTAGGACCTCGATCGCCAAGAAAAGCTCCCCCAAGAATAAAAACAAACAATCCCAAAAGCAGGACAAGTTCAGTTGTCATAGTTTACGCCCAACCCCGTTGTTTTATTCAAATGCGTTGATATCTTGTCCTAACTTTTCAGTCTTTCCTCTAACGATATCGACGATTTGGTTTTTAAACATCATTGCAATTGAAACAACCACAACAAGCATTAAAATGTATTCAGTGGCTCCCTGAGCGGACTCATCTTGCCAAAGTTTTTTTAATGTCTTCTTCATAGCTCCCCCTTAAAGGTTAAAACTTTTCTACTCACTAATCGGTCTAAAGGCTGAAGAACATTAGACAAACAAAAGTCTAGACATCCTCTAAAATAGCCTTTCACCACATCTTAATTTTAACATAGGGATTTAATTTTAAATAAAAAGGCCTCCTGAACGGAGCCATTGTGTCTCAACATGAGACAAACGCAAATTTTTACGAATGGATTACTGTTTAATGTTTTGTGGCCTGTTTAATTTCCAGTCATATTCTATATAGTTAAGCTCTTTGGCTTGTTCAACCCGGGCTTTTATTTTGGGGTCTTTGATATATTTGATTAAGAAATTTTTAACTGAACCGGCGGACTCTTTGAAATCATCTTTGTACCATTTAAAAAGGTGGGTCAGGTAAAGGGTTTCACCTTTGAATTTTAGATGGCGTTTGTTCCTTAGGGCCTGCTCAATATTTTGATCCAGAACTTTGTCGAGTTTATCAGGCTGATAAACAGACTTCAAAAGAGGGGGGCAGCCCGCAGAGGCACAGTTAACTGCAAAATGAATTCGCGCGTCTTTCCAGCCTTTCTTTCTGTAGTCCTCTCCAAGTAGGATTCCTTTTTCAATTTGGTCCAGGCTGTATTTTTTCCCTCCGATATTGTGTTGTTCGTTTTTAAAAATTTTATAGGGACTAAAAAACGATCCGAGGTCTTTTACACTATTGATTTTTCGTATATTTCCTTCGAAGCCTTCTTTGAGGACAACTTTAATCATAAAATAGTTGTATGCATTAATCCAAAAAGACATAGATTCGTTTTTGGACGTTAAAGTTTTTGGATCAAACTGGGTCAAGACTCTGTCTTGTTCTTCTAGGTCACTTTCAGTTTTGGGATCGAGTTTGGCTTGTTCATATTTGAATGCTGTATCAAGTGATCCATCCGGGTAGGAAAATTCCACTTGGTGGCGAAGTAAAATTTTTTGAAAAGAACTGAAATCCTGAGCGACTAAAGAAGTGGGAAGCCATAGAATGGTAAATAAGGTTAGAATCTTCATAGAAATCCTTTTTGGTTGTGCCTAAATCGTACCACTAAATTTCTAAAATGAGAAATTCAGCTTCTATTTCTTGGGCGGCTCTGAGGGCTTGTTGCAATCGAGCATGCGTTGGCGATAGAGTTCTTGCCACTGGGGTTGATCTTTTAGTAAACCAGAGGCTCGGCGAAAGTTATGATCCAGTTTTCTCTCTAGGATACAATGTCGAGTATAGGCTTGAAGGGCTACACCGTACTTTTTTAAGTCAAAGGCGGTTTGAGCCAAGCCCATAAAAACTTCAGGCCCCGCTTCTTTTTTTTCGGAGGCTTTCAAATAGTACTTATAGGCAGCGCTAATGTTTCCACTTTTGTGGTAAGAGTCGGCTGCGGCGTAAAGGGCTTCTTCCGACTTAGAAAACTTTTTACCAACACTGGCTAACATTCGATTTCCAAGCGTTTCTTCACCTGCATTGACATGGGTTTGCCCAAGGTAAATATAGTTACTGGGGTCTTCTGGTTGTACAACAATGGCCTTTTTGCATGTCAGTTTAGACTCTTTTGTGAACTTCGCTAGAAAATTGTATTTGCATTGAAGACTATAGTGGCGGGGATAGAACTTTATACTATTTTTCTTCATGTCCTCCATGACTCGTAGAGCTTCAAAAGCGTAGTGCTCAACATAGGCTTCAAGTTTTTCTAACCATATGTCATATATCTTAGGATTCTCGGCGTCAGTATTTTGAACCGTTTTAAGAGTTTCAAAAAGCTTTTCATGAACCGGCTGGCGTACTAGTGGGTTTTCAACTTTGTCTAAAATTTTAGAGTAGATTTCAATTGCCAAAAGGTAGCTCGATGTTTTGACCTTTGTTCGACTTAGCAAAATGTTGGCAATCGCTTCGGACTGCCGATAGTCATCAATGCTAAGGTAGGAATAGGCCAGTTTGTAGATGGCTGAATCTGGGAGTTGCTCGGCGACCGGTCCAAGAAACTGTATAACTTGATCCCATTGGTTTTGGTTGTAGAAGTGATTTCCTAAAAACATTCGAGATTTTAGGCTCTCCGGGTCTTTGGCAATATTTTGCATAAGAGCTTGGATCTCATGGGCTCTCAGTGGGCGTTCTAACTGTCCGTAAACGGGCCACCAAGACATATAAGTGCCTAGAATAAATAGAAAAATGAATGTTCTAAAATGATTCATTTTTTTCTAAGTCCTTCCGATAAGGTTTTACCTATGGGCCTATCGGAATTTTTGAGAAAAACATTTGTAAGCCAAACGTCTAGGGTTAAAGAATCCGGGCAAGCGGTTATTGAGTACCTGCTGGTTTTGTTTATCACCGTGGCCCTTGTCCTTGGCTTAATGTACCAGTTTAACGACGCTTTTAAACAATTTCTTGATACATATTTTGGTGACTACATTGCCTGCCTGCTAGAAACCGGTGAACTGCCGAGTCTTGGTGGAACGGGCCCTAACCAGGGTCAATGTGTGACTCCATTTGGTGACTTCAATATTGCGGCAGGAGCCAGTCAAATCAATCCTTCTTCTAACTCTTCGGGGGGGGCGGGATCAGATTCAAATAGCAGCAGTTCTAATAATAGTGGTTCTTCAGATAGTAGTGGTGGTAGTAGAGGCAATCAGAGTTTGCGTCGCAGTCGTGTGTCTAGCTCAGGTGCCCCCGGAAATGGAGAAACCACGGGAAGTGGCCGCGCCACGCCCGGTCGGCCGGCGCGAGTGCAACAATCAAGTTTAAATAACTCATCCAATCAAGGTGGATTCGACTCAAAAAGTGCTGAAGGCCGCTCGGGTGGCGGCCGAGGGCAAACTCGGCGCCGCAAGCGTATCATTTACCTGGGTGAAAACTATATGAGCAAAGAGGCCAAAGAGAAGAAAGATCAAGCTGTTTTAGGAAAAGCGAAGGCCAAAAAGGATGCGAGTGGGGCGGGGAGCCTTCGCAAGCCCACAATGGCATTGGCCGTTCCGGAGCCTAAAAAAATGTCGATTAGCAGTAGTGATTCTGGGATGAGCTTTGGGAACTTTATCAAGTTCTTGATTATCGCTGGTATTGTCATTGCGATTGTCCTGCTTCTCGGCGGACAGGCTATGCAAATTAAAAAAAGTTGGCAAAAATCAGATTAGAAGTTAAAACGGGAGCATGCGAATTGCTCTAGCTCAAATGAACTCCTATCTCGGAGATTTCACCGGGAATGTTAATAAAATTGTAGAAATGGCGGAAAACGCTCGTGACAAAAGGTGTGACTTAGTGATCTTTCCTGAGCTCAATTTGTTGGGCTATCACCCTTGTGACTTGATGGAAAGGCCAGCGGTGATAGAGCGTCAGAGAGAAGCCGTAAGTGACCTTCTTAAAAAGTTGCCTTCTGATATTCACTGTTTGATTGGTGCAGCCTCGTCTAATCCAGACAAGGGAAAGCCTTACTTTAATTCGGCTCTTTTGATTCAAAATAAAAAAATTTTGGGAACCTTCAGTAAAGAGTTGTTGCCCGTCTATGATGTTTTTGACGATAGCCGACACTTCTCATCTGGAGATATCAAAAGTAACACCTTTGAAATTAAGGGAAAAAAGTTTCAACTCTTGATTTGTGAAGACATGTGGGGCTGGGACCCATTGCATGAACACAATCCAATTTTGGATATTGCTCCCGAGAACATTGACTACGTTGTGAATATGAGTGCCTCTCCGTTCACACTAGACAAACGAAACTTACGCTTGATCCATGCCCGTTCAACCTCCAAACATCTGCAGGCACCCTTAGTTTATGTCAATATGGTTGGTGCTCAAGACGAACTGATTTATGACGGTGGTAGCTTTGCGATTCAAGCCGACGGGAGTCTTTTATCTCAGAGTGCCTACTTTGTTGAAGACTTGAATGTCGTGGATTACGAAAAAAGTGAGGGAGGACTAAGGCAAGTCCCAAGCGACAACACCACTCATCTGTACCAAGCCCTCGTCTTGGGCATCCGAGATTTTATACGTAAGGTTGGATTTCAAAAAGCCCATCTTGGGTTAAGTGGAGGTATCGACTCGGCGGTGGTTGCCTGTTTGGTGGCAGATGCCATCGGCCCACAAAATCTTACCACTATTGCTATGCCCTCTGAATTTAATAGTAGAGAAAGCGAAAAACTGGCTGAACAATTGGCCACCAACTTAGGTTGCCAAAATTACGTGTTACCCATACAGGACAGTTATCAGTCCCTTGTTGAGTCCTATGAAAAGTGTTTTGGTAAAAAAGAATTTTCATTAGTTCACGAAAATTTTCAGGCTCGATTGCGTGGGGTTTTTCTTATGGGCTTCTCAAATGAAAATAGTAGTTTATTAATCAGTACGGGCAATAAAAGTGAATATGCCACGGGCTTTTCCACGCTTTATGGGGATATGTGTGGGGGCCTGTCTCCGATCGGCGATCTTCTTAAATCACAGGTTTACGAAATCGCCAATTATTACAATCGGGAGCATGAACTGATTCCTCAAGGAATTATCACGCGACCGCCCAGTGCGGAACTTAAACCTGACCAACAAGATAGTGATTCCCTCCCGGCTTACGATCTTCTTGATGCCTCTGTCGAATCTCTAGTCAGTAAAAAACAAAAAGCCAAAAATGAAACCGACGAATGGGTTTTGCAGAAGCTATATTTTTCCGAATTTAAAAGATGGCAGAGCCCTCCGATTCTGAAAGTTTCGGATCATGCCTTTGGGCAAGGTCGGAGGATGCCGATTGCCCACAAGGCTCTTTACTAAAAGTAAGAGTTTTTAGGGTTTATTCTTCAGGCAGTTTAAAAGAAAATTCAGATATTAACTCACTCAGGTCCAGTTGGCAGGCCAAGCGCTCTTCAGGTAAAAAGCCTCGATCATCTGCCATTTCTTGTTCTAGGAGATTTCTTGGAGGCAGACTTAGCAACCCCTTAGTAACGATGATTCGACAGGTTCCGCAGCTGGCCATTCCTTCGCAGGAATGCGAGAGCGATAGCTTCTTTTTTAAGGCTAGAAGAAGCAGGTTTTCGGCTTCTTCAGAGTCTAAATCAAGGTCCTCGGTGTCGTAGTGAATCTTCATATCTTTAAATTATTTCAACATGTTACAAAGTACAAAAAAAAAGTGAATGTTTCGAGGCAAAATCTTGCCTCTGTGGACATTCGATGGTTAATTCTTGTTATAGGGGACTTTATGGATTTTATTGCCTTTGATTTGGAGACAACAGGAACGGTTGCGGGCGTCGACCAGATTGTTGAAATAGGGGCTGTTCGCTACATAAACTATCAACCCGAAGGGACCTACTCGACCCTCGTCAACCCGCGACGATCAATGCCCGCTGGAGCCACTGCCGTCAATGGCATTACCGATGATATGTTGGTCGGCAAGCCTTTTATCGAAGATCTTTTAGAATCGTTTGCTGATTTTTGTGGTGAATTTCCATTGGTGGCCCATAATGCTCCTTTTGATACCCAGTTTTTGAAAGCGGACATTGTCAAACACGAGGTTCCTGGCCCGAAAGGTATTGTGTTAGACACTCTGCCAATTTCCAGGAAGGTTTTTCCGGGTTTAGCAAATTACAAGCTGGGAACTTTGGTGCAACACTTGGATATTCCGGCGGGGCAATTTCATCGTGCTGAGGAAGATGCTTCCTATTGTGGAAATCTTTTTATAGAAATTACCAAAAAGATTTTCAACCCGGGTGAAACCATAGTCGTCGACAACCTAGTGGCACTTACTGGGCGGCCAGAATATCGATTTCCAGTTGTCGAGAAAAAAGAAAAGCAGTTAGAGTGGGGACTTCTTTAGTAATCACCGATAAAAAACGGGTTGGTATAAATCCAGGCTAACCATCTTTTGTTGTCAGGAAGGGGAAGTTGAGGTTGGACTTTTACAACCACTCGGTAGCTACCCGGTTTATCCAAATTTATTTTGATGGCCGATTCCTTAGAGCGAAAATATTTTTCACCATTTAAAAAAACTTCGATTGAAGTGGGAACGACAAGTCCTTTTGGAAGCTCGACGATCAGTTGATCGCCTTTTTTTAAATCAATCTTTGATCCCATAAGAAAATATTTTTCTCCTCTTCGAACATAGGCTGCAAATCCGGAGGGATCACCGATTGCATCGAAAGCAAAGTAAAAATGACCATTGCTTACCGAAGAAAATATTTTTTTCCGATCGGACTCTAAATGTCCGGTCAATTCAGAGGCGAGCAAAATATGGTTCGAGGCAAATCGAAAACTCTTTTCGTAAGAAGGAAAAGTAAAATTAAGGCCCAAAAGTTTAAATATTTTCGCTGTAGTTTCATTGCCCAAAAAACCGATAGTTGGTTTCTTTTTATTGAGAAAATCCCAAAGTTCAAGTTCTCGTTTTGGTTCCTTGATAAGGCGAAGCAAAGACAATTGAGGGTTCCAAGGATAGGTAAAGATAGACCAAACAAAATCACTTCGGTCTTGAAACCATCTCTCTTGCCACTGCTGTCGCATATTTATGACCTCGATCCCGTCCAGTCCAATAGGGTATTCACCTCGCCACTCATGATTTACCTTAAAGGGATGAGCCAAGACGGTAAGATATTTTTTATCTTTAGATGGAGGCTCTGAAAAATGTTGATGCAATTGAGCGTGCGCAGTCCCAAGGCTATCAAAATAGAAATCAGGGTTTGCCGAGTAAACAAGAATATGGGAATCCAAATAACTGAGTTTCTGTGCAGAAAAAGTGAAAACATCCCCTTGATAGCCAGCAAGATCATAAGGCCTTTCAATTAGATTCAGATCTGTGAAAAAAAGAAATGAAAGGTCGGCGTTTCCGGCCTCTATTAAAATATTTGGAGGTGGAGAGCTACCTTTTGAAAACGAAGTCACAACATGACTCACTCCTCGGTAGTCGTGAAAAAGAGAGTGCTCTCGTTTTTCGGTGGGATTGGCAAATATTTTTAGTTGAAATGTAGCTAAATAAAACCCAAAACTAAAATAAACCAATAGTACAAAGCTAAAAAACAAAAACAAGCGTCTCATCGAGGAGCCACCTCAATCAGTTTAAAGTTTTGCCCCAATTCGGATCTGCTGATTTTTTCAAGTCCTGGGAACTGTTCCGAAAAATCTCTTTCATCATCTTTTTCGGTGATATACGAAAAGCCACGACCATAATTACTGCATTCTTCGAGAAACTGGAAGTGGTCGGGTCGGCCAAACCCTGGGAGCTTGCAAATGAGTCGATTCTTCTTAAAGCTGAGAAAGCTGGCCATTTGATAACTGTAGGCATAATAAGTTTTATTGTCATCTAGCTCAGGCAAAATTTCCTGGTACTTATCGGCTTCAAAAAGTTTGATGTTATCCAAGGGTACAATCTTTTGTAAAGGAATCGTGCCAAGAGCCACAAGGAAAAGAAGAGCCCACAAAGACACCGACTTACGGCAGTAAGCCCAGGTCCGCTCATTTGTGAAAAGGGTACTGAGAGCATAGATGCAGGGAACAGACATAATCACCCAATTGGCCTCGACTCGTCCCTTAAAAGAGGAGTAAAGAAAAAAGGCAAATGGAAAAGTGGCAAAAGGAAGCAACCAATGAGATTTCCAGTTCTGATTTTTTGAAAAAAAGAAGATCAAAAATGGGGGGAATAAAATGGCTACCTGTGAAAGAATAAACTCTAGAGGTATTGTCCATTTCCAATATTTAAAACTCATGCCGTGGTTCCATTGGAAAAGGAAGGAAACCCAATCGTGTTGCGCATTCCACAAAAAAACCGGAGAACAAACAATAAGAGCGAGGGCAACAGATGCCAGCGCTTTGATCGTGAAAAGCCTTTTCCACAATGATTGTTGCCAAAGCATCAGTAAAAGGCAGGGGAGAAACAAAGCGATTTGATACTTGGATAGAAAACCAAGGCCGAGAGCGACCGCTAACCCCAAATAGTCTTTCCAGGTCTCGCGAAACAGAATGCGCTGAACATAGTACAACGAGAGACTCCAAAAAAAGACTAAAGGAATATCCGGGGTTGCGATAAAGGCGCCCCAGCCCCAAAGAGGGTTTAGAAGTCCGATGCACAGAAACCAAAATCGCTTGCCTTGACTGAGTTGGCTTTTTAAAATTTGATCCCAAACTAAAAGAGTCATGTGGGTTATTAATAGAAAGGGCCAACGAATGGCTCCCTCTGCGAGTCCTTTTAAAGGTTGCGACAAAGCCATGACCCAGCCGACCATTGGTGGATGGTCAAAATAAGAGAGAGAGAGTTGATGCCCCCAAAGAAAATAGTAGAACTCATCCAAAGTTAAAGGAATTGTTAATGAAATCAGAAATTTCACAGCCAGTGATGACCAAAATAACGTTTTAATATTAGTTTTCACGGGTACTGAATTTCAATCGGTTTATTGAACGAGCCGGGAACTTTCTTTTCGGATTCATTGAAAGAAACTTGCACAGCCCCACCATTGTTTACTCGCAAGGTGATGGGTTGAGAAAACACTAAGGTTTTGCTCTCGTTGCTCTTCAAAAGCATGACTTGGACATAGCCGTCGGCCCAAACAACCTCGGCTCGAACGGGCTCTAAAGCTGTTAAGGTGAGTTTATTGTCGGACACTAAATCGGGTTTCTGGTCGGGTTCATTGGCTGGGGGGCCACCAAAATTATCTTCACTGAAGTCCCCTTCAGACATATCCATTGGTTTTACTTGGGCCACTGGTTTTTGTGGCTGCACGTCGTTGGCCTTTTCTGGGGCAGGACTATCTTTCGGTCGAATTGTTTGGGATTTGTCTTCGGCACGACCTGAGGTCTCGGGTTGACCTTCGGATGAATGATTTGTTGGGTCATCAGTCTCATTCATTTCAGCGTCCTCTTTTTCAAGCTCCGCCACTTCGGAAGTCACAGTTTCATCATCACTAACAAAAACTTCTTGTGGTAAAGCCTCTTCTTTCGAATATGAATTCATTTTATCGACCACTTGAAAAATGATGAAAACCAGAAGGAGGCTGAGTAGGCCGCTGGCCCCAATGGTGATGAACTTTGGAATTTTAAAAACACCCACTAACTGGGGGTCTTCAGTGTCATTTTTGTTAGGCTCTTTCAGGGGGGGAGTGTCGATAGTAGGTGCCTCAGCAGAGCCAGGCGACTCTTGAAAAGCTTCAGAGATCAAGCTGTTCAATTGATCCATATCAACCCGCAATTCACGAGCGTAGCTTTTAATCAAACCAATACAAAAAACTTTGGCTGGCAAGGAGTCTTTATTTCCGGCCTCAATATCCCGTAACTTTTGGATATGAATTTTAGTTCGAGTCTCAAGGTCTTCGAGGCTGAGTTTTTGGGATTCTCGCTGCTTCTTAAGGTATTGTCCAAGTTCTTTCATTTTACTTCGTATCTGTTAGTTGCATTAGGTTGATCATTTCATCTATTTTTTCTCGATTGGGTCCATCTGGAAATTTCTTTTTCCCTTCTTGTAGTCGAGCGATGGCCTTGGCTTTATAACCTAGGCGGAAAAAAGATATTGCGCTGTAATAGTGGGGCTCATCGAAACCTTTTTTACGGCAATGAAAAATGGCTTGGTCCAAAGCCTTTGCGGCTTTTCGGAAATCTTCTTGCTCGACGAGACTGCGACCATAATAGTTATAAGCTAAGCAATTTTTTCGATTCATGCTGATGGATTTCAAAAAATAAGTTTCACTTTTTTTGTATTGATTCTGAAAGAAATAGGTCAGTCCAAAATTGAGCCAGACTTTATCTTTGCTTGGATAGGTCAAATCACTCGCCGCCTGTTGCAAGTGCTGGCGAGCTCGGTCAAAGTCCTTTATTTCCAAGTACACTCGCCCGAGATTATTATGTGCTTCGGAATAACTTGGATTAAGATCTATGGATTTTTTCAAAGAAACAATGGCGTGTTCATACTCGTTCAGAAAAAAGTAGCAAAGCCCCAAGTGGTTATGAATCAACGCATTTTTGGAGTCGAGGTCTTTCGCGATTAATAATTGCTCTAAGGCTTTGGCTTTTTGTCCCTTGGAAAGCAAAGAAACACCCAGTTGGAAATGGCTGTAAGCCAATTTTTCGTTATCCTGATTAGAGGCACAAGATACAAACAAAAAAATGAAAAGAAAGGCAAGTGCCATTGAGAAAGTGTTTCGGATCACCCTGTAAAGTTAGCAAATTTTTTAGCAATTAGCAGTCTTTGCAGGGTTTGCGCTCCGCAATATAGTCAGACACTCGAGGTGGGCTGTTTGCGGGAACATGTCGACAGGAATCATGCGATGAATCTCCCACGGACCCTTAACCAAATGATGAAGGTCACGCGCCATCGAAGCGGGATGGCAGCTGATATAAATCAACCAGGGAGGGGAAGATTTGCACAGTTGTTCAAGAACCTCCGCTGAGCAACCCGCTCTGGGGGGATCGACGATAATTAGGTCTCCCCACAGGGGAAGTTCTTGCAGTAAAGTCAGAGCATCTCCCAATGAGTATCGACAGTTGGTCGGAGCTTTTTCTTTGGCTTTTGTAATATTGATCTTATTGTTGTCGATACCAACGCATTCAATCAGCGATGACTTTGCAGCCAAAGCCATCGACCAGTTACCCTGGCCACAAAAAAGATCAACTATTTGAGTCAGCCCCTCTCGATTAATGTGCTGGTTAATTTCTTCTGCAATGTACTCGTTTTGGCGGTCATTGACCTGACGAAATCCCAATTGACTTCGCCCCAACTTATCGACGGCAAAGGTGGCCACCTTTGCCTCTGTTGTTTCGGCAATTTCAATTTTACTTTTTCTGCGTGGAAGTGAGGCCTTATTCTTTTTCAACCACTGGTTGATGTTTTCGCTGGCCAGAGGACATTCCTCGATGAAAATAGGTTGTTGACTGTTTTTTGCGTAATAGTGAGGTCCGTTTGGGCCGGTCTGCAGTTGAATTCGGTTGCGATAGTTGTACTGAAGAGGAGAAGGGTGGACCTCTTCAATCACATTATCCACACTCACCTTGCCCACTCGCTTAAGAACCTCAATCAGATTTCGTTTTTTCCAATACAGTTGTTTTTCATAGACTAAGTTTTGCCAATCACAGCCGCCGCATTGACCAAAGACATTGCAACGGGGGCTAACACGATCTGGCGAAGACTCTATGACTTCCACCAACCGGGCCTTTAAAAAGGTTTTCTTATGTAATGTGACTTGCACTAAAACTTTTTCGCCAGGAAGAGCGAAGGGAACAAAGACAACTTTATTTTCAAAACGGCCAACCCCGTCTCCTGAATTGGATAAGGAATCTATTGAAAGTTCGATGGGGTCGGTTGATTTAAAACTCATTGAGGCTGGTAGTGTCCTGCAAGGCTTGTTGCAGGACTCTACAGTTACTTGTTTACGATTTCGTTGGATTCGAAGAACAAAGCCAGTTCACGCTGGGCGCTCTCGGGGCTATCACTACCGTGGACAGCATTTTCCCCAACATTGTCGCCATAGAGTTTACGAATGGTTCCGTCAGCGGCTTCGGCCGGGTTGGTGGCGCCCATGATCTCGCGGTTTTTAGCGATCGCATTGTCACCAGAGAGGCACATCAGCATGACGGGTCCAGAAGTCATAAAGCTAACAAGTTCTCCGAAAAAGGGGCGTTCTTTATGTTCGGCATAGAATTCTTCACACTGTTGTTTGCTCAGTTTAGTCAATTTTGCGGCCGCAATCTTTAAGCCATTTTCTTCAAATTTAGCAATGATAGATCCAATAGCATTTTTGTTCATAGCATTGGGTTTGATAATCGAAAAAGTTTGTTCTACGGCCATAATGTTCTCTCCTTTTGAGAAGTGAGGCCTGTTTTTGTCTCCAGGTCCTCATCTAGGTTTCATTAATTTACAATTTAATTAAAAAATTCAGCCTCGTTTCTGCGGACGAGGCCTGAATTTCTATAAGCTCGCTTTTAAAGTTGTACCAAGGTCGGCAGGACTCTTTGAAATCGAGCATCCGGCGCTCGCCAAGGCTTCGAATTTGCCTTCGGCGGTTCCTTTGCCGCCGCTGACAATTGCTCCAGCATGACCCATACGCTTGCCTTTTGGGGCAGTGGCTCCAGCGATGAACACAGTGACGGGTTTCTTGAATTCTCTTTTGATGTACTCCGCCGCTTCTTCTTCCGCGGAACCACCAATCTCACCGATCATAATAACCGCATCCGTTTCGGCATCGGCATTAAACATTTCTAGAACGTCGATAAAGTTGGTGCCATTGACGGGGTCGCCTCCAATCCCGACACAAGTACTTTGACCGAGACCGACAGCTGTCAATTGGTGAACAGCCTCATATGTCAACGTGCCCGAGCGGGACAGGACTCCGATGCGACCTTCTTTGTGGATATGACCTGGCATAATTCCAATTTTGCACTGACCAGGAGTAATAACGCCAGGGCAGTTGGGGCCAACGAGACGAGTCTTTTTACCCTTCATAAAAGCCTTCACTTTAACCATGTCATTGATGGGAATGCCTTCCGTGATACAAATTGCCAAAGGTATTTCAGCATCGACAGCTTCCATTATTGCATCAGCGGCAAAAGCCGGTGGCACATAAATAACCGTGGCTGTGGCTCCCGTTTTCTCTACCGCTTCGTGGGTTGAGTTAAAAACGGGAAGATTGAGGTGAGTGCTTCCCCCTTTTCCAGGAGTGACTCCACCGACCATTTTGGTTCCGTACTGGATGGCCTGCTCGGTGTGAAAGGTTCCTTGGGCACCCGTGATTCCCTGGCAAATGACTTTAGTGTTTTTGTCGATCATAATGGCCATGATTAAGCTCCCTTCACAGCGTTAACAATTTTTTCAGCAGCATCTGTTAAAGAGTCGGCCGGGGTCACGTTCAGACCACTTTCGGCCAGAATTTTTTTACCCTCTTCCACATTGGTTCCTTGCAGTCGAACCACTAAAGGCACGCTCAAACCCAGATCTTTAACGGCGGCCAAAACGCCCTCTGCAATGATGTCACATTTCATAATTCCACCGAAGATATTGACCAAGATGCCCTTCACATTGGGGTCCTGTAAAATAATTTTAAAAGCAGCGGTGACGTTTTCTTTGGTGGCACCACCACCCACGTCCAAGAAGTTGGCAGGCTCAGATCCATGCAATTTAATAATATCCATGGTGGCCATGGCTAAACCGGCTCCATTGACCAAGCATCCAATGTTTCCATCGAGCTTAATAAAAGCCAGGTCGTACTTTGAGGCCTCAACTTCAGCAGGATCTTCCTCGGTAAGGTCGCGAAGCTCCACGATGTCTGGATGACGGTAAAGGGCGTTGGAATCAAAATTCATTTTAGCATCCAAGGCCATGACGTCACCCTCTTTGGTTGTGACTAAAGGGTTGATTTCCACCATCGCGCAGTCTTCTTTCATATAAATGTCGTAGAGACCTTTAAAATATACGGCGGCTTTAATCGCTTGTTTGCCCGAGAATCCTAATTTAAAGGCAAGGTTTCTGGCTTCAAAATCTTGCATTCCAAAAGCGGGGTCGATATTTATAGAGTAAATTTTTTCGGGCGTTTTTTCGGCCACCTCTTCAATGTTTACGCCCCCTTCTGTCGAGGCCATAATTGAAATTTTCGAGGTTTCACGATCAAGAAAGACAGCGCAATAATATTCTTTTTCAATATTGCATCCTTGCTCGATATAGACCTTTTGTACTTCTTTGCCCTCGGGCCCTGTCTGGTGAGTGACCAGAGTCATGCCAATCATCTCTTTAGTCAGATTCTCGACTTCGTCCAGAGTTTTAGCGATTTTTACACCGCCCCCTTTGCCGCGACCACCAGCATGAATTTGGGCTTTAACCACCCAAAGATCACCGCCCAGTTCTTGGGCGCCGGCTCGTGCCTCGGAGGGGCTGTTGGCCACTTGGCCTTTTAAGACTTTGAGTCCGTATTTACGAAAAATTTCTTTTGCTTGATACTCATGAATGTTCATTCGCTTTTTCCTTAGTAGTCGAGATTTTTTAGTGCAGTTAATAGTTCTTCAACATGTTGGCGAGAATTCTCGAGGCCCGCTTTTTCCTTGTCATTCAAATTCAGTTCGATCACTTTTTCCAGGCCATTTTTGCCAAGTTGACAAAGCACGCCAATAAACATCCCGCTGATTCCATACTCACCATCCAGGTAGGCGGCACAAGGAAGGATTCGGTTTTGGTCTTTCAAAATCGCTTCGGCCATCTCAACAGCACTGGCGGATGGGGCATAGTAAGCCGAGCCCGTTTTCAATAGACCCACAATTTCAGCGCCCCCTTTGCGAGTTCTTTCGACGATTTGGTCGATGGTGTCTTTGGGAAGCATTTCCATTAAAGGGACTCCGCCGACGGAACAATGTCTAGGCATGGGGACCATAGTGTCTCCGTGGCCACCAAGGACAAAGGCGTTAATATCTTTGACGCTGATGCCAGTGGCTTCAGCAATAAACGAGCGGAAGCGGGCGCCGTCAAGGATACCGGCCATGCCGATGATTCTTTCTCGGGGAAAGCCTAGGGTTTCCTTGGCAACCATAGCCATGGCATCAAGAGGGTTAGAAACAATAATGACGGTTGATTGCGGAGCGTGTTCCTTGATGCCTTCGCAAACGGCTTTCATAATTTTTGCGTTGGTGGCCAGAAGGTCGTCGCGGCTCATTCCAGGTTTTCGAGGCAGTCCAGCCGTGACGATAACAATATCAGACCCAGCGGCGTCTTTATAATCAGAGGTCCCTGTAACATTGGAATCAAAACCTTCAACCGGTGAGGCTTCAAAAAGATCCAAAGCTTTTCCTTTGGCTGATCCCTCATTAATATCCAAGAGAACAACGTCTCCTAGCTCTTTTTGGGCGGCCCAGTGGGCACACGTTGAACCAACAAACCCTGCGCCAACGACAGTGATTTTCTTTCTGACATGACTCATAATCATTCCTCCGCTTTTTGTGTTCCCCCTTCTTATACCCAAGAGGCAGAAGAGTAAACCTATGCCAACAAAATTAAGACAAAGAAATTGGGGTTTTAGGCGGGAAAAATCCCACAACTTGGGGCTGTGTTTCGGGGCCAAATCAAAGTATACTTTGGACTCGTTGAAGGGGGAGAAATGGGCATCGGCACGGAGGCCGCCATAATCCAGCTCAAAAAGGTTTCTTTGAGCTTTGAGGGCCAGAAAATCCTGGAAAACTTTAGTCTCACCTTATCCGAGGGAGATTCTCTGGTTCTGATCGGCCCCAGTGGTAGCGGGAAAAGCACTCTTTTGAAACTGATGGCCGGCCTTTTGGTCCCAGACTCAGGCGAAGTGCTGTACCGAGGCCATAACCTTTCAACGCTCAGCAAAAAAGACCAAGCTCGGCAATTGTCGGAAGTGGGAATGCTGTTTCAGCAAAACGCCTTATTTGATTCCATGACTGTTTACGAAAATCTCCACTTTGTCCTGTCAGAAGTAGAAGGCGAGAGGGTGGCCAACGGTAAACATCGGGAAATCTTAGATTTGTTGACGGAGGTTGGGTTGGACCACGTGCCCCATCTTTTTCCCAGTGAGATCAGCGGTGGAATGCAAAAAAGGCTGGGCATTGCCAGAGCCCTTTGTTTGAAGCCTAAGTTGGTATTTTATGATGACCCAACCGCAGGTTTAGACCCGATCACCAGTCGAAAAATAGTGAGCATGATTATGGGCCTCCAAAAAAAATGGGGAGCCACTATTGTGACAGTGACCAATGATATGACTCGAGCCTTTCAGTTGGCGGGACGCTGTTTGGTGTGCTTACCAGGTGAATTTATAATGACAGGGACAGGAGATGATACCCGTCAATTTGCCGATGCGAGGGTTCAACAATTTATAAAGGGTGAGGTTGATGGACCCTTGGGGGCCCTTTGATAGAGTTTCGAAATATCACCAAAAGTTTCGGCGAAAGAACGATTCTAAAAAATCTAAACCTTTCAATTCCTGAGGCAAAAATAGTGTTTATTTTAGGAATGTCAGGGACTGGGAAGTCGGTTTTGTTAAAAAATATTGTTGGACTATTAAAGCCAGATTCTGGCGAGCTTTTTGTTGAAAAGTTTCCGGTTCATCAATTAAATGAAGCTGAAATGATGGAGGTTCGTAAAATCTGTGGAATGGTTTTTCAGCAGCCAGCCCTTTTTGATGCTTTGACCGTCTTCGAAAATGTGGCCTATGGACTGCGCCGTCACTTTTACCTTGCCGAAAAAGAAATTGAGGTTCGCGTTCAAGAAAGTTTACACATGGTAGGCTTGCACGGAGTCGAAAACAAAATGAGCTTTGAGTTGTCTTACGGAATGAAAAAACGGGTCAGTTTGGCGAGAACCGTAGCTTTAAAGCCAAAAATTTTACTTTTTGACGAGCCAACGACGGGTTTAGATCCGATTTCGACAAATCGGATCAATCAGCTAATTTTAGATCTTTCCAAAAACCTGGGAACGACTTCGGTTGTTGTGAGTCATGATATGGACAGTGCTTTGAAAGTCGCCGATCACATCGTCGTTTTAGAAAAGGGGCGTCTTTTAACCCAAGGCTCCCCTCAGGAAATGCGTTCCAGCCCCGTGCCTCTTGTCCAAGATTTTCTGGTTGAGGTGGCTCGATGATGTTTGCTAAAGGTTTGAACGACTTAGGGGCTGTTCTGATCTATGTTTGGGCTGTGGCTCAACGGTCCATGAAAAGCTGGGGGCGTCGAGAGGAGATTTTTGAAAAGTGCCTACAAGTGATTCAACAGAGTTTGGCAACCACATTGTTTGCCGGCTTTTTTGTCGGCGCCATTATGACCCTGCAGTTTACCTTACAAGTGCAAATGTTCAGTGCTCTTTCGTACTTAGGGGCTTTGGTGACAAGTGCTACTGTCCGCGAGGTAGGCCCCCTTTTAATTGCTTTTCTGTTAAGTGGAAAAATCGGAGCCTTCACTTCGGCAGAACTAGGGACAATGAAGGTCAGCGAACAAATTGATGCCATTCGTTGTCTCGGAGCCGACCCCCTTCTCGAGGTTATCGTTCCTCGTTTCTTGGGAATCATTCTGGCCAGTTTCTTTTTGCTTAGCTTTGGGCTGATTTTTTCTTTTGCAGGTGGGATACTGATGGCTGTCAATTTTAGTGGGGTTCCATGGGAGCAGTACCTTTCTCATATTCCGCAAGTGGTTTCGACTTTCTCGATTGTCAGCGGAGTCGTGAAATGCTTGGTCTTTTCTGTTGTGATTGCGACTTTATGCACCTATCGCGGCTATACGGTGATAGGCGGTGCGCGTGAAGTCGGAGAAGGCGTCGTACAAGCTGCCACCCAGACTATGATCACTCTGGTTTTGGCCGATTGGTTCAGCAGCTTTGTACTTGAGGGCCTTTTTAATGTCTAAAGTGGGATTTTTCTTTATTTGTTATCAAACATTAGTCAGCTTCTTTACCCATGGGTTGCGCTTAAAAGAAGTCAGAAAGTACTTGGACCATCTCGCGTACCGGAGCCTGAATATCATCGTTGTCTGTGTTTCCTTTGCTGCGGCGGTGACGATACTCGAAGCCTCTTATCACATGAAACTCGTTTTGCATGATGACAGTTTGGTCCCGGGGTTTGCAGCGATGCTTATCGTGCGTGAACTCGCCGTTGTCGTCATGGCTTTGCTGCTTGCTGCGAAGATCGGAGCCGGTATTGCGGCGGAAGTGGGGCAAATGAAGATCTCCGAACAAATCGACGCTCTCAAGCTGCTGGGTATCCACCCATTGAACTACCTGGTGCTTCCTCGGCTTGTCGCCTGCCTCATAGCGGGCGTTCTGCTGGCTCTCATTGCCAATGCCGTTTGCTTAATAACGGCGATAGCAGTAACGGCCCTGTCGCTGGACCAAAGTATTGGGTTTTTTACAGTCGCCTTCAGGCGTTTTGTTTTAATGCAAGATCTATATTTTTCATTGATCAAGGGGGCCCTATTTTGTGGTGTGATTCCTCTTATAGCTTGCTACTACGGATTGATTTGTGAGCCTGGGGCCAATGGAGTTGGCCGCGCGACAACAAAAAGTGTTGTTTCTTCCTCAATTACCATAATCGTATTAGACTTTATCCTAACTTTGACCTTTTCATTTTTTTATTAAAGAGAGAAATCATGACCTCACAAATGAAAGTTGCGCTTCTATTTATCTTTGCAGGTTTATCGGTGGTTCTCTTTGTGTCGTTTTTGGGTCAGTTTGCGATCTTTGGAAACTACCGACATTTGGTCGTTGCCTACAACTTTGTGGGGGGACTTGAAGAAGGCTCTCATGTTCGCCTGATGGGAGTCAAAGTGGGCAAAGTGACAAAAGTGGAGTTCAAGCCCAACTACAAAACGCCTGAGGGTGAAGAAGTTAAACTGCATGTTCACATTAAGGTCAAAGATCGGGCCTGGCCGGTGATTCGGTCTAATAGTCATTATTTTATCAACATGGCCGGAATCATTGGTGAAAAATATCTGGAAATCTCGCCGGGCCGATCAGATTCGGAGCAGATCAAAGAAGGAGCCATTGTTCGAGGTTCTGATCCACCTCGGGTTGATCAACTGATTTCGCAAGGCTATGCTTTGGCCGGGAAAATATTATCGGTCGTTGAGGATAATGAGGGGTCTGTCACTTCGACCATTGGTTCGATCAGCGATTTGGTGAAAAGTTTGAATAAGGTTCTTGGAACCATCGACAATTTGGCATCCAACCAGGAGGCCAAAGGGTTGATTAAGCAGATAAGTACCCTAAGCCGAGAAATGGGTGTTTTGTTGAAAGATGCGAACCACGGGAACATTCAATTAATGCTGGTTTCCATGCGAAAGCTTTTATCAAAACTTGAAAAAATCGAGGAAAAAGAAATCCGCACCTTTTTGCAAGAAGAAGGAATTAAAGCGAGAGTGGCGTTATGAAGTATTGGCTCGTCAGTATTGTCCTTTTCTCCAGCTTCCCTAGCTCAGCCGCCATACTTTGGCCAGATTCCGGAACAAGTTCAAAATCGAACGGGCATAGCCGCTTCAACTATGATCGGACCGAAGAAGCCAGAGAGGTTTCCACTTTCTGGTCAAAGAGAAAAATGGGAGTGGGGGTGGCAACGGCTGGCGCTTATGGTCTTTTAGGTGGCATTATTGGTATTCACTTTCACCCGCAGTGGAGTGTGGACCTCGGGTTTGGTGGGGGAAGTCACTTTCAATCGTTTGGCTTTCGAGTGAAGAAAATGCTTCTTTTGTCCTCGCCCCTGAATCCTTATGTGGGTGTTGGTTTTAATCGCTGGCAGCGCACCAACACTCGGCCATTCAACTCCAAAGACGTTTCGCCCGGCTATGTGGTTCGAGAGTTCATGTCTGAGGACGAGAAGCGTGAGAATCGGATTGATGAGAAATTGGTCAATGCCACTTTGGGGATTCAATACACCTTCACTCAGGGGTCCTGGCAGGGTTATGGCTTGTTTGTTGAAGCCCTTCTTTTGATGTCGGTTGAAGACTTTCAAAGCGCTCCGACAGCCTCAATGGGTTTTAATTACTTTTTCTAAAAGGCCTAGTTTAGATCTGAGGGCTCCGCCTCTTTATGACAAGTAACAATCAGGCAAAAAAAAACCCCGGGGGTAACCGGGGCTTTCTTTCGTTTGACTAAAAAGTCGACCTTACTTCTTACGTCGTGTGGCCTTTTTAGCGGTAGACTTTTTCTTAGTCTTACGCTTTTTAGTCGCTTTCTTTTTAGTCTTACGCTTCTTTGGCGCAGCTTTTTTAGCTTTACGCTTAGTTTTGCGCTTTTTAGTCGCTTTCTTTTTAGCAGCTTTTTTCTTAGTTGCTTTCTTCTTAGTTGCTTTCTTCTTAGTCTTACGACGAGCTGTCTTACGTTTAGTAGCCTTTTTCGCCGTCTTCTTTTTTGTAGTACGTTTTTTCTTTGCCATTATGCCTCCTCAAAAACGATGAGTTCTTTGTTGTTTAAACTTCTGCATTCAGTTTACTCACGTGACTATATTCGTCAATAGAAAATAATTTCTTTAGCACTTTTTTTGCTTATGAAAACTACTGATGATGATTAATTCACTGGTTTCCATTGCAATATTTGTGTTCGTATTTGTGTTCGTAAATCGGATTTTCGGACAAATAAAAAAACACCATGTTTTCCCTCTGAAATTGATGACAAATTTTGGCACTTTCTACTTTATTTTTCTTTTTGGTCTGTATTTCTATTTTTTCGCGCACCCTTTTTGGTTTTGGTTGGTTTGCTTTTTGTCTTTGATTCTATTTCCTGCGTTTGTTTTTTTACTGGTTCAATTCCACCAACAACAGTTCTACAGCGAGTTTCTAAGATTTCTCTCTATGGTGATCTTAGCCATGCGCCGGGGACTTTCTTATTCAGCAGCCATGGAAGTCTCAATCCGGGGCGGTGACTGGAAGCAAGGCCAGCTTCTTCGGGGTATCTACGAGAATGTTGTTTTTTCACAACAAGAACCTGTTGTTAAAAAGGGACTGTTCGGGCAATTCATCCACCAAATTCACGTACAACTGAAGGCTCTCCATCATGACCCTCACCGAGCAATTGATAGGCTGTGTAATTTTCGAAAAAATTTATTAGATCGTCTCAATTTTCGACGAAAGTCGAGACAGATTTGGGCTTATTTCGGATTCCAACTGGGACTTTTGAGCTTTATTTACTTCGGTTTACTGGCTTTTGTAGCTTTTCAAAATGGCTTTCATAGGTTCAAAACATCTTTTTTGCTTTCATTTTTATTTTATTTACTGGGTCTCATAGCCACGTTGATAATTGCGAGGCTTAAAAAATGGCACATATAGTTCCGTCCATTTCATTTTTAAAGATTTTCATGGGTCACCTTCAATCGGGAAAATCGGTGGGACTAGCTCTCGATGAAACCGTGAAGGAGGAACAGTCGGAATTTTCGTTACAAGTCCTACACTGGCGCGCTAGAAACCAAGGGTCGGCAACGCCGATCTTGTTTAAAGCCTGTACCCACTTTCAACAGGCTTTTTTTGAAATCGTTGGTGCAGGTCTAGAGGGTGCACCCGTTTTTGAACTCTTGGTTGAGCTAGAAATTGAAATGCTCGAAGAATTTGATCGGCAATGGAAGAACTATCTTGAAAAACTGCCGATGATCCTCAGCCTTCCTCTTCTTCTATTTTTCTTTCCAGCCTATGTCATTCTGATGTTTGGCCCGTTGTTAACCCAATTTCTCAATGAGGTACACTAGCTATGATTATCTATATAATTCCCTTTTTGCTATTGATTTCACCGGCTCTGCAAGCCGAGCCGATATCGATCTCTAACAACATCGAAGAATTTCTGGAAACCGAATTCCACGAAACTGATTCAGTGGGAACTCTCGACGCTTGCCGAGTCGAGGAAAAATACCAAATTTTCCCCAAAAACTGTTTACTTCACTTGGAAAGACTGTTGCTTGAGCCGCATAGGGCGAAGTCTTTTTCTCAGCTTTTTGTTGCTGTTTCCCGCCTGTGTGTTAGTCAAACCCATCAGTTGCAGAGTCAAGCTTCGGTCAATCAGATTTTAAACATCACCAGCCTATCCAGTCAGTGCCGACAAAGTCTTTTGGGCCATCGCGAGGACCTGCAATACCAGCAGGGGCAAAGGGGTTGGCATATCCCTTGAAATAGAAAAAGACATGAAAGACCAAATCATCGCACAACAATCCGTTTATGAAATTAAGCAATGCTTAGGGAGTGGCCTAACTAGTGAAGTTTACAAGGCCTTTCGTAGAGACTCAGAAAGATTCACTCGTCAAGAGGTGGCCCTCAAAGTTATTAAATCTCGGAAAGATGTCCAAATTTTTAAAAAGGAGTTTGAAAGCCTGGTCAAGGTCAACTCCAAATACTGTGTCCAGTTTTTAGCATGGGAGAACTTTGACAGAGGCCCCGCGCTGGTGCTCGAGTTTATTGATGGCATCACTCTCAGCCAACTGTGGAAGTCTGGCGAGCTCAACATCGAGGAATCCGTAGAGATTTTAGTTCAAGTTCGATTGGGATTAGAAGCCTTGCACCGGCATCAAGTTTTTCATGGCGACCTAAACTTTAAAAATATCATGATCAACAAGCAGGGGTTGGTGAAAATCATTGATTTTGGCTTTGGAACAGAGAACGAGCAGTGTTTGACCCCCGAATTTGCAGCCCCTTCTCGTCTTGCCGGGCGACCACCCGACGCAGAAGCCGATTGGTATTCCTATGAAAAAATTGGTGAAAAGCTTATGGGCAGGCCCGCGTTCCTGGCGCAATTGCAAAACGAAGTTCCACGGGGGGCTAGACGCCGGCGATTGGCCAAACAGATTAGCGATTTATCCAATCGAGCACCAGACAAAACACTCCGCTGGCAACCGGTAGCAAAACTGCGAGTGGCTACCCATTGGCAGGCAAAAGTGTGCGCCAGTATTTTATGTTTTGCTTTTACTTTTTGGCCTAAAAATGATTTTTCAAACCCTGAGTTTGCGCACCTCCAGTTGCGCTCTAACAACTGGTTTCAGTACTCCCTGAATAATCTGCCGTTTCAGTACGGACCCGTTCAAACAAAACTGTTGCGAAAAGGGCGTTACCAATTGTCTTGGCGACTTGGGGAAGGTCGTGGAAGTCGCGCCTTTAATTTGGAATCAGGTCGGACATTTTTATTGAAACCTGAAGGGAACAATCTATGATATTGGGTAATGGCAGCATTGATAACATTGATTTTATTTGGGGTTCTACAGGGGCTCACGGAGTTCTTGCCCGTATCAAGTTCTGGCCACCTCACTTTGTTTCAATATTTTTCTGAAAGTCTCAATGATAACTTATCTTTGAATGTTGCTGTCCACATTGGGACGCTGTTGACCATTCTCATTTTTTACCGTGCCGATATTAAGCAAATTGTTCGTGGGGTTCTGCAAAAAGATAAAGAGGCGATTTCAATGACCACCTTGATTGTGGTGGCTAGTATTCCAACGGCCATTATTGGATTGTTTATGAAAAAAAAGATGGATTGGATTTTAACCAATCCCTTGGTCGCCGCCATAGGGCTATTAATTACGGGTTTGATTCTTTTCTTTTCAGATCGAATTCGAGTCGGACAGAACTTTCAAACTGGTTTTGGAATTGGTCTCTCAAAAGCTTTCTTGGTGGGGGTTGTACAAGGTTTGGCCGTTATGCCAGGAATTAGTCGATCGGGTTCAACCATTGTCATGGGTCTTTGCTTGGGAATGAACCCGAAAAATGCCTCTCGATTCAGCTTTTTAATCTCTGTCCCAGCGATCGCGGGCGCCGGGTTGCTTGAAGCTATGGACCTGCAACAAGGCATTGAGTGGACGAGTTTGCTCATAGGCGGTGTGGCCTCTTTTTTGACTGGTCTGGTCGCCATTGCCTTGATGGTGCGGATCACAATGAAAGGTCACCTGAAAGGCTTCAGCTATTATGTAGTTAGCCTGTCGATCCTTTTTTTAATCTGCTACAGCCAAGGCTGGGGCCAAGACGTCTTTTAAGTAATACACCGCATCCAACGCCAAAGGCCATGTGTCGGTCTGTTTGCTAGAACGGGGTCTTTTCCGATAAACCCTAAGGATTGATCTCTCTATATTATATCGGTGGCGGCAACATGAAAAATGCAGAAATGATTAAAGATTTTGAAAGTTTGGTTGAGGAGCTTATGAAGGAAGATCCCAATGAAAATCAGATTAAAATTTTGATGGAAAAACTAGAGTTAGATTATCGAACAGACTCTGTCGATCGCATAGCAAGTGTATTAGACAAAATGAACCAGTTGGTCTTCGAGTCGAAAAAAACAAAGGGTGATTATGATTTACAATAGTATTCTAGAAACCGTTGGCAACACTCCGATCGTTGAACTGAAAAACGTCGTTCCGAAAAACTCGCCACACAAGTTTTGGGCTAAGCTCGAGTACTTTAACCCAGGTTTAAGCGTTAAAGACCGAATCGCCTTAGCCTTGGTCGAAGGGGCCGAGTCGCGAGGCCAGCTTAAGCCGGGTGGAACAATTATTGAAGCCACGTCCGGGAACACGGGGATGGGGTTGGCTTTAGTGGCTGCGGTCAAAGGTTATAAAGCCATTTTCGTTATGCCAGACAAAATCAGTGAAGAAAAAAGGGCCGCTCTGCGCGCCTATGGAGCCAAAGTTGTGATCACTCCAACGGCCGTTGAGCCTGAAGATCCACGCAGCTATCTGTCGATTTCAAAGAAATTAGCCGAGATCACTCCGGGAAGCTTTTTAACCAACCAATATCACAACCCAGACAACCCTAAAATTCACTATGAAAAAACCGGCCCCGAAATTTGGGATCAGACGGAAGGCAAGTTGGATGTATTTGTGGCAGGAGCTGGAACAGGCGGAACAGTCTCTGGTACTGGAAAATATTTAAAAGAGAAAAATCCAAAGGTGAAAATCCTTTGCCCGGACCCGGTGGGCAGTATTTTATATGATTTATTTTACCATAAAGAAGTCAAAAATCCCCCGCAGCCCTACAAGGTTGAAGGCGTGGGCGAAGACATGCTTCCGGATAACGTCCATTTGGATGTTATTGACGATTTTGTCCAGGTGGGTGACAAAGAGTCTTTCATGATGACCCGAGAATTGGTGTCTAAAGAGGGAATTTGTGTGGGCCCATCATCAGCTATGGCCCTTGTCGGGGCCATCAAATATTCGGAAACGCTGGATAAACCCCATAATTTTTTAATCATGATGGCCGACAGTGGACGGGCCTATTTGAGTAAAGCCTTCAACGATGATTGGTTGCGAGACAATGATTTCCTTCCTTCGCCCATGAAATTTACCAGCATCGATGACTTGTTGAAATCAAGAGATAAAGAGATGCCGGTGATCTCTGCCAATGTCGACAACAATGTCTTGGAAGTGGTAAATTTATTAAAGAACAATGGAATTTCACAAGTGCCTGTGTTTTCCGATGGAGAACTGGTCGGCGTTCTCGACGAGTCCGATTTGATCCTACCCCTGGCGACAGGGAAGTTGAAACCCACAGAGCCTATTATTCATTTAATAAAAGGCTCTATTGTTTGGGTGGATCCTCATGATGATCTTGAAGGTCTTTCCCGTCATTTTGAGAAAGGTTTTATTGCCCTAGTGAAAGACCCACAAGAAAAGTTGCATATTTTAACCAAAATCGATTTGCTTCAATATATCAGTGAGCATTTCAACATGTAGTTAGGAGTCACCAATGGACTTTAAAGAAATGGGTTTTGCGACCCGAGCCATCCATGCAGGACAATCCCCGGATCCAACAACGGGTGCGATTATGACACCTCTGTACTTAACGTCCACCTTTGTGCAGTCGTCTCCGGGTGAGCACAAGGGATACGAGTATAGTCGCACCTCCAATCCCACTCGGAAGGCTTACGAAGATTGTTTGGCCAGCCTCGAGTCTGGAAAGTATGGATTTGGATTTGCTTCTGGTTGCGCTGCCTCGACGACTATTTTACATCTGGTGAAGGCAGGGGACCATGTTATTGCATCGGATGACCTTTACGGAGGAACTTTTCGACTTTTTGACAAAGTGATCCGTCACAACGGAATTGATTTCTCTTTTGTGGATATGTCAAATCCAGAAAATATTGAAAAAGCCCTACAAGACAATTCGAAAATGATATGGATTGAAACTCCAACCAACCCGATGTTGAAGCTCGTTGATATTAAAGCTTGTTCAAAGATTGGGAAATCAAAGGGCTTAATAACAGTCGTCGACAATACGTTTATGAGCCCATATTTTCAAAAACCCCTCGAATTGGGTGCGGACATTGTTGTTCACTCAACCACAAAATTTATTAATGGACATAGTGACATCGTTGGTGGTGCTGTGGTCGTCAATGACTCAGACATTGCAGAAAAGCTGGCCTTCCTCAGCAATTCTATGGGTGGGATTTGCTCACCATTTGATGCTTTTATGTGCATGCGAAGTTTAAAAACTTTGCCGGTGAGAATGCGAGCTCACGAAGCCAACGCCCTTAAAATCGTGGATTTTCTTGATAATCACAATCAGGTGGAGAGAGTTATTTATCCAGGACTTGAAAGTCACCCTCAACATGAGCTGGCAAAACAACAGATGTCTGGGTTCGGCGGAATGATCACATTCTATATGAGGGGTGGACTGGAGCCAGCACGTAAACTGTTAGAAAGAGTGAAGGTTTTTTCTTTGGCCGAAAGCTTGGGAGGGGTGGAATCACTGATTGAACACCCGGCCATTATGACTCATGCGAGCGTACCGGCAGAGATTCGAAAAGAACTGGGGATCGATGATGGATTGGTCCGTTTGAGTGTGGGGATTGAGGATGTGGAAGATCTTTTAGCTGATCTGGAACAAGCTCTCGGTTGACAAAAAACCAGGGATTCAGTAGCTATTGTCTTTCTATTTTGAACTGGTCAGGTAGCTCAGTCGGTAGAGCAGAGGACTGAAAATCCTCGTGTCGGGGGTTCAAATCCCTCTCTGACCACCATTTTTTTCTTCTAGACTCAAAGGGGGGCCCATGAAGACAATCGCTACAACTCTATTCCTATTTTTTTTCGCATTCAACGCCAGCGCGGCGGATGTGATCTGCAGTAATCCCACCGACGAAAGCAAATCAGAAGTTAAAATCAACTTTGTTCCGTCAAACCCAGGACTCTATATGACTTTTGAGTATGCCTTCGGGAACATCAACAAAGAAGGCTTTGCCATCGTGACTCGCGACAAAAAGGAAGGAAGGGTCTTATATAAACTAGACCGATACGTTCTTGTGGAGAAAGACGGGAAGTACTCAATGCCTGGATACGATCTAGAGTGTAAGTAAACTTTTTGAAATTCTAAATTAGAAAAGCCACTGGATGTTTTTCCCGTGGCTTTTTTTATAGACGTTCTATGTTGAGGGCGGCGACGTAAAGTACTTGAATTAAAATCAGAGACATAAGAAGCGTGCCATAGGTGGTCGCTCCCAGTAAAACAGAAAATATGGTTTTAATTAGGCGCCTTCGCCCTTTCGAGAAGACATCTAAATAAGAGTAAAACAAATAAAATGAAGTTACGATCATCGTTGTCAAAAGTGTTGTTCCATTGAAGGTCGGCAAGACCCAATAGAAAACTGAAAGCATCAAAGTCAACAGCAGCAGCTGCGAGTAGATGTAGGAATTGATGGTGATGTGTTCTGCAAAGTTGAGTTTCTGTTCTCTAAAAAAAAAGAAAGAAAACAATGAAAATACAGGAATCCAAAGAACAAGAAAAATCTTCAAGGTATCAAAAAGAGTTTTGTGATATTTAGGTAATAGATATTTGATGAACTCTAGAAACTCTCGCTTTGAAGCTTTTTTATCAATTTTCTGACCAAGAAAATCCAATTTTAATAAAACTTTATTTTCGTCTTCAAGGTTGATCACGCCAAAGGAGTCTGCATCGGAGTCTTTGATCGGGCGCGCTTCCGGATTTTTTTTAACCAAACTCTGTTGAGTTTCCTGATCAGAGAGGTGAATGGTGTTGCCAACTTGGGTGACAGAAAGGGTTTCAACCATTCCGGTTAGGCTTTCAAAAAAGCCAAAGTGTTTTTCAAGAAAAGAAATATTGAGGGTGAATAAAACGACGAAGAGCAAAGTGTATTTGCCGGCTGAAAGATAGCGTTTGCGTTGCCCGGCCAGGTAGTCCAGGAGCATTGCGCCGGGGCGGTGAAAAAGGTCGATCGCTGTTTTCAAGAATCCACGGTCGGAATCCGAAAGGGCATCCAGAAAGTCTTTGATCACTTCGAGTGTGGTCAGGCGACGGGTTTGTGCTTTTTGTCCGCAGTCTGGACAGAACCAGCCGCAAAAGCGAGTCTCGCAGTTAAGACACTGGGTTTGTAATGGTTGTTCCTTTTTCCTGAGCACATCGGAGTCCTATGGTCATTCCCCAGAAAAGTCCACTTGCGGGGTTTACCGCAATGCACTATAAGGGGTCATGCGTGAGGAAGAGCTTCTCCAGTCTTTAAAGGATAACCCTTTTGTTTTAGCCCCAATGGCAGCGATCACAGATCGTGTGTTCCGATTGTTTATGCGCCGACAAGGGGCTGGGATATTGACCTCAGAGCTAATTTCGGCCAATGGACTTCTCTACAACAATGAAAAAACCAAGCAAATGATGCGGTTTTTTGAAGAAGAAAGGCCGATTGGAATTCAAATTTTTGGTGAAGAGGAAGGGGCTTTGGTGAATGCGGCCCAATATGTGGAGCAACTGGGGGCTGATTTTGTCGATATTAATTTGGGGTGCCCAGTTAAAAAAGTTGTCAAAAAGGGGGCGGGCTCGGCCATGCTTCGAGAGCCAGATAAGCTCCGGCGCATTTGCCGTACAATTAAAAGCAAAATTCAAATTCCGCTGACACTAAAGATTCGAACCGGCTGGGATCAAGAGAGTCGGAACGCCTTAGATATTGTTCAGTTGGCTTACGATGAAGGGGTCACTTGGGTGGCCATTCATGGGCGCACACGCAGTCAGGCCTATAATGGTCATGCCGACTGGGACTATATCGCTGGGGTCAAGGCCAATAGCCCGATTCCCATCATAGGAAATGGTGACATTACTTCTCCTGAAGTTGCTGTCAAGCGATTGCGGAACTCTGGCTGTGACGCCGTAATGATCGGAAGGGGTTGTCTAAAAAACCCATGGATTTTTCAGCAATCTCTGAAGTTATTTAATAACACTGATTTTGACCCCTTGTCTTACGACTATCTTCCCTTGTTTCTTCATTTACGCGAAGTGGCTGAGGGCGAAATGGATGAGCGGGTTTTATGTCTACTTTTTAGAAAGCTTGGGAATTGGTTTTCTTCTGGTTTGCCTGGTTCAGGTGAGTTTCGTCGACAGATCTTTTCGGCTCGTGGGCTAGAGCAAACCTTTGCAGTGATTGAAGACTATTACTCCGACCTTCACCCCAGTCTGCGCAAGGACACGTCTCAAGAGGCCTTTCTTAAAGGGGGGCACGGGTAACTAAGGGTCTTCGAAGGATTGATTTTCCCGATTCAATTGGTCAGGGTCGAGGTTTTTTTCCGAGTCAAGAGTCTCGCCAAGCCCCTCTTTTGTGGGTTCCAAATTCAAATCTTCGCTTTTTTCCGCTGGTTCTTTTGCGGGATTTTCATTTAAGAAAGGATCGTCATGGGCTAGAGGCTCGTCGGCCTCGGGAAATTTTTCGAAGTCGCCGGGGTTTTCAGCTTCTTTGCCGAGGTCTTCCTGGTTGACCGAGTCGGCGTCTTCAAAGAAAGCCCCTTCATCAATATCGTTAAATTCTTCAAAAAGCTGATCTTCGATGGTGGAGTCAAACATATCGATAGAAAAATAATCAAAGGGCCAATCACTATCTTCCATAAGCATCTTAATGTAGATATACAATTCATCACTTATTCTTTTAGTACGATACATTCGTTGTAAAATAATTTTCATTCTCCACAAATTATTTTGAGAGAGTTTTCTTTTAACTAAACTCTTTCCTAAACGTTTTGGGCTGGGTAGCAAAGAAACCAGGAAAATACTCTCTAAGGAATTTAGTGAGCTGGCTGATTTCCCAAAATAGTGATAGGCAGCAGACTGAATTCCAAAAATACCGTCCCCAAACTCAACCACATTGGCATATTTTTCTAAGATTTGGGTTTTCGAGAGCTTCTCTTCAATTTGTTTTGCGATAAAGAACTCTTTAAATTTTCTGCTGACACTTTTTTCCGAAGAGAGATAAAGATTCTTGGCTAGCTGTTGAGTTAATGTTGATCCTCCGCGAGCAAATTTCCATTCAACAAAATTTCTTCTGAAGCTTTCTTTAATTTCATTCCAGTCAAAACCTTTATGAGAATAGAAACTTGCATCCTCCGAAAGTATAAGGGCTTGAAAAAAATGTTTTGGTATTTGTTTAAAGCGAACATAATTTGGATTTGACGGGCACAAGTTAACCTTGAACATTTTTGTGGTTAAGCACTTATTCGGATCCTTAATGGTTTGAGTCTGCCAAAAGATAAACCCACCGTAGCTTCCGATAAACAAGATAAGGGTCAATGTTCCCAATAATAGAAATTTTATAAAGAGTCGAGCAGACCCTGTTGTTTCATCCATGAAATACTTTCCTCGATGGCCGTCCTGGCAGGGGTTGGTTTGAAGCCTAGCTCATCGCGGGCTCGCTGATTGTTGAACCAATGATAAAGTGAGGCCGTGATAGCAGTTTCTGAGCTGAGCGACGTCTCAGCTCCTAAATAACGAATGAAATCTCCAAAATGTCCCATGCCTTTCATAAAAAAACGAGGGATTGGAATGTTTGGAGCCGGCACTCCAGCGACACTTGCGATCATGGCAAATAATTCTTTGATCGTTAGATTGTCACCGCTAATAATATAGCGTCTAGCTGGCTGACCTTTTTCGAGGCACAAATGAATGGCTTTAATGACGTCCTTGGCGTAGACGACATTGACGCCTCCAGGTGGGTACAGTTTAAAAGTCCCTTTTGCCACCTTTATTTGTGTTTTACGACTGCCCTTAGTGCCATCGCCAGCGCCATAAATTGTTGAGGGGTTTATTAGATAAACTGGAAGACCATTTTGTTTAAAAGCATTGATTGCCAATTCTTCGGCCAGTCTCTTTGTTTCAAAATAGCCAAGATTGTATTTGGCAAGATTATACTCGAAGGTCTCGTCTATCGGCTCGGGTTTAATATTGGCACCAATAGTGACAACAGAACTGAGGTGCAAAACTTTTTGGATCTTATGAGTGATGCAGGCATCCAAGAGTGCAGCAGTTCCATCTACATTTATTTTGTCCATCATTTCTCGATCAGATTTTTTATAGGCAATAAAGCCCGCTAAATGATAAACGTAGTCTTGGTTTTCACAGGCTTTTAATAAAGATAAACGATCAGTGATATCCCCGTAGTGAACTTTGATCGGCAAGCCGACGAAGGGTTCCATGTTGCTGGTTTTTCTTGCAAGAATAGAGACTTCTACACCAAGGTTGCAAAGATCTTTTACCAGGTGCCTTCCTAAAAAACCTGTGGCACCCGTGACTAAAGCCTTTTTATTCTTCAATGATAATCCTTTTGAGTTCCACTTTACTTAAAGGTTTCATCATTGCATCTCGAGGCACTCGACTAATTTTATCAACAACAGCAAAGCCTTTGTCGACTTCACCCATGACGGTATATCTTTCATCTAAGTGTGGGGACTTTGATGTGGTGATAAAAAACTGACTACCCACCGAGTTCTCATCGTCGGAAATTCTGGCCATTCCAACGAGATAAGGTTTATCAAACTTTAAACCATTTTTTTCATCCTTGATTGTATAGCCTGGCCAACCTTTTCCATTACCCCAAGGGCAGCCAGTTTGAATTCCCAGCTCGGGATGGACTTTGTGAAAAATCATATCTTGATAAAAAGGAGTATCTTTAATTTTTTTACCTGAGCGAACATCTCGAAATTGTTTTTCCCCCGTAGAAAGACCAACAAAATTTTCGACATAGTTGGGGGCTTCTTTTTTGTAGAGCTTGAGCCGAATGTCTCCGAGCGAAGTTTTTAAAGTCGCAAAAGCAAAAAGAGCATTTCCCTGTGCAAATCCACGGGCTGGAAACAAAATGAATAGACAAATCAACAGGCGTAACACAACTCTTAGTTTCAATGATTTTAATGGTTTAGGTCAAGTTCTTTAAAATCTGTTGTTGCTCGTTGATGACCTGTTGTAGGCTTTTAAAGACACTTTCAACTCTAAGCATTTTAGAAACTCGACCTAAGTTGTTACTGTTAACCCCGACTTTAGTGCTGGAAGAATCGTTCGTTATCTGAAAAACCTGCTCGAGTCGTCGCAAAAATCGATAGTTGGTTTTCAATTTCATTTTAGTGGACTCGTCAGCGGCGATAAGCTCAATAAGGCTCAGGGTCGAAGTAAACTCAGGTACCACGTCTTTGCTTAGAATCATTTTTTGAATGACAAACTCAGTTTCAATTAATCCTCCTGGACAGAATTTGAGGTCGATGTTGCTGGCAGTTACAGGGGTTAGTAGCTTCTTATGGATTGCATCGAGCTCAGTAAGTTCTTCGGGATTTAGCTTAAGGTCGGCGAAGCGACTCTTTAGAAAAAACGAATCAGTCCCACATAATCTTGATCGTAAATACGCCTGCTTTTGCCATGGCTGTGATTGGTTTTTCACAAAATCTAAAAAAGCCGACTTGTGAAGGATTAAGGGACCTGCGCTTTCATTAGGTTTTAAGCGCAGGTCAATGTCATACAAGCGACCGGCATTGGAGCGTGAAGTGAGGAGCGTAATAATTCTTCGAGCCACTCGAACTTGCTTAGAGGTTGGTTCGGACTCAGAGAGGAAAACAAAATCAAGGTCAGATCGAATTCCTAACTCTTTACCACTCCACTTACCTAGAGTTAGCACTTCGAGTTTTTCGGCTTCAAGTTCAGTCGTCAGAAATCGGATAAGATGATTAACGATGAGATCGGCCTGATCGCTGAGGTGAATAAAATAACTTTCCGAATCGGGATTTTTCATAAGATCAACAACAGCAGTCAGTTGTCCCAGCAATTTGTAGTCGACTAGGCTGTCCCAAAGAGACTCGATGTCGTCGTTGTCGTCAATAACAACTTGGCCAAGGGCAAAGCTGTCAATAAGCTCAGGTCTTCGGGTTAACAATTGCCCGATAAAGGGTGATATTGAAAACAACCAAGCCAAGGTATCAATCAGATTGGGATGTCTCTCAAGAAGATAAAAGATGGACGTTTTTGATTTAATCGAAAAAATAAAGTCTTTGAAAATCTGAATAGCAAGATCTTCGTCGATTGAAATTTCTTGAACTTTGCCTATGTAGGAAGAAAGAATTTGGTCTTTAAGGCTTTCAATTCCTTGTTTTTTTATGGAAGCACTTTTTAGATTTTTTATCTCATCGATAGCTTTTTTCGAAGGCGGGCTTAGTTTTCGGTCAAGGGGGTTGCTTTTTGGCGCATTCCTGCTTGGTGTTCTGAAAAAATGACCGATAATTTCCTCGGATTTATTGAAACCCTTAACGAGCTCTTCTTCGGTAAAATTGAACTTCTTAAGCTCCTTATAGTCTCTGTCTTGAACCAGGTAAGTGTGCTGGTCCTCTTTGATGTGGATCAGGTTTTCTAACTTTCGAAGACGCCAATAGAAATCATGGAAAAACAGAGCCTCCTCTTTTTTAAGAGCATCAACACGTTGTAAAGTATTGATGGCCGAGGAAATTGGTGCCACTTGAATTGATTTATCTCGTCCACCATAGATAACCTGCAATGAATGTAGATAAAGCTCAATGTCACGAATTCCACCGGGATGAAGTTTAATATCAAAGGGTTCGCTGGCCTTTCTCCACTGAAAGGCAATTTTGGATCGGACATTTTTAATTTCTTCCAATACAGAGAAATCAAGGCGTTTTGGGAAACAACGTTTTTTACAATAAGAAGTCAGATCTTGAGAGAGAATTTCTGATGGAAATAAGGAGCGCACTCGAATGAAACTCAATCGATGCCAGGCCTCAAGATATTCATCATAGAAGTTATAAAAATTAGTTTTATTTGGTACTAAAGGTGAAAATTCGCCACCTGGGCGCAATTTTAGGTCAACCCGGTAGGTAAAGCCAAAAGGAGTGTTCTCATTAAGAATCTTGATAAATTTTTTAACCCCTGATTGGACTAGCGGGTCGTTTAGGGTATTGGCCTTCACAAAAACAATATCAATATCGGAACTCAGATTTAACTCGAATGAGCCAAGTTTTCCGAAAAGCAGAAGGCAAAGATCTTGCTCCGGTAATTGGACGTGGTTCCAGACTTCTTTCAAAAGTTCATCGGTTTTGTTTGACCAAAAGAGGCAGACATCCTCCGGAGAAACCTGATCTGTGAACGTGGCCAGAGCGCATTGCAGCCAGTAGAAATGCTTCTTTTTTCGGATTTCATCTTCAAAAGTTTTTGAGTCTCGGTTTAAATGGTTTTGGTAGTGATTAAAAATCGGCGAATAAAGGGCGAGACTCGTTTTGGCATTATCGGAATAGCTATCTAGTTCAGGTAAGGTGACCATTGAGGTTTGTAATAATCCTTGTTGTCAAAGGTGAGGCGGTGTTCGTACTTTCCATCCACACTAACGATATACAATTGGTAGCGGCCTGTTCGATCACTAGCGAATAAAATAAAACGCCCGTCTGGAGAAAAACTAGGGTATTCATTGTTGGCCCAGCGTCCGTCTCGCTTTTTAGCTGAAGTCAGTCTTTTAATGTTTTTCCCGTCGACATCGACCGTAAAGAGATCAAAATGACCTTTGTCAAAGCCTGCAAAAGCGATTCTTTGGCCATCAGGCGACCAGGCAGGAGACGAGTTATAGACTCCGGCAAAAGTAATGCGCTTCACATTTTTTCCATTCATATCCATAGTGTAAATCATGGGTTTACCTGATCGATCTGAGGAAAAAGCAATTTTAGTCCCAGCGGGATTGACGGCTGGCTCGACGTTCATTGCTCCGCGGGGACCATCCGTGAGTTGGGTTAGCCTTTTTCCTTGAAGATCTGTTTTGTAGAGATCTGAGGAGCCAAGTTTCGAAATTCTTAGAAGAATATTTTCCGAATCTGGAGTAAAAGAGGCGCCTGAGTTGATGCCCTTTTGGTAGGACAGTAACCATCGCTTATCGGTTTGAAAATCGTAGAGAAAAAGATCCGCATTTCGAGTCTTCAATTTTTTGTGATACAGAAACGAGGTGTAGGTGAGATATCGACCGTCGGGAGACCATGAGGGAGATTGGGAAATGGTTCTATGTTTGGTCATTTGTTTTTGATTGGCCCCATCCCAATCCATAGTAAAAATTTCCTTCTCAATCTTGTTGCTTGAGCGTGACACGACAAATTTAGTCATAAAAAAGCCGTTTTTTCCCGTTAAAGCCTTCATGATATCGTTACAAAACTTGTGCGCGATAGTTCTTAGATCATTGACCGAACCACTGTAAGATTTTCCCAAGACCAATTTTCTTTGTGGTACATGATAAAGATAAGCGTCGTATTGAAACTGATTGTTTACCACTTTGAATCCAGATCGAATCATAAACTCAGCACCAATTTGTTTCCAAGATGAGAAATCAAACCCTTGGCCCGGATCATTCTCTTTTGGGGTTAGTGATCGGTTTTTGTAATCTTCGACAAAGGCTTCTGGCGAGATAAATGAAAAGTAGGACGAAATTGTCAGATCTTTCTCGACGATATCGTAAAAACGTTTTCCGTAAGCCAACTTATTGGGGGCCAAGGCTTCCGTCCCGAGATAGATCAATGGGACTAAGGCCATCGGACTTTGTCTGATTTCTGCTTGTCCAATGTTTATGTAGGGCTGATCAACGGTGAGTCCCTTTGAGGAGCTCAAAAAGACAAAGAAAAAAGGTAAAAGTGATAGTCGTCGAACAATTTTTTTAAACATAAAACCCTCTGTGTTATGGGAATGCAATTTTAACTCCTCTGGTTTGATATAAATCAACTAAACTCTGAGGTGGTGGTGGTAGTGGAATGGCTTTTTCAATCGTGCCCATGACGTATTCGTCGAAATTTTCATTTCCGGACTTGGACAAAAATGTTTTGCTAATAACACCACCCCTTTTGTCGATCTTTATAAGCACCAAAGCATTTAGGTTAGCATTAGCCAACCACTCGGGCAAGCTCCAGTAAGCCTTGATATGAGGTTGAAGCTTATCCGTATAGTTGTTGTCTTTCAAGGTTTGCATGCCAGTTAGAGAGTTGCCCTTACTCAGTTGATTTCCCTTGTATTCGATTTTTTGAATGGGATCGTCTTTTTCTTTATTTTTTTCTTTCAGCTTCTGTAGTGCTTTTAAGCGAGTAATAGCTGAATCCTGTTCGTCTAAGACCTTTTTCACATCGGGTTGCTTGGGTTTTGGCTTGGGTTTCGGTTTCTTCGGTTCTGGCTTCTTGGGCTTGGGTTTCTTGGGCTCTGGTTTCGGTTTTTTTGGTTCTGATTTCTTGGGTTCCGGCTTTTCTGGGGCTGGCGGTGGCGGCGTCGTTTGTTTTTCTGGAAGAGCAACCACATCGACTCGAATGGCATCAATGTGCTCGGGAATCTCTCCTGGGAAAAAAAGAATCTTAAGGGTGAGAAAAGCCAAGATGATTCCGTGAAATCCTAAAGATAAAAGGATGAAACTGAAAAAGGAATCTTTCGATTTTTTCATTGAGGAAGTGTTACCAGCCCAATATTGTAGATGCCAGCGGCGCGAATTTCGGCAAGCGCCTTGGCTACAACTTCATAACTGACCTTTTTGTCAGCTTGCAAATAGATTTGTTTATTTTTTCTGCTGGCAAAAATGGCTTTGAGTTTAACTCTTAAACCTTTCAGTTGAACTTCTTCCTTTGCTACATACATCTTGCTGTCTGATCGAATGGACAAAGTAAAAGGTTCTTCACTTGTTTCGATTCCGGAAGCCGCTGTTTCGGGCAGGTCAATGTCAATCCCTTGCTGCATCATCGGCGCGGTTACCATAAATATGATAAGTAACACTAACATCACGTCGACAAAGGGTGTGACGTTGATTTCGCTCATCGAACTGCGATTGTTGGAACCTCCGCTCATTCCCATGAAGTCAGTCCTTTTGCTGCTGAAGGCGTGAAATATTCAAGAATTCAGAAATAAAATTATTCATTTCGTTTTCTTGTTTGCGTACTTCATTGAGAAGGTAATTGTAGGCCATCACTGCTGGGATCGCAGCGAACAAACCAACGGCTGTGGCGAAAAGGGCTTCGGAAATACCCGGAGCTACGGTTGCCAAACTGGCCGATCCAGAGTTCGAAATGGCGCGAAAAGAATTCATGATGCCAACAACCGTTCCAAGGAGTCCTATAAAAGGAGCCGTACTTCCTGTGGTTGCAAGAAAGGCCAGTTTTTCTTCAAGAACCGAGACCTCAATATCCTGCCCTTTGCGGAGTGCCCGTTGTAGGTTGTCGACGCCATCACCAAGGGTGGCGCTCTTGCGGCGGCGAATTCGTTCCAGTTCTGAAAAACCACAATTGAATATCCGAGAGAGGGGGCTTTCACCATGTCGTTCAAGTTTGTCTTTGACTTGATCAAGCGTGGCCGCGCTCCAAAACAAATCAAGAAATTTTTCGTTGTCCTCTTGGAATTGCTTGAAAGCTTTTCGTTTCTTGAAAATGATAGCCCAAGAGACTATGGACATGCCGATCAGGATCAGTAGCAAGAACTGCACGGCAATTCCTGCTCCTAGAATGTCGGAAATTAATGATGATTGCGTCGATATTTCGGTGGTTGCTGCTTGTGCGTTCATATCTATTGAGGCTAATAGAATATTTTCGATGATTCAATGAATTCCAATATTTACTGAACCTTTGGGTCCTTGATTTCGACCATCCATCCGTGGGGGTTGAGCCCCTCCAAAGGTCGAGATACGGGGCCTACGATAACTAATTTGTTTTGGCGACGGCCTTCAGCGATGATTTTACGGATATCATTACTAGCCAGTGTTGTAGTCATGTGAATAAAAACTACGTCAGCGGGAATTTCCAACAAAGACTCTAGTCCGAGTGACGAAAAAGCAAGCATTCGGATCATGTAGGCTTCGCCGTTACAAAAAGTCCACCGTGGTTCCAAATCTCTTAGATCTTTCAAGAGACCGTCCTGTCTTGAGCAAAAGATAGTTTTTTCAGCAAGATTCATTTCCGTTATAAGTTTTCTAAGGTCCGGCAATGCTTTAGGGTCTCGCCCATCGACAAACAAAAGTAAAGAGTTGAACATTGAAGCCTGTTTTTTGAGTTGGCTTTTTAAATCCGCAGCGGGTTGATTTACTAACCCCCATTTTTGGCCATCGAACATCAGCTCCAGGAACCGGTGGCCCTGGGTGTTGGTCGACCTCCATTGCAAGGCTTGGTTTTGGCTTGTTAACTCAGACACCAAAGGGGTTTGAAAGGTCGAAAGGTCTCGAGATTGTCCATAGGATTTTAGTCCAAACCAGACTACAAACAGCGAACATAAGGTGCCAACGACTAAAATAAAAAAACCAATCACATCGCGCATTTAACCTAATATATTGAATTTATTGGTGAATGAGTCAACAACAAAGTGAGCTTCACCTGACGAAATAAGTCAAAAATAAACCGGTTTCTTGACCCGCATCGGCTTATCAACTAGTTTGCAAATACCAGGAAATGGAGGAATTTATGAATAAAATCCATAGAAAAGTGGAGTACGCTCTGATCGCCCTCCGCCACATGAAAAAGAAGCAGCCCGGACAGTTGACCACGGTGAAAGAAATCTGTCGGTCCTATGGGTGTTCTTTTGATGCGACCTCAAGAGTTCTGCAAATGATGGTTCAAAAGGGGCTTCTTAAGTCTGAACAAGGTGCCCAGGGTGGATATTTGATTCAAAGAGATTTAGGGAAGGTTAGCTTGCATGACCTTATCGAGTATGTTGTTGGTCCGATCAGTGTCGTCAAGTGTTTAGACCCCGGGAAAGGGGGTTGCGACATGGAAAGCAAATGCAATGTCATAGCTCCTCTCGCTTTTTTGAATGATCAAATCATCCAGTTTTATAAAGGGATCAACATTGATGAGATGCTCAGTGTTCCAGATAAAAGATGCATCCCTTTGGAAAATTATATGTCCGGTGGCGCTTGATGGCAAAATCTAGCGATGTTCTTTCTCAGCAAAGTGAATACAAATATGGCTTTTATACCGAAATTGACAGCCTCAATTTTGGCATTGGTTTAAACGAAAACATCATTAAGAAAATCTCGGGTCGCAAAGGTGAACCAGACTGGCTTTTAGATTACCGTTTAAAAGCTTATGCCCATTGGTTAACTTTGAAAGAACCAGAATGGGCGGATCTGACTTATGAACCGATCGATTTTCAGAGTATTTCTTACTATTCAGAACCAAAAGCCAAGGACAGTGAAGATAAACCAAAATCATTAGATGAGCTGGACCCAGAGTTGTTAAAGACTTTCGAAAGACTGGGAATTCCCTTGAGCGAGCAGAAAAGAATCAGTGGCGTCGCCGTTGATGCTGTATTTGACAGTGTATCGGTCGGGACAACTCACACGGAGGAACTGAAGAAGTATGGAGTTGTATTTTGCTCTATTTCAGAAGCCGTTCATACTCACCCAGATTTAGTAAAAAAGTATTTGGGAAGCGTCGTCCCTTACAGAGATAACTTTTTTGCGGCACTGAATGCGGCGGTATTTTCTGATGGATCTTTTGTCTATGTTCCTAAGGGTGTTAAGTGTCCGATTGATTTGTCGACCTATTTTAGAATTAATGCCATGGACACTGGGCAGTTTGAAAGAACTCTTGTGATTGCCGATGAGGGAAGCTTTGTGAACTATCTTGAAGGGTGCACAGCTCCTCAGCGAGATGAAAATCAATTGCATGCGGCTATTGTAGAGCTCATTACCTTGGACGATGCTGAGATTAAGTATTCAACTGTACAGAACTGGTACACCGGGGATCGAGAAGGGCGTGGGGGAATTTACAACTTTGTCACAAAGCGTGGTTTGTGTAAGGGTAAACGCTCAAAGATTTCCTGGACACAGGTGGAATCGGGCTCGGCGATCACTTGGAAGTACCCCAGTTGTATTTTGCAAGGAGACTACTCTCAGGGGGCTTTCTACTCGGTCGCAATGACTCATGACCATATGCAGGCCGACACTGGAACAAAAATGATTCACATTGGTAAAAATACGAAGAGCACCATTATCTCGAAGGGCATTTCTTCTGGGCAGTCAAAAAATAACTATCGAGGTTTAGTTAAAATTATGCCCAAGGCAGAGGGCGCCCGCAATTACTCTCAGTGTGATTCCATGCTGGTGGGAGATCGTAGTTCGGCCAACACATACCCTTACCTCGAAGTTAAGAATAATTCGGCCGTTCTCGAGCATGAAGCGACAACCAGTCGTATTAGTGAGGATCAGCTTTTTTACTTGCAGTCCAGAGGAATGGATATGGAAGAATCCATTTCCCTTTTAGTGAATGGTTTCTGCAAAGAAGTTTTTAAAGAGTTGCCTTTGGAATTTTCGGTGGAAGCCGTCAAATTGATTGAAATGAAACTAGAAAACAGCGTGGGGTAAAATGTTACTTGAAGTTAAGAATCTACATGCTTCGGTGGAAGAAAAACCAGTTCTTAAGGGGTTAGACTTTACAGTTAACCCGGGAGAAGTCCATGCCATTATGGGGCCCAACGGTTCTGGCAAATCAACATTGTCGAAAGTAGTTGCTGGGCACCCTAGCTATGAAGTGACTGAGGGCTCAGTTAAGTATGAGATAAATTTTAAGGAAACTGATCTCCTCGATTTGAGCCCTGATGAACGTGCTAAAGAAGGCATTTTTTTAGCTTTTCAGTACCCCGTCGAAATCCCTGGAATTACGAATCTCGAATTTTTGATGACGGCATACAATGCGATGGCAAAACATCAGGGGTTCCCAGAATTAAGTGAAGATAAATTTCTCCCTTTTGTTAAGGAGAAGATGAAGCTGGTTCAAATGAAAGAGGAGTTTCTTTATCGGTCAGTGAATGGTGGTTTTTCAGGGGGCGAAAAAAAGCGCAATGAAATTTTACAAATGGCTGTTTTAAACCCCCGTTTGGCTTTCTTGGATGAAACAGATTCGGGACTCGACATTGACGCCTTAAAAGTTGTGGCTGAAGGGGTTAATCAATTGAGAAGTCCTGAAAACGGGATTGTTTTAGTCACCCACTACCAGCGTCTTCTTGACTACATCAAGCCCGACTATGTGCATGTCCTTTCGGGTGGGAAGATTATTAAGAGTGGTGGCCCTGAGCTAGCCCTTAAGTTAGAAGAAGAAGGCTATGACTGGATTCAATAAGAAAGGTGAATTGTGAATAACATTTATCAAATTTGGACAGAATTTAGCAAAATCCAAAGCCAAGTTCTTAAAGGTGGCCATGTTTCTGACTTGATCGCTGCGGTTGAAAAGAGCGTCGATCAATGGAAGGAAAAGCCTTATCCGAGCGGGGAAGATTGGAAGTACGTTAAATTCCAACAACTTCCAAACACTCATTTTCGTTGGCCAGAAAAAGATGAGGCCAGTCAGCAAGTGGCTGACCAAGACTACTATAGTCTCGATATTCGGAACTTTAAAACGCCTCAGGTTTTTAAAAAGCTTTCTCTCCCGACCGGATTGGAAATTGTTTCTGAACTTGAGGCCACTGATTTGAATTTGATGGCGTCTGCCGTCACCAACCCTTTCGAGAGCTTTTCTCGATCTTTTTATGGTTTAGGTTTTTACTTAAAAATTGATAAAGATTTTGCGGCCGACAAGCCCATTCGAATTTTAATAGATTTGGATTCGCTGCAAGGAAAAGATCTATTTATCCAGCAAAATATTCACATTGATTTGGTCGAAAACGCCAAAGCCGAAGTCTTCATTGAGTTGGCTGGAGAAAGTTTTAGTGGATTAAGCAATCTTTGTGTCGGAGTTTCTTGCGGCAAAGGTTCCAAAATAGAAATGTATGCGAAAGAAAAAGGTGGCCCTCAATCATACTCTGTCTTTAATGTTCATAGTCGGGTTCAAGAAGCGGCTCATTTTTCATGCTTTGACCTAACTCTTCCATCAAGATGGTCAAGGCACAACTTGACGATCGAGTTAGCTGAGAAAGACGCTGTTGCTAAGCTCAGGGGCGCTTACCTCAATAATCAATCTAATTTTATTGATCACCACACTTCGATCACTCACAAGGTCGGAGAAACGGAATCCTATGAAGACTATCGGGGAATTCTCGCCGATTCTGCCCAAGCTGTTTTTAACGGAAAAGTATGTATTGCTAAAAACGCTCGCAAATCAAATTCTGAGCAGATAAACAAAAATTTGATGCTTTCAAAACATGCTGAGGTCGACACTAAACCCGAGTTACAAATCTACAACGACGATGTAAAAGCGGCTCACGGAGCCACGGTTGGGCAGCTTGATGAAGAACAGCGATTCTATTTACAGAGTCGCGGGTACTCCGACAAAGAGGCTGGGCGGGTTTTGGCCAAAGCTTTTGTGTTTGGACTGCTCGACCAGTCCTCCGACAAAGCACGGAATTTTTTGAGTTCCGATTTGGAAAGAGTTTTGGCCGAAATGGGAGAACAAAAGTGAGTTTTGATGTTGATGAATTCCGCAAGAGCTTTCCTCAATTGGAAAGAACCGTGGGGCCTCGGCGCCTGGTTTATCTTGATTCAGGAGCTTCAAGCTTAAAGCACAGCTTCGTTACCGATCGTGTCAACACCTATAACCGATTTGAGGCTGGAAATGTTCACAGAGGTGCTCATCAAACCAGTCGTCAGGGAACGGAAAACTTTGAGCAGGCTCGACAACAAGTACAAAAATTTATCAATGCTCGCTTCCACGAAGAGGTGGTTTGGACGCGAGGTACGACGGAAAGTATCAATTTTGTAGCTTCGGGGTTGAAAAGTCAGCTGAGCCCAGGAGATGAAGTTTTAATCACTCCCTTTGAGCACCACTCCAACATTGTCCCTTGGCAGGTACTGTGTGAGCAAACTGGAGCCAAGCTGGTTGTCGCCGATTTTGATAGCGAAGAAGGAATGTCAATTGAGGCCTTTGAAAAAGCTTTGACTAGCAAAACTAAGTTGGCGGCTTTCATCTTTTACTCCAATAGCTTTGGTCAGCGTTTTCCGATAGAAAAGATGGTCCAGCTTTGTCGGCAGAAAAAAGTTTTGACTCTGGTTGATGGGGCCCAAGCTGTTTTGACCGAAGCAATTGATGTGCAAAGCATTGGTTGTGATTTCTTTTGCTTTTCTGGCCACAAAATGTTCGCACCTTACGGAGTTGGTGCCCTGTTTATAAAAAAAGAACTCATTCCTTTAATCCCACCTTATCAAACTGGTGGCAGCATGATTGATAGAGTGACCTTTGCTAAAACTACATTTGCCGAAGCTCCACAGAAGTATGAAGCGGGAACACCGAATATTTCAGGGGCCATTGGCTTGGGTGCAGCCGCCCAAATTGTAATGGAAATGAATTTTAAGGAAGTGCACCAGCATATTATGCAATTGCGAACACTCCTTATTTCAGAATTGAAAAAACGCGATTCTGTTAAGGTTTATGATTTTCCAGGTAGTGACTATTCGGGAATCGTTTCATTCAACGTAAAAGGCTCTCATTCCAGTGATGTTGGCACACTTTTGGATAAGTATGGTTTTGCTGTTCGAGCTGGCCATCACTGCACTCAGCCTGTGATGGAGTTAATGGGTCTTTCAGGAACGGTCCGTGTTTCTTTCGGACCCTATAACACTGAAGGCGAAATTATGGACTTCCTTTCGACGATGCACAAAATAGAGGAGTTTTTCTAATGGTAAATTATGACATCCTAGTTCGAACTCAGGCGACCCCTAATCCTCTGGCTATTAAGTTTGTAGTGAATGCTCCTATAAAGCTTGAAGGAAAGGCCACTCTAACGAATTCAGCCGAAGCAGAAGGTCTCAAGTTGGCCGAGGACCTTTTTAGGGTTTCGGGGGTCGATCAACTGCATATGTTTGAGAATGTGGTGACGGTCAGTTTTGCGACCGACGTCGATCGAAATAAACTAATAGAGGAAGTCACCTCAGTTTTACAGACCCGATTGCCCATTCATGATGCAGCCTTCACCCTTGCGAATGAAGAAAAGAAAAAGAAGAAGCGAGAAAGTCGCTCACCAGAAATTGATCAAATTGAAGAAATTTTAGATCGTACTATCCGCCCTGGCCTGCAAGCTGACGGAGGTGATATCGAAATTATTGATTTTAAGGATAAAGTTTTAACGATCACTTACGAAGGGGCTTGCGGTTCTTGCCCCAGTTCAATGTATGGGACCCTCGATGCCATCTATTCAATTCTTAGAGCCGAGTATGATCCAGAGCTGGATATTATGATTGCCTGATTACTCAAAATATTTAGGAGTTTTCTGAGTTTTACTTTTAATTTGGCTTTTCGAGGTATTATTCGGCGAGTAAACGAAAGACTGACTGAAGCCATGACGTTCTCCGTTCTTCATTTCAAACACAAAAAAGAAAAGTTGATCACCCTCGACCACTGTATCTTTGTCGACAATTATAGAAAATACTTTTTGATCTCCTCTGGCGAGACTCACTTGGCCTGAGTCTTCTCCAGAAATAATTTTTGCGGACTTTGGCGTCTTCCACTGAAATTCGGCCGAACTCATATTTTTTCGTGCAACGACAGTCGCGGTGATCTCTACCTGCCCATCTCGACTTTCATCACTGGTGATAGAAGCCGCAAAGTACCCTAACGATTTTCCTGACAGTTTAGATTTTTGAGTATGGACCTTATTCTGATTTTTTTTAGGTTTTTCACTCATAGAAAATGCGAAACAGACGGCCCCTAAAGTTATAAAGACGAATAGAGTTAGTTTTTTCATGGATCCCCTTAGTCTGGACATTTACTTTGTGAATTGATTGTTAAGCTGTAGTTAGCTGCAGATCTAATTCCATTCGTAGTATCGTACTTAATATTAAGTAAATAATCCCCAGCCGGGAGACTCGATAGATTAATGAATTCAGACCCACTGTTTGCAGAGGGACTGATACTACCTTCACTAAATCCAGCGATGCTGGTAGCCGCGCTGCTGCCAAAAATGTATTCATCTGTCCAAAGGTACATATCAAGATCGGCCGCCATACTGCCAGCGCCCGTGGTAGTGTAGGACATGGCAATGGAGAGAGCACCGCCAATGTGGCTAATATGGTAAAAGTCGTTGGATTTAAATTGATTAGAGTTTACGAAACTTCCGTCCTCAGGTTGTCGTCCGGGATTGTTCAAGGGGCTGGCGCCCGGAACATCTTCAGCGAGTAAAGTGGTTGGGCAGCCGGTTCCATTGGAAAGACTGTTTGCGTAGTTGGTTCGTGCCGCCAATTGATTTTCGGCACTTTGAATGGTGGACCAATCAGATTTTCCAACCAATGCATTTTGTAAAACATAAAATAGACCCAGACTTCGAAAGGCATAACTAGAATCAGCAAAGCCTCCATTTGTGCTAGCAAACACAGTCCAAACCTCGGAAAAGGAAGCCTGCAAGTCGTCGATTGCATTAGACTCGTCTGAATCAATGATATCAATCAGGGCTCGACTGACCGAAAATTCGCGGAAATTCCCCTCTTCAGGTTCGCTGGGAAGGTCAGTGGTTCCTGTTTCAAGACTTTCGTTGATGTAGACTCCGTTCGTTCCAAGGGGTGTCCCAAAAGTGTCTCTGTACACCGAGTTTCCAGTCACTGCCGCTTGAAAAAAGTTAGCAAAGCCTTCGCTCCAAGCCAGGCGGGGGTCTAGAATATTATCTCCATTGTGCATCCCTCCGGGTGAATCAGTAAATGACATGAGATTTTCTAAAGCATGTCCGTATTCGTGGAGGATGATTGAGGAATCGAAATGATCAGTATCAGAATTGTCGACGTCGCCTCCTGAACCACCCAGAATATAGAGTTGATTCTCGTTGGGAAGGTAGAAGCTGAGAGGAGCCCCTATGCCGAAATATGTTGCTGGATCAACTCCGGCCGACCAATAGACATTGACCAGTGGAGCTGTGGTGAACTCGGGGCAATTGCTAAACGTTGCCGCACAGTTCGCTGTATTAATACGAAGAAAGTCATTGGCATCTAGCAGTTTATCCAAAATATTAAAAGCACCACCTGGGATAATTGTTCCGGTTGCAGTTGCTATCATGGCCCCAACATTTTGTGTGCTACTTAAGGTAACAGATCGAGTGAGTCCATAAAAAGAGTTGGAGTTTGGATTGTTGTAAATCGAAGCCCTTAGGAAACTATTATTCGCTCGCGATGCGATTGTTATGGTTGCAGAATCGCCGGATTGGGGTAAATTTAGAGAGAAGTTTCCAGCGCTATCGGTCTCCCCGCACTGAATGAGAGTGCCTTCTGAGTCAACAACTCGCACTTCAGCATATCGAATAGGGTTGGGGGATGCGACGGCACCGTTACCATTGATGCGATATTCATATTGGGCTGATCCTGAAACGACAATTGGATTTGAGTAGTTTGTTACGGAAGAACAATAGGGTAACGCATTGCTGACCGATCCGCCGGAGTTGCCACCCTCGTTTCCAGAGCAAGCAGAGAAAACAAAAAAGAGAACCATCAAGATATCTATACGAATAAGAAGTTGAGAAATCTTCAAAGGGCACCTCGGGATACCAATCTTATCGGGTGGTTATAGGTGAACCTTGAAAAAATCTACTTGCTTCAAATTGAGAAAAATTGAATGATATAACAGATGGAAGCTGGACTTAATTCTGATATTTCAATTGGACAAAGAAATTTCCATATTCAGACGGAAGACTGGGGTTGGGACAATCCCTTTATAGTCACCAAGATTTTTAGCCAGGGAGCGGTCTTAAAAAGTTTTAAAGTGCCCTACCAAACCGTTCTGAAGACCCCTTTTCCCTCAAACCAGTCCATTCGTATGGCTTTAGAAAAGCAGCATCAGGAAATTCTAGACCGTCTCATTTCTGGCCATATTGACTGATTGTCGTTAAAATTAACGGATATGATCACACTTTCCCATGTCTATAAAACATTCGTCGCCGACCAACATGTTCTTCAAAATCTGCAGCTCCAGGTTGAAAAAGAAGACTTAGTTTTTTTGATGGGGCCAAGTGGTGCTGGTAAAACGACCCTTTTTAGAATTATGACTGGTTTTGAGAAGGTGTCTTCTGGCAGTGTCAAAATAAATGGTTTTGAAATTAACAATTTAAACAGTCGACAGATGGCCGCGTTCCGCCGGTCGATTGGTGTCGTTTTTCAGGATTTTCGTTTACTTAGTGATCGCACCGTGTTCGAGAACGTGGCCCTGCCTCTACAGATTCTAAAACTCAACAGATGGGATATCGTTGAGCGAGTTGAAAAAATAATTCGGCGTGTGGGTCTTGCAAAAAAAATAAACGAAAACCCAAGTTATCTTTCGGGAGGGGAAAAGCAAAGAGTGGCGATTGCGAGGGCTCTTGTCCACGACCCTAAGCTCATTATAGCCGATGAGCCGACGGGAAACCTCGATTGGAAGCTAAGTGCTGAAATAATGGATCTTTTTAGGGAAGCCAATGCCCAAGGAACCACCTTGATTATCGCAACTCACGATCAAGAGCTTGTGAAGAAAGAGCCCCGAAAAAGAGTTATCAAAATAGAAAAAGGACAAATCTACGAAAATGGAGGGAAGCAACCATGTGGTCAATTTTTTGCACCATTAAGAGAAGCTGGTCTCAACATTTTGTAGAGCAGTTTTCAGCACTTATTATTTTAACAATGTCTTATTCCGCACTTCTGTTTATAGCGCTTGCTCTTACAAACGTTCAGAACCTTTTTGAAATGTGGGGTCAGGTTAATCAAATGACCGTTTATTTCAATTCAAATATCGAAATCGAAGACAAACAAGTGATTATGAAAACTCTTGTTGATCACCCAATGGTTTCTAAGATTCGAGAAGTTTCATCTCAAGAATCTGCTCAGAAATTTGAAGAACGATTTGCCAAGGTCACCTCTCAAAAAATAGACGCTGATCAAGTGGCTCAGTTTTTCCCTAGATACCTTGAAGTAAACCTTGATCAAACCTTAGCTTATAAGGCAGGAGGCGCAGCCTTAGATCAATTCGTCGCCCAATTGAAGCAAGGCTTCGATAGCATAAAAAATGTTAGCTATGGAAAGTCCTGGTTGCAAAGGTATGTAGGAGTGTTGGCGGCGGTGCAGTGGGCGGGTTGGTTTCTTATTGTTTCGTTCCTAATCGCCTCAGTTGTGGTTTCTTCTAGTGTGATAAAAACCATTCTATTTTCTCGTCGCGATGAGATTGAAATTTTAGAGTTTGTCGGAGCTGATGACTCGACGATCTATCTTCCGCAGATCATAAACACCTTCGTGCTGGCGACACTGGCTTTCACAAGCTCAGTGTTATTAAATAGCCTTTTGTTCTCTCATTTTAAAGGAGCATCAGACTCAGTGCTAAGTGTTTCAGCTCAAGAGCAGCTTCGGTTTATTTCTCCGGGGATTTTATTGGGTCTGACATTTGTTGCTGTTTCATCGGTCACTTTGTACTCGACTTTGACAATTTTTAATCTTTTGCCTCGACGCAAGAAGGCTCTTTTAATTAAAGAGGTGATGCGTTGATCCTCAGGTTTTCGCTTGTTCTTTTTTTGATACCCACATTCGCTTTCGCCGAGGAAGACGTCTTTGATTTGGCAGCAAAATACAATGCGACTAAAAAAGATCTAAATAATTTAGAGTCTCAAAAGCGGAAAGTGTTATCTGATATTTATACTATTGAAAAAGAAACCAATAAGTTGGTTTTGAAAAAAACAGAGCTTGACGAAGAAAAGTTGAACCTTGACGGAAAGCTCTCAAATCTTTCTAAGCAAATTGTCGAAATTGAGGGGAAAGTCCGTATTTTAATACCAGAGCTGGTAGAAAGACTTTCTTTTGCTGATAAAATCAGTGGTCTCCCCTGGTTGTATACGATTTTGACGGCTCAAAGCTTAAGTGAACTGGATACGACATTCGAGATTGCCGAATACATCAATGAGCAACAAGGTGAAAAAGTGATTGAGTTTGTTAAACTGATGGAGTCTCTTAAGAAACAAAAGACAGAGCTTAAAAAAACGGCTTTGAAAATTGTTCTTTTAAAGAAGGAGCTTCAGTCGCAAGAGAAATTGATCGAGCAAAATCAAAAAGGCAAAAAAGCCTTTTTGAAAAATTTAGAAAAACGACTTCTAACCGAAACAAATAACTTAAAGAAGATCAAGGGGCAGGGAAAGAAAGCCTTAAGGACTTCTTTTTTCAAAGATCTAAGCCTGCTTTTTGGTTCTCGTTTTTTTGATCAAAAAGGTCAGCTGCCTCACCCTATCGAAGCCCCTTTGTTTCATGAATATGGTCTTAACCAAGGCCTGCTTCCGGATCGAGTTCAATTGGTGCACAAGGGATACTTTTATCGCACCCACGGGCCTAAAAAGGCCCAATCGATTTCAGGAGGGCGGGTGAGGTTTGTCGGTCCAGCTAAAGGCTTTGGCCAGGTGGTCGTTATTGATCACGGTAGTCGATATTACAGTACCTATGCGAATTTAAAGTCGAGCCAACTAAAACCTAACCAGGAAGTTAAACAAGGCGCCGTAGTCGGAGTTACGGGCTTTGATCATCTTCAGTTTGGAACAGGACTCTACTTTGAAATTAGACATTTTTCACAACCCCAAAACCCAGAAAATTGGTTGAAAAAACCAAAAGAACATCTGGCAAATCTATAACGAAGGTGATTATGAAAACATCCACACGACGCTTCCTTTCCTCTGCTGTGATTTTAACGACCTTTGTTGTCGGGTCTTTGCAATTTAGTCCCTCGGCTTTTGCGAAGCAGAAGGATCACTACTTAAACCTACAACTTTTTGCAAAGGTGTTAAATCTCGTGCAAAAGTACTATGTCGAGGAAGTCGATACTAAAAAACTAATTTATGGTGGCATCAAAGGCATGTTGCAAGAGCTTGATCCACACACAAACTTTTTGCCTCCTGATATTTATGAAGAGTTTGAAAATGAAACCAGCGGAAAGTTTGGTGGTCTTGGAATCGAAATCACCGTACAAGAAGGAATCTTAACTATCATTTCTCCGATTGAGGATACTCCGGCTTGGAAGGCTGGACTCAATGCTGGTGATAAAATTGTGAGTATAAATGGAAATTCCACAAAAGGTTTGAGCTTAGCTGAGTCAGCACAAATGATGAGAGGAGATAAGGGTTCAGAGATCGTTTTGGGAATTGTCAGAGACGGAGTCAAGGGTAAGAAGGACTTTTCGATCAAGCGAGGAACAATTAAAATTAAGTCTGTTAAATACACCGACCTTGGCAACGGCTACAGTTACATACGATTAACAAGTTTTATTGAGAATTCTTCACGTGACATTGAAAAAGTCCTTCAACAAGTTACAAAAAGCGATAAAAAAATTAAGGGCCTTATACTTGACCTGCGTAGAAACCCGGGGGGCTTACTTGATCAGGCGATCAAAATCAGCGACTTCTTTTTAGACAAAGGAACCATCGTTAGTACTATTGGTAGAGACAAAGAGAACAAAAAGGTTGTGACAGCTTCAGAGACAGGGTCTTATACGGATTTTCCAATCGTGGTTCTAATCAACGAATACTCAGCAAGTGCCAGTGAGATTGTCGCTGGTGCCTTAAAAGACAACAAAAGGGCACTAGTGATGGGTAAACGAAGCTTTGGAAAAGGCTCCGTTCAATCAGTCGTCAAAATGGGTGATGGTTCTGGTCTTAAAATGACTGTCGCTCGCTACTATACCCCAAGTGGAATCTCTATCCAGGCAGAGGGAATTACCCCAGATGTAAAAATTGATGAGGTGGATAGCGAAGCTTTTCAAAAAGCCATCATTAACCGCACGGTGAAAAGAGAGGCTGACATTGATGGGCATTTGGTCTCTGAAAATACAAAGTCGCCAGAGAAAGCTAAGGGTGGCAGTTTGTTCAATTGGTGGGAGAAGTCGAACAAAAAGGCTAGCAAAAATACGAAAGAAACATTGTTAAATGATTTTCAAGTGTTACAGGCCTACAACTACCTGAAAGCCTACAAGGTGATGAAAGGTATTTAGGAAATAGACCTAGACCTTGGTCGTAACTTCGGTCATCAATCCTATGACCCCGAAAGCCCCAGTAGTAGGCTTTTAGAGCGGAGGACTTATGCGGTTCATGCTATTGATATTAATTTGCTTAATGTGGGGGTCACCTGTTTGGGCTATTGGTCATAAACTGGAAATCGATTCCAAACTATACTTTAAGGGTAAGAAGGTCGCCGCTCCTAGAATTGTTACGATGACTGGAGAGAAAGCTAAGGTAGTAATGAGCGATCAAAAAAATAATCGTGAATACAATCTAGAAGTTTTCCCATCAACAACTCCCGGGGAAAAGCTAAATCTTTTGTATAGCTTAGCTGTTCGCGAGGACAACAATGAAACAATCACTCGGGGCGAAGTCAAAGTCGATGAAAATAAAAATACCCGTATCTCCATTGATCACGGGCGAATTCAAATTTATTTGAAGATCAAAAAGTCCTAGTCGTTTTCAGGAGGATTGTCTTTTGCAATCTCGTCAGATGAAACCTCAGTCACTTTAGCCCTCTCAAGCAGATGCTTGAACACTTTTTCCTCAGTCACCTGGAACTCTAGGTTGGCTGACTGTTGTCCTTGTTTGTAGAACTCTTTTACCTTGGAAAGATCCAGCCCTGTTTGGACGGCAAACTCTTGGAGTTTAGCCTCAACATCTTCTTTTGATGCGTTCAGGTCATTTTCTTTAGCAATCTTTTGGATGAGCAAGGCCGAGCGAACCATGAAGTCTGCTGTTTCTGAAAAATCGCTGTTCCATTTTTCTTCGTACTCATTGAACTCCTGGGCTCCAATTCCTTGGCTTTGCATCCGTCGTTTAAAATCATCGACCAAAGCGCCTCTTTGTTCTTTTACTAGGGTTTCCGGCACATCAAATGGATTGGCAGCAACCAGTTCTTTGAAAAGACGGTTTTTAAGTTCAGACTCAATGCGTTTGGCTTCACCTTCAACGATATCTTTTTTAAGTTGGGCTCTGAAATCAGCGACTGTGTCATGTTCACCCATGTTTTTAATGAACTCATCATTCAACTCAGGCTTAATTTTTTCTTTTATACTATTTACAGTCACTTCAAAGGTAACGGGTTTTCCTTTCAAGTTTTCGACGTGATAGTCTTCAGGAAAACTAATTTGAATCGACTTAGATTCTTTAGGTTTCATTCCAATAAGTGCCTGCTCGAATCCAGGAATAAAAGAGTCAGATCCTATTTCAAGAACGTGTCCTTGAGCCGACCCATTCTCTAAAGGCTCTCCGTCAATGATGCCTTTAAAGTCGATATCGGCAAAGTCGCCTTGTTTTAGGTCGCGAACTAAAACGACGTCTTCAAGCTTGGCTTGGTTTTCAAGAATTTGTTCAATATTCTTATCGACTTGAGCGTCTGAGATGTCGACTTTTTCTTTTTTGACTTCCAGGTTTTCTGTTTTTGTTAGCTTGATTTCAGGCTGCACTTCAAACTTTGCTGTAAAAGAAAACTCTTTGCCTTCCTCTGGGTTTTGAAAATCAATATCTGGCATGCCTATCGGAACCAAATCGTGTTCTTTCAGAGCTTTAAAATAGAAATTTTGAACAAGGTTCTGTGCGACATCCCCTTTGATTTTTTCGGCGTAAAGGTTGCGGATGGTCTCGATTGGGGTTTTTCCTTTTCGAAAGCCTTTGACCTCAACGCTTTTTTGCAAGTACTTGAAAGCACTTGTGAATTCGGTATTCACCTGGTCGATAGGGATTTGCACATTCAACTTTCGCTCTAAATTGGAAAGATTTTCGATCTCTGATTTCATATAACTCACTCCGTTAAAGTCAGTGGAATATAGGGGAAGACGTGCTTAAAATCAAGGAATTCAAAGGTATCCAAATATTGGAAAATCCTTCAAAATTCAGGTACACAGAGGTTGTTTTGGTGGATTTTAAAAAGTTGGTATTTGTTAGTGGAAAAGGCGGGACCGGTAAAAGTACGGTCGCCGCCACTCTTGCCAAAACCATCGCCGACCAGGGACGACGGGTGCTGTTGGTGGAGCTCGAACAGCAGAGCTCAGTGAAGGCTTTGCTCGAACTTTCCAATAACCCTCAATATTTGCCCTCTGCTAGCGGGCTTGGCTTTGATTGGTGCCGTCTCAGCGGGCGTGATTGTCTGGTGGAGTATGTCAGCAGTTACACGCGTTTGGAAAGTTTCACCCAAAAATTTTTTGATTCAGCTCTTCTTAAAACACTAATTAATGTTGCACCCGGACTCAATGATCTATCCATTCTGGGAAAATTAACCAGTCAGATACGAGGTCATGGGCCAGGGTTTGATTACGACCATATCATCATTGATGCCCCCAGTACCGGGAGCTTTCATTCCTTAATAAAAGCTCCGATGACATTGGGGGACAGTGTCACCCGAGGGCCGCTTCATAGTCAGAGCCTGGGTATCGACCAAGTTCTGAAGAACCCTGATCACACCCAGTTTTTCTTTGTTAGCCTGTACGAAGAACTGCCCGTGGATGAACTTGAAGACACACTCGCAGAATTCACTGAAGAATATGATCAGCAGGTGTCAGTTGTAATGAATAAATCTCTCGGTCTTGCTGTGGCGGCGCCAGGGCAGTCCCGTTGGTCTGAGTTCATTTTTGAGAAAATAGCAGAGCAAGAGCAACAAAAAGCGAGAGTTATAGACTTATGGTCTCGATGCTACCAGCTGGAGCTTTTCACAAGTGGATTTAATCGCTTTCTTTGTGAACAGCGCAAGGAGGTCTTACGTCCCCTCTAGAGTCACTTATAGAAACAAAAGAACTCATTACCTTTGTGGGCACAGGTGGAGTTGGTAAGACGTCGCTGTCTCTGGCCACAGCTATCCACGCGGCAAAGATGGGGCGAAGGGTTGCGGCTATCACTGTTGATCCATCGAGACGACTGACCAGTCTTCTTGGTTTGGAAGCCTCGGATGACCAATCAAAGTCAGTGAGTTGGGCCATGGTGGATCAACCTGTGGATATTTTCTATATTGACCCATCTTCTGTATTTCAAAATTTTGTTTCTGAAAATATGAAGGCTGAGTATTATGAAAAATTGAAAGATAACGGAATTTATCGGCAAATTTCACAGAACCTGAGGGAGACGCATAATTTTGCCGCTCTTTATAAAACTGAAAAAATCATATCCAGCGGAGAATATGATTTGGTGGTGTTGGACACTCCCCCGAGCCACCAGGTGGTGGACTTTTTTGAGTCTCCCGCGCAGTTGCAGAGATTTTTTTCGGCAACGGCTATCGCTGATAAAAAAGGTTGGCTCCATTGGGTGCAAGAGAAAGGAATACAGGTTGCCGAAGGCTTTTTGAAAACTCTTGTCGGTGATGAGTTTGTGGGTGAAATGGACCACTTTTTTCGCTTTGTTGGGGACATTAAAAATCAAATCTTTGCCACCTCAGAAGGTTTTCTTGAGCATATGCGTGGACCCCAGTCTTCGTTGCAATTGGTCTTTCCTCCTGCGAAGGATAAAATTCAAGACGCCCTCTATTTAAATCAAGCAATTTCAAAAAATAACTTCGCAATAGATGGCTATATTCTCAATCGAGCTTACCCGAATGGCCTCGACTTTAGTGAAGAGCTTTCTAGTGCCGCAGACGAAAGGGAAAAGAAATTATATCATTACTTCAAGAGTCAGAAAACTAAGAGTGAGGATTTGGTTGATGAACTTAGAAGGGGGCAACTAAAAAATCATTCGACCTTTGTGCGCCTTCCCGAGTTTCGTCAGGCCATTGAACAAATTGAAGACGTCTACCTATTTTCTGAACTCGTCAACACCCATTGGGAGGTTTTGTCGCAATGATTCGTAAACTTTTAATTCTTACAGTTGTGAGCCTCACCTTGGGTTGCAGTTCAAAACCCTCTGACCCAGACCAGTCTGCGCTGGATTACCCCAAGGAATTAGAGGCAGTCCATAGCTTTATAATTCAAAGAAAAACCAACGATGCTCGTTTGAAAATCGAGGACTATCTTAATAGGGCTGAAAATATCCATTGGTACGGGCATGCCTATTTTTTGAAGGGCTTTTTGTATGAAATGGATGAAGACTTTCCAAATGCTGTAAAGTTTTATCGATCGGCCATCCAGCATGGATCACAATATGAGAGTCGAGTTGAAGCCAAAGCCCTTTATAATCTATCCTTCGTGTATGAAAGGCTTGATCAGAGAAATGAACTGTTAACGACCCTCGTCGATCTAATGAAACGAAGAGAGTTTTTCGATATTTTAACCGGACAGGTTGAGATTCCGGCTCGATTGGCAGCGGCTTACGCAGCACAAGGCAAAATGAAAGAGGCTCTTATTTTTCACCGAGAAGCCACTCGAAACTTTGAGGAAATGGTTCGGAACCAAAAGTTTCAGGCTAAAAAAAGTGAGATCAGTAAGTCACTCTACTATCTAGGCTTTGCAACCTTTGATGACAATAGTGAGAGCTTTGATACCTTGGTGCGAAAACTGGGGATCGGACAAAAATATTTTCTTTCTTCGGCAGAAGCTTCTAAAAGTACATGGTCTGAAAAGTCTGAGGAAAGAATAAAGGCTCAGTACGACAAAGCGTGGGGGATGGTTCTTGAGTTCAAGCCACAAGGTTTTGAGGAGGACCCCATGGCCGAAAAAAAGCAAAAACATCGGCGTCAACTGGTGATGGCTTCAGAACTCTATGACCTCATGTTTAAGCTACGCGCGGAAGAGTTCCCGATGGGAAACGTCAACCCTCGCTCTAAAGCCATCGTTGATGTTACGGGAGAATGGATTGATCGAATTGAAAAGTTCGCAATGAAATTACAAGTTGGGCCCGAAACAATCAGAAATAAAAAAATTAAAAATAAACGATTAGCTCGCTACGTAGACGATGAAATAGCAAAGGTGAAAGTCAACAAAGAACAAGCTGATAAGAAGCCAAATCTTACAATTGAGTCGACATCTTCAGAAAAGTCTTTGCCGGTAAAGTCAGATTTAGGTAAAGATCCGAATCTATGATGTCGGCTATCGTTTCTGGGTTTTTGAGCCCACTTCTTGGCTTCAGAATAATTCTTTCCAGCCCAAAAAATATCGCCTATGCCCTTGTTCCCTTTGCAATCGGATTGGCGATTGTTGGTCTTGGTTATTTTACCGCTTCCGAATACCTTAGCCAGTGGGTCAACTCTTTGACCGAAAGCTCGCCTTGGCTTGAGAGATGGAGCTTTTTGAAGTCGATTGTCGAGATTCTTCTGATTCTTATAAGCTGGATCTTAATTTCCTTGGTCAATTTTTTAGCGGGCTACCTTTGCATTATTGTGTTCGCCGGCCCCTTTTACGCCCTTATGGTCGAAAATATTTTTAAAAAGGAGCTTCCTGATAAGAAAAAGCGGAGTGATTTTAAATTGATTATTGGAATGTTTTTTCTTGGCCTGGGTAAGGCTCTATTGTTCATTTTGATTGGAATATTCTGTTTTATTTTAAGTTTTGTGCCAGGGCTCAATTTGTTAGCACCTGTAATTTTGACTTTAACCGTGGCTTTTGATTGTGCGGACTATGCGTTTGAGGTTGATTTTTTAAACCTAAAACAAAGGTTCGCTTTTTTCCGACAGAACATCGGCAGCTTTTTGGGTTTGAGTTTTGCAATAATGGCGACCGGAGTTGTTCCGGGTTCCTTCTTTCTATTGCTTCCAGTTTTTATTTGCGGGGCCACAAAAATGTATATTCAACTATCGGACCAAGCGGTATAAGGGCTTTATGAAAACAAGAATTCACGAGAAGATACTGGACAACTGCGACCAACTACAGCAATGGTATGAAGATAAGTTGCGTGGGCACTATGTGCCCTTTTACGCGAGCTTTGATATTCGAGATGCGGGCTTCAAGATTGGCAATATCGATGGAAATATCTTTCCGGCAGGATTCAATAACATTTGCCAAATGGATAAGGATTCGGCTCCAGAGTTGATTGAGTCTTTTATGAAAGCCCACTTTCCCAGTGTAAAAACGATTTTAATTCTTGCTGAAGATCACTTAAAAAATAGGTTCTATTGGGAGAATGTGATCACATTAAGAGATTTGTTAAACGAATCGGGTTACTCGGTGACCACGGGGATGTTGTCTAGTGAGATATCCGATGGGATTGAAATGGAGTCGTTTTCGGGAAAGATGATTCGAGTCGAAAAGGTATTCTCAGAGGCTGGCCAGTTGATGACCAAAGCTGGAATTCCAGACCTTGTTATATCCAACAATGACTTTTCAAACTCTTATGACGACGTGGATTTCTCCAAAACTCTGATGACTCCTTTGCGGAGTCTCGGCTGGTTTCAGCGAAAAAAACACAATTATTTCTTCCATTACAACAACATGGCTGACGAATTTGCGAAAATTTTAGATGAAGACCCCTGGTTGTTTCAGGTGCCAACAAAGCATTTTATTGATTTCGATGTTAGCGATGATGCCAGTCGAGATGCGCTAGCCCGGGTCGTTGACGAACTTTTGGTGGAGACCCAAAGTAAGTATGATGAGCACAATGTTATTGAAAAGCCTACAGCCTTCATAAAAAATAACTCGGGTACCTATGGATTAGGTGTTGTTAGCACCATCAGTGGAGAGGATATTCGAGCTTGGAACTATAAGTCCAAAAAGAAAATGAAAGCCACCAAAGGTGGGGGTGGATTTACTGAGCTGGTAATTCAAGAAGGAGTTCCGACCGTTCTTAAAGATGAAGGGGCAACGGCCGAACCTGTCCTCTATATGCTTGGAAATGATTTAGCCGGTGGATTTCTTAGAACCCATGAAAAGAAAAATGCGACCGAGAGCCTGAACAGTCCCGGAGCGGTCTACAAGCGACTGTGCCTCAGTGATTTAAAGGTCAGCGCCGAAGGGTGCCCGTTGGAGAATGTCTATGGTTGGGTCGCAAAACTAGGTTTTCTGGCGATCAGCGAAGAAGCGCAAGCCTTGCAAGGATAGACTGTAAAAGTGAGGTCTTGCCTCCGACTGTCGTGGACTGGATGGAGCCGGGCTCGGAGTTGATTTGACTGTTTAAAAAGGCTCAAACTGAAAAAGACTCGAGAACTGTGGAGATCCACATCCCTAAAACACAAAACGCACCGAAAAAGAATACACCCGCTCGCCGCAAAACAAGATTTGAGCCTAGATGAATCAAGCTATGGATGATTCGGCTGACGACAAAGGCCACAGCCAAAATAAAAAAAGTTTGTGTTACTGCTTTAAAATGAAAAGCAGCTAAGCAAGCGATCATAAAAAGAATGGGAAGTTGAAATTGGTTGTTATAATGGTTTCCAAAAACAGCAATGTCGTCAGGGACCTCGCCTGTATAGGCTTTAAAATATCGTCCTGGCATTTTCTTGTTTTTAACAGCCTTAAACCGAACCACGAACATCAAGAGGCCCAGTGCAAGGATGTAGAGATAATAGAAAACCATCAAAAACAGAAGGGGCTGTTCCATAACTTACTTGTGGTCTTTTGCCATTTGCACAAATGTGCGAACCAGGACTCCCGTCGCTCCCTTTGTGGGGGCATAAGACAATCGATTCCCGGCGTTCCATGCCGTTCCTGCCACATCAAAATGGGCCCATGGAATATCTTTATCCACAAAATTTTCCAGAAAGGCGGCTGCAGTGGCGCTACCCGCTCCGCGGGAAGGCGCTAAATTGGTGAGGTCGGCATAGGTTCCCTTCATATCATTTGAGTGGTGGTCGCACAAAGGCATGGGCCAAACCTCTTCACCTGTTTGATCGGCTGCTTTTTTCACAAGGTCCGTCATCTTTTTGTAGCGAGTGTAAAATCCTGTGTGGATGTTCCCCAAGGCAATAACCATGGCGCCCGTCAGTGTAGCCGCATCACAGATCCAAGCGGGTTTTTTCTCGCTGGCATAGACCAAGGCGTCGGCTAAAATCAAGCGGCCCTCAGCGTCGGTGTTGTTGACCTCAATACTCTTGCCATTTCGAGCTTTCCGAATATCTCCTGGTTTATTAGCTGAGGGACCGGGCATGTTTTCACTGGCTGGAACAAGGGCAAGAACATTCACTTTGAGTTTCAAAGCGGCAATGGCTTGCATGGCGCCAATCACCGCTGCGCCCCCCTGCATGTCGTATTTCATCTCTTCCATGCCTGCCGAAGGCTTCAGGCTGATCCCACCAGCATCAAAAGTCAGTCCTTTCCCAACAAAGCAAATGGGTTTTTTAGAGGCGGCCGCTCCATTGTACTCCATAATGATAAAGCGAGGCTCCTGGTCACTCCCGTTGGAGACGCCAATTAAGGAGTCCATATTTTCCTTAGCGATGCGGGCTTTGTTCCAGGCCGTCACCTTCATTTTTGTGCCTTTGGCAGCATTCTTTGCCTCTTCCGCCAGCTGCGAAGGGTTCATGAAGTTTCCGGGGCAATCTCCTAGCCAGCGAGCAAAATTGACCCCCGCCGCAAGTACCTGTGCCTCATCCAATGCTTTTTTCAAGCCGGCGTTGGACTTTTTAATTGTGTAGTGGATGGAGAAATCAGGAGCTTTCTTTTTAGGAGGTTTTTTAAAAGTATCGAAGGAGTAAGAGGCCATGACCAATGCCTCAGTCAAAGCTGCTACACTCTTTGCCTTGTCCCGTAGAGGGAGGGACTCAAGAGAAAGGGTGAATTCATAAACTTTTTCTGAGGACAGTCTTTTGTAGATCTTACCAGCTAAGTCACGTAGGTTTTCTTCATTCAGGGTTTTGTCTCCTAGGCTCACAAAAAGTTGGTGGCCATTTTTTGAATCGCGATAGAAAATCATTTCGCCATAATCAGCGGACAGAGTTTCGGTTTTGAATTGTTCATGGATATCGGCTTTTGGAGCGTCCTGAGAACAGGAGCAGAACTGTAATTTCTTGCCTTTTTTAGAATAGAAACAAACATGGTTGTTTGACACTGTCTTCGCATTTAAACTGAACTTCATCTTGGATCTCCTGCGTATTAATTCGGAAAATATGACACGCCTGGGCCCGGGACAAAAGTCGGGTAACCGTTAATTATAGAGCGCGTTAAAAGGGGTACCATAGGTCTAGTTTCAAGAGAAGGGATTTTCTGTTAAGTGAAACCCGAAAAAGCCCGAAGAGTAGCTTGTCATTAGGAAAAATGGACACATAGTACTGATTGTGGCCCATTGCCCAAAAGGAGAAACATGAGCACCTTAGTTCCAGTCGTCATCGAGCAGACCCCCCGGGGTGAGAGAAGTTATGACATCTATTCCCGTCTTTTGAAGGACAGGATTATTCTGATTGGAACTCCCATCAATTCGGCGGTTGCCAATAATGTGATAGCTCAAATGCTCTTCCTTGAGGCTGATAATCCGGACAAAGACATTCAAATTTATATCAATTCCCCGGGTGGAAGCGTTTGGGACGGTTTAGGTATTTATGACATCATGCAATTTGTTAAATGTGATGTCGCTACGACTTGCATCGGAATGGCGGCCAGTATGGGGTCATTGCTATTGACTGCAGGTACGAAGGGAAAAAGATTTATTCTGCCGAATGCCCAGGTCATGATTCACCAACCTTTAATCAGTGGTGGATTGGCTGGTCAGGCGAGTGATATCGAAATTCAAGCCAAGAATTTAATGCGCACGAAAGAGCGATTGACGCGCATTTACGAGGAGCATACGGGGCAGGATTTTGACACCCTCAATAAGGCCATGGATCGAGATAATTATATGACCGCACAGCAAGCTCTTGAGTTTGGGATTGTGGATAAAGTAGTTGAATTTAGAAAATCAAGCGCGAAAGGTTCCTAATGAGTCGTAGAGAAGGGTCATCGAGTCTGTTGAGATGTAGTTTTTGTGGAAAAAGCCAGAATGAAGTGAAGAAACTGATAGCTGGCCCAGGCGTTTATATTTGTGATGAGTGCATTGACCTCTGTACAGATATCATTGAGGAAGAAAAGGACCGTGAAGACAGTTCAAGCACCCAATTTAAGGTGCCTAAGCCCGTTGAGATTAAAAACCATCTTGATGACTACGTGATTGGGCAGGATTCTGCTAAAAAGTCGTTGGCGGTTGCGGTTCATAACCACTATAAAAGAATTAACTCTTCGAAAAAGAAAGACGAAGTTGAAATTTCGAAAAGTAATATTCTTTTGATTGGTCCAACAGGATCTGGAAAAACTTATTTAGCCCAGACCATAGCAAAGATCTTAAACGTGCCCTTTGCAATGGCAGATGCGACGGCTTTGACCGAAGCGGGTTATGTGGGTGAAGACGTTGAAAATGTCATTTTAAATTTGTTACAAGCCGCCGATTACGATGTTGAAAAATGTCAGCGGGGTGTGATTTACGTTGATGAAATTGATAAGATCACACGTAAGTCGGAAAACCCGTCGATCACTCGTGATGTTAGTGGAGAAGGCGTTCAGCAAGCCCTTTTGAAGATTTTAGAGGGGACGGTTGCCAACCTTCCGCCAAAAGGGGGAAGAAAGCATCCTCAACAAGAATTTATTCAGGTTGATACTTCAAATATTTTGTTTATTTGTGGTGGGGCTTTTGTGGGTCTTGAAAAACTTGTCGAAAACAGACTGTCTAACAAGTCACTGGGAATCACTGCTGAAATTAAAACCAGCAAAGAAAAAGAAGACGAAGGGCATTCCAGTCTTAAAAAGCTGCAACCCGAAGATTTGGCTCGATTTGGGTTGATTCCAGAATTTATTGGCCGTTTGCCGGTGATCTCTGTTCTCGATCAGCTGGAGCAAGACGCATTAACAGAAATTTTGGTCAAGCCAAAAAATGCTTTGATTAAACAGTATCAGAAGTTGTTTGCGTATGAAGATGTGGAGCTTACCTTCACCGATGAGGCTTTAAAAGAAATTGCCAGGCTGGCACTCGACCGAAAGACAGGTGCTCGCGGGCTTCGAGGGGTCATTGAAAGTGCAATGCTAGACATCATGTACGAAATTCCTTCCAAGCAGAACGTCAAAGAATGTATAATTGATGGTAAGGTTATCCGCGGTGAAGCGGAGCCTCAATTGATCTTCGGGACGCCTAAGAAAGAGCCCAAGTCTAAGGACAAAGGCACGGGGTCAGCAGAAAGCGCCTAGATAAAACATGTCTCGCCGGTCAATTCCAACTTAAGGAGGAGACCTATGAGTCAGGACAAAAACAAAACCGCCGATCTTCCACTGTTACCCCTTCGAGATCTGATCATATTTCCTCATATGATGATGCCACTTTTTGTGGGTCGTGAGAAAAGTATCAACGCTCTTGAAGAGGCCATGACAAAACAAACTGATATCGTTTTGGTCGCGCAAAGGGATGCAAAAACCAACACTCCTGGTGTGGATGATATTTACAAGATCGGGACAGTTGGCTCTATCATTCAGCTTCTTCGGCTTCCTGATGGGACTGTAAAAGTCCTCATCGAGGGAAAAACTCGAGTTGAGGTTAAAAAGTTTTTAGAAGAAGATTCCTTTTACAAAGTAAAAGTCGAATATCTCGAGGAAGAAAATGCCGACGATCTTGAGGCGCAAGCCCTCATTCGCTCGGTAAAAACGACGTTTGAAAAGTATGTAAAACTGAACAAACGAATCCCTCCAGAGATTCTGATGAGGGTTTCAAGTATTGATTCATCAGGAGAGCTGGCCGATATCATTGTGGCCCAACTCAATCTTAAAATTGAAGACAAGCAAAGGCTCCTTGAAGTGGTCAATCCTGTGACACGACTGGAAGAGCTTTTGAACCTGATGACTGGTGAAATTGAAATTCTTGAAGTTGAAAAGAAAATTCGTTCTCGCGTTAAGCGACAAATGGAAAAATCACAGAAAGAATACTATCTCAACGAACAAATGCAAGCGATCCAGAAAGAGCTTGGTGATAAGGATGATTACCAAAATGAGTTAATGGAGCTGGAAGAAAAAGCTCGCAAAAAGAAAATGACTAAAGAAGCGCGTGAGCGTGTGCAAAAAGAGATTAAAAAGCTCAAGATGATGTCGCCGATGAGCGCCGAAGCCACCGTGGTTCGAAACTACATCGATTGGATGTTAAGCCTTCCCTGGGCTGAATACGGGGAGGAGAGAAAAGATCTGGAGTTTGCAGAAAAAGTACTAAACGAGGATCACTGGGGGCTTGAAAAAGTCAAAGAACGCATTTTAGAACACATTGCCGTTCGTTGTTTGAGTGATGAGATGAGCGGCCCGATCCTGTGCTTGGTTGGCCCTCCCGGTGTGGGTAAAACCTCTTTAGCAAAATCAGTGGCAAAAGCCCTGAATCGAGAGTTCGCTCGAATTTCGTTGGGCGGAGTTCGGGACGAGGCCGAAATCCGCGGTCATCGTCGAACCTATGTTGGTGCGATGCCGGGTAAAATCCTGCAGGCCTTGAGAAAAGTGGACAAAGGCAACCCTTTGTTGCTTTTGGATGAGATTGATAAGATGTCAAATGACTTCAAGGGAGATCCCAGTGCGGCGATGCTTGAGGTCCTTGACCCAGAGCAAAACTCCACCTTCCAGGATCATTACTTAGAAGTCGAGTACGACCTTTCGAAGGTTATGTTTTTTACCACGGCGAACTCGCTTCATACGATTCCAAGACCCCTTCTTGATCGGATGGAAATCATTTCTCTCGAGGGGTATATTGACAGTGAAAAGTTCAACATAGCCAAAAAATACTTGGTTCCCAAGCAGTTAAAAAAGCATGGGCTCACTGACTACAATGTAACGATTGGCGACTCGGCCATTAAAGAACTGATCCGCTATTATACTCGGGAAGCGGGTGTTCGAAACCTTGAGCGCCAAATTGCTAACATTTGTCGAAAGACGGCAAAAGAGATCATTCGGGACAATGAAATTTCGAAACTTAAGTCAGATGGTTCCAGTAAAACGACTAGCAAAACCACGCGCACAAAAGTGAAAAGCCAAAGCCGTAAAAAGTCCTATCCCATTAATGCAAAAAAGGTTGTCGAGCTACTGGGTGGTCACAAATACAAGCATGGCAAGGTCGAATCCGACAACGAGATTGGACTGACCAATGGAATGGCCTACACAGAGGTGGGAGGAGACCTTCTGCCTGTTGAAGCCACTGTGGTTCCTGGTCGCGGTAAGTTTACCATCACTGGTCAGCTGGGCGATGTCATGAAGGAGTCTTGCACGGCCGCTTTAAGTTATGTTCGCTCTCGAGGGCCACTGTTTGGGCTAGATAAAGAGTTTTTCTTTAACATTGATGTGCATATCCACGTACCCGAAGGAGCCACTCCGAAAGATGGGCCTTCTGCAGGTTGCGCGTTGACCACGAGCATTGTTTCAGCGGTTACAAAAATCCCTGTGAAGAAAACAGTGGCGATGACCGGTGAGATCACTCTGCGCGGACGAGTGTTGGCGATTGGTGGCTTGAAAGAAAAAGTTTTGGCTGCTCACCGGGGGGGCATCAAAACCATCATTGCGCCAAAAGAAAACGAAAAAGACTTTAAAGATATTCCTCAGGAAGTATTGAAAGAGTTGAAAATCGTTTTGGTGGATCATGTCGATCAAGTTTTGATTCATGCTTTGGATATTAAAAATGCCAAAGAATTGTTCAAAGCCCGTCGCGATACGGACCTTGGCTTAAAAGCCAAATACACTGGGCACAGTCTTTACCATTAAAAAAAGACCTGTTCTTTTAATAAGCGAAGTGACACGAGAGGGCCAGTTAGGCCCTCTTTTTTTGTGATCAAATATACGGCAAGTTGTTTTTTTGACACATTCTTTAAATTTTGCAAATCCTACAGAGCCCCATCAGGATGCGGGTTACGCGGTAACCCTGAGAATTCCCTAGTGATACTGTGTAATTAATGCAATATGTCATTAAGGGGATTTAAGAAGTTGAAATTTTTTCCCCAATCATAGACTATGCTTATCGAATGCGTCGTGGGGGCGGGGGAATATGGATATCCTAGAAAATGATGAAACGTTAAAGATGGCCAAGCTCTTATTTGAGCGTGGGGACATTATTCAATGTGTGGATTTACTTGAAGCCAATCACAGCACCTATCTGAACAAAGACACGGAGCTGTACCTGGAGTGCACCAACTACTTGCTTAGAGCTTATGCAGAGTTGCAAGATCAGCCAAAAATTCGTGAACTTAAAAATAAGTTGAATGAATGGGCTCTGGAAAGAGGTGAACTCACTCCAAGAACCTATTACACATTAGCTTTGTGTGAGTCGCAGAATGGCCAGTATGAGGCGGCTTTGGATTTATGCCGCAAGTCTTTGTCGCTGGCTCTAGATCAAAACAAAAAAACCGACATCTGTTACGCTATTACTGGTATGGCGATTAGCTATTACCAGCTGGGTCGTCTTCAGGAAGCTTTAAAAGAAATTTATAACCTGCAGATCTTCTTTGATGCTTTGCAACTGCCGAAGCTGCAGCTTACCGCCTTGATCGTGAACGCCCACATCTACAGAAAACTAGAAAAGTACCCACAAGCCATTGAAGCTTTGTGGAACTGTTACGAAATGATTAAAGATGAAAAAGATCTTTATACACATTTCACCCTACTTTACGGCCTAGGCCTTACTTATAAAGAAAGTGGTGATCTGGAAAAATCTCGAACTTATCTAGAGCTCGGTGTTCGGTCTATTGATGGCAAGAACATGCGTAGACTCCACTTTTTGTTATCTGAGCTTTTGAAAGACGTACAGAAATCCAGCAAAAGCCCCTATGATATGGTTTACGACGTCCAGTCTCACTCAATTTACGAGAAGACCAAGGGTAAGATCGATTTCAAAAATCAGTTTATTTTACTAGAGATGTTAAAATTGTTCCTTGCCCATCCTGGCCGGGTGTTTTCAAAGGAAGAGTTGATTGAAACGATTTGGAAACAAAGCTACAACCCGAGTGTTCACGATAATAAAATCTACGTCACCATCAAGCGTTTAAGAAAAGTGATCGAGCCCGATTACAATAAGCCAAAGTATTTGTTCTTGGCAAAAAATGGCTACTATCTTAGTAAAGATGTTAAAATCCAAGTTCGTGGAATTGAGTCAGCGGTGCGAGAGGAGACACTCTAATGTTTGGAATTCTAAGAAAGTCGGCCCTTTTAATTTTAGCCGTTGTTACGACATTATCTATTTCAGCTTTTTCTTATGTGAATTTCGGGGGAGAAATTCCTTGGCCTCTCAGTGTGCAACATGCGGTGACGGTAAAAAACTCGAAAGGACTTTGGCGCTTAGGTGATGGCCAACAGTCGCGAATGTTTAACGTAGAGATGCGCAAAGATTCTCGTTCAGGTTTTGATTGGATTCGAGTGTCGGAAATGAACCCAGAAACTTACGAAGTGATCTCGTGGGGAGAGGGTTACTTCTCGCCAGAAAACATTTCGAGTGTGGACTCCAGTTACTCAAATGTGAATTTGGATTCCGGAGGCAAGACAGACCAGCATGGCCGTTATCTGACCTTGTACCCTAATGGTGATTTGAACAGTCACCCCTTCCTCATAAGGATGGTTGAGGTTGAAACGACGTTAGGAAATGTTCTGGGTCTATCCATAATAGAATACGTGGAGAAGAAGTATGTGCATCTCCTCGGGACCCGTGTTTTAAAAGAGCCTTTGGGCTGTTTTCAGGCTGAGAACGAAGGCCTCAACTGCTATATGAACTTTTAAAGGTTACTACGAGAGCTGGTGACCAGCCATAAAAACCTAATAATTTTAAATATTTAAGGCACCTTTGTCGAGCGGGAGAATCCACTCGACAAAGCTTTTGATATCATCTATAAACTCAAGTTCAAGTTTTAGGGCCTTAGCTCAGTTGGTAGAGCGCCACCCTTACAAGGTGGATGTCATCGGTTCGAACCCGGTAGGCCCTACCATTTAACGAACCACCCCTGTGGTCGTAAATAGCTCCCCAATCTTTCGTTAAATTTGGTCTATAGAATGAGATCGGTGTGGCCGGCGTGGGGTTTGTGTTGTTCGCCGTTGTGAAGGTAGATGGTGTCGCTTCCGATAACCTTTGCAGTGTGTCCGCAGCTTTCACCGTGCGAGTGAGTGTGTCCAAAAACGGTTTTATGATCTGATAACTCTGCGGCCGTGGTGCGGTCACCATCCTCACGATTTTGATTTGGAGTTGCACAAGCAGAAAGAGTCAATATGCTTAGGATGACAATTGAGTTTTTCATGGGAATACCTTTCGTTGAAAATGAATATGTCTATTCTGATGCATATTTAATGAAATTTTTAGAATTTTTTGGAGGTCCTGGACCAAATTTTTGGAACTTACTTGAAAAATCGAATTTTTGGGTGGTGATCATAAATGAAGGGACTACCAAGATTGTAGTTCCAGTCTGGAAAATGAACCTCTTTAAATTTAAAAACCAAAGAATTCTTCACCCAAAAGCCGGGGCGAACTTCGTCGTAGTATTTATGTAGAATAATTATCAGTCGAGGCCCGCCAAAAATTAATTTAGGAGTATAGAGAATAAACTCCGGTTTTCTCTGCTCAACAAGATTCACTGTGTTTAGATTTCCAAATAAGTCATTGGGGCCAAGAAACCACTGAAAATTATTTGCTCTGGGAGCGATTCCTGTCGCATCAAAGATTTGAGCTTCAGGAAAGTGATCTAAAATTAGAGAAAGATGCTCGACTTGCTGAAGCTGAATTTTGTTAGAGTAGAGCCATCCAGAGAAAAATGTCATGTACACAGCGAGAAGGGGGCAAGAAAAGACAAGAACAATTTTCTGCCAATTTTTTTTAATAGATGCAAGGAAATATAGGAAAGGAAGGGCAAGGAAGGGAAGGAGGGATGCAATGAAATAGTCCCAGCGCTCGGGGTGAACAACCAATGCCGCTAAAGCCGAGAAAAAAAGAAGAAAACTAAGGTAGTCTTTTCGGGTTTTCTTTTTTAATAAAATTAAACAGAATCCTAAGCCAATCAAAGAGTAGTTTAGAAAATTAATTTTTAGCGTTCGAAAAACCGCACCGAGGCTTTCGGGTTTCAATGCCTCAGAAAAACTTTGATAGTAATAGTTAAGCACTATGGCATAGATGTTTTCAAAATGCCCAGAGTGGACTCCACTAAACTGAAGAAAAATGACAATGCCTGCCGCTGGCATCACAAGGAGCAAAAGGATTTCATAAAAGGTTCGAGGAACTTTTTTTTGTGGATAATTTACTAGAAAATACGTGGCAGAAATCATGATTAGAAAATAAAGAGCCTTTGGAGTGGTAAGAATCAACAGGAAACTAAGAAAAGGAAGTGTTGGGTCGAAACGCAATTTAGTGAGATAAAATTTTCTCGGCTTAAGGATCCTAATCAAGCATATTAATGCGACGGTGAGGGCTAGAAAGTCGGATCGTACTCGATAAAAGTTATAGAAAAAAACATGAAAGCTCAATAAAAAGCTGCAAAAAATCAACCCCTGGGATTTTTTCCAGTTTAGCGCTCTGACCAGTTTGTAAACTAACAATAGGTTAAGAGATGCCAAAATGCCAAATAGAGATCTGGCTAGTAAAATGTGTTCAGTGTTGGTTAATTCAAAAAAATAAGGGATAGAGAGGATGGAAAAAAAGGCCGGGCGTATGTAGGTGATAAGAGCTTCTGGGCTGAGAGACCCAAAAAAATGGGCTGAAGAAATAGACCAGAGCTCCGAATGAGAGATAAAATTGTGGCGACTAAGATAAATAAACAAGGGAAGAGGAAATAGAAATACGCCGTATTTTTTGAGGTCTTGCCAAAAAATGTTGGAATATTTTCCAATAATCTTTTTAAAGATAACAACATTCTCCACTTAGGCTTGTCTTAAGTCTCTAATTGTCCTATTAGAGAGTCAATGATGAAACAGCTTTTGCAAACCCCTCAAAATGATCGAGATGAGTCCTGGGAGTCTGAGTTTTTCAAACTCCTTCCCCAGACTCAGTTTGAGTTCCTTAGTGAGAGCCCCATTGAGGGACCAGATGGAATGCCCTACCTGCCAGTGCGAATTTCAGACTCTGGTGAGCCATCAGACAAAGTTTTAGCTTGGCTTGGTGAGCAAGGCGTGGGGTTGGCGATTAATCCCGACCTTGAAACGCCGGACTACGTTTTGTCTTATGGCATGATTTGGAACTTCCTGCTGAATGGTGAGTTTTTAACTCAAACCGAAGATGGGTTTTCTGGGGGGAAAGACTTGGAAGTGGAGCCCGGACAAGAAATGATGGCTGGAACTCCTAGCGAAACTTATTGGCCGCCCCATGTTCGGTCACTTTTTAAGGAGTTTCTGGCGCAACAAGGAATACATAAGCCCAGAGTGGTTATGCTCTCTCAAGATGGTAAGGATTATGATCTTTGTTTCTCTTTGGAATCTCTCGGTGAGCCCCCTCAAGAGGAGTGGCAAGGAATTCTCGAGGCTTTTTCGTGGTTTTTCCCCATGCATTATTCATTCTCTATTATCAGCGAGTCAACGATCCAAGGTATTGATTTTATTGAGGTATAGTGGCCTCGCCCGGTGTGAGCCATTCTTATTCCTGCCGGCCCGAATGCGGCTTTAGCCAGTGACAATAGCTTTGCAATTTTGTAGCTTGAACCACTTTAAACTTCCGAATTTCTGTGGGGGAGATTTGTATGAAGAATTTCGTTTCAATTGCCTTAGGTGCACTACTCTTGTTTGCCGGTTGTACTCAAAATCATGCCAATGAAGTTTGGATTTATACTTCCCTTTATAAAGACACAATCGCCGATATCGAACCCAAGTTAGCGAAAGCCTTCCCTGATCTAAAAATTCGATTTTACCAAGCCGGATCTGAAGAAATTGCGGCAAAGGTCAATGCTGAAGTGATGGCTGGTGGAACCCAAGCCGATATTTTAATTTCATCAGATCGATTTTGGTACGAAGAGATGGCCGACAGTGGTCGACTGGAGCCTTACCTAACAGAGCGGGTGAAGGGAATACCAGCGACCTTAAAACATTCCAAAGGTTTTTATAACACTCTTAGCATCCCCGTGATGGTCCTGGCTTATAACAAAAACACTTATAGCGAAAGTCAGGCGCCCTCAACATTTAAAGAGTTGATATCAAAGCGTTGGAAAGGAAAGTTTAGCACGGGCAGTCCTTTGTCTTCAGGGACTAACTTTACAACCGTTGCTTTTTTATCAAAGGCCTATGGTTGGGACTATTTTAAAAAATTACAGGCCAACGACACAATCAGTGAAGGCGGGAATTCGGCAGTCCTCAGGAGAATTCAAAATAAAGAGCGTCCGGTTGGTTGGGTTCTTCTCGAGAATATTTTACGATTTCAAGATAAAGAGAATCCAGTCAAAACTGTTTTCCCGACGGATGGAGTGGTTTTACACAACAATGTGTTGGCAATTACCAAGAAGTCCGAATCCAGAGAAAATGCCAAACAAGTCGCTGGATGGCTTTTTGGCGAACACGGGCAAGAAGCTATGGTGAGGTCTTTTATGTATTCACCATTCCCAGATTTTTCAGCACCAAAGGGGGCGCCTCCTTTTGCGAAGATTTACAAGAACTCCTTCCCGTGGACCAGTGATTTTCTAAAAGAGGTGGTTAAAAATCGTTCGACGATTAAAGAGAAGTTCTCAGAAATCATGTTCAATTGAGTTCTAGGCAATGATCTCATCAAGTTTGAAAAAAAAGCTTAAAGACTACGACCTAAATCAGGGGCTGGTATTCGGTTTATCCTTAACTTTTCTGTTTACCTTTTGTATTTATCCGTTTGTTGTACTTTTTATGAAAGTTCTATTTCCATCGGGTTCTTTCAGCTTTGAATATTTTCGATCCGTTCTGGATCACTCAGGATCCTTGAAAGCCTTTCTGAATACGACGATTGTTTCGCTAGGTATTGCTATAGTATCAATTGCGATGGCTGTTCCTGTTGGGTGGTTGCTCTCTCGCACCGACCTTCCTTTGAAAAAAAGTCTTCGTTCCTGGTTTTGTCTGCCTTATGCGATTCCACCTTATATTGGTGCCATGGCTTGGATCTTTTTAGCGAACCCAACGAACGGACTTTTAAATACCCTACTAGGTGGCTCCTACCTAAATGTTTATTCTTATTTTGGGCTGATTTGGGTTGAAGCTTCTTTCTTTTATACTTTTGTTTTGCTCGCAGTACTAACTTCATTGGACCGAATGGATCCATCCATTGAAGAAGCTGCTCGGCTATCAGGGGCAAGCCCTTGGCAAGTGTTTACCAGGATTACCCTTCCTTTGATTCGTCCAGCCATCACCAGCGGCGGAGTCCTAGTGGTTTTGGCTGCTGCAGCGAGCTTTGGTGTTCCGGCCCTAATTGGAAACCCGGCTAAGATTTTTTTAGTTACAACTCAAATTTACACTTTTCAAAAAATGGGCTCAATGAATGGCCTGTTCCAGGCCGGTGCATTGTCGATTCTGTTGCTCGTGGTTGCCTTGATATTGTTGTTTTTAAATCAATGGCTTATTAAGGGAAAACAGTTTCAAATGATCGGTGGAAAAGTGAGCCGCCCCAGTCTAATAGAATTAGGTGTTTTAAGGACTCCCTTTTTGATTGGTTTGATGTGCCTTCTTTTATTTGTTTTTGTCTTGCCTATGGCGGGGATTGTGCTGACGGCCCTACGATCGGCTCCAGACTCTTGGGAGCTTTCCAATTTTGGATTCACCAATTTTAGAAAAGTATTTTTCGAAATAGATGAAACCGGTAGGGCTTTAGGAAATTCTTTTTATTTAGCAGCCTTAGCGGCCTCTGCTGCGACGCTATTAGCGATGTTTCTGTCTTATATTCAGTGGAAAACGAAAACCAAGGGCCGTCATCTTTTAGAGATTTTGGCCTCATTTCCCTATTCGATTCCGGGGACGGTGGTGGCGCTGGCTCTTATTTTGGCATTCAGTCGTGGAATCTATGGCGTGGGCCCCTCTCTTTACAATACGTTGACTCTTTTGGCGCTGGCCTACTTGGTTAAATTTTTAAGTCTGGCGATGAAAACAATTGGTGATGGACTGGGCCAGATTGACGACACTTTGGCTGAGGCCGCAAGAGTCTCGGGCGCCAGCTGGGCCTCGACCATGAAACGAATTTGGCTTCCGTTGATGAAGCCCTCTATTGTTGCGGCTTGGTTTTTGATTTTTATGCCAGCCTTCAGCGAACTAACCATGACGGTCATGTTAACTGGGCCTGGAATAGAAACGTTGGGAACAGTGATTTTTCAGTTGCAGCAGTACGCTGATCCAACAGGAGGTGCTTCAGCCGTTCTAGCCATGATCGTAGTCTTGTTTGTACTTTGTGTGAATGGGTTGGTGAAAGTGACGTCTAAGGGAAAATATGGTTTGTAGCAGAGGTTTATATGAGTAACGTCGTGTTCAACAAAGTAAGCAAGTCCTATGATTCTAATCGGGTGGTCGACGAGTTCTCTTTTGAAGTGAAGGATGGTGAGTTCGTCGCTTTTCTCGGGCCCTCCGGGTGTGGGAAAACAACCTGTTTACGAATGCTGGCAGGTCTTGAAAAAAACACTGGCGGCACCATTCATATTGGTGACCGATTGGTCTCCAATTCACAAGAGGGCTACTTTCTCCCTCCGGAAAAAAGAAACGTTGGAATGGTCTTTCAATCTTATGCGGTTTGGCCCCATATGAATGTTTTCAACAACATTGCCTTTCCTTTGCAAATTGCTAAAACTCCAAAACAGGAAATCAAAGCAAAAGTAGAGGCTGTTCTAGCCACTGTTGAACTGGATGGTTTAGAGTTGAGGATGCCGAATCAACTAAGCGGCGGCCAGCAACAGCGAGTGGCGCTTGCGAGGGGGCTTGTCGCAGAGCCGGATGTCCTTTTGCTTGATGAGCCTCTTTCGAATCTGGATGCCAAACTTCGAGAGAAAATGCGTAAAGACATTCGACGTATTCAAAAAAATGCTAAAATTACGCTTGTCTACGTTACCCACGACCAAATTGAAGCCACAGAAATGAGCGATCGAATGATTATCATGAACAAAGGGAAAATTATTCAGTCAGGATCACCCATTGATGTCAAAAGTTCTCCGATCAATGAGTTCGTCAGAAACTTTTTAAATTGAAAAGTAAATAATAAGCCGAAAGCAAAGAACCCAATTGTATTTCAAAGAAGCCGCCGTTCCGTTGGCTTCATCCCCAAGCTTACACACCGGTCCTTTGTCACCGAAGGCTGATGTTATAGCTCAATAGCTTACTATTCCGAGAGCTCTCCTGGGCTTGGAAGCAAATCACATAGACATTCACGCCAGTACTCAGGTGCGTCGGATGTGTAGTCAATTCCGATTTCAAAAATAGAGTTCCCGGCGTATTTTGTTCGAGTTATAAGGCCGGTAATATCAAGGTCCATTGCTGGAATGAAGATGGAGACTTGCAATCCCTCAATCTCATCGAGGTTCAAATTTTCTCTAAGAAGAGGGTCACACAATTGGTCCCTGCGAATTTCCAGACGAAACCCGCTGGGAGAGGCCTCAGTTAATAAGCCTCCGTCGGCTATAGGTGTTAAGTCACTAATTGTGATTAAACCTTGAATGGCTAGTGGGTCGAGCTGTTTTCTATCGAAGTATCTCTTTTCTGAGCGCATTTCAAACTCCTTAATTGGAGGTCTTTTATGATTTTCATAGGAATAGACCTAATTACTTCTCGGTAGAACTGGATAAAAGTTTAGCGGGAAAACTAGCGCCTTAGACGTTGAATCATTTTGAGACTTTTTGTGAAGATATATAAGAATGGCCGTTGGAGGAATTTCATTTTTCAAGTGTGCACTGTGCCGTTGATGAGTGAACCAACCGGTGTATCATTATTTAGGGGTTTGGAGGTTTGGTGAATAAAATTTCTGATATGGTAAAAGCATTAAATTACGAGATTCCTTATAAAGTTCAAAGCGAGCTTCTCAGGTCTGTCAAGGAGTTCGGAGATTTGGCACCCGTTGAAGGAAAACTGACAGAGCCTTTTTGGATTGGGCAAGGCTTTAGAGATTGTGATCGGTCAAGCTTTGCAAATTTAGACTCTCATAGTACAGGAAGGCTGAGTTACCTATTACGGCTAAACCCCCAATTCGATTGGTATTGGGTGGAACACCCATTGGTAGAGACCATAAAAAGTATAATTAAACCTTTGGAGCCAGCAATTGAGCGTCTTAACCGGATCACAACAATAGTGCAAATTCCTGGGCGAGAAGTGCCAGCCCATCGAGATCTCATTGTAGGTGACTCCTATAAGGAAATGCGTTCTGAAAATGAAACGTTTTTTGGTGAGAAAGAACTGCAATATAAAGGGGATCCATGGTTTGCCGCCCTAGTAAATTTTACGACCGATAAGGAATTACACAAAAAACAAGACTATTATGGTTTGAGGATTCCGTTGTCTGATCGTGAAGGAGACAATGGTCGTCCCTTTATTCAGGAAAAAACAGGTTTAAAACATTACTACAATGTCGGCAATAAACTTTTCCTACTTGACGAGGCTTCTGCTGCGCATGGAGCTGATGCCGTTGATTTTTACAGGGGAGTTGTCATTGTGGATGCCCAGCTGAATATAGAACTTATTAGAAAATGGGAATTTGCCGGCTCAGCATTTGAGTCGACCAAATAAAAAAGAGGCTGAACGTTGGTTAAGGTTGATCTAGAATCATTGGAAGATTTTTTAGAATTTGGATTGGTCCAACCCGGGCGAGATATTTTCATTTTCGATAAAGCTAACGCAAGACATCGTCGTTATAATAGTCTAAATAAAAAAGAATCCATTTCGAACTCAATTGACTATTATGCTCGCCAGGTTTATTCCGCCATCGAGAAGGCATTAGATAACATCGTTTCCCAAGGCGAGGTAAACCGTTTTGCATTGAGTGGAGGTGCTGATTCTCGAATAATATTGGCCATCTTGCTAAAAAATCATCCAGGTTTTTTGAGAGACCTTTATATCTACACCCGAGTCCACCCTGAATTAGGCCCTTCAAATGACAAAGATTTTTTGATTTCAGATTGTCTGAGCAAGAGATTTAATTTCAAAATTTTTCCGGAGACTTCTGAAGCTTTATCATCGGGCTACCTTATGCCTATCCATAGAGTGACACGAGCAGATTACAGTCGAAAAGTTCTTTCAGGTCTTTGGGGGGGGGAGCTCTTGGGGGGCGCTATCTTTGAGTTCTTTCCTACTCATCCCGAGCAAATTATTCGCTCCAAGCGGGATGGTCTATTGAAAGCCTATCTACAAAATTTAGTAGAAACCTACGGGGAGACTTGTTTGAGCTCTTTAGATTTGCATTTCCATCTTCTTTATGAGGCAAACTGTTCAACTTTCTACGATAGTTCCACCTGGTTTTTTCCAAGGATGGCCAACTATGTCTCACATACTCCTTTTTTACAGGATGTTTTTTTAAAAGAGATTTTTGTGGTTCCTTCCCACTTTTTCAAAAAATATCAGTTGTACTTAAAAATATTTGATCTTTTAGATAAGCGTTTTTCTGAGATCGAAGTGAATAATCTTTTTTTCCAGGAGCGGTCTTATCAATGTAAAGTAGGAGGCAGTGAGGCTAAAATGAAGAGTCAAGTTTTGTCAAAAGATCTAGAGATTGATTCGATATACTATAGGTTATTAAAAGAACAGTCTATTGAACTTGAGACTAGTCCAAGAGGAAGTCTTCTTAAAACAACACTCTCCATATTTGACTATGACTTCAAGCTAAAACTACTAGAAAAAGGCTTTTGATTGTGTTTTTAGAATCAAAAAGGTGAACCGTATGGATAAAAGTTTTTGCCCTCTTCTTGAGCATGGAGTTCAGATTGAAACTGACCGATCTAGTCGAGTTTGTTGCTTGTCTACACAGACGCTTGATTTTGAAAAGATAGAGAGTAGTGAAAATCGCTCGTTTGATCCATCTTGGATAGAAAAAAACTGCTCTAAATGTATTTCTGTAGAGAGTCGAGGTGGAGTGTCAATGCGGCAACATATGTTGTCGCAGTACAGCTGTGGGTTTATTAGTAGTCACGCAAGCTACTATGACTTACGTTTAGAAAATACCTGCAATCTTTTGTGTATTATGTGTTCTGAAAAATACTCAAGTTCTTGGGGGAGAAAGCTTAAAGCAAAAATTCCATGTAGAAGACCAGACTATTTAGGTTTGGACTTGCTTAAATCAAAGATAAAAAAACATGACTTTATACACTTTGCCGGTGGCGAGCCTCTGCTGGTAGAAGACCACATCGAGCTGATAAGAAACCTTGTTTCAACTGGTAAATCGACAACAATGAAAATTCAATTTACTACAAACTTGACGGTCTTAAAAAATTCTGTAGTCGAATTGTTAAAAGAATTTGAATGTGTGCAATTTTGCGTGAGTATTGAGTCCGGCGACAGTACCAATGAAATTATACGAAAGCCTTTGAAAAACAGCATATTATTGGCAAATATTGAGTCCGTATTAAAAATGGAAAACAGTCGGTTAATATTTCAGCCGACTTTGAGTCTTCTTAATATATTTAGTCTCCATTCTTTTATACCTGTTCTGGATAAAATTAAGAGCCAGTTTGGGTTAGAGATTCCAATTGTTGCTCACCCCCTTTTTGATCCAATGTTTCTAGATATTCACCGCTCGCCTCTTTTTCTTAAGAAAGAAATTGATGATTATTTGCAGAAAAATATAATGGATTTTGAAAAGAGAGGTGGACAAGACCTTTTTAGTGAGACCTTAAAAGGTTTGAAACAAACTTTGTTCACTTTTGAAAGCCTCTTGAGTCCAGGTCAGATTATGGATGAGCTTTTAAAGATTGGGCGGGCTAGGGGTGATCTAGAAGATTTTCGATTGCTGCCAGTAATTAAAAGGCTCGAGCAGGGAAGAGAACTCTAATTTCTTCCATCCCATTGATAAATTGAAGCGAAAAAATCATTTCTTTCTATGCTAAAACCCTGGCCTTTGTTGACTCCGCGTTTTTCCTTTGCTTGGTATAAATAGGAATTTTCGTTAAGGGGCTTCCAATAACTTGTTTCAATATGGCTAATTGTGGGAGCCGTTTGTTGATTGGGGTTGGCTTTCCACGCCGCTTCTTTTGCAGTAAATAGCAGTCGCCAATTTGGGCATTGCTCAACTTCTAAAGGTGAGCTGACCCGTTCGATCACCTTTCGTCTGATGCGCCGTATAGATTCTATATCGACTCCGATCGGTAGGGATTTTGTTTGAATGGCAAATAGAGAGCCGGCGGGGCAGTGAGAAATACTTATCGACACCTTTGAGTGCCTTGGAACGGCTTGTAAGTTGAGAGTGTCCTCTGGAAGAAAGCCAAGGCTCTTAAGCGTTCGGGAGACTTCATTGCGAATAATTAAACGGTAGTCTTGTAAATCGGAATGGACAGTTTCAGAAAAATAGATTTTAAGATCTTGTATTGGCCATGTTGAAGTATCGAGTTCCGTAAACAATCGAGAACCTACAATTCAAATTGGCTGGGCCAGGTGACGGATTGGCCATTGCTAATATCCATCATTCTTTGCAGGGGAAGTCTGGCTTTTTCAATCAGGTCGGCGCTGACCTGAACTTCATTGGAAAAATCGGACAAAACTTTGTGGATCTTTTCAAGGTTGTTCAGTTTCATATAAGGGCAATCGTTGCACTGGCAATGGCCTTCAAAGGGCGCCTGAATAATCGTCGCTTCCGGTCGGGCTTTCTGCAGCTGGTGGAAGATCCCGGTTTCTGTAGCCACAATAAAGGTTTCTGTGGATTTATTGGTTTTGATTTCGTTTAGAATTCCAGAGGTCGAACCAATGAAGTCGGCGTGCACAAGGACGGCTTCTTCGCATTCGGGGTGAGCCAAGACAAGTGCCCCAGGGTTCTCTTCTTTCATCTGAAATAATTTTTTCGCTGAAAACAGGACGTGAACCTCGCAGTGGCCGGGCCATTGCAACATAGGGCGTTTGGTTTTCTTTTCAAGAAAGCGCCCTAAATTCTGATCCGGCCCAAACATAATCGAGCGATCCCTTGGGATGGAGTCCACAATCTTTTCAGCGTTGCTCGACGTGCAAATGACATCCGAGACGGCTTTCACCTCAGCGCTGCTATTTATGTAAGTGATGGCGATATGGTCGGGATGCTTTCTTCTCCAGTCAACAAAAGCCTCATAAGGTGTACCACTGACAAGGCTGCAGCCAGCATCTAAAGCCGGAACAAAAACGCGTTTGTCTGGGGACAAAATCTTTACACTTTCAGCCATAAACACAACACCAGCCAGAAGAATATTTTTAGCCTCACTGGTTTGGCCTTTTTGGGCCAAGAAGTAACTATCGCCACAAAAGTCAGCCAGTTCTTGAATTTCACCCTCTTGGTAGTAGTGGGCCAGCATCAAAACATTTTTCTCAGCTTTCAATTTTTGGATTTCATCAATGAGTTGTTTTCTGGTCATTTAAACATTCCCACTTTTCAAAGCAGAAATGATGGATTTTGATAAAGTCTTAAGTGATTCCATCACCCCCAAACCTTGTTCGGCTTGCGCTTCAAAGTCAGGTGAATTGTATTTGTTTAGGGCTGAGCGGAGTTCGGCCACCGAGGCAATGTTTGGCAAGTCCCTTTTATTATACTGAATAACAAAGGGGATCTTATTGATGTCGTAACCAGAGAGCTCCAAGTTTTTTTCCATATTTTTCATGGAATTGATGTTCTCATCCATGCGGTCCATTTGCGAGTCAGCGACAAATATCACACCATCGAGATTTTTCAGAATAAGGCGGCGACTGGCATCATAGATCACTTGTCCCGGGACCGAGTAAAGGTGAAATCGAACTTTAAGGCCACGAATTTCTCCGACGTCCAAAGGTAAGAAATCAAAAAAGCGAGTGCGTTCAGGGGTGCCAACATCAAACTCCATCAAATCGCTGGTCGTAGAGTTGGCTGCCGCCGTTGTTTGATAAACCCATTTTAAATTGGTGGTTTTACCGCCCAGTGAAGGGCCGTAATAGACGACTTTACAATGAAGCTCTTTGGCCTCTTGATTAATAAGTGCCATTACACCTCAGTTCGATGGGACAGGGCCCGATGCAGTGTTCGATCATCAATATAATCGATATCGCTGCCCATGGGAATACCCTGAGCTAAGCGTGTCACTTTCAGTGAACGCCCCTCTAACTCTTGGTTGAGGTAAAGAACGGTGGTGTCGCCCTCTAGGTCAGAATCCACTGCCAAAATCACCTCTGTGATAGCTGTTTCGGCTTGATCCAAGCGACTGATGAGTTCTTTAATCTTTAGTTTTTCCGGCGTGACTCCTTCAAGAGGAGAAATCGCTCCATGGAGAACATGATAGAGGCCGGTGTAGGCGCCAGAGGCTTCAATCTGAGCCAGGTCCTCCGGTTGTTCCACAACACACATAATCTCTTTTGAGCGATGCAGGCTGTTGCAGATCGTGCAAACGCGCTGGGGATTATCAGTATAGTTAAAGCAACGATCACAAAGAACGATACTTTCTTCAACCTGCTTAAGGGTTTCTCGTAACTCCTTGGAGTAACGTGGATTTTTTAAAAGATAGTGGGTCAGTCTTTGTGCCGACTTCGGTCCCACGCCGGGAAGGCGAGCGATTTCGTGAACTAGTTTGTCCAGTGTGGGGATTTTAAACATAGGCGCCTAGAACAGACCTGGAATATTCATGCCGCCAGTTAATTTTGACATCTCGGCTTCTTGGTCTGTTTTGGCAGTGGTCAAAGCTTCGTTTAGAGCTGTGATCACCATATCTTGTAGCATTTCGGCGTCCCCATCCTTGAAGATGTCGGGATTGATGCTGAGAGCCGCCACTGTGTTTTCACCTTTGATTGTGACTTCGACGGCCCCGCCACCCGAAGTGGCTTTGTATTCTTTATCGCCCAGCTCCTCTTGAAGTTGCTTCATCTTTGCCTGCATTTGGTTGGCTTGGCGAATCAGGTTTTGCATGCTGTTGCCGCGACCTTTGCCTTTCATAGTCCTACTCCTATTATGGGTTCTTCGCATTGGGTGAGTTGTGCACACTCACCTTGGTGATGTTATCTTGAAAAATAGACTCAGCTGCTTTGACAAGGGGGTGAGATTCGATTGAGTCCGCTTCTTTTTTATCTTTCGCTTGTTTGGCTTGTTCGGCCATGGCTTTGGGAGACATATTGGTGTGAATGTGGTCCGGGTCAAGAATCATAACTTCAAGATCTCGGTTGTCTTTCCAAAAGCTTTCCAGGAATTTTTTTGTCCGATCTAAGTTCTTTTGCTCAGAAAGTTTATCAAACAAAAAAGCCATTTTTTCGGGCAGGCCAAGAGAGATCATGTTTTCGTCTTGTTTGAAAATCGAGGTGTGTTCTAGCAAAGCTCCTAGAAATCCATTGGCTTGTTTGACGGCATGAACAAACTCTTCCCAAGTTTTACCCACACTCTCGTTGGGGTTGGGTAGGGGCACCGGGATGCCTGCCGAGGGGTTTCTTTGTGCTTTAGGAGCGGTGACTTTTTGTGGCTCAGGAGAAGAGGCCGACGCAGCCTTTGCTATAGCTTGCGATGGGGCGGGAGCGGGCCTTGTCGAGGGTTTGGCGGCTGGTGTTTTTCCGGGGGAGCGAGGCAGGCTTTGGGTCAGGCGGGGTAAGTTGAGCAACTTAAACAGTAGCATCTCAAGACCCAGCTTAGCGTCAGTGCTATAGTTGAGTCGTTGGGCTCCTGATAGAGTTACATCAAATAGGAGGTGAATCTGCTCTTCCGGTAAATTTTTGCTGATCGCTTCGAGTTCGCCTTGTTCTAAGTCAGAAATATCCAGGTTGTGATTCTTGTGGCATTCTAATTTTATCATAAGAGCGTTTCGAATGACCTCTAGAAAGTCTTCGCAAAAAATTAGGGGATCGTAACCCGAATTTTTAAATTGGTCGACGGCCGTGAACATCAAGTCCACATTGCCTTCGGCGATCGCTCGTAAGCAAGAAAGGAGAAGGCTGCGATCGGTTAGCCCCAGAACACCCATCACCGAGGCCAATGAAAGTTTGCCGTCACTGAAAGAGATCAATTGATCCAGCAAAGTTAAGGAGTCGCGGATCGAGCCATTGGCTTGTTTGGCAATCATCAACAGTGCGCTGTCTTCAAATTCGATATTTTCTTTTTCACAAATGTTTTGCAGGTGCTTCTTCATATCCGACAAGGAGTGATTTCGAAAATCAAACCGCTGACAACGTGACAAGATCGTGGCTGGAATTTTTTGAACTTCTGTGGTGGCAAAAATAAAAACAACATGCTCGGGTGGCTCTTCCAATGTTTTCAGAAGGGCGTTGAAGGCGCTCGTTGAAAGCATGTGAACTTCGTCAATAATGTAGACCTTGTATTTTCCAGAACTGGGCATATAGCCGACGGTGTCGCGCAGTTCGCGAATATGGTCGACACCATTATTGCTAGCCCCATCAATTTCGATCACATCCAAATGCGAACCATCGGCAATGTCTTGGCAGGATTGACACTGGCCACAGGGGTTCTGATCTTGGCGATCGTTGCACATTAAAGTTTTAGCAATAATGCGAGCGGTGGTTGTCTTTCCGGTTCCGCGAGGTCCGGTGAGTAAAACGGCGTGGGGAAAGCGATCTGCTGACATCGCATTTATTAAGGTTTGGGTCACGTGTTCCTGACCGACGAACTCGGTGAAGGATTGAGGTCTAAATTTTCGAGCTATTACTTGATAGGCCACGGATCCCCATACCCCAAAATCGGGAATTAAAAAGCGGCCGAGCGACCCGTAGCACACAGGATACCTGCTACCGTTGCTTCCTTCCGGACCTGGCGGGTTTCACAAGATCGCTATTGTACGGGACTCGACCTCATGCAATCTAACGTAGGGAGTCGTAGAGGGCAAATAAAACGGCGGAATGTTGCCCCTAGTCTCGGCTTTGGAATCCGGTTAGGATGAACTCAAGAGGTCATTGGGGCTCCCACGAGCGTGATGCGTTTCAGTGGGAAGGGCAGGAGCCCGGCCCCAAGGGCCTCTTGAGTTCATCCTAACCGGATTCCATGCTCGAGCCAGAGAGCTTTTGGGTTGTGAATTTGGGAGTTAGGTTTGTTGCTGGAGGATTTTTTATTGGAGGTTATTGAGTTTGCGGGGCATCAGGTTGAACTGAGGCGCAAAGCTTTTCACAAGCGCCTTGGGGTTTCTGTTTTTCCCAGTGGGAAGATTCGGGTTTCTTCTAATAAATCTTTGCCTCTGAGAGATATTATTCGATTTTTGGAAAGCCATCAGAGTTGGATTCAGAAATCGGTGGATCAAGCGGAAGCCATCAAGCAGAAGTATCCCCCCAAATTTTTTCGTAGCGGTGAAGAGTATCCTTATTTGGGAGGGGACTACCGGTTGCAAATTCGCCGGGGCGAAAAGGCCTTGTTGCGATTCGCTAACAACGAGATCGTTTTTCATTCTCCCATTGCCGAGGATCAGTTCTCAGAGGCCTTGAGGGCTCAGTATTTTCAGGCCTTTAAGAAGTCCTACCGGCAAGTCGCCGAGCAGATAATGGGGCAAAGAATTCAGTTTTACGCTAATCAAATGCAGTTGTTTCCCAAAAAGGTGAAATTCCGGGGGCAGAAAACCATTTGGGGCAGCTGTTCGGCCAACAACACGATCAGTCTTAATTTTAAATTGATTGTCGCACCCATTCAGGTGGTTGATTACGTGCTAATTCATGAACTCGCCCATATTCGCCATAAAAATCACTCAAAATCTTTTTGGAAACTGGTCGAGCAACACACTCCCTACCGCAAGCACTCTCGAAATTGGTTGCGTGAGCATGGCTTTAAAGCTGATTTTTTAGGCAGCAGATCTGAGCTGAAAGCTTAAGCGTTTTCTTTGCTTGAGTTTTTGATTTGGTTAAAATTTTCAGCAATTTACGCTCTGCTACAAGCCGAAAATGTTGAAATTTCATCCCATGTTTGAAAGCCTATTAGAGCTAAAGAAGAGGGGGCGATAATGGAATATCCCGTAATTTCACAATTTGTAGATTTCCGAAAATACTTAATGGCCTTTTATGAATTTAAACTCGAGGATTCGAAGGGGCAACTTCGTCCTTTTTCATACTCCGACTTTTCTGCAGCGGCTGATATTAAATCACCGAACTATTTGAAGCTCATTATCGAAGGCAAGCGCAACCTCTCTAGAGACATGTGCAAGAAATTTTCTCGGGCCTTGCGCCACACGCGAGCCCAGGCCAAAGAGTTCTCTTTACTTGTCGAGTACGGCCAAGAAAAAGATCCTTTGCAGAGAACTCGTAAACTGAAAGATCTTTCCGAGTACCGAGCAAAAAAAGCAATTCAAGCCGGTGAAATCAATCATGAGACTTGGGATCAAGTTTCCAACTGGTTGGTTTGGGTCCTCTACGCCATGGCTGACCAAAAAGACGTGAAATTCACACCGAGCCACCTTCGAAAGCTGCTGCGTGGACAGGTCAATGAGGCTCAAATTCAGCAAGCGCTGGACAAGTTGGTGCAAAACAAAGATATCGTGATCAACCCTGAAACCAAAAAGGCCCGCAGAACGGGCGCGACCATGTCGGGGTTGGAAGATGTACCTGTCGAACTGGTTCGAAAAATTCAGTCGGAATTGATTTATCTAGGTCTGGAAAGCCTCCATAAAAATTCGACTCAAGAGAGAGAAGTTAGTGGATTTACTCTGGCCATGACGGAGAAAGAATTCGAATGGGTGCGTTTTGAGCTGCGCAAACTGCGAAAACAGATTCAAAAAGAAATCACCATGAAGCGAGAGCAGACTCCGGGAGAGCGGGTTTACCAGGTGAATATGCAGTTGTTTCCTGTGACTGATGAGGTTGAGCGGATTTCTGTTGGGACAGGGCCTTCGATGAATCTTTAATTTTTTGGGGATGAAGTCTTGGGTGTGCCTTTAGTATCAAGGCAAAAAAAATCCGCTGAAACCCTAGATCCATATGAAGTTAAATTTTTGGGGGGGGAGATAAATTTAAAATCGGATTCTAGGACTTCAGGGATCAGCAAACGTACAACATCTAACAACGTACAACACCTCCATATAAAGCAAGGGTTGTGCCAGGTCTCTACCCCTTAAATTTGCGACTACAGTGTTGTTTTTGTAATAATGACAATTTTTGGTTTCACCCTGGAACCAATTTAGGCAGGCCAGGGCTTGAGCGTAACTGGTTAATTTTCTTTGTTTGCTTTCCGTCTTTTGTCTTTAAAAAAACTTTTAAGCAAGTTTTGGTTGTCGGCTTCGAAAGCTCCCTTTTTCCAATCCACCTTATGATTCAGCTTGAAGCTGTCAAAGAGCTTAAACAGGCTTTGTCCGCCGCCTTTGACGTCGGTGGCTGAATAAACCACCCGATCGATGCGGCTTTGAATGATAGTTCCTGAGCACATAACGCATGGCTCCAGGCTGGTGTAAAGAGTGTGTCCTACTAGCCTCCAGGTGCCCAGCTTTTTACAGGCTTTGTGGATAGCCATAATTTCGGCGTGAGCCAGTGGGGTGTTCAGAGTCTCTCGTAAATTAAAGGACTTAGAGACAATATCGCCGGTCTGGTTGTTGACGACCATGGCTCCAACGGGCACCTCGTCACGGGAGCCAGCTTCACGAGCCAAATCCAGGCATTTCGATAGGTAAGATTGGTCGATGGTATCTTGATCCATTTGTCCTGCTCTCTGGGCTTAGTGGCCCCGTTTCAGTTGTGCTGGTCAGTCTCATCTGCTATATCCTACTCCTTAGTATGAAGGGAAGGTGATAACTTTGTCATTTGTAAAAGTGCGAGACAGCGAGGGTTTCGAGCAGGCTTTTCGTCGATTTAAAAAATCTTGTGAAAAATCTGGAGTTCTTTCAGAAATAAAGAAGAGAGAACATTTCGAAAAGCCCAGCATTCGTTTAAAAAAGAAAGCGATTGCCGCCCGAAAAAGACTTGTTAAAAAGCAACGTAAAGGATTTGAATAGTCGATGTCTTTAAAAGAGCAGATTGAATCTGATACAAAAGAAGCTATGAAAGCCCGAGACTCTCTTAAGGTCTCGGCGCTTCGAATGGTGTCTTCAGCCATCAAAAACAAGATGATTGAAGTGCGCCCCAATGATTTAACCGATGACGATGTCGTCGGTGTCTTAAAGAAGTTATCCAAACAACGCAAAGATTCCATCGAGCAGTTCCAAAAAGCGGGTCGGGATGACCTGGCTGAACAAGAGCAAAAGGAGTTGGTTGTGTTGGAAAAGTACCTTCCTGAACAAATGAGCGAAGCTCAAATCACTGAAATTGTGGAGAATACAATGGCCGAAATGGGCGCCACGTCGATTAAAGACATGGGCAAAGTGATGGGGGCTGTGACCAAAAAAACCCAGGGTGCTGCTGATAATAAGCTAGTCAGTCAAATCGTCAAATCTAAGCTTTCTTAAAGGTGATCCGCCTTGAGATTTGATGATCAATTTATCCAACAAGTGATTGAGGCTAACAACATCGTTGAAATCATTGGTCAATACACAGATCTTAAGGGTCGAGGCGATCAGCATATGGGTTTGTGCCCATTTCCGGATCACAAAGAAAAAACCGCTAGCTTCTCTGTGTCTGAGGGCAAACAACTTTACAATTGTTTTGGTTGCAAAAAGGGTGGGAACATCATCACCTTTCTCAAAGACTATAGTGGTTTTTCCTTTTTAGAAGCGATCGAGTATCTGGCCAATCGAGCCAGCATCGACATGCCAAAACCCACAGAGGAAAAGAGTTCGCAGCCTCGAACATCTTTCGATCAGAAAAAACAAATGTTTCGGGCCAATAAGTTTGCGGCCGTTTTCTATCATCAAAAACTAAAGTCACTGAGTAAAGATCACAAGCTACAGGCATACTTAAAGAAAAGAAGTCTGACTCCGGAAATTATCGAAGAGTTTCGCTTAGGCTATGCGCCAGAGCCTTGGGATGAGTTGACAAAATATTTAGCTGGGAAAAAAGTACCTGTGTCAGTTTCGGAAAATCTTGGTTTGATTCGTCCTAACAAAAAAGGCGGACATTTCGACCTTTTTCGTGATCGCTTAATGTTTCCCATTTTTGCCATTGATTCCGAGGTTATTGGCTTCGGAGGACGAATCATCGATCAGGGGCAGCCGAAATATATCAACTCCCACGAGTCCGATGTTTTTAAAAAGGGAAAAAGCTTTTACGGCCTTGAAAAAGCCGCAAAATTCATTCGAACCGAAGATAAAGTTTTTGTTGTTGAAGGCTATATGGACTTATTGGCCCTTTATAGTCGTGGAGTGCAAAATGTGGTGGCCACGCTGGGAACCGCGTTGACGGAAAGCCATGTTAAAAGGCTTAAGCGTTGGACTTCGAATGTCGTTCTTTTGTTTGACGGCGATCAAGCCGGTGTTACGGCCGCAGAAAGAAGTCTTCCGCATTTTTTTAAATATGATCTGCTTCCCCAAATATTTGCCCTTCCTGATGGAGTTGACCCAGATGACTTTATTTCTGAAAAAGGCAAAGAAGGTTTTGTGAAAGCAGCCGAGCAAACCAGCGACCTCTTTCTGCACTTGATGCAAACATGGTTTAAGGATTTTCGAGGCGAACCGAAAGATAAAATACAAATAGTAGATCGAGCTGCGCCCTTGCTGAAACTGTTAGGCGACAAGCGCCTTTTGCAAATGTACATCGAGGAGTTGGCGCGCAGTTTAGGAGAAGAGCCACGCAAAGTTTATCAGTGGGTCATGGGCGGAGAAAAGCCCAAAACCACTCCAAACAAGGCTCCTGAGCCCGTTTCTGTTGATCTGGAGAAAAGAATCTCTCTTTCTGGGGTGACAGAGGATGAGCTGGTTTTGTTGGGTCTAAGCCTTAAGTCACTGAAATATATGAACTTTTTTATAAAGAACCAGGGGCTAGAAGCCTTAGGGCATGAGGACCTGAAAAACATATTCTCTCAGGTGGTGGCCAAATATGGACAAGAGCCAGAGAGCTTTGATAAGCTGGCACACTTGGTTGTTTCAAGGGTGGAAAACCCTGAAAAAATTGTCAACTTGATCAATATATCGCCAGATGAAAGCGGCGTCGATCAAGACGAAAACCTGTTGAAGGAATGTTTTATCCGAGTCAAAGACCGGTATCTGCAGCGTCAGGCGTCGGTTTTGGTCACACAGATGAAAAATAGCCCTTCAGACACAAACTTGGAACAGTTTGTGAATATACAAAATGAACGTAAAGCTTTAAAAGAACTTAAAGAAAGCCCCTTAGGAGAGTAATCAATGGCATTAGGGAAAACCGAGAAGACCTTGTCGGTAGCAAAACAACAAAAAATGGCCGTGGAAGAAGCGGAAAGACTGATTCAAGCCGCTAAAAAGAGTGGTGAAGACTTAACCGTTGCCGAAATCGATGAGGCTCTCCCCAAACAGCTTGTCGCACCTGAAGCTCTTGATATCGTGGTGCAGTCCATTGAAGCCCACGGAATTACTATTGCTGATCATGAAGAAGAAGATGGCAGTGAAGCCGCCGCTTTTCTTGAAAACATTGACGACGAAGATCGTGAAGATGAAGTGGCAGAAGCCGATGTTAAGTCCAACGACCCGGTCCGCCTTTACCTTCGCAAGATGGGAAGTGTTTCCCTTCTTACCCGTGAGGGCGAAGTTCAGATCGCGCAAAGAATCGAGACCGGTGAGCGACAAATTGTTCGTGCCATCTTAACCTCTCCAATCGGAACGCGCGAGATTATCCAGTTGGGTGACCGAGTGGACGAGGGCAAGCTCAAAGTCAAAGCGATCTTTCGCGGTCTTGAAGACGAAGAGACTCAATATGAAGAGCAAGAGTACATCGATAAAATTCATGAGTTGATTGGTGAAGTTCGAGATTATGAAAAACGAGTGAATAAACACTTTAAACAGTTATCTCGTACCGATTTGGCTAAAGAAGAGCGCGCCAAAGTTTTGTTAAATGTGGATAAAGAACTAGAGAAGTTGATGGTCACTTTTGAAAAAATCAACTTCAACCGAAAAACCATCAATCGAATTGTTATTAAGTTTAAAAATCTTGTGAATCGAATGACAATTCTGCGTCGTCGTATCAAAAGCGGCGTTATGAAGACGTTTGCTAACGACTTGGAAGACCTTGTCGCTCGATACAAAAAAGTGGAAGAGAGCGAAAAAGAAATGGCCGAGATGACTCGCGAGACGGGTTTATCTTTTAATAAATACCGAGCGCTTTATCTTGATGCCATTGATGCGAATAAGCGCCTCGAGGGACTTAAGAAGGATGCGCAAATGCATTACGAGTGGATTCGCGACACCCACACTGAGATCTGGAAAGGGGAGCGTGAAGCCGACCTCGCTAAGTCTGAATTGGTTGAAGCCAACCTTCGTTTGGTGGTATCGATTGCTAAAAAGTACACCAACCGTGGATTGCAGTTCTTGGACTTGATCCAAGAAGGCAACATCGGATTGATGAAGGCTGTTGATAAATTTGAGTACCGTCGTGGTTACAAATTTTCAACCTATGCCACTTGGTGGATTCGTCAGGCCATCACTCGCGCGATTGCCGACCAAGCCCGGACCATTCGTATTCCAGTTCATATGATCGAAACCATTAACAAGCTGGTTCGCACCTCTCGTTATCTTGTGCAAGAGCTAGGGCGTGAACCACAACCCGAAGAAATCGCTGTTAAAATGGATATGCCGGTAGACAAAGTCCGCAAGGTTTTAAAAATCGCCAAAGAGCCCATTTCTCTCGAGACCCCTGTGGGAGAAGAGGAAGATTCTCACTTAGGTGACTTTATTGAAGATAAAAAAGTCATCAATCCCGGTGAAGCGATTGTCAATTTGAACTTAGCTGAGCAAACTCGAAAAGTCCTTTCGACACTAACGCCACGTGAAGAAAAAGTCCTTCGTATGCGCTTTGGAATCGGTGAAGAGAGCGATCATACTTTGGAAGAAGTGGGGCAAGACTTTAACGTCACCCGCGAGCGGATTAGGCAAATTGAGGCTAAAGCCCTCCGTAAGTTGCGGCACCCTTCGCGCTCTGGAAAGCTCAAAACCTTTATTGATTAAGAGCCAGAAGATTTAAGGGGTTTGAGCGGTGAACCAAAGACTCGGACCCTGATAAATCAAGGAAATCTTAAAATACACAAGGCAACGGAAGTTGCCTTTTTTTATGCCGACCGAGTAAGATAGAGTGTCTCTCGTTGAGGGGGCTTAGCTTAGTTGGTTAAAGCATCCGGCTCATAACCGGAGGATCGAAGGTTCGAGTCCTTCAGCCCCTACCATTTTCCTTAGACTCTACAAAAAATCTTAGGCCGGTTTTCGCTTTTTTGGGCCTGGCTCTCTATCGTTGAACGCTAGTTATCACCGAGCATAATGGTTTGCACACCAGCCACTTCGTTGTTTTGACAGTTGGTCTCTCCGACAGGGCACATCACAATCCGCATGCAGGTGTTTCCCGTACAATTTTTCCATATGGGATCAGCCGTATTGGGAATGGTGATTTGAGTTTGCTGCACGGGAGTGGGTGTGGGTGGAGTGGCCCCTGTTGGTGGTGCGCTCAGGTGATGAATGGGGTTGGCCACGACCGCGTAGCCCATTTGCTGCCAGTCAATTTTTGCGTCCTCCAGAGGGGCGCAAATCGGGTCGTTGCTCCCGATCAGATTGGGATCAGTAATACAAACCGAATCACCACTTTGGCGGCAGATGGTCCTCGGGTTGGCACTTGTGTGCCCTGGTAAATTTTTTTCGGTGAGGCCACTGGCCATACCACTGCAACTTTGACCCGACTGCCGAGCCATTTCAGCCAGATCGTAGCCTCGCTTTATCCGTTGCGCCAAGTTGATGAGGTGTAGATGATTGTTAGCATACACTCGGTTGTGTTTGTGTTGCATCTGATTGTTGCGAAAAGTGGTCGACATTTGAATCACGATCAGCGACCCAATGGCGACGACAGAGAACGTGACAAGCAGAGAAACAAAGCCTTTTTCGTTATTTACAGTTTTCAATTGGACCCCCCGGACATATTGAAAAAATACATGTTTCCATACAAGGTTTCATTGGTTCCAAAATCAGTGGCAATTGCATTATTCACCAGCGGCACGTCTAGCAATAGGGTTTCGTCAACATAGCGCGCTTTGGTTTGGCAGCCACTCCAATTGGGGATTTCAGCCTCTGGGCAATACTGCCATGCCGTTTGATCCGGATCGAGGAATCGGCGGAAAACAACCTGTAGCCGGACCGCTCGAACGGGGTCGCCACTAATAGAAGGAAAGCCTGCAGGAGACACTTGCATTTCTACAATTGAGCTTAAAACATGGATAGGATTATCTGAGCTGACCACTGCAGAACCAAAACCTTGGTCCGAAGAGGAAATAATCAATTCGCCAGGTTCTGTAATGCTCGGGTTTTTAAAGAAAATTCCAGTGGCACGAATGTCACTGCCTGTATTTGCTGGAGATGGGTTTCCAGCTTCGCGTAGAAAAGAACCAACGGTAATGGGTTGCTGAGGGATGCTGCCTGGGTTTAACCCAGAGTTGAACATTCGTATTTGCCCTCGGTTTCCTCCGATATTGCCGATGTTGCCAGCTTCCCAGTCGACACCGAGACCCAGTCCGAAATACCGAGGTAGAATAAAATTTGCCAATTGTATATTTGACCACTCCTCGGAGGTGTAGTTGGAATACCAGTGGGCTTTTGTGAATTGCAAAAGCATCATAGATGCTCCGAGAATCAGGATCACTCCGATGGCGCTAGCGATAAGCAATTCCACTAAGGTAAAACCTTTGTTGTTTTGCTTCATGATTTATGTCCCATCGTCGTCATCTGCTGCGTCAGCAGCCGCTTCGGCCTCGGCTTGGGCTTTGGCGGCTTCAGCCGCGGCCAGTGCGGCTTCGGCATCAGCAAGAGCGGCTTCAGCTTCGGCTACGGCCGCATCTCTAACGGCTCCCATGGAGCTTGGCATACTGTTCGCGGCAGCAACCGCGCTATGCGCGGCACCAACATTACTAGCGGCGCTGCTAACCGCCGCGTCGGCTCCACTGACGTTGGCACGCCCAAGGCTACCCAATGAGCTAGAGATCGAAGCCGAAGCTGCACTAACACTGCTGACCGCCGAAGAATGGGCACTCATTTGGTTGGAATTCATTGTCGCTGTCGCCAGGGAAGACAGATCGACAGTGTGAACAGGAGCTCCAGTGAGTGTTGCTGCTTGTGTGGCTGTTTGGAAACTTGAAAAAGTCACGCCAGCAACCTGGTAGCCCGTATTGCCACCACCACCACCGCCGCCACCTGAGGCTATAGGTGTCGCGCCTCCGGAACCGCAGGTGCCGCCAAAGCACCGAGTAAAAGGTGGAGTGTTCAATGTGTTTCCAACCGCATCAAAAGCCGTGACCCGCACTGAAAAAGAGCAATTGTTGGGTGGAGCACTACTAAAGGCATATTCAATTTCAAACTCGTCTTCGTTAATTGTTGGTGGACCACCGCCACAGACCCGAACCTGTTCACAGGGGAGCCATGTATTCAGGTTTCCAAAAACGGGGCCATGTGAGAAAGCCGGTCCCAAAGTGAAAAACTGGTATTCGTAAGCGCAGACCATAAAGAGACCCGTTAATGGTCGACGCGGAGGTGTTGGTCCAGAGGCCGGCGGAGTCGGGACCGGGGTGCTCAGTGAGAGGCTGATGTTCACTGACGTATCGATAACCGGGGTTGGGATTATACTTTCCACTCGATCGAATTGAAACTTTTCAGAAGACGAACAGTTTTGAAGGTACTGTCCATTTCGTTCGGATTGATCAACATGATCGACAGTGACATACACTTCGGTTTTGATTCCTAAGTCTGGTTGATAGCGTCCTGCTAAATTATCGGTCAAATCAAAAGTGTCACTCATGGGTGGCTCTTCTATTCCATAGGGGCGGAGGCGTAAATTGCTGTTGCAAGGAAGAAGGGTTTCATCGGCAACCCGAAAGGGCTGGGTTTTAATACTAGCTTGAACAAAATAACCCGCTTCTAAATATTGATCGAGGGTGGCTTGGGGCAAAAGTGGGTCTAGGCCGGAAGTCGAATCAATAAGGATGCCTTGGGGCTGAGTGCAGGCTTGGTTGCCGAAGTTGTTGTTAACCGCCTGCAATAAGCTCATGGCCGAATAAAGGAGTCTGGGGCTGTTTGGAACAAACTTTCCGATAGTCCCATCCCAACTCATAGCAGATATAGCTGGCCAACGGGTTCCCTCGAGGGCCGGCCCAATACCGTGTTCGCTGATGACGCCACCGGGATTGATGTTGCCCGAGGCCGTCGTGTTTTGTCGCCAGGCCGGGTCGTTCAGTTGAACACTATTTTGCTGAGCGGGAGTTCGGTAGACTTTGGTTTGTATTCCATTGGAACGAATTTGAGCCAGGATGTTGCGGGAAATATCTCGACAAAAAGAAGGACCTTGCAAATTTGCCTTTTGAGATTTTAGAGAACCCATGATGGTGGGGGCGGCCACTAAACCAGCCACTAATAAAATCACCATAGCAGCGGCAATAGAAAGCAGGCTTTCACCGCGTTCATTACGCAATCCGATACAAATCTTGGACATGTTTCCCCCTAGCCCAGTCTTCTATGTTATCATAAAATGAAACAAAATCAGAAGAACAGTCCTGGCAGATTGTTTCAAAGTGAGACTGTTTTTAAATAAGATTTGAAGGATTGTTTAATGAATAAACGCCCCTCTTTTTACAAACGAACTTTATGGGTGGATCGATCGATCCAATTGCCTCTTCTTACATTCACATTAGCTATGGCTACAGTGGGGACGACAGGGGTCGCCGCCTTTTCGGTTTACTATGTAACTTTGTTTCCGCCGGGTTCGGACGATTTGATTGTCAAGCTCGTTTGGTTTTTGGCGGCTTTTTTATGCTATGGAATTATGTTGTGGTTGGGTCTGTTTGTTACCAATCGGGTGGCCGGTCCGCTGATTCGCATGAAAGAACACATGGAAGCCCTTAACAGGGGAGAAAGACCAGAGCCTCTGACGGCTCGCAAAGACGATTTTGTGAATCACGACTTGATCAAGGCTTATAACGACCTCGTTGAAAAAAACATTAAATAAATTAACCTAGGCTGCTGATTGTAAAATTAATTTTCATCGGAAGCAGCACTGATCGGGACCTTGTGATTGTTCCACCTCCAAAAACATCTTGCCCGCTTAGATCTCCGCCAGCACGGTTAAAGAAGGGTTTTCGTCAAAAAATCGAGTGTTAAGTAAATTTGGATTCGCTATTGCATTTTCTACACAATGGTCTAAGGAAAACTTTGCAAGATTTACCTTCGTCACCAAACGACGTGAAGAAAATATAGGACACGGATTATGACATTACGAAAACTTTCTAAGTCTTTATTTATAAATTTCTTCAAATTAATCAAGGGGTTAGAAAAGGTCAGCCCATTTAATGGAAAGGAAGAAAGTATGCGTACAATGGTAATAATTATGTCCCTTTTAGTTGGACTTTTTAGTTTTAATGCTCAAGCCAGTTTTTTTGAGGACCTCGGAAAAGACCTCAGTATGTTGAGCTGTAAGAATGCGACAAAGAAAAAGCTCATCGAGTCTGTGATCTTAAACAAAGATCCAAGCAAACCTCAAATTTGGTCTTGGAAAATAGCTAAAAATGGTGATCTTGTAGAAAATCCTAATCCGCGCCAGTGGTACACTATATATAAAAAAGAGGACTTGAAGTATTTTTGTTGGGAAGCGAGGCTTTCTCGTTACGTTCGCCAACAAAAATTACAGATGTATCCGGCAGTTCGAACAACTTATGTTTGTGGGCAAAAAGTCTATTCATGTATGGTACAAAACGAGAGCGATGACAGCGATGATCGAACGCCGCCCACCGACTCTGATAACGAAGGTAGCACAATCGATGATGACAGCACCGATGACGGAGGGACAGGCCCTGGAGACACTGATGATGCTGGTGCCGGCCCTGGAGACAGCGACGATAACTTCTAAAGGTAGAAGGGTCGCCTGGGCGACCCTTTTTTATTGGTTGAAAATATGAACGTCTCGCTGAGGAAAGGGAATAGAAATTTTCGCATCATCAAGTGCGTATTTCATTTTTTCATTGAGATCAAAAAAAACCGTCCAGTAATCTTCGGTCTTGGTCCAGGCGCGCACAGTTAAATTGATCGAACTGTCACCATAATCGGTGACTCCAACGAAAGGCGCTTCAGGATCATTAACCACCAGTGAGTTCGTAGAGCACATTTCTCGCAAGACTTTGCAAGCGTTGCGGATGTCGTCGTTGTAAGAAATCCCGATTGCCAAATCCACGCGTCGCAGATCATGACCCGTATAGTTCCTGATGTTACCTCCAGCAAGAGGGCCATTTGGCAAAATCACTTTTTTATTATCGAAAGTTCGGATGATGGTAGCAAAAATATCAATGGAAACAACAAAGCCTTTTTCGCCGTTGACTTCAATGTAGTCGTCTTTGACAAAGGGACGGAAAATCAGAATCAGGACTCCGCCTGCGAAATTGGCCAAACTCCCTTGCAGTGCAAGGCCAATCGCCAATCCGGCGGCCCCTAAAACAGCCACAAAGGAAGTGGTTGCCACACCCACCATTGAGGCTACCGAAATCAAGAGTAGAACTTTCAGTCCCCAGTCGACTAGGTTGATTAAAAAAGGTGTTAAAGTCGGATCCACATTTTTCTTATTCAATGTGCCCTTTAGAATTCGATTAAAACTTTTAATTATTGAGAGTCCGATTAAAAGGACGATGATGGAAAGAACCAATTGCGGCCCGTACTCCATAGACATCTTAATGGCTTTGTCTGTGTAGATATCGAATTTTTCCACGAAAACTCCTTTAAAAATTCACTGAGGCCTTAATCTTTAATTGGATTTCAATGGGGGTCAATGGTACTTTCTTGTTATGGAAGAGTTTGCTTTAAAAGGACATTTGAAGATTTTTACAGATGGCGCCAGCCGGGGCAATCCGGGCCCGGCGGCTATCGGAATTGTTTTTTATGATCTACAGGATAATCCTATTGCCGATCACAAAGAGCCTTTGGGTGAACAGACAAATAATTACGCAGAGTATATGGCGGTTATTCGAGCTCTCGAAATTTGCCAACGACATCCAGTGGAAAAGATTGATGTGTATTGCGACAGTCAGTTATTGGTGCGACAGATGCTTGGACAGTACAAAGTGAAGGCACCACAAATTATTCCCCTCAACGAGAAAGCAAAGTCTTTAGTAAAGCACTTTAAATCTGTTGGGTTTCACCACGTTCGACGAGAATTCAACAAAGAGGCAGATGCTCTTGCCAATCAAGCCCTCGACGCCGCAATGATGTAGTCACACAATCAGTGAATAGCTGATCAAGCCGATCACGCTGATAACTAGGATTTTGAGTGCAAATTTAGGTCTTTTTTGTTTCATGTACGTTCAATCCTTAAGTTCATAATATTTATCGGTATTTTTCGTCTGGACTTTAGCTCCCGTTGGCAGATTGACGCTTTTCAGAGGAACGATCAGGACCAAAGGCCCGAGTCAAACTGAGAAAATGATCGGTAGACCGCTCTTGTCCCCAGGTCCTGTCAAAAAAATGTTCAATTTATGTAAGGAATATCAGTAATTTAAAGCTGGATGAATTTCGCTGTTGTTCGGTAACAAGATTTGATAGAACTGGTTTCTTGGATTGACAGGCTATCGCACTCTTTTTTGAGTGAGGAAAGTCCGGGCTTCATAGGCCGCGCAAGGGGTAATTCCCCTCCATCGTAAGGTGAGGACTAGTGGAACAGAGAGAATGTCCAGAGCATTGATCCTGAGGACGGGAACGGGAGTCCTCAGGGGAGCTGCTGGAGTGAAAACAGCTAAACTCTGCGTGAAGCAAGATCAAATAGGAAAGCGTTTAAGTGTGGCCGCACAAAGCTTTCGGGTTGATCGCTAAAGGTTATCGGTAACGGTGATCTCAGATGAATGGTAGCCCTCGACAGAACCCGGCTTATCGTTGGTCCAATTAATACCGTATCCGGTTTGCAGTTTGCTGTAGGCTGGGTACGGTATTAAGTTTTTTTTATTCGAAGATTCAAATATTTTTAACAAAAAATCTATTGATTAGCGAGAAGACCCCATCCATGACAATGGCGAGAATGGCGGCGGGTATGGCTCCTTGCAAGACCAGCGAAGTATTATTTAATGCTAATCCCGAGACGATTGATTCCCCAAGGCCACCGGCACCGATAAAAGCCGCCAATGTGGCCGTGCCTATATTTAAAATGGTGGCTGTTCGAATGCCGGCAAGAATCGTTGGAAAAGCCAGTGGAAGACGCACCGAAAAAAGAACTTCGCGGGGATAAAGACCAATACCTCGGGCCGCCATGATCAAGCGAGGGTCAATTTGCGTCATGGCCACATAGGTATTTTGAAGAATAGGTAGAAGTGAGTAAACAAACAGGCCGACAATGGCGGGCAAAAATCCAATGCCGAAAAAAGGAATCATAAACGTTAATAGTGCAATGGAAGGGATGGTTTGAAGGATTCCAACAAACCCAAGAATGGGTTGAGCGAACTTTTTGTGAGGAGCGAGCAAAGTGGCTAGTGGTACGGCAACCAGGATGGCCATCAAAACTGCAAACAAAGTTAAAAACATATGGGTTTGGGTTTGTGACCACAGTTTTGCCCAGTTAATCCCTCTCTGGTAATTTTTTCGAGAGGATTCGCTGATCAATTGGTTTTTAATAAGAAAGTTGTTCGCCACCTCAGGTATCGGCATGCCGGCCACAGCCAGCCCATTTAAGTTAATAATTTGAGAGTTATTTAACTTTCCAGATAGTCTCTCTAGAACTTCAGCCAGTTTTTCATCGATGTTTTTATTTACGACCGCGACCGCCGAATACTTTGGAAAGAACTTTTTGTCGTCATTTAAAAAAATAAAACCGTATTTAGAAACCATAGGTTCTGTCGAGTAGGCTTCCACAAAGTCCACCTTGCTGTTACGTAGAGCTTCATAGGTCAGGGGCACTTCAATACCCCGGATTCGATTGTTGAGCCCGTAAATTTTTTTCAAGCTTGGCCAACCATCAAGGCGTTCTTGAAATTCAAAGCTAAAAGCGCCAACCAAATCAGGATACTTTTTTAGGTCAGATAGGGATTTAATAGAAAGTCTGTTTGCTTGGGTCTTCCTCATAACCACAGAATAAGAGTTGTCGAAGCCTAGTGGAGACAACATTTTGAGGTCAGACCTTTCTAAGGCTTTATTTATTTTGTCGAAGTCTCGTTCGGAAGACTTTAATACGGTTGCAGCCAGAGTGCCTGTGTAGTCTGGGTAAAGGTCAATCTCGCCCTTCGTTAAGGCATTAAAAGCGACCATTGTGCCACCAAGACCAAATCGCCGTTGCACCTCATACCCGTGATCTTCCAGAAGTTGAGAAAAAATTTCCGCTACAACATAGTTTTCGGTAAATCTTTTAGATCCGACGGCAACAGTGTCATTGGCCAAGGTCGGCCGGAGAAGCAGAAGAATTAGTAAGAAAAGCAAGGGTCTAAAGGGCATTGAGAGCCTCTCTGCTGAAAACGCCAACCATTCTTTTTTCGTCATTAAGTACAGGCAGGGCCGAAAAACCAGATTCTAAAAGTGTGCTCATTCCATTTAAAATATGTTGGGTTGATTGCAGGCAAAGCGAACTTTTTTCTCCATCAATGATTTCGGAATATTTATAGACGCCAGTGTCTAGCCAATAGTGAGCGGTCTGATTTTGGGATTTTAAAAAACGAGTGGCGCTGTGAATATCGGTAAAGACTTCCTCGTTTCCAGACTCTAGGCAACGCAAAACAAAGCTTCCGTTTCTTTCTTCTGTAGTAAACACTTGGGTTCCCATTACGGAATAAAGAAAGATTTCTTTTAAAAGGTTTCCGGGGGAGTGAGATTCAACGAAGCCTTTGACAAAGGGGCTAGCCGGTGCCAATAAAAATTGACTGGGTTTGCCCATTTGTTCAATGCGCCCTTTATTAAGCAAAACAATTTGATCAGCCATTCGAAAGGCTTCGGACAAATCGTGGGTGACAAGAACAATTGTCAAATGCAATTGGTGCTGAAGATTTAAAAACTCTCTCTGCAATTCTTGACGGGTGATGGGGTCAAGAGCGCTAAAGGGTTCGTCCATAAGCATGATACTGGGCTCCAAAAAGAGAGCGCGAGCGATTCCAACTCTCTGTTGCTGACCGCCGCTGATCTCTCTTGGTTTTTTTGACAAAAAGGCAGGATCGCTTGAGAGAGTCATCAGTTCACAAAGTTTTCGAACTCGCTTTTCAATTCTCCGTTTTTCCCACCCCTGCTTACGGGCAATGATTGTTAGATTTTCGTAGAGACTCATGTGAGGAAATAATCCGCTTCCCTGAATCGAATAACCCATTTTACGTCGAACCTTTTCAGCCTGTGAAAAATCCAATTTTTCCCCGTTTAAAAAAATCTCGCCACGATTGGGGGTGAGCAAGCCATTGATCAATTGCATGGTCGTGGTTTTGCCACTGCCTGAACTGCCGACCAAACAATAAATTTTTCCACTTTGCAGAGAGAGGTTGAAGTTTTCTAGAATAGTCTTTGTGCCATAGGAAAAGGATAGATTCCTGATCTCAACAGCGCTAGGGGTAGGCATCTCATGAAAAAACCATTTTTTATCTTTGAAGGCAAGAAATCTTAGGAGTTTTTAACTTGGGCGTAAATCATCAGCTCAGCCCCGTGTCGCCATCCGGGAGAATGCTGAAGGCGAGTCCAATAGAGAAAATTAAAGCGAGATTGCAATTTTTCCCGCAGCTCCCACTCGCTCCCACCAAAATAAGGGCCAGAACGTTTTGGGACCACAAAGAAGATTCCAAGGAGATGACCGGTTTCTGTTAAAAGTCGCTTCCACAGTTTTATCAAGTCATCTCGAGAATTTGGAGAAATAGCACAATAGAAGGTATGCTCAAAAACAATGTCAAAAGCGTCGTGGAAAGACTCGTCGAGGTTTAAAACATCGGTCTTTATAAAATTTAGGGATTCAAGGTGGCCGTATGTTTTTTTGGCGGTTTCGATCGCCTCGTCACTTATATCAATAGCCGTTACAATGTGACCTTGCTGGGCCAGCAGAGCGGCATCGTGACCATAACCACAGCCGGCCACCAAAATTCGACATTTGTGGAGCTTTAGTTGTTGTAGAATACTTTTCAATTCAGGGTGGGGTTGATCAAGGTTCCAGGG
>CAYGNH010000008.1:0-160591 GCA_964351315.1 uncultured Pseudobdellovibrionaceae bacterium
AGTATGACAGCCGAACAAATTAAACTTTGGAATTCACGATTTTCTAGCAAACAGCGGGCTCACTACATGTCACAGCTTGCAGAACGTTATGCTACCGCCCTCTACGAAGTGACCAAAGGCAAAAGCAACACAACAGAAACATTAAATACCCTGTCAGCCTTGCGCCAGTCGTTACTTGAAAACAAAGAAATTTTAGAAGCCTTACGGACTCCTCTTATGTCGGACACTGAAAAAGAAGGAGTTTTAAAAACAGCGATCGGCTCCGGTTTAACTGACGAGCTGACGACATTTTTTTCGTTACTTACAAAAAATGGACGCCTTTCGCAAATTCCGGAGATTGTTAAAGCCTTTCAAGAAAAAGTCTCTAGCGACCTAGGGGTTGAAAGTGGCACTGTACGTTCAGCCAATGAACTAACGGAAGGCGAAAAAACGAACGTAAAGGAATTAATTGAAAAGAAACTTGGTAAAAAAGTCACTCTTTCCTATTCAGTTGATGAAAAAATGATTGGCGGAATAGAAGCTAAAGTCGGCTCCTATATTTTTGAAGATAGTATTAAAACCCACATACAGAAATTAAATGATTTTATAACGAGGAGAGTACAATAAATGGCTACTAAAATTCGCGCAGATGAAATCAGCCGTATTCTTAAAGAACAGATCGAAAAATATAATACTCAGTTGGAAGTTAAAGAGACCGGAACCGTTCTCTCCGTTGGTGACGGTGTGGCTCGAGTCTATGGCTTACAATCAGCCATGGCCGGAGAGCTCGTTGAATTTCCTGGCGATCTTTTCGGGATGGTGTTGAACTTGGAGCAAGACTCCGTTGGTGTTGTTATTTTCGGAGAAGATCGCAATATTAAAGAAGGCGATACTGTTAAACGAACTCAACGAATTGTTGAAGTGCCTGTGGGCGAATCTTTACTTGGCCGTGTCGTCAATGTTTTGGGTATGCCTATCGATGGAAAAGGCCCCATTGAATCAACAAAAACAAGGGTTGTTGATGTAAAGGCCCCAGGGATTGTTTCTCGTCAGCCCGTCCACGAACCCCTTCAAACAGGTATCAAGGCTATTGATTCCATGATTCCAATTGGTCGAGGTCAACGGGAGTTGATTATTGGTGACCGACAAACGGGTAAAACGGCCATCGCAATTGACACGATTATTAACCAAAAAGGTAAAGACGTTCAGTGCTTTTACGTAGCTATTGGACAAAAACAGTCAACGGTTGCTCTTGTCGTAGAGAAACTACGCGAAGCTGGAGCCCTTGATTATACAACTGTCATCGCAGCCAATGCGTCAGACCCGGCTCCTATGCAATACTTGGCTCCCTATGCAGGAACCGCAATGGCTGAGTATTTCAGAGACTCAGGACGACATGCCCTTATTGTTTATGATGATTTGACGAAACAAGCCCAGGCTTATCGTCAGCTGTCTTTGTTGCTTCGCCGCCCTCCAGGGCGAGAAGCTTTCCCTGGTGACGTTTTCTATGTTCACTCTCGTTTGCTTGAGCGAGCTGCAAAGATGTCTGATGCCGAAGGTGGTGGTTCACTAACAGCTTTGCCAATTATTGAGACCCAGGCCGGAGATATTTCGGCTTATATTCCCACCAACGTGATTTCGATAACTGACGGACAGATTTTCCTTGTTGCGGATCTATTCCACAAAGGAATTCGACCTGCGGTTGATGTTGGTAAGTCTGTTTCTCGCGTGGGCGGCGCCGCTCAAATTAAAGCCATGAAACAAGTGGGCGGAACGTTAAAATTGGCATTGGCGCAGTATCGTGAACTTGAAGCCTTTGCTGCCTTTGCATCCGATCTTGACCCAGCTTCGAAAGCACAGCTGGCTCGAGGAGAAAGACTTGTTGAACTTCTTAAGCAGGATCAATACACGCCTTTTGAAGTGGCCGAGCAAATTGTTGGTATTTATGCCGCCTCTAATGGGGCGGTGGACGACCTTCAGGTGGCCGATATTCAGCGTTTTGAATCTGAATTTATGCAGTTTTTGAAGCAAAAATTTGGTGGAATTTTCACAGGAATTGAAAAAGAAAAGAAGTTGTCCGATGAAATTAAAGCTCAGTTGGATTCAGCGATCACAGAATTTAAGGCAACTTTTGAACCTTCAACAAAATAGGTAGTATGAATGCCAAGTTTAAAAGATATTCGATCTCGAATCGATAGTACGAAAAATACGCAAAAGATCACAAGTGCCTTGAAGCTTGTTTCCGCTGCAAAACTTCGTCGTGCCCAGCACAATATTGTAAACTTGCGCCCCTATGCTAAAAGTTTACTGACCCTTATTGCTGATATCGCTGAAACACAAAAAGTTCAGCACAAACTTTTGCAACAAAATGAGAACCCAAAAACAGCGCTTTACGTTGTCATTGCTTCTGACCGAGGTTTATGTGGCTCTTTCAACTCGAACATCGCTAAGTTTACCGAAAAGGTATTGAAAGAGAAAAAAGATTCTTATGAAAAAATGGACTTCATTTTTGTAGGACGAAAAGTAAAAGAATACTTTGGTCGTAGAGATGTTCAACCGATTGATTATATCACCGGTCTAGATAAAGACATTTCCTATGAAATGGCGGCTGATGTCGCAAATCGAGTTATCGACTTTTTCAAAGAGGGTGCTTACGATGAAATTCAGATAGTTTACAATGAATTTAAATCTGCTATTTCTCAAGAAGTTGTATGTGAGCGACTCTTGCCCATTGACACTTCGGAAGTAAATAGCTTCGACCAAGATGCTGACGGGCGCTTTGCCAAAGATTTGATTTTCGAACCCAGCCCAGAAGAGATTATAGAAGAACTGCTTGTTAAACATTTTGCTGTTCAAGTCTATCGTTGCATGTCAGAAAGTGTCGCTTCCGAGCACGGGGCCCGGATGACATCAATGGAAAATTCTACCAAAAATGCGGGTGAGCTTATTAAAGACCTTACAACGACCTATAACAAATTAAGACAGGCCTCGATTACCAAGGAATTGATTGAAATTACCACCGGTGCCGAAGCTTTGAATGGTTAATTTAAAACTTAAAAGTTGATATGAAAATTTAGAAGGAGAGAATAATGGATAAGGGAACAGTAAAACAAGTGATGGGTCCTGTTGTGGACGTTGAGTTTGCGTCAGGCAATCTCCCCGCAATCCTTTCGGCACTAACAACGACAAATAAATCGATTAATGATCAGCCAGAAAACTTGGTTTTAGAAGTGGCTCAGCATTTAGGTGATGGAATTGTTCGTACAGTTGCTATGGACACTTCCGAAGGTCTAACCCGTGGACAAGAAGTGACTCCCACCGGTGATGCCATTACAACTCCGGTTGGTAAAGAGGTGCTCGGCCGTATTATCAATGTGGTCGGTGAGCCTGTTGACGGTAAAGGTCCTATTCCTGCGAAAGAAAGATGGGGAATTCACAGAGAAGCCCCTTCTTTTGAAGAGCAGAGCACAAAAGCTGAAATGCTGATGACAGGAATTAAAGTTGTAGATCTTCTTGCTCCCTACGCAAAGGGTGGAAAAATCGGACTCTTTGGTGGTGCCGGAGTTGGTAAAACCGTTTTGATTCAAGAATTGATTCGTAACATTGCGACTGAGCATGGAGGATATTCGGTTTTTGCCGGAGTTGGAGAAAGAACACGTGAAGGGAACGATCTTTGGTTAGAAATGACTGAAAGTGGAGTGATCGAAAAAACAGCCCTTGTGTTTGGACAAATGAATGAACCCCCGGGGGCCCGTCAACGTGTGGCCTTGACCGGTCTAACTATTGCTGAATATTTTCGAGACCAAGAGGGTCAAGACGTTCTTCTTTTTGTGGATAATATTTTCCGTTTTACTCAGGCGGGCGCCGAGGTGTCAGCCCTTCTCGGACGTATTCCTTCGGCGGTGGGTTATCAGCCGACTTTGGGTACCGACATGGGAGCTTTGCAAGAGAGAATCACGTCGACAAAGAAAGGGTCGGTGACCTCGGTTCAGGCCGTTTATGTTCCTGCGGATGACTATACGGATCCAGCGCCAGCAACAACCTTTACTCACTTGGATGCAACAACCAACCTGGATCGAGATATTGCAGCCATGGGTATTTATCCCGCGGTGCACCCGCTTAACTCCACTTCTCGTCTATTGACCCCAGACGTTGTTGGTGAAGAGCACTATAAGGTGGCTCGTGATGTTCAATCTCTTCTTCAACGTTACAAGGAGCTTCAAGATATCATTGCGATTCTTGGATTGGATGAATTGTCAGAAGACGATAAGCTTGTGGTAAGTCGCGCCCGCAAAATTCAACGATTTCTTTCACAGCCGTTCTTTGTGGCCGAGCAGTTTACCGGTATGTCGGGTAAGTATGTGGAGATTAAAGACACCGTTCGTGGTTTCCGCGAAATTCTTGATGGGAAACATGATGAGATCCCAGAGCAAGCGTTCTACTTGGTTGGAACCATCGAAGATGCACTTGAAAAAGCGAAAACACTGTAATGTTTGAACTCAATATTGTAACACCCGATAAAAAGTTGGTTTCAGGCCTAGAAATGGAAGAGGTTTTTGTTCCTGCGGATCGCGGCGAATTAAACATCCTTCCAGGTCACTCTCCCCTTGTTTCTACCTTAGATCCGGGTGTTTTGAAATATCGTTTAAAAGACGATTCTGAAACGAAAGCGGTCGCTATTTCTTGGGGCTATGTTGAAGTCACGCCAAATGGGGTGAATATCCTTGCCGAAACGGCTGAGAAAAAAGAAGAGATTAATGTTGAAAAAGCAAAAGCTGATCTTTTAGAGATAGAAAAGGCCTTGGACTCTGCAGAAAATCCAGAGGACATTGTAGCCTATGATCGTAAACGCCGTCGGGCGGAAGCTCGACTAAACGTAGTCGATCTGCACTAAGTCTTTTAGATTCGTCAAGAGCTTGAGCAAAAAAAAAGGAACCGAAGGGTTCCTTTTTTTATTTGGGATTTGGGATTTTTTATTGAGCTCCCACTTGTTCACCCAAGCTGTGATCACCTGAACCAGTAGCCCCTTGTTCGGTCTCTATAGTGAGAACCATGATGCGCATCACTTCAACCCGTTCTGTGAGTTGACCTAAATGATTTTCAAGAACATTGTTCTTTGCTTCTAATGTTGAGTCATTTGGGCCTTCCACTTGATAGCGAGAGAGAGCCGATTGAGCCTGAATAATGATGGCATCGGTGCGAACAACAGCTGACCCACGAGCAAGCTCAATTTGGCTGCAGCCAGTTGTTTCGTCGCAATTGTAACTGGATCGAACCAACTCTATCATTTGCCCAAGGATCACAATGTTTGAAGTGATCTGACTGCGAAGGCTTTCATTGCGGGCGACTTGTTCCATAAATGGCGCACGAACTTCAACGTTGATGGCGTCCTGAATCTCACCGACCACTGAGTTGAGAGCATTGCGAATATGATCAGCCTTTTGCACAAATACTTCGTACTCTTCTGAGCTCATCACATCGCTGGCTTGATTTTGAAGTAGTCCGTGGATACCAAAGTGAGCCGCTTCAGCAGCAACATTCATAGCGCAATAGGGGTTGTCGGCGTTACGCAATGAGCGGGCCAGAGACTGAGAAGCAAACTGAACTTGTTGCACTGATTGATTTAAGTCTTTGATTCTTTGAAGGGGAGGATCGAAGGTTCGGACAATCGAACCTGTGTTGATAACCTCGCTTTGATTAGACAGGGAGTCTTGATCAGCCTGAGAACACTGCGACTCTTCAAATGACGTGGAAGAAAGGCGTTGTAAGTCAGAGCGGATTCCGGCTCGGTGTTCCAACCTTTGTTGGAACGTAAGGGCGGCCTGGTCTTGAATGGAGTTTCCTGTAGTCGCCTCCGGTGACTCTGAATTGAGGGAGGGTCCCTGGGCCGGTATTGAATGGGTCCCCTGGAATTCACTACAGTTTACAAGTCCGGCTGACGCGATAACAGCCAAAGCGGCACATAGGATTTTAATTTTTAGCATTTTTTCTTTCCTCCATAGGATTCGAGCTCTTTATTGTCCCTCTTTAATTCAAAGGTCATGCCATGAGCCCGCCCTCCTTCAGAACCAAACTTGAGGGCTCTTGCTATAAAAGCTTTACAAAAAAGCTGGTCGATCTTCAAAATGAAGCCAAAAGTGTCCCCTCTTGTCCTTAAAAAGCGCAAAGATTGTCACAATTTAGCGGCTCGACTGCTGAGAGTTTGTTCAGGGGCACTCGGTAAAAATTCCAAGGTTAAATCCAAAAAAAGGGGCTTTCAAGACCAAAGAAATTCTTATAGAACCCATAAATTACTGAAATCATTAGCTGAATTTCTTGCAAAAACACCGCGTCAAAGCCTGTAACCTTTTCTAAGAGGGGAAATTCCATTGCTGAAAACCAGGAAAAGGGAGACCTTTGCGTTCTTAATTATGGGATTAACGGGGGGGCACAAACATTAGGGGCCTCTATTATGAGACGAAGCTTTGCCGTTGGCATTCCATCGATGATATTATCATTGTCAGTTTTCTTAGTAACTTCATGCAGTTACGTTACTCCAGAAGCTGAAAATCCAAACCCAGAACTGTTGAGTACAGAAAACTGTTCGGTCCGCGAAGGTGTTCTTTCTTGTAAGAAAAGCTTCTTTGGTTATGAGATCAATGAATCGGGTCTGTCGGTCGATTATCAACCAAAAACATGGTTGTGCGGCTGGGCACCGGTGACCCAAAGCGGTGGTTGGCAAGGAGCTGGAGGGTTGTCGAACACACCTTACCGCTCTCGACACTGTAACGTTGAAATGCGAATCGCAAAAGATGGACAGTCTTTGCAAGCTAAATTGATCAATTTAAATTTTCCTGGGGATTTTGAACGTTGGCAGACCCTGTTTAGTATTCCGATTACCCAACATTTCTATTATGAGAAAGACGTAGACTCCCGAGGTCGTGAGTTGAACCGCTATAAGAAAGTTGCTGATCGTGCCAATTGGAAACTTCGCCCTTGGATAGATCTAGACATTAAAAACATTCAATTCGAAGACATCTTTAAACAGCCTTATGGCTTTTGGGGCGGAAGAATGACCGACGCCTTTGATGTTGAAGCTACACAAGAAGATGGGGATAAAGCTTTCTTTGCCTTCAGTGGTTCGATGAGACACGGTCTTTATGGGTCATTGATTGCCCATACCTTTCGGTTCAACTTTCTTGAAATTAAAGACAACCCTAATTTTAAACCGACACCTTATAATTCAAGAAATGCGAAGCACATGAACATTCTTCACATTCTTGGTTACCAACCAACGGGCAATCGTGCTCAAGAAGTGAATTGGGCGGCTCACTGGGATATTTCAAAACCTGTTGAATTTTGCTTGAATGGGTTTCCTGAGGACAATCGGGGTTATAGAGACATCGGCGCTGAAGTGATCGACGAGATGAATAAGGCTATGGAAAAAATTGGCGCAGTTCCAGCTGGTCAGAAAGCCTTTGTGGTTTCTAAAAGAAAGATGAAATACCATTTTGATCTTCGTTGTCCCGCTATCACTTGGGTGGACGATCCCATCCTTTCTTTTCGCGCCCCGCTTGGAATCGGACTGGTTAACACTAACATCAAGACTGGTGAAATTCTTTGGGGTGGAGCCGTGATCTGGGGTGGCTTGATTGACTATATTGTCAATCGAGACAGTGAATCGACCGCCGATGCCTTGGCCCACCAAACTCACGCGATGTTGCAAGACATAGAAATGGCGAAGCACAATCCTTACTACGAAGATCTGTCTGCTCAGTTGAATTTATCGAACTGGTCTCGAGGCTTTAAAAACCTAAATGACTTTGTTGGCGTTTCTATGAATCAACACAATGCCGGGGGTCAATCAACAATTGCTGATGTTCGTGACCGACTGACTCAACAGCTCCAACAATTTGAGGGAGCCGAGGAAGCGCAAAAACAAGAGCTGATGCGTGAAATGATGTCCCAACTTGAGGACATCACGGCTGTTGGAAATTTGAACATCGAAGGACACGATATCGCTCCCTTGAGCATGACGGATGATGACCTTTTGTTCGACTCTTCTTACGCCCAAGTGTCTGAAAATGATTTTCTTTCAGATCTGAATCAGGCGGCTGGCTTAGAGAAAAAGGTAAGCTACAACGAACAGGAGACAGAGTCTCGTGATCTTGTTTTGGGCGCTTCCATGACTATGGAAAAGGCGGAACAACTTGTTCGTGAATTCTTGAGCGACCAAAGCATGGCCTACGATGCCGACAACCGTGTTGAAAATCACTACGACGCAGTCAGCGCCGCCGTGGCCGGAATGTCTGGGATGGAAAAGCTTGCTGCGGCCCAGTCTTTTATTAAAAATGTAACTCTACATGAATTGGGTCATGTTGTTGGCCTCGGTCATCAGTTCGAAGGAAACCGTATGCCCGAAAAAGGTATGGTTCCTGCAAAAGTTTATAATGAACTTGCAGCTGAGGTAGACAACCGTTTGAACTACACGTCCATTATGGACTATATGAGCGGACACACTGAAGTCAGCCTTCCTCGTGACAAAGTTGTTATGGGAGCTCAAGACGAGTTGACTCTGGCCTATCTATACAAGCAGCAGTATTCAAGTTACAAAGCCGGCGATGAAAACTGGAAGTTTTTTGACGTCCCTGCCAACGGAGTTATTCCGAATCAAACAATGGATGATGGCAATGTTTACCAAACTCGATATATGCCTCAATGTTCTGATATTGAGGCTTGGTTGGCTACAAGCCCCTATTGTCGGCGATGGGATCGAGGTCATGATGCCCCAACGCTCGTCGAAGAAAATTTAAAAGAGTATACGGATTCATTTGTTTCACGACTAAACTCCTTTACGGAAGCCACCGGCGGAAACCCCTTCTGGGCGCGTTACCGATTGTGGTCGAGCACCTATAACTTGATGAACTACAACAGAACCTTTTACGATCAAATGAGATATCAGTTGACCAACAATGAGGTTTATCTAGAGGTTTTCGACAAGATTAAAAAAGACGAAAGTGCACTACTTAACTTCTCTAAAGCCTGTATTGATCCATCTTTGGCACCAAATAGACGTTTTGAAGTTGAATTTGCCAAACTTTCAATCCAGCCTCTAATGTCTTCAGCTGACGTGAATACAGTTGAGGCTCTTCAGTCACAGCAAACAAATGCTTCTTACAGAACCATGGTCGATCAATATAAAGCTGTTCTTGGAGAGAGGAATACTCGAGAGCTAGATGACGCAGGCTTTGCGGCATTAGAAGCGGACTTGAACGAAAACGGACTGGCTTTTACAGAATTACAAAAACTTTGCAGAGCCTCTAAAAAGTCTCTAGAAGTCGCAAAGCTTCTTTTAAGCCTAAAGGGGCCCGATCACCCGATCATGAACTATGACACAGCGATCGTGCCGACCGGCTTGCGAGGTGGAGAAGCCTCATCCGATTGGTCTCGAGTTTTTGGTACTTATGATCAGTTAGGTCTACTTCCTGTGAAGATTGCGGCTCTTGATGTCTTAACCGCAACTTCTTCAACCCTTCAGTATGGATGGTGGAGAGTCGGTAAACCTATTTACAATGATTCGAATGAAGGAAAATTTGGGTACTTCTCAATGTACCCAGAGGAATTCACGGATGTCGTTGGAACGGCTGTTAAAAATAATATGGGTTTTGGTGGAACTCAACTTCAAGACTCCGCAACGATGAGTATTGCAAATCTGTATATGAACTACTTTCTGTTCCGAACATTTTTCTGGAGTAACGATAACCAGGCGCGTGGGTTTAAGACCAACTACATCGAAGAGCTGAAGGCCCAGACCAAGTTTAGCGTAAGTATGTCCGCTGTTCTTCTTGAAAGTATTGATCAGCCCGGAAAAGCCTCTAATCTGCGTTTTGGGTTTCGACCAAAGCTCTTTAACTTTGCACAAAGAAAGTTGATTGATTTGCCAGAAGCCTACGCCCTCCCAGACAGAAAGGTCATTGTTAAAGGAAACGAACAGCAAATTATTATGCCTTTAACTAAAATGCGTTTTTTAAGTCAAGATGCTGCCTATGTTTGGGCCCTGGAAGTTACTTACGACAAGACTTCTTACGACGACCCCCTCCAAGGATTTACAGTTAAAAACTCCATTGCTGAGCTTACTACAAGAGAGCTTAGCAAATGTATGGACGGTAATGCCGGGCTTGGAAGTTTCTTTAAAGAAAACACAGATTTTGGTGGGTTTTTGATTGGTCCAAATATTGCGACGGACCCAGACGCTCAAACTAACTTCGAAAAATCTCTGAATGATGCTTTTGAAGCTTATCAAAGCAGAGAAGAGCTGACTCCAACCCAATGGGGATGTGAAGAATCATTAAATGGAGTGGGTTTGATTACATCCACGGCCCTTTCTTTGAATGGCTTCTATCTTCCACACGTGTTTGAGTACATCAAGAAATAAGGAGCAACGAAATGAAAACGACAAGTATTAAAATTTTAAAATTAGTCGGTGGTGTTGCCCTCATTTTTGGGATGGCGAATTGCACTCCAGAACAATCAACGCGGAAGCGTAGTTTTGAAGATGGTTCTGTAGAAGTTACCGCACAACAACCAATCGTTGAGAAGTCGGCTGAGGCTCGAAGATTAGAAGCCTTGATGGTCGATGCCGAGGGCTATGTTTCCCAGCAGATCAGTCTTGCTGGGGAAAATGTTGATGCCTCCATGCTGATGTTACAAGTCATCAATCCTCTTCGTGAGACTGTCTTGGACATAAACTATTTGATGATTGATGAGAATCGAAATGCAAAGACAGAAGAAGGCCGCTTTATAGTGCCTCGCCTGGTTACTCTTTTTAACGAAGCGATCATCATGGTCTATCAATCCAACCCGGCCATGATCACATCAACCGATCTTTTAGCAAAATACAAAGAAACTTTGTTCTGGGATTGCGACCAGCAGCTTCGAGGTTCGTGTGAATTTGTTAAATTCTTTCGTTCAAATGACAGCGTCAATATGACTCAGATTGTAAAGATGATTCACGATCAAGAATCTGATGATGGCGAGAAACTTCGGTTGATTCGTGCGGGATTTGATCTTAAGAATCGTCGGCTTGATGCCGCCCTTCGTTTTATGCTTTTAGAAAGAATTGCTGGTTCACTTGAAATGGAGCGTTCAAGGACCTTAAATCCCATTCGCCGCCGACAAGATGCGGACCTTTTCGCGAATATTTTAAAAGTGAACATTACTAATGTTAGTGGTGATCAAAAATATGTAGATCTGATCAAGTCTTTGAACCCATGGATGTTGTCACGCAATGTCGACAGCGCCAAAAATCCGGCTATGACAGACATTATTGCTTTGGCAAGTGATCAGCTATTGTATGACGACAACAGGAAACTTTCTAAAGAAATGGAAGAAGAGGTTATACCGGAGCTTCTGGTTTCTATCGGTAAAAACTATGAACAGGGGCCACAGTTTATTCAATCTAACATCCGTGGGGAGTGGAAGGCTGCATACAACGAATATGCAGAAGCCAAGATTGCAGGAGCACCACTTCCGAGCTTGACGCCGATGCAACAGAAGATTTTTCCTCAAATTGAAGGGGGTGTTGATGTCGAGCTTTATGGTCCGGAAAGCAAAGAGATTCTTAACACACTTCTTACCGATGTCTCGTTTGAAGGTGACGAGTTGGATGAATACTTTTTTCTAGCCAACAGGGCCTTTTACGGTCATTTCAATTTAGACGATGCGACAGCTTTTTGGTCAAACACCAACAAAGATGTGAACCGTTTAATGAAAGAGGTCGAGAAGCTCCTTAAAGTTCAAATTGTTAACAATATCGTTTTAACTAATGTGCGAATGAACGATTTCTATAATAGAAATGAGAACACAAAGCTGATCGAGCTTTTAAGGGAGTCTGATAAAGAAGCTAGTAAAATTAGAAAAGCTTGGACTAAGACCATTGTTCGTTCACAAGCTATTAAGAGCTTTATCACCCGTGTGGTGAATGCAAACAATCTGGATTCTGATGGAGCCAAGGTTTACGATCGAATCAATTCGAGCGTCGACGCAATGACGAAGAACATCAAGTTTTTGGTAACCTATCCAAATATGTTTCCACTCATGCACGTGATGGCATCGTTGGAGATGCAAGATACTATCCGATCTTTCTGGGGAACTTTTACGGTAGACAGTTTAACTGTAATTTCGTATTTTTTCTCCGGCCATTTCTTCCCATGGTTTAACTTTGGGAATGATGGAGAGAGACTTGATTCAACTGAAATCATGTACACCTACTACTATGCCCTGCAAACGCAGATATTTGAAACTTACTCTACAAACACATTGGTCAACTTTTCTCATCCTGAATTCTTCGAGGTGGTTGTTAAAAAGATGCTTCTGCCAAATGAAAAAGAACTGGATGCCGACCGAAGAGCTTTGTTGCAGAAAGTAGAGGAATTTAAAAACAACGCCAGCGCGATGCAAGCCATGTGTTCTGAAGAAAAACGTTTACAAGCCGCAGAAGCCGCCGACCTTGCTCAATTTAAAGAGCAAATGGGTGACAACTTTGACTGGTATCAGGTGATGAAGGGCCAAAATGTGATGCGCCCACGTAACCGAGTTAAAAACCAAATGTCTTTTTTAGACATTGGGTATAGTTTGTACGATGGAACAAATGGTAAGGCTGATAAAATTGGAAATTACGTTGGTCAGATTTACTCGACCGGAGTTCGTAAAGTTTTTGAGCGCATGCGCATCGAGTTTCCTCTTAAAGAGGTGATGGCCGGTACGATTTTAGACGTTTTTAAAAATGCAAAGGGTGGCGACCAGTCTGAAATCGAGGACATTTTCAACGCCCAGTTTGATGAGTATTACCGTTTGAAGGCCGAGTACATTGACATGTACTTTAATGCGGAAGAGCAAGTTCGTGGCTGTGATTGGCTGTTTCTTCAACGCGACCGTGACATTGTTCATATGATGATTTTTCGAGAGGCTGAAGAGCTCTCCATTCTTTTCGACAAAGTGTGGGATGTCTTATCTCCTTTAAGCCAGGAAGAAATGACGGCTTTGGCACCTGACAGCCCTCAGATTCAACAACTTGAATTGATTCGCCAAGAGTTTGGTCTTTCTACTCAGAGTGACAATTACCCAGTGGAATACCAAAATCGACATGGTTACAACAAATTGACACCCTCTCGATTGACCTCGTTTAAAATGGATACAGCGACCAGGGTCGTTAAATATTTGAATGAACTTTTTCCGGGCCAGTATTCCGTCACCTTGCCAGCGGACTTTAAGACTTCCGCCATCTATGCAGAGGTTTCTCCCGACTTGGTCTATTTTGACTGGAGCGCTGAAGATAAAGATGTGGCTCGTGAGGCTTTTGTGCGATCAGGTATCAAGGCCCTCGCCAATCAAATGGGTTGGGCCAATACCGCCACGGCGATGCGCGATGCCTTTGAAAAGGGCGCCATTTTGACCAACCTCTTTAAATTAGGAGAAATTTCTCGGAATCCGGAGATTGATTGTAAAGATCCACAGATTACGAATGAAATTAAGGAAAAGGAATGTGTCAAAATTAGCGCGCAAGAGCTTATTGATCATTACAAAAAGACGATTGATTTCTTAAATATTGATGATCGAGATATGGATGTTCTCAACCTTTTGGGAAGAGAATCCAAATATGACATCTCTTTGTATGAAGAAGTCATTAAGAAAAAGGACGAACACGTTCTTTACTCTTATTACGATCTCATATTTAAAAGAGTCTATGCTGACTCTCCAGTTAAGGCTGCCGATGAAACTTGGTTTAAGCCGACAATGGTTCAGTATGTTGACTCTGTTCACAAAATTAACGGCTCAACCTTTATTTTCGAGGCTCCAGAATACATTAATGAGGCCTACGTTCGAAGGTACTCAGCCTGGCTTTCTGGATATTATCAAAAAAATATTGAGTTTCTTAAAGAAGTGAAAGGTCAAAAAGATGAAGTTGAAGACTTTCGCTTCCGCTACCGTACCGACCGTGTCCACACCCTTGGGCGAAACAAGAATGATCTGAGTGATAACAAAAGGGTTTCACTGGAGCCTTTAATCAGTGACCTAATTTTTAACAAATTTGAAGGTCTTTCTCAGAGCCTCAACAATGAGACCAGCGGCTATTTTTCTAGTGTTTTGCGGCAATACAATTCTGAGATTTTCGAACTGGTGTCACCTGATCAGGGAGCCGAGTAAGTGAAGAGCCTAACCCTTGCCCTTGCTTTTTGCTTGTCCTTTTCCAGCGCGACCGTGATGGCCGCGCCAGAAAAAGCTCAAGTCGATAGTAAGCTTGAGAAAAAAAGCAAAGCCGATGAAGGCAAAAAAAAGATTGGTGTCGATCAATCCGACTTTATGCCCTCAGCCAACAGTTTTGGACTGATTGTTAGTTACTCAGCGAACTACAATGATCTTGAGCAAGTGAATCAAAAAACAGTCGGGCACGGGGTTAGCATTGCGGGAACTTATAGTTTTGACAAACACTTCAGTTCGTATGGCGCTATTGGGTTTCAGCACCAATCTTATGATTCTAATATTGTTCGTGATAATGACAATGAGGAATTTCATCAGGTTTCAAATCTAAATTTGGGACTTGTATACACTAAGATGAAGCCGTTGAGCTTTATAAGTCGCAGCTCAAACACTCTAAATGTTGGTCTCCCGGTAAGCGAACGAGCTCGTATTGACAAGCATATAGCTAATCTTTCTTTGACGAATTTTATGCAAAGTTATGGATGGAAAGACTTCTCCCTTTTTAGCCGATTAACAGCGAATTACCTTTGGAATACCCAGCGGTTTTCTTTGTATTCAAATGATAGGTTGGGTTTAGTCGGAGATGTTTTGAACCGTGACTTACTGCTGTCGGAAAGCTTTGGGGTCACCTATATGGTCACACAGCGCTGGGGAGTTCGTTGGAACTTTAGCGCCAATATCGTCCGCTTTTTGGATGATAGCTGGAGTTTGAGTTTTGGAGATAACATTTCAACCTTTGCTAACGTGAGCGGTTTTCAACTTTTTGCAAGTATGATCAACAACTCTTATCAAGAAAATGAGAGAATAGATTTGGGATATTACGATAAGTACCGTCGAATTTTCTTGGGAGGGGTGACCTATGCTTTTTAAACGTACAGTATTTTTGAGTCTCTTTATCGTTTCGGTGAGCGCCTGTAGTCCTGAATCCATTCCCAATGAAAAACAGGCGCTTCCTGATAATATTGGTCGTGAGGACGTGGTTGAGACAGTGAGTCAACAGGGGGCGATGGCTGAGACCAGTCGCTATACTCAAGAGCATTTTGAGATACAGAAACTAATTGCCGAGATGCAACTTACAGAAGCTGGAAAAAAACTTGAAGAAAAGATTTTTGGAACCGGATCATTAAACAAAGTCACCTACACGAGCCCCTCTTATGGAGGTTTTCTTGAGCTTTATATCCAGTGGGCAAAAAAAGTTAAGTCGGAAGGAACTGTTGACCAAAAAAATAGCCTTGAAGGTTCACTAAAAGATTTTGAGGAGCGCTTTCTTTCTGCCTGCGTTGGAGAAGACGGTATTTGTGAGATGCTTTCTCAGGCATTAAAGAGTGAGCCTAACACGATTTGGGCGGTTTTAGAAATAGCCCTCTCTAAACAAAGTTCTCCAGAAAAACTAAAATTTTTGGGTGTGGCCTATGACCTTTCGAACCGTCGAGGATCAAGTGTTCTTGAAGACGCCTATTTTACAGAAGCGATTTTGACCTTGTCTGAGGTCGAAGAGGCCCGTTCATCTATGCCGCAGGCGCTACAGAGGCAACACTTAATCAATGTGATTGCGATCTCGAACCAACGAAAATGGTCTGAGTCGGATTCGGAGAAGATGGCATTGTACTCCATGATTCAGCCCTGGAAGTACAGATCAGATTCAAATCGAGCCCTGAACGATTTAAGACGAGTGATGACTCCATACCTGCCGGTGTACTCTAGAGACTCAGTCGAAGTCTCTGAGGGTATGCGAACCATTGTTGGCGAAAGACTTAAAAGTGTGGAAAGTGGAAAAAAAGACCTTTCCGCCTACCCTGCCTACTCTGATATCGATTTAGAGAACATAAAAAATCGATCTGTTGAGGCCGCGTTCTTATCGCTTGAAATGTATTTTAAAAACATTTCGGTCACCGAGGCTAATGCCTTTGTCGCTAATGTGTCCGATAAAAGTAAGTTTGTTGATGAGGTCTATGAAGTATCAAAACTGCTGGTTCGGTGGGATATTGCTCAATTGGGCATCGAATCGTCTGAAAAACTCAATGCGAAACTATCTGAACAAGAAGCTATTACCAACGCCCATTTTCAACAAGTGTTGGATTGGAGTAAAACACTGGTGCCATCCTGGACGGAGTTTCATACAGTGCGCCTGTGGTCGATTAAAACCTTTATCGAGTCTAACATTCGACATAGTCGAAAATATGATGAGATTGAAACTCAAGAGTTCTTCTCATCGGTTAATAGAAATATTTTAAAAACAGTAACCTACCCCAACATGTTGGCCTTCGCTTCAAAAATGATCGAAACCGAATGGGATGCGACGGTTCGAATTCTTTGGTTTAAATTTTCTTTGGATACAGCTCTGCTGATGGACTATATGATGACCGGTCATTATCAGGGACCATGGTTCAACTTCACCAATTTGACTGAAGAAAAAAGCTGGTATCCAGAAGAAAGAACATCTTTGTTTCGTTCAGATATGCTAGATGCTCTTTATTATTTTTTCGCTACCCGCACACATGAGATTTATGGTGTTTCCGCTGACAAGTTCATTAGCGGAATGAGCGAGTCGATTATCAAACGTCGACGCCCTACTTTTGAGAGAACAATAGAAACCCAAAAACAGCTCTATTTTCACGAAGGTTCTTCTGCAAATAAAATGATTAATTGGTGTGCCGGAATGACAAGTGGAAACTTCGAGCCCGAGCGAATCCCTTATTATAGTTTGGCTAGCTATATCACCCCAAATGTTTACGAGATGAAGGGTGACGCATTGGTTGGGAATGAAACTTTCTATTATGGTGACTATTACCCTGATGAAGCCTTTGAGCGTTTGCATACAACCAATGATCGGTTTCGTCTTGAGCTCGAGCCGATTGAGCAAACTTTAAATCAATACCTCGGAATTGCTAACCGACTTTCTCAGTCTTTTCCCGATCTTAACATCGGAAATATGTCGGAGACGAAATCCCGTTTGCAAGAATTTAAGCACCTGAAAATGACTTATTTGGGTGTTCAGAAGGCAATTATGAAAAAGTTCGGGGATTGTCTTTTCAAAGCGGAAAAAGAGGCCAAGAGGCGTGTTCGAGAGGTGGCTCAGGCTAACTTTCAGTACTTTAAAAATGTTATTCATCCATTGATGAAATTGGTCAAAGAGGGTTCGTTGTCTGTAGAAAATGCGAATGCAGTGATACAAGACTTCCATGGAAACCAACCAGGAATTTTTGATCACATTGATGTTTCAAACTCCAATGACCCCATTTTTATTATCACTCAGCTTTCACATATATTGCGGGTACGAATGCTTCTGACCGAGGGAGTTCACTTCGAATCACCCCACACTGTAAGTGTCACTATTCCTCCAATTGTCGGTCCGCATATGGATATTCCAGTGCCGTCTAATTTTTTAGAAGATGTTAGAAACAACCCTTATATTACAGCAAATACCTCGTCCCGTTTGATGTACACCATGAATTACAGTCAAGACGCAGATGTTTTCGCGATTGCGACCTCGACCCGTACGACGGATGAAACGCGGTCCGACCTTTTTTCGACTCGATTCACCGAGTGGGATCAATTTGAGCTCGGCACCTATGCTTTTGAGTTTAGGTACGTGGTCGAACAGAAAGTTATTTTTTATCAATTGCGTGATCATAAGTACTACGATGTTGATAAGCCCAATTGCTGGGTGACTCGTGTAGAGGACTTAGCTGACGACTGCGTGGTCGAGGAGTCGCCCGCCTTTGAATCACTCGCAGAAACAATGAAGAATATATTGTTAGCTTACCGAATTAGTGAAGACGACTTAAGCTACTTGCAAATAACAGGCCTGCAGGGTTGGGTTGGTTCGAACGCTCTTCATACCGTTGTTGAGATGGATCCGACCATGCAAATGAACTATATGAATGACACACTCCCATACTCAAAGATTGCGGGCCTAATGGATCTTCCGTATCAGCTGTTAGAGGCCGATGTTTTGGGTCTGAGCTTTCAAACCATTTGGGATATCGAGCTTGCAAAAGGAAATGACAGGCCCATAGATGTCAGCTGCGCTAGTCGAAGAGAGGGGTGCTACTGGAGTTGGGAACGAGAAATCGCCAATGAATTTTTTTGGGCAAGAGCGAAGCGTCCAGGTTTTATTTTTAACTACGACTATCAAATTGTGGACGACGATTTTCAGCAAACAAGAGAGGCGATCATTGGTAAGTTTCAGCGTTTGATTGAGCTGGAAGAAAAGGCCCCCCAGTATGTCGAAGATCTCAAACAGAATGACGAAAACTTGAGTTTGATCAGAATAAATGCTTTTCAGAGGCCATCTGAACTGCGTGATCTCAATCCCAACTTCAAAAATAATAAGAGGCTCTTTGAAAAGTTTTTTGATGAAAGCACAGAAGGTTTCTATCTTAAAGACCATAATTGGGTTGAAGAGTTACAAATTAAATAATCAACAGGGTCTGTTGGCGTACAACGTAAGCCCGGCATTTGGTGTCGGGCTTTTTTATTGTTTTCAATCAGGAAGTTGTGACATGCTTAGATGATGTTAAAAGATACTCTTTTGGAAATGGCGGAAAACCCGTGGAACATAAAGGTTCATGGTAAAGGTCTTTTGTACTCTGTGGATATGCGGGGAGAAATTGAATCTCTGAGGCACCAAACTCAATTTATGCTGTCAGGAGCCATTCGGTTTGGAGTATTAAAAAGCCAAGGCCTTTTCTGTTCAATTTATGAGTGGACCGGCGACATTCCAACTCTCAAAGATCACCAGATAGAATTTCCTAACCTTGGATTTACGGAGCATTACTTTTGGGGAGACAAAAGTTTCTTTTTTCAAAAAGGAAATCGACCAAAACAAAACCTTAGGGCGCTAATTCTTCCGATCACAGAGCCTTTGCCTTTGATTTTTAAGCTAGTCAAAATGCAAGAGGCCGACGGAGTTCACCGTGGACACTTGTTGGTGGGAGGGAAGCAGCGGCCCTATTCATTTATTCAAAAAAAAAATAAGTTCAGGGTTACAGTGAATGAAAAGGAACTTTTCTCTGGTGAGATTGGCCATCAAGCTGTCCAAGTTTCCCTTCCAAAGTTTAAAGTGAAGCTTTTGATAGAAAAGAATTAGTTGGCCTTTAACGAGGAGGGAGTTCTTAAGGTTGCCCTTGGGTTTGTTTCACTATTTAAATGAAAGGCAGCAAAGCTTCCCAGTTTCGGGTGAAAAGAATGAACATTTATTACTTTTTTATACAGATTTGTGTCAGTTAAAAAGACCTGGCTGCTTGAGTTAACAATAACCATTTTGCTTTTAATGGACTGAGGCGCTGAGCGAAGAATCTTTCCAGTGACGGGGCCACTCAGGTGGTAAACAATTGTCTCCGCATTTTTGCTGCTTTCCCAGGACTTAAAGCTTTTTAGGTGAAAAAGTCGACTTTTTTGTTGCTCTTTATACGTGGTTAAAAATCTCCAAGAGTAGCTATAGACATGCACCCGCTCATCTTTGAGGTTGATGTCGGGCGTTTGATTCTTTATTACTTCGTGAAAAATCTTGTCATAGGTTGCCTTCAATGGAATGTTGGCCAGGGTTTTTCGCAAGGGACTTTGATTGGTCTTTTTATAAAACTGCATTTTAAATCGAAGCAATCGACTTAAGCTTTCATCAAGGCGGGCTATGCTTATTCGTCCTTTTTTGACGGCCTTAATAACCGCATTAACGGCTTGTCTTTGTACCTGATGATTCCACCCGACCATAACCAAGTCGTTGCCAGCTAAAATAGCTTGGACCGCTCGTTCACCAATGGACATTTTATTTGATTTGGCTCCACCCATTTGAATATCGTCGGTCAGTAACACTCCTTCGAATCCAAGCCCCTGGCGAAGAACATTTTTAAGGAGAAGAGGTGAAAAGCTGGCGGGTTTCTTGCTGGGATCAATTAAAGGGTAAGAAATGTGTGAGGCCATTATGGCAAACGGAATCCGGTTGTTCTGCATTTCTTTATAGGGGGCAAGGTCGTTGAAGAGGAGCTCCGTTAATGTGATTTGCTTATAGGGGGTTTCTAAGTGAGAGTCTGTGCGAACGCCACCGTGTCCGGGGAAATGTTTAGCGGTTGGTAAAACGCCAGCATCAATCAAACCCTTTGAAAAAGCTGTCGACATTTTGTTTACAATTTCTTTCTGATCACTAAATGATCGATTACCCAGGAAGTCGGTAAAGTTTGCATTTGAAATGTCAACGACAGGCGCAAGATTCATGTTAAAGCCAAGGGCGGTCATAAGCTGACCAGTCACATATCCAGCATCTTGTACCAAACCTTCGTTATCGGTTAGGGCTAAAGTTCTCGCGCTCGGAAGAGAGGGAGATGTTTTGATTCGGATGACCTTTCCTCCCTCTTGATCAACGGCAATCAAAAGAGGGATTTTGGTTTTCTGGATAGAGTCATTTTGAGCTTTCCTGTTAAGGGATCGTACTTGATTAAGAGTCTTGATGTTGCGACCGAAAACAATGATCGCGCCTGGATACAATTCGTTGACCTGCTTTTCAAGAGATTGAGAGTATTCAGAACCCGTAAAGCCAAAAATAAAAAGTTGGCCCACTTTGTGTTCTAGAGGAAGCTTATCTATGGTCTCATCAATGGATTTCTCACCTAAAAACCCGTGAGCAAGACTGGAAATTAAAAAAATGATGACGGCGATGCATGACAAATTTCTCATTCCTCTATTCTAGCAAGAGGCTGGTACAAAAAACCATGTCATTGATTTGGCCCCGACTTTTGTAATTAGATCGCCACTTAGCCCTCAGGGCAAAATTGGAGCAAAGTATCGACTTCTTCTAAAACCCTTGGCCATGAGATCTCTTTGATTCGGATCTTAAGCCTGTTGTCAGGGGTAATGCTGTATTTTTTATTAGATTGGCTCGTGAGGTCGATGACCTTCGCTACGGGCAATGGTGTTTGCTCAGTAAAACTTAAGACTAGGTTTTCGCGGCCGCTCGAAATGTCGCGGACCCCCAATCGAAGACAATTGTGGCGAATCAGCATTAAGCCAAGAAGATTAATGACCTCTTCAGGGGGTTTACCAAATTGGTCTTTTAGCTCTTCTTCTAGATCATCTATGTCAGAGGCTCCTTCGATTTGAGTGAGGGCTCGGTAGTAAGAAAGTCGGAGGCGAATGTTGGGGATGTAGGAGTTGGGAATAAAAGCTTTAATTTTTAAATTAATGTCGGGCTCAACAGACTCTGTTCGCGTCTCACCCTTGGCTTCTTGAATAGCCTCTTCTAGCAACTGCATATAAAACTCGTAGCCGACTTGATCAATTAGCCCGGACTGCTCTTCGCCAAGCAAGGTTCCGGCACCGCGCAACTCTAGGTCGTATTGGGCGATTTGCATGCCGCTGCCCAGTGTTGTGTTCTCTTGAATCACTTTCAATCTTTCTTTTGCAATATCGGTTAGTTTTTTATGGGGTTCAGTGAGTAGGTAGCAATAGGCCCTTTGAACACTCCGGCCGACTCGCCCCCTCAGCTGGTAAAGTTGACTGAGTCCAAAACGATCCGAATTGTTTATTAAAATAGTATTGGCATTGGGTATGTCAACACCCGACTCCACAATTGTTGAGGCGACTAGTACTTTGGTTTCATTGTTAAAGAAGGAGATCATGACTGACTCGAGTTCCTTCTCTTTTAGTTGACCGTGTCCGACGGCGATTGGAACTCCAGGTAGTAACTCCCGAAGTTCCTCGGTCACAGAGTAGATGCTTTGCACTCTGTTGTGTAAGAAGAAGACCTGTCCCCCACGCTGAAGCTCGGTCTCAATAGCCCTCTTGATGATCTCTTTATCGTATCGACAAATGAATGTGCGGATTTCTAGACGATCAATGGGTGCCGTATTGATAAGGCTAAGGTCTCTGATTTTTAATAAGCTCATGTTCAAAGTTCGAGGAATTGGGGTCGCGGAAAGGCTGATGGTATCGACATTAACCTTCATCTTTCGAATGCGTTCTTTATGTTTGACCCCAAATTTTTGTTCTTCATCAATGACAAGGAGGCCAAGGTTTGCAAAGTCAACATCTTGGCTCAACAGTCGATGAGTTCCAATCAGGATATCAACCTCACCTTTTGCCGCTGAATTCAGTGTTTTTTTAACTTCGGAAGTTGGTTGCAGTCGATTGACAACTTGTATATTAATTGGCCAGTCCTTGAAGCGCTTTTTAAAAGTTTCAAAGTGTTGCATGGTCAAGACTGTGGTTGGAGCCAGAATTGCCACTTGTTTTTTGTTTGTAGCGACGACGAAGGCCGCTCGCATCGCGACTTCTGTTTTGCCAAAACCGACATCACCGCAAATCAGCCGGTCCATAGGTTTGTTGCCAGATAAGTCTTCCATGATATTTTCGATGGCTGACATCTGATCTTCAGTTTCTTGGTAAGGAAAGGCGTTAAAAAAGTCGGCAATATCATCAGAATGTATTTGATAGGGGGGGCGGGTCGACTTAGTTCGCTCGGCGTAAAGTTTAATCAGATCGTGGGCTAGCTCCCGTAGTCGTTTTTTAGTTTTTGTTTTAACGTTGGCAAATCGAGAGCCACCCAACTTGTCGAGACTAGGGTCCACTTTCTCTGAGCTATACTTATGAATTTGGTGAATTCTGTAAATTGGAAGGAACAGCTTATCTTTATCTTTAAACTCAAGAGAAAGAAACTCAGACTCGATTCCGGCAACGGGCATTTTGATTAAACCCTTAAATTGGCAGACTCCATGGATTGAGTGAATTACAAAATCCTTTTCCTTCAGTTCGCCAAAACTAAGGTGCTTGGCCCGTTTGGTAGATTCTTTGCGTTCAGATTTTTGAAAACTTTTCCCCAGAAACTGCTCGGCACTGAATACAACAAGATCCTCGGACGGTAGAAAAAAACTGCTTTTTAGTTTACGAGGAAAAAAGTGCAGCTGATCAAACCGACGGTTGCTAAGAATCGATTCGGTGTCAAAGTCATCTTCTTCGTGAAAAAGGCAGGGGATGTTGCGGTGTTCGAAAGCCAGTTTTAATCGATCAAATTGTGGTCTTCCTTTGACCGAAAACACCTTGTGCACTCGTTCAGGTAAACTTTCTACTTTAGAAACCAGTTCTCCCAGTCGATCATTGAGTTTTTTACTTTTTGGAGGACTGATTGGCTTCGATGCAATTTCCACATGTTTTTTGTCAATCGCCTCAGCCGTATCTATTATATTAAGTCTTTCTAGGCCGACTTTTCTTACAAACTCATTCTCTAAGGAAAGAAAATCAAAAAACAACTGAGTGGGAGCAAGGGGGTGCCGAGACTCATTGAATAAACTTTGGTACAGAGCCAATTCTTTTTGCCGAAAAGTTTCTATATTTAGATGTTCCAACATCCAAACCGTCGGTTGGTTTTGAAAGTAGTGAAATGGCGAATGGGGTTCTGGGTGAAACAAAGGGAGGTGGTACTCCAGGTTTTCTCCATACTCATCTTTTCGTAAATGATTGACGAGAACTTGAAGATCGGGCTGGTTGAGTTGCAAAAGTTTCTGGGTGGCCAGTAGTGCGTTTTGCGCCGTCAGTAAGACCTCGCGGGCCGGCGCCACAGTGAATTGATCGATTTCTCGAATTGTTCGTTGGTTGATTGGGTCGAATACTCTTAAGCTTTCAATTTCATCATCAAAAAGTTCGATGCGAACAGGGTGATGCATTTGCGGAGAAAAAATATCAACAAGGCCTCCGCGGTTGGAATACTGCCCACGATCCTCGACGAGGGGGCTAGATAAATATCCGATTTTACTTAGTTTTCTGAAAATATCTGAGGGAATTCGGTCCCCAACTGAAAACTGCAGGCATTGATCATAGAATAAATCTGGAGGGAGGGTTTTTTGTAAAAGCCCCATGATCGGAGCCACAAAAATCTGATTTTCATTTTCATTTAGAGCATGAAAAAGCCAATTGAGCCGATCTTGGGTTTGCCGGTGGCTGATTTGAACGCCCGCAAAAACATGGGGATCATAGCTTGGGAGAATAGGGGCCCGGCAGCCACTCCAAAATTCAAAATTTTCAGAAAAACTGCGCGCTTTTTCAGCACTTTCGGTGATAACAAGTTGTGGCCCAGAAAGCTTTTTGGATGTTGCCAGATAATAGGCCAAAGACTCTAAAGGAAGAGAGGTGGTCAGGTCGATCGAAAGAGGCCCCTCGTTGTTTAGCAGTCCATCCAAATAATTCCGCATGTGTTCTTATTTAGAAAGGCTTCGGTCTTGTCAAAGAAGGGTCTGAAATGACTCACAAAAGATGCTATGCGGCACCCAGTGGATGCTGGAGCAGAGGCTCGTCTCGTTGTATAGAGGATGAACAATTATTTGTAAAAAATAGGATGTGGTTATGGAAGTTATTGTGCCGATCTTGGTGCTCACCCTTGTGGTGGCCACCTTTGGCAGTCTGCTGGTCTTCGTGTCATCGATTTTGGGTCCTAAAAAACATTACACCCGAACTAAGTATGCGCCCTACGAGTGCGGTATTATCGGGACTGAAAACGAAAAATCCAACGTTTCGGTTCGTTACTATTTAACGGCCATCTTGTTCATAGTTTTCGATATTGAAATTCTTTTTATGTACCCCTGGGCATTGACCTACAAAGAATTCGTCAGCGCTGGCCATGGGGCTTACATATTTTGGACCATGTTTGTTTTTATTGCTTTATTTTTGTTTGGCTTGGTTTGGGAAATTCGTTCTAAAGCCTTGGAGTGGGACTAATGGGAAACAGTGGATTTGAAATACTAATAAATACAATAAAGATGCTCATTATTTTTTTACTAATGGTTCAGTTGGTTCCAATATTAGTTTGGGTGGAACGACGAGGGTCGGCTTATATTCAAAATCGATTTGGCCCCAACCGGGTGGGTCCCTTGGGCTTGACCCAACTCTTGGCGGACGCTGTTAAATTTTTATTTAAAGAAGAGTTTCGTCCTCCAAAGAGTGTAGCCTTTATGTATTATGCGGCACCAGTGGTGGCTCTGATTCCTGGAGCGTTGGCGTTTGGCTCGATTCCACTTGGTGCTCCGTTCACTCTGGAATCTGCTGGTGAGACTTATTCCTTTTTGTTTCAAAGTTTTTACCTTAACGCAGGAATTGTTTTTGTTTTGGCAATTTCGTCACTGGGGGCTTACGCCCTGTTATTTGCGGGTTGGGGATCAGGGAACAAATACTCTTTGATGGGAGCCTTGCGAGCGAGCGCTCAAATGATTAGTTATGAGTTGGCACTGGGTTTATCCTTGGTCGGCATTCTGATGATCTATGGAAGTTTTGACTTTGCCAAAATCATTGAAGCTCAGCAGGGACCCTTGCGTTTTATTCTTTTGGGTAATCAAATTGTTTTAGATTTTTTACCAAACTGGGGTATTTTTTATCAACCCCTTGGGTTTGTGTTGTTCTTCGCTGCAACATTTGCTGAGACAAATCGGGCCCCTTTTGACCTTCCAGAGGCAGAAGCCGAGCTTGTCGCCGGATATCATACGGAATATGGCGGTTTAAAAATGCTCATGTTCTATATTGGTGAATATGGCCATATGATGGTGGCGTCTGCCCTGTTGGTGACTTTTTACTTTGGTGGGTGGGACCTTCCATTCGGATCAGAGTGGCTAAAAGAGAGCATTGGTTCAGCCTTTTTATACTCGTTATTAACCCACCTAGTTTTTATGACGAAAGTTCTTTTCTTCCTGTGGGTTTTTATTTGGGTTCGATGGACTTTGCCACGTTTTCGTTATGATCAACTGATGGACCTTGGGTGGAAGACCATGTTGCCCTGGGCCCTATTTAACACTGTTGCCACAGCCGTTGTTATCGTGTTGTTCAACTCGATGGGGAGCTAAGAGATGACAGAAATCATCATGTTTTATTTTTTTGCAGGACTCAGCTTGTTTGCGGCACTGGGGGTTTTACTTCATCCCAACCCGATTATGAGTGTTTTACATTTAGTGGTGGCCATGATTGGCGTCGCGGGATTGTTTTTTAACCTTCACGCCCCATTTGTTGGATTGGTTCAAATTCTAGTTTATGCGGGAGCCGTTGTTATTCTGTTCCTTTTTATCCTAATGATTTTTGACATTGAGTCTGAAGGCAAACAGGTCTTCTCCTATGGAACCGTCGCCAATGGTGTGAAGATTCTTTTTGGCGGCGCCCTCTCTGGGTTGATTTTGTTTTCGATTTTGTTTGAAATGGAAAGTTTTCAATTTCAACCGACAAACCCCATGGCTCCGCAGTATGACGTGCGAAACTTGTCGAAAGTTCTTTATACGGATTATTTATTTATGTTTGAAGTCTTAGGTCTCTTGTTACTGGTTATTCCAATCGGGGCCGTGGCTTTGTCCCGCATTCGAGGAGGCACCCATGCTAAGTAGTGCATTAACGATTGGCCTCGGCCACTATATGTTTGTTTCTGGAGCTCTGTTTGTTATTGGTCTTCTGGGCGTTCTCTTGAGAAAGAATATTATCGTAATCCTGATGTCTATTGAATTGATGTTGAACGCAGTCAACTTGGCCTTTGTGACTTTTGGCTACTTTTTTGACGATGTGAATGGAGCTGTTATCACATTATTCGTGATTGCAATCGCCGCCGCAGAGGCTGCTGTCGGTCTGGCCTTGGTCGTCAACTTATTTAAAAACTTTAAAGAACTGAATATTCGTTTTTTCGAGCATCTTAAAGGATAGGGGCTAGCGAAATATGTTTTACCTACTGTTATTTGCACCTTTTGTTGGGTTTTTGATCAATGGCTTTCGCTTTCGCAGCAACAACGCTAAGGTTGCAGGCGGAATCGCGTGCACAGCAATGGCTCTGTCTTTTGTTTCGGCAATCGTTTTTTTCTTAAAACTAAGAGGACTTCCCGCCGCTGAGCGTGTTATCAATATCGAGCTGTTCAGCTGGATCCAAGTCGCTAACTTCAATGCTCCGATGGCTTTCACTTTAGACCCGCTCTCGATGGTGATGACTTTGATTATTACCGGTGTTGGATTTTTGATTCATTTGTTTAGCGTTGGCTATATGGATCATGATGAAAGACCAGCCAAATATTTTAGTTACCTTAATTTGTTTGTTTTCAATATGTTGCTGCTCGTTTTGGGAAGCAACCTTTTGGTGATGTTTGTTGGCTGGGAAGGTGTGGGGCTTTGTTCTTATCTGCTCATTGGCTTTTGGTTTACCGATCCCGCAAAAGCCGCCGCAGGAATGAAGGCTTTTATTACCAACAGAATTGGAGATGCCGGTTTTCTGTTGGGTATTTTTTCCCTATTCTCTATTTTTGGTACAATTAGTTTTCAAGGAATCAATAGTTTTGCAATGAACAACCCGGAAGTCCTTGCCAGCGGTGGGTTCACGGGTGGGTGGCTGGCTCCATTGACCCTTGCCTGTTTGTTCTTGTTTGTGGGAGCGATGGGGAAATCAGCACAAATCCCTCTTTATGTTTGGTTGCCAGATGCGATGGCTGGCCCGACTCCGGTGTCAGCATTGATTCACGCTGCCACCATGGTGACAGCAGGGGTCTATATGATCATTCGTTTAAACCCCGTTTTCCTTCTTTCCCCTAATGCGATGTTTGTTATTGCCTGTGTCGGTGCCGCAACAGCTTTAATGGCAGCTACGATTGGTGTTTTGCAAAACGATATTAAAAAAGTTCTTGCTTACTCCACAGTTTCCCAGTTGGGCTATATGTTTTTAGGAGTTGGTGTTGGCGCCTTTGGCGCGGCTCTCGCCCACCTTATGACCCATGCTTTTTTTAAAGCGCTGATGTTTTTGGGGAGTGGGTCTGTGATCCATGCCATGCATGAGGAACAAGATATGCGCAAGATGGGTGGCCTCAAAAAACAAATGCCAATAACCCATTGGACTTTTGTAATGGGCTGGTTGGCCATTATTGGAGCACCGCTGTTCTCGGGATTTTTCTCTAAAGATGAAATTTTGTGGATGGCCTACCATTCGCCACGTGGAAGTGTTGTGCTGTGGGGCGTAGGCTTTGTGGCAGCCCTCTTTACTGCTTTTTATATGACTCGTTTGATGGCGATGACTTTTTGGGGTCAGTCCCGGGTTCCCAAAGAAGTACACCCCCATGAGTCGCCATGGACTATGACTGTGCCTTTGGTCGTTTTGGCCTTTCTTTCGGTTTTTGCCGGTTGGCTTTGTGTTCCTCATGGTGTCGGAACTCTATTGGGTCATATGCACAACTTCTTGGATGATTGGATCCACCCTTTGATGGCGACCTTTGAGATTCCACATAGTGAAAATGATTTACAAACGGAGTTTATGTTGATGGCACTAACTTTGTTTATGGTTCTGGTCAGCGTAGTTTTAGCCTACTTCATGTACGCAAAGAAGCCGGAGATTCCGGCTCGGAATAGAGATCGATTTAAGGCTGTTTATAATTTGGTTTACAATAAATATTGGGTAGATGAGGCCTACTTTAAAACCTTGATCAATCCTCTCGTTCGCTTTTCTCAAATGCTGTGGGCTAGAGTCGACGTTAAAATAATTGACCGTTTTACATATAATATTTCAGACATGGTGAAAAATGCCGGAGGTGGACTTAAGATGGTTCAATCTGGGAATCTGCAAATGTATGCCTTGTATATTTTAATCGGGCTCGTCTGCAGCCTGTGGTTCTTGATGGAGAGATAACGAATGTTGTTAAGTGCTTTAGTCTTCCTACCCTTCTTTTTCGTGTTTTTGGTGATCGTGAGCCCAGAAAAACTCACCAAACCCATTACCCTTATTTCAACCCTTGTGCATTTTGCCTTTTCGCTTTTGCTATTTAAGCACTTTGACCCAAGTTCAGCCGACCTTCAACTTGTTGAAAAGGCACCATGGCTTAAAGAGCTTGGGGTTTCGTACTTTTTGGGAATAGATGGTATTTCCTTTTGGCTGGTGATTTTGACAACATTTTTAACTCCCGTCGTAGTAGCTGCGAGCTGGTCGACTATAAACAGACAGGTTAAGGCGTTTCACATTGCAATCTTGATTTTAGAGTCGGCGATGATTGGCTCTTTTGTCGCGTTTGACACTATTCTTTTCTATGTGTTTTTCGAACTCTCACTGATTCCTATGTACTTTATTGTTGGAATTTGGGGTGGTGAAAATCGTATTTATGCCACTATGAAGTTCTTTATTTACACAATGGTTGGCTCACTTCTAATGCTTGCCGGCATCATCTATCTGATCTTTCAGTGTGATGCGCAACTGGGTGGATTGAGTGCGAGTGTCTTAGATTTTTACAGACTTAAATTGCCGTTTATTTATGGAACTTTCATTAGTCCGCAAAACATTCTATTTTTCATATTTTGCTTAGCATTTGCCATTAAGGTTCCAATGTTTCCTTTTCACACTTGGTTGCCAGACGCTCACGTTCAGGCGCCGACGGGTGGGTCAATGATCCTGGCTGGGGTCATGTTAAAAATGGGAACTTACGGTTTCTTGCGATTTGTCATCCCGATGTTTCCCCAGGCTGTTTCCGCTTGGACGCCCTTATTTATGACTCTTGGCGCGATTGGTATTGTCTATGGTGCTCTGGTCGCCATGGTCCAGGTGGATATGAAAAAACTGGTGGCTTACTCTTCGGTGTCTCACATGGGCTATGTCATTCTTGGACTTTTCGCGATGAATATCTATGGACTCCAAGGAGCTTTGTTCCAGATGCTGGCTCACGGTATCAGTACAGGGGCTCTCTTTATGCTTGTCGGAGTCATCTACGAGCGCACTCACTCAAGAAAAATTGCAGACTACGGCGGGTTGGCGAAAGCTCTTCCCATTTTTACGATCTGTTTTATGATCATCACTTTTTCTAGCATTGCAGTTCCGATGACGAATGGCTTTGTCGGCGAGTTCCTAATCTTGTTTGGAACCTGGCAGACCTCCAAACTATTCGCAGGGATTGCGGTACTGGGGGTTGTTTTAGGAGCAGCCTACATGCTCTGGATGGTGAAAAAGGTTTTCTTTGGGGAGACGGGTGAAATTGTAAAGAGTCATCCGAACATGAAAGACATGGGGTGGCGAGAAATGTTGACCATTGTTCCATTAATCGTGTTGGTTTTCTGGATGGGACTTTTCCCGGGCTTCTTTTTAAAATACTCCAATACGAGCATGGACCATTTAGTGCAAAACCAACAAGAGTATCGATTAAATGTTTTCAGCAATTCCTCTAAAAAGACCCCTACAGTTGGAGATCGTCGTGAATTTTAATGTATCTGAATTGATTATTTTAGCGCCTCTGGTTTGGCTCTTTTTGGCTAGTATTATTCCGTTGTCGGTTAAGGCATTCCGCGACGGCCAAGAGATGAATCCATTCACTTCCTTGATGTGGGCTGTTTTTGGACTTGTTGGCGCTGCGGGGCTCAATCTTTCCGTTGTTAAAAGTTTTTGGAAAATTTCGGAACTTAACTTTGTTGAAGCTTTCTCCGAGGCCATTGTTATTGATGGAATAACAGTTTGGGGTTCTTATATTATCTATTTGGTCGTTGGTTTCTGTTTGTTTCTTCTTTATGACAGTAAGGCCACCCGAGACCGCCAGTTTGCTGAACATATTTTCTTAGTACTTAATGCGACAATAGGAATGGCTTTGGTTGTGATGTCGAACAACCTTATTGTTACTTTTATAGCTATCGAATTGATGTCCTTATCGCTTTACTTATTGATCGCTCTAAACAAAGAAAAGCTTTTGTCTAAAGAGGCGGCGTTTAAGTATTTTGTTCTCGGCGGTGTTGGTTCAGCAATCTTACTTTATGGTATTGCCTTCATCTATGGAGGGGGAGCTAATACCAGTACCAACCTTCATGAAATTGGTCGTCTCGCAGCCCAGGACTTTCAAAATGAAGTGTTTTTCCGGTTTGGAGTTATTTTAACTTGCGTCGGCTTTGCCTTTAAGATTGCATTAGTCCCATTTCACTCATGGGCTCCCGATGTCTACCAAGGAGCAGCTTCTCCAGTTACGGGGATCATGGCGACCGCTGTAAAGGTGGCTTCTTTTATTGCTTTTTTGCGTTTCTTTCTTTATGCGGATTTTTACGATCTCGATTCTGATAAGTTTGTCTGGTTTATGCAGTGGTTGGCGGCCTTAACAATGATCGTAGGCAACGTTGCGGCAATTATGCAGGACAACTTTAAAAGAATGTTGGCTTACTCAAGTGTCGCCCACTCGGGCTATGCTTTTATGGCTGTGATTGTGGCCTCGTTTGGAACTGACAGTGATGCAGGTGTTACTGCGCTTATGTTTTACCTGATTTCTTACTCCATCATGACGGTGGGAACATTTGCTCTGGCCGTTGTTTTAGAAAAAAACGAGGATACTATTTTATTAATGTCTGATCTTCGCGGCCTGTCTAAAAAATCGCCTATTCTTTCAATTAGCCTGGCTGTTTTACTTTTTAGCTTGGCCGGTTTGCCGCCAAGCTTAGGGTTTTTCGGTAAGTTTTATGTTTTTTCCGCAAGTATCGAGCAGGGGTTTTATTGGTTAACCTTTATTGGAGTGATGGGCTCAATCATTAGTGTTTACTACTACTTACGCCCGGTGGTCATGATGTACATGGTAGATGGCGAAGGTTTTTCGGCCCGTAAAGAGGCCATGTTCTCGCAAGCTATTGTGGTCATTTCAGCCGTTGGAGTTGTCGTCCTTGGCTTGTTGTCGTCACGTGTGTTTCGTTTCGTGCAAAGCTCCATAACAGAATCACTGTAATTTATTTGAAACAATGTAGAATACTGGCATGAAGTCGATTTTATGCCTGTTTTCACTTTTGTTTGGTCTGCAAGCGGCGATCGCTCAGCAGGAATCAACGAGTTTTAAAAAGGGCGAGTCATTAAGCTTTTCGGCCCGATTGGAACCGTTTAAGAAGTCCATTGATCGTGAAAATATTAATTTAGGATACAATGATGTCAGCGACTTGTGGGAAGAGGTGGCCCATCATCTTAAAGATCTGTTTCATGATGTTCCAGACTCCGAGCCAAGCCAAAGCGTAAATTCCATGAAAGATTGGCAGTTAGAAGTGTCTCGTCGTTTCACCCTTTTGCGAGAAGTAAGTCGGGTACGAGCTCGATATTTGGATGAACTTAAGGCTCAAGATTTAAGTTTATTCTCTGTTGATAACAGAACCCTTAAAAGAATGGGACTAGAAATTACACTTATTCCCTATAAATTTTTAGCCTATTTTTACGAAAAAACATTTTGGGTGCGTTCACAATTGGGGAAAGGCTTTGGTGGACTATACGGCCTAACCTTAGAATTTTTGATCCTGTTTGCGATTCTTTTTTTGCCTTTTGTTGCTGTTCGTCTTTCACGACTCGTGGAAATAAAGATAGAGGAAAAAAAGAGAGAATTCTTTTATAAGAGTTTTCAGTCAAAACGACATCGACTTTTAACCAATCTATTGCCCATTGTTTCTGAGTATTTACCCTGGGTATTCACTTACCTAACAATAAAAGTTATATATAAGCTATTGTTGTTCTCTGAATTTCAAGAGTTCTCCAACCTTCTTCCCTACGTCTACTACTTCGTCTACTATAAAATATTTAGAGTGACTCTCGAGCTACTATTGCGGGAATTTGCTTCAAACCTACCGCAGGACTCCAAAGAGAATTTAAACCAAAAAATTCAACGGACCTCGCGATTTCTCGGAGTTGTACTGTTTGGTGTTTATTCTCTGGAGACGGCTTTTCAAAGTATTTTAGGGCCGTCGTTAATTTTTTCAATAGCCGAGCCTTTTTTTGGTTTAGTCATTCTGGCTCTTTTGTTCTTTGTATCTGCTCGGTGGGAGAAAGAAATTGAAAAATATCTTAAGAATACGAATATTCACATTTTTCAGATGTATTCGAAAAAAATGGAGAACAGGTATTCGTTATTTCTGAGTTTGCCGGGCCTAGTTCTCATTTTTGTTCACTTTTCGGCAAACCACCTTGCAAGTTGGAGTTCTCAGTTTGACTTGGTAAAGCTGCTCTACGCTAAAGTTCTTCGGGTTAAGTACGAATCCACGCGAGATGACTCGGGGGGGTTGAATCGGGTTGAGGAAACTTATCGCAATCAATTTCTGGAGCATTGCAAGCACCCGACAGAAACCTTTGTCTTAGAAAAGGACTTTTTTAAGAAAATTGAGGTTCAAGTTCAAAGTTGGATTGAAAATGAAAACACCGAGCAGACCGTGGCCATCCATGGGCCGAAGGGTTCTGGTAAATCAATTTTCCTTCAGCAGGCTAGTGATTTTTTTAGTGAAAAAAAAATTCGCTGTGAAAAAGTGGATGTTCCGGCGAGGGTTTTTACAGAAAAATCTTTTGATCAGGTTTTTGAGGCGGTTTTGAGTATTCCGGAGGAAGAAAAAGCAATTGTCTTTATAGATAACGCCCATAACCTTTTTCTTTCAACTATTGGTGGTTTTCAAATTTACCAAGCTTTTTTAGAGAAAACAGAAGAACGGAAAAATATTTTTTGGATTGCTGCTTACAACGAATACTCTTGGCAGTTTTTAAACAGTGTTCTTGGAGAAAATCAGTATTTCAGACAAGAGCTGCAATTGCCGAAATGGTCTGCAAGTGAAGTCAAAGATATGATCTTAGGGTTTCATGGCGAATTGGATTATAAAACAGAATACGATCAGATTTTTCGATCCAGTCAAAGACTGAACGAAGAGGTAACTTCAGCTGAAAATCGTTATTTCTATTTAATTTGGGAGAGATCAAACGGCAACCCAGGGCTTGCGATTTACTATTGGTTTCGAAGCCTAAGGCTGGTTTCCGACAAGAGAGTTAAAGTATGTTTACCTTTTGAAAATCCAGTCAGCGAACTGGCAAAGCTTAACCAAGAAATGCATTTCGTCTACGCGAGTTTGATGAAACATGAAAACCTTAATATCAGTGAAGCGACGCGGGCCACCCACCTCCCGCGTGCTGTTGTAAAACAAGCTATTTATCGAGGTGTCGAAGAAGGCTTTCTAATAGAAAGAAGCGGGCGTTATTGCGTTGGGATGGATTGGATTGATGATTTAAAGAAATATCTAAAAGGGAAAAATTTAATTTATGAAGTCAGCGGATAACTTAAGTCAAGTTTTTGAGCTTTTTCAGTTCGAACGGATTTTGATCGTCATTCTAGGGTTGGTTTTTGTTGTTATAGTCGGCAAATTTTTGCGAAGACTTTCTGAGAAAATGAGCGAGACGGCGCCGAATTACCGCCTCCAGTTTCTTCAATTTACAACAATTCTGTCTTTTATACTTTATATTTTTGGCACACTAGGGTTGGTTTTTGGAGTCCTTCAGCCATCCAAAGAATTGCTTCTTGGGCTGGGTGGTTCCGCAGCTGTCGCCCTGGGATTTTCCTTAAAAGACCTCGTGGCTTCCATCGTCGCTGGCGTTACCCTGCTTTTCGACCGCCCCTTTCAGGTTGGAGATCGGGTCACTTTTTCTGGAACCTATGGCGAGATCACAAATATTGGTTTGCGAGCGGTTCGACTTCAAACGCTTGATGATAATGAAGTGACGATCCCAAATTCAAAGTTCATGTCTGAGTATGTCGCGTCTGGAAATTCGGGATCTCTCGACATGATGGTCGTCTGTGATTTTCATGTCTCACTAGACTCCGAAATTAGCAAAGCAAAGACTTTGTTATATCAGGTGGTTGCGACAAGTCGGTTCGTGTTTTTAAAAAAACCTATTAAGATAATTACCGAAGAGACCTACAATAATTATCAGTTGGCCATGCGACTAAAGGTAAAAGCTTATGTTTTTGATGTCCGGTTTGAAAAGGACTTCCAGTCAGATATTTACGAGCGAGGAAACAACATTCTGATCCACAACAAAATTCAAAGGCCCAACATCGTGTGGCAAGAGAAGGTCGACTCAAAACTTCAAAACTGAGAAGATCGAGCATTTAAAAAGTGGTTGTCGTAGTGGCGAGCAAAAAAGTAGACTGCCAGAGCACCAATCAGATGCCATAGGGCGTGACCGTGAACCCATCCGCTTGGGTTGCAATATATTCTCTGGATATCGACAAGGGCGATTGTTTGAGCCATCAAGGTCAGAAAAAGACCAAATAGAAAGAACTTCTGTTCCTCCCATTTGCGAGTTCTCAAATAGATCACAAACTCCATTAAAATAACCGGTCCTAAGTTAAGATACATAATATATTGAACGGGGACTTCTAAAATGTGGAAGACCATGAAGCTCACACAATGAAGAGAATAGATGAACCAATACCAGGTGAAAAACGATGCCTGACTGGCTCTGAAAAATCGAAGGAGCGTTCCTGTTACAAGAAAACTCATTACAAAGTACATTCCAAGGAAGTCTATGTACTGAGTCAGAAAATTGTTGCTGGCATGGTATATAAAGGACAAAGAGCCCATGGCAAAAACCGCTCCGCCAAAAAATCGACCCAGATAGCTTCGAAATCGAAACAGAATCCATAGCCCAATAAGAATCAGGCCTAGGTTACTCCAGGTGTTGATAGGCTCACTAATAATTGAACAGGTGGTTGGTTCGCACCAGTTGACGTTGGGAGGGCCATAGTTTTGTTGGGCTTCATACCAAGGGCAACCAGGGGCGATCGTAAATTCTCTTTCTGTACCATAGGGACTGTTCATGGGTACTCCTTTTACAACAGACTCTTAGTTGGGCTCTTCTGGGGTAAAATGCAAATAACTGTCCTCAGAAAGCTGGGGTCTCGGAAACTAAGTCTGAGCGAAGGCTTTTAAAAACAGAGTTTGAAAGAGTTGATATCATAAATCGTGTTTCCTTAAGACGTTAATCGCAGATCTAAACCCGGTTTGAACAATTTTCGATAGTATTTTGGGGTTAAGGCTGAAGTGATCGGCAAAAAACATTTCGTAGTCGTGGGGGTTCGGGTGGATATAAAGGTAATCCACGTCGGGCCGGTAGTCTGCTCTTTTCTCAATGATATCGAGGAGTTTATGCATATCTTCTTCTGGGAGTTGTTTTTGTTTAAAGTACCCACGAATGGCATGGTAGATTTTGTCGATAGCATTTTGGGTCGTTATGTGACTCTCTATTTTTTGCTGAACCACTTGATAAAGGGCCTGATTAAAAATGAGAGGAATTCCATACTCATGCAGGGAGCCCATGTTTTCATTGTAGTGGTAGGGTTGGATACTATAACTGGCAATCACCAGATCACACCCGTGATCGGTGGCGACATGGGTTGAAAGGGTATCTCGAATCTCACCGTCAAAGTAAAAGATTTCTTTTCCCCGTTCGTTGATTATTCCATAGGGTGCAAAAACCGGAGGCAAGCTCGCCGAGGCGGCTACGGCATCTGAAACACTCGCGTAATTGGCCCAACCGATATGTTTGATTTTTGAGGTCTCGGCAAAATCTCCAAAAATCACCTTTCGCGAGTGGTTCAATTGGGTGGCAACAATATAGAGTTCAACCCCCAAGGACCCAAAAGTATTATCCTGCCAAACATGATTACGAATATACTTCTCTAGACCTTTGGCGGTAACAAGGCCATTGATTTTCAATCCATTCTTTACCATGGCTTCTAGCCCGCCACTTAAAATCGAGCGATTTCGGATCATATTTGGAACCATCTTTAACCAGTTTTTGCCATTAATTGCAAAAATATCGGTGTAGGAAATCGGGCGCAGGGACTCTTGGAACTCATCCTCTTGGCGTAAACCTTTGAGGTCCCATTCGGCACCCTTTTCAAAAGCCGAGATAATCGCTTGAAGTGAATATCCACTGGCTAGGAAGGTGCTAATAACCGCGCCTGCACTGGATCCCACGTACAGCTTAATCACCTTGTCATTATCTGAGTACTTGCTGGCCACCTCTTCTTTAGTGCCTCCGGCGAACCTAAAACCCTTCTCTTTCAGCGCCAAACAGACGCCGATATGAAAGGCGGCCGCTTTAATTCCGCCCCCACTAAGGGCTAGACCTATTTTCTTCTTTCCCTTTAGCTTCATTTCGACGATCCAGTAATGTTGGGCTTTAAAATTTGTGCCCCCGCTAAGTTATCCATCCATTGACTATATCAACCTCAGTTAAGTGAAATCAATAACTTACTTGGTGAGCACTGGCCCTGACTATGTGACTACCTAGCCAAAACCAGGCCCAAGGCCGTGAATATCAATTTATCCATTGTCTTGGTCAGTGGGTATGCTAGGGTTGAATAGTCATGAGTGTTGTTAATGTAGAGAATGAATGGTTATCTTTGGCTGAGTACTCGAGTGAATACGACGTTAGCGTATCCACCTTGCGACGCAGAATAAAAGGTAACAAAATCAAGCATAAGCTCATTCATGGTAAATACTTTTTGCCTAGGCAAGAGTTGCCTCCCCAGAATAGCCAAACTTTCACGCCCGTCCCAACTTCTAAAGCGCCCGAAACGTCTGGTTCCTCAAAGGAGGACAATACTTTTAACACGGCAAAAACTTTGTTGGATGAACTAAAGAAGGCCTACATGCAAAGCCTTCAAAGTAAGGAAGACCAGATCATCCAACTAAAACAACAAATCACCGACTTAAAAACCCTGGTGATGTATTTGGAAAGAGAGAATGAAAAACGATCGGGGTCAGCTCCGAGGACCTAAGACCTCTCTCTTTTGGGTTGGCCTGGTAACTCTAATTTGCGGGGTCAAACTTTTGGCCTCTGCCAGCCAGGGTTCGTTTGATCCTCATTTAGAATCCGGACTCGTTTGGCAAAACAGAAACGGTGTCAGAATTTCTCCAAACTCCGGAACATATTAGTTGGAGCCTTTAAAAATCGGGTATACCTAAAGGCATACCCGTATTTTGTTTTCGAATTAAGCAGCAGGCATGGTGGTCTTGTCTTTGTTTGAACCACCCTTTTTCTTAACGCCCTTAACTTTAGATTTTAGTGCAATTTGTAAAACTTCATCCAAATGTTCAACAAAGATAAAGTTAATTTTGTCGCGAATTTCAACAGGAATTTCATCCACATCTTTCTTGTTAGCAAGAGGACAAATTACCGTGCTGATATTGTGACTTAAAGCGGCCAGGGCCTTCTCTTTAATTCCACCAATAGGCAGTACTCGACCTGTTAAAGTCACCTCGCCCGTCATTGCCACATCCTTGCGGACGGGATTTTTAGTGATAATACTAACAATGGCGGTGGTCATGGTCACTCCAGCAGAAGGTCCGTCTTTAGGAATTCCTCCGGCCGGCATATGAATATGGATGTGATTTTCTTCAAACCATTTGGGGTCGATCCCAAGCTCATCAAAATGGGCGCGGGCATAAGAAATGGCGGCCGTTGCGGATTCCTTCATGACATCTCCCATTTGACCGGTCAGGGTGAATCCCCCTTTGCCTTTCATATTAAGAGCTTCAACATAAAGAACTTCTCCGCCGGCTTGAGTCCAAGCCAACCCGGTGCCAACACCTACAGTGTCTTCAGTGAGTTGTTCTTCTTTTAGGAACTTAGGAGCGCCTAAAAACTTAACCACTTGTTCGTCGTTGATTACAAAGTTCTCTTTTGAACCCATTACCACTTCTTTGGCGACTTTTCGGCAAAGAGATCCGATTTCACGTTCAAGATTACGAACGCCGGCTTCACGAGTGTAGTGACCAATTAGGTAGTTGATACCTTCATCGACAAACTCAATTCTTTTTGGCTCGACTCCATTGTTGTCTATTTGTTTGCGAATCAAATGTTTCTTAGTGATCTCGACTTTCTCAGCTTGGGTGTAACCAGAAATTGGAATGAGTTCCATTCGGTCTCTCAAGGCTGCCGGAATATTTTCGACCACATTTGCGGTAGCGATGAATAGGCATTTCGAAAGGTCGAAATCAACATTCAAATAGTTGTCGCGAAAAGCGGCGTTTTGCTCAGGGTCTAAAACCTCTAGCATAGCGGCGGAAGGGTCCCCGCGAAAATCACTGCCCAGTTTGTCAATCTCATCTAGAACGATGACAGGGTTGTTGGTTTGAATCTGTTTTAAGGCCTGTACAATTTTTCCAGGCATTGCTCCTACGTAGGTTCTACGATGACCACGAATTTCGGCCTCATCCTTAACTCCACCTAGGGCGATTCGGAAATACTTTCTGTTCATTGATTTTGCGATACTTTTTCCAAGAGAAGTCTTTCCCACTCCAGGAGGCCCACAGAAACACAGAATCGGGCCTTTCATATTATCTTTAAGTTTTTTGACGGCCAAGAACTCTAGAATTCGCTCTTTGGCTTTCTCTAGTCCATGGTGGTCAGCTTCAAGGATTTCCTGGGCCTTAACTATTTCTATACTATCAATAGTTTCTTTGTTCCACGGAAGGTCTCCCATCCAGTCAAGGTAAGTTCGAATCATCGAAGCTTCCGATGCGTCGGGGTGCATTCGTTCAAGGCGTCCGAGCTGCTTCATGACTTCTCTTTCGACCTCGTCGGGCATCCCAGCGGTCATGATTTTTTGTCTTAGCTCATCCATTTCGTCATTTTTAGAGTCACCTTCTCCAAGTTCTGACTTTATAGCCTTCATTTGCTCACGTAAAAAATATTCGCGCTGACTCTTGGACATCTCATCTTTGGCAGTGGTCCGAATTTTAGCCTGCATTTGAAGAACTTCAACTTCAGCCGTTAGAATTTCGTTAACTAAACGAAGGCGCTCTAAGTGGTCTTCTTTTTCAAGAATTTTCTGAGCGTCGTCGACTTTTAAGCCTAGGTTGGAAGCGATCAGGTCAGCGACGCGTCCAGGCTCTGTAATATCATCAAGAACCAACAAGATGTCTGGTGACAAGATTTTGCCAAGCGCAATGACTTTTTCTAACTGCTCTTTGGCTGTTCGGATTAGTGCTTCGGCTTTTAACTTGGTTTCCTCGGAGTCATCATACTTTTCTTCGATCTTATCAACAGATACATTGAAGAAGGGTTGATTCTGGTGAAACTTAGAAATTTTCGCTTTTGCCATTCCTTGGATCAATATCTTTACGCGGCCGTCAGCAAGTTTGCGCATACGGATGATCATAGCAACAGTTCCCACCCGGTAAACGCTCTCTTCAGTGGGAGACTCTTCCGTCAGGTCCATCTGGGAGGCTAAAAAAATCAATCGATTTTTTGCTAGGCTATCTTCCACGGCTTGTATAGATGATTCTCGTCCAACAAAAAGTGGGATAATCATATAGGGGAAAATCACTATGTCCCTTACCGGGAGCATGGGGATTTGGTCAGGTATTTGTAGGCTTTTCTCGTCCATTCACGGCCTCCATCAGAAATTCACTGTTGCTCTAGGTAATTTTTCGGAAGATAGAAAATATAATTTAGGTTTCAAAGGTCTCAAAAAGGTCGAGATTCCTAGCTAGCAAGCTGAGTTCAAGCTTTTCTGAAAGAAAACGGCACGTTACCAACAGAAAAACTTATTATAGTTTTGATGAGTATTGTTTATGTTGTTTCGTGAAGAGACAATTGCAAAGCCGCTACCAAAAAGGGAGAGCGGGCGACGGGGCAAAAGTCTTGGGACCTTTGGTTAGAGCTCTTCTTTTTTAAAGGGAACAATTTCCCCTTCTTTTACGGTTAAAGTTACGACCGGTCGAACAAATTCTTTTTTATTGTTCAACATCAAAGTGTTCAGCGCACCGGGTATACCTTTGTTTTGCTGGACGACTTTTGCAAAGTCGAGGCGGTTTTCGACTCCTTGGGATAGAACTGATCGAATCACAAGACCTGAGTCGTAACCCAGAAGTGAAAACGTAGAGGGCGCTTTATTGAAGGTTTCGGCATAGCTTTGATAAAAGCGTGAGTTTAAAAAAGTTTCATCTTTTCCGTAAAACCCGTCGGTGAAAAGGGACTTGTTGACAAAATTTTGTCCCCGTCGAAGAAACTCATTACTGTTCCAAATATTAGTGCCAATTAAAAAAACACCGTTGACGTCATTGTAGGCCAGCATAGGAGCAATTTGACCTATCGCCTTAGGTCCATCGGGGATAAATATAGCATCAAAATCAATGATCGGGGGCAGTAGTCCCACAGGCGCCTTTTTGCGACGACGTGTGCCCTTCGGTTGCTTTTCGTACCATTCTTTAAGGCGCTTGGAGTACTCTTCTTGTCGATCAGCAATATAAAAGGTTCCGACCAGCTTTTGAATATGTTCATTAAAGTCTGTCTCTCCGGGTAGGTAAGACTGCGCGCCGGATATGCTACCCCCCTTTTCCTGAACCTTCTTCCAAAACAGATTGCTGATTTTTACCCCGTACTCATCATTGGGATACAGAATCGCAAAACGCTTAAACTCCTTTGTTCCCATTGCGGTTTCGATCAATTGATCCAGTTGAGACTCAATGGTTAGGGCATTTCGAAAAATAAACGGTCCAATATCAGTGAGTCCTTCTTTTTGTGAAAGCGCAATAAATGGAACCCCAATCTCTTGAGCCTGGATAGAGGCGGCATAGGCTGTTTTGGCAAGAAGACCGCCAACAATCGAAATGGCGTGGTCCTCTTCCACTAGTCTTTTGACAGCTTTTCTCGCTTGGTCGGGTTTACCCCGACTATCAATAACAGCCAGTCTGACATTTTCCGAGTTTTGGCCACCTTTGATTCCAAGGGCCAATTGTAAGCCCCATAAGGCTTGGTAGCCGATACTTGAATATCTTCCACTTAAAGGTAAAACCACGCCGATGGTTCGTTGGTTCACCTGGCCGCGCGCCGACAATTGTTCCAAGAGTTGTTTGGCCTGGGTACTGACATAACTTTTAGGTCGCATCGAAATAACACCTTCAAAGTAGGAGCGGGCCTCGCCGTATTTTCCTTCACCCATAAGGAAAACCCCATACCGATACATCGCATCCACTTTCAGGTCAGATTCATTGCTGTCGTCGGCAAAATCTTTAAGATCTGGTCCGGTTAAGCGGGAATCAAGAAAAGCCTTAGCTTTTCGACTGAAACTTTCTCTTTTCGAAGCGACGGGGTGTTGTTCGGAAAGCTGCACTAAGGTTTCAAAGGCCTCCAGTTGAGCCCCCGTTCGCATCAGGCTGGTAAACCGAACTTCCAGTAAGTCGGCCTTTTGCTCGCGGTCTATTGATGTGCGCAGAGACTGTTCGACCAGATATAGAGCTTGCTTATAGTCACCGATTTTATAAGTCAAAATTTTAGCTGCTGCCACCCGGGCTTGGGGTTCGCGACTGGAAAAGTATTGAGAGTCATACAAGGCTTTGTAAGCGCTTAAAGAGTTCTCCCAATTTTCCATTCGTGAGTATGTTTTGGCTAATAAGAAAAGAGCATCATCTCCCGTTTCTGTATTTCGGTGAAACTTCAAAATTCCGTTCAAGGTTTTAGCCGCCTGGTTGAACTGCTTATTCTGAAACTGAGTTGTTGCAAGATTCATTTGGACTTTTACGGGCTCTGGAGCCTGGTTCAATTTTTCTTTTCGACCAAAGGTAGAGCACGAAACCATGACAAACAATGTGGAAAATAGAATCAGAGATTTCATCGTTTTCTCCCTTTAAGTTCCTTCAGATAGACTTGATATTGTTGCATCATTTCGCCTTCAGGCCAAGTTTGTAAGCCCTTTTCTAAGATCTTCCGTTCGTTTTGACTTAGACGTTTCGGGTGCTCTATAAAACAGTGGACCACTAAATCGCCCTTGAAGTGACCTTTTGGATCTGGCAGCCCAAAGCCCTTGAGTCGGTGTTGCAAATCGTCGAATTCACAAACCTTAAGCTTTACTTTGCGAACACCTGTTAAGGTTGGCACCTCTATGGTAGAGCCTAAGGCCGCATCGAGATAGGAAATGGGCACGTTAACCCGGATATTTAAGTCTTTTCTTAAAAACATGGGGTGATTTTGAATATGAATAATTACGAAAAGATCACCAGAGGCGTCACCCTGAATGTCTCCATAACCAACAAGTTTTAGTCGTTGATTTTGAAAAGCGCCTTTTGGGACACGAACTTTGAGTTGGATTGTTTCTTTCTCGTGTTTATTGGTTCTCACATACCGAATGCTCCGGTCACATCCGTGAGCTACATCTTCTAGAGTTATAAACAAATTGAAGCGAAGATTTTTGCCACGAGTCTTCTGACCAGTAGCGGAAGTTTGCGGCTGGGGCTCTGCCCGCGGCTGTGGTTCGGGTGAGGGTCGGTATTGGGTATCATAATTGTTTCGCAACTCAGGGGTTGTTAATGTTTCATAGGCGAGCTTAATCTCGGCAAACTTTTCGGCAGCCTCAGAGTTTCCAGGGTTATGATCAGGGTGGTACTTGAGTGCCAACTGTCGATAAGCGGACTTGATTTGTTTCAAGCTCGCTTTAGCATCTATATTTAAAATTTTATAAAAATCTGATTTGGCCAAGGTGGCTTTATGTTATTCAGTTTTTTTCCGACTGACAATAACTTGTCCAGGGCGAAGCAATTTATCGTGGTAAAGATAAGGGGGCTTAAACACTTTGGTGACATAGCCCTCTGGAAAGTCTTCTGAAGCTTCGCTGCTGAGAGCTTCCTGGGTGTTGGGATCAAAAGCTTGTCCGACACAGTCGACTTCGACAATTCCATGCTTCTCGAGGTTGGTTTTCAACGACTGGGCCGTCAACTCGATACCACTGACAAACTCTTTAAAATTTTCCTGGTTCACTTCTGCCGAAAGGGCGGACCGAAAGACGTCGAGAGTGTCCAAGAGGTCTTTGGCGAGGCGTTCAGCACCATATTTTAATAGCTGAGACCTCTCTTTGAAGTTTTGCCGCTTGATATTTTCCATCTCAGCACGCAAGTAGAGGTGGTCTTTTTCTAGCTGAGCCAGCTTTTCCTCTGCAGAAGTCTCGCTGGTGTCGTTTTGGGTCTCTGGTGAGGTTGTCTCGTTGCCACTAGAGGCCTCTTCTGGGTGCTCTTGATGGGCCGTTCCCATTTCTTCTGAATTTTCGCTTTTGTCGTTAGCCATATTTCACCTATTGTTTTCTCAAAATAGGGGGCTGGTTTGCGCCTTGTCAATGTCCTCAGGTGAAATAAGCAAGTCTGAGAATACCAAATTGCTAAGCAAAAAACCTCGTTCGGTCAGCCTGAATCCCAAAGGAGTCGGTAAAATCAGACCCTTTTTCTGAGAGTCTTGTAATTTGTCCTGAACCAACTTGGGGGCCCAATCTCCGAACTTATGACGCACCGATTGCTGGTTGAGGCCTTGGGCCAGCCGCAAATGGGTGTGGCAAAAATCAGTCATGGCTTCGTGGAGCCCAAGTCTTTCCCACTGACTCGAGGCAAAAGACGTCTCAATGCTTTTAGCCTCCTCCAATCGATCCATTTGTTGCATATAGGCCGAATAGGATTTTGTATTCCAAAACCGATAGCTGGCATCGGCTGTCTTTCGAAAAGAGTGGGCACTCAAGCCTAAACCCCAGTAGTTTTGGTCTGTCCAATAAAGGTTATTATGTTTGGAATGAAAGCCAGGGGAACTGAAATTTGACAACTCATAACGTTCCAAACCGATTGATCGCAAACCGGCAATAACAAGTTCGAACATTTCGATTTGTTCGTCCTCTGAACAGCGGCCTTGATTCATCGGATGATGACTCGGGAGTGTGAGGCAATAGGCACTCACGTGAGGGGGAGCAAAATCAACAACCTCTTTTAGGTCTGCGGCCAATTGCTTCAGCTCTTGCTGGGGCAGTGAAAACAGCAAGTCCAAACTGAAGTTATCGAAGTGTTTTTTTACTAACCGAATGGTCTCACGGGTTTGATCGGCTGTGTGCTCTCGGTTGCAGGCCTGCAAATACTGGTCATTAAAACTTTGGCACCCAATGCTGATTCGGTTGATTCCAATTTCTTTGAACTGCTCACACTTTTCCGCGTCGAGCGTGGCCGGGTTGACCTCTATTGTAACCTCCGTGTTCGGATCAATAGTCAACCCTTCCGCCCGAAACGCTTGGACAATCTGATTCAATTGTTCTGGGGTCAGCAGGCTCGGCGTGCCACCGCCAAAGTAAAGGGTATCCAGATAGCGTTCTGAGAACAAAGGGCGACGCAGTCGGATTTCTCGACAAACATGATCGACATATTCATCATTCGCTTGAATTTGATCTTTGCTATAGGTCGCGAAATCGCAGTAGTGACAACGTTGGATGCAGAATGGGATGTGAACATATGCGCCAAATAAATCCATTGAGATTCGAACTACCATGGACCGAATCGAAGGGTCTATTAAAATCCTCGATAATTCCCATAACCCCGCCTTATGCTACTGGAATTATTGGATTATTTTGAGACAGAACACTGGACAAAAACCCAAAAAGAGCCATGACAAGCCCACAAAGACTTAGGGCTCGGTTATAATAAAGTCTAGGATGAAGATCGCAGCGAGGATTCTATTATGTCGACCCAATTGATTTTTGATTCCGATACCTACTTTCAGGAGACAGTTGACGAGGCTTTTAAAGAAAGGCGACTCGAGACCCGTCCGCAGGTAAAAAGTTACATTGTTGATGTTTTAAAGCACTACTTGTGTGCTGAAAACCTCTACGACGTCGAAGAGGGTACTGGGAAAAGAACTCGAAAAACCATGGCCGAGATGTATTTGAGGGCCAATCAACTTGGTGGTCGGGTTCGAACAGAACAATTGAAGCAGGTGGGTGATACGTCCCTATATATTTCCGGCTTCTTCTCTGATTCCTTTCAGCGCAAAATCATCGATGTTGATTACTATGTGGATATGGGGAAAATGGCCTTTGGCTCACTGGCTCACGACGTCAATGAAGACACTTTTGCCAAACTTTTTCGAGAGCTGTCCGAACAATTTCTTAACTTGGTGGATGTTTTGGCTGTCATAAGTCAGAAAGCCAAAATGACAAACGAAGAAAACATCCTTCGTATGATGGATGTCTATTCTAAAACGGGATCTAACCTGTTGGGCGAGACTTTGGCCGAGAAGGGCTACTTTAACTCTTCTAGCCACAAGCGAACGAAGCAGTAAAAGCCACCCTAGATCCCCACCACCTGTCTATATTATTGAACTTTTGGTTCTCTAAAGCTATCTTAGGATATGTTCAATATTGGCTTTTCTGAATTTCTTGTCATTGGTGTCATAGCCCTAATTGTAATTGGTCCCAAACAATTGCCAGAAGTGGCCCGCGTGGTTGGCCGCCTTTTATCTGAATTAAAAAAAGCCACTCAAGACTTAAGCGGTGGAATACTTGAAGTGACCAATGAGGTGAAGTCTTCCATTCATGATACAAAACAAGAAATTATCAATGAGGGTCATCGGGTTGTCGATTCGATGACGAAAATCGACAATGAGAAAGATTTGGGCCCCCAGGAGACCTCCCCCCAAGAAAAAATAGATCAAGAAGAGCTTGAAGAGAGCAAACATGGCAAATCCTAACCCGCAAGATGATTACACCCTAGTCGAACATCTTACGGAGCTGCGGGATCGCATCATACGATCGTTGATAGCAGTAACGGTTTTTGCCATTGCTGCATGGAATTTTAGTGATTTCTTCTTTTCGATTGTTCGGGCGCCGATCCTTCCTTATTTGCCAGAAAATGGTTTGGTCTTTACCGCTCCTATGGACAAATTCATGGCCCACCTCAAAGTTTCCATTTTGACAGGGGTGATTTTGGCCTGTCCGGTATGGATCTGGCAAATTTGGCACTTCGTTGCTCCGGGGTTGTATAAAAACGAGAAGAAGTATTCTCTGTATTTTATCTTTTTTGGCAGCTTTTTGTTTTTGACGGGAGTCAGCTTTGTCTATTTTGTTGTTTATCCCTTGGCCTTCGAGTTTCTTCTCAACTTTGGTGGTGAAACAGATAAGGCGATGATCACCATCAATGACTACTTGTCCTTTTTCATGACAACGACTCTGGTTTTTGGATTGGCTTTTGAGCTTCCTCTTATTTTAACGATTTTGGGAATGGCAGGGATTGTGAACAAGGCCCTACTCATAGCTCTGCGCCGATATGCTGTGATTCTAATGTGTGTTTTATCCGCAGTTATTACTCCTCCGGATGTCATGAGCATGGTGCTTTTGGTGCTACCTCTTTGTGGTCTTTATGAGCTGTCTATTGTACTGGTGGGCTGGTTCGGACATAAACCCGAAGAGATATAATGGCTAGTAACTTTAACCTTGATGAAGTTGATTTTAGCAAGGCTAAGTACACGGCTGTCGTTAGTGACCTTCATTTGTGTGAAGCCGAGCCGGTTCATGCAAAATACCCTTTGTGGAAAAAGTATAAGACACGAGACTATTTTTTTGATAGTCAGTTCCGTCAATTTTTAGATTACATTCATACTCAAGCCGGTGAAGAAAAAGTGGAGCTTATTTTAAATGGCGACATTTTTGATTTTGACAGTGTTACCTATTTGCCGACTCTTCCGTCATATCAAATTTCCTGGTTGGAAAAGAAAAGGGGATTAGAGCCGGAAGAGGAAAAATCGATTGATAAGATTCGGGTTATTTTGTCTGATCATATTGAATGGTGTAACGCCCTCCATTGGTTTATCGAACAGGGGCATCGTGTGGTTTTTGTCATTGGCAACCATGATTTGGAACTACATTGGAAAGGCGTTCAGGTCGAAATTCTGAATATTTTAGATCTGACGGCCGAAGAAAGAACTCGCGTTCGATTTGTTGAGTGGTTTTATGTCAGCAATCAAGACACGCTAATCGAGCATGGTAATCAGTATGACCCCTACTGTCTATGCGAAGACCCGATCAATCCCTTTATCATTGACTACAACCGGGTGCAGGTAAGACTTCCCTTCGGAGACTGGGCTTGTCGCTACTTGGTGAATGGCATGGGATATTTTAATCCCCACATTGAAGCCAACTATGTGATGTCTCTGGGTGAGTATGTGAATTACTTTTTTAGATATATGGTTCGAACCCAACCCTTCATTATTTGGACATGGTTTTGGAGCAGTGTTGCGATTCTGTGGCGCACCATCTACTCAAACTTACAGCACCCATTGAGTGATGCTCTGACTGTTGAAGAGCGAGTAGAGAAAATTGCCAAGCGCTCGAATGCGACACCAAGAATGGTTCGTGAAATGCGAGCCCTGTTTGTTAAACCAGCCGGGTCGAATCCATTGAAAATAATGAAAGAACTCTGGCTCGACCGCGCCTTTCTAGTTCTTGTATCCTTGTTTTTGCTTTTGCAGATTTTTATTATTATTAAGCAAATCTATGCCCTCTCGTTTTTTTGGATGTTCATCCCTATTTTGATTCTTTTACCCCCTTTTGTTCTTTATGCTCGTGGAGTGGAGTCTTATGTCAGCTATTACAAAAAACCCAACGAGCAAATCTTAACCACCTCAGGCTTAATTACGGGGGTGGGGCGTGTGATCTATGGTCACACTCATGATGTGCGCCATGAATTGATTGGGGGGGTCGAGCATTTGAATTCGGGCACCTGGTCGCCCGCTTTTTCTGATGTGGAGTGCACGATTGCGCAAGACAGCAAAACCTTTATTTGGATTCAGCCTGGTCAAAAACAACGCACAGCCAAGGTTTTGATGATGGATCAGGGGCAAGTTAGAGAGTTTTTCTCAGGAAAATAAACTTTGTACGCGGCGCAGAAACCGCCATTTTTCAAGGGTTTCCCAGGTCCTGCTGAATTGCTGTAGGACGCCAGGACGAAATAATTTTGTCTTCAGATCGAAATATGCGTTAGATTAGCCAAGTAATTTTAAGAACCGCCTGACCATTCGGAGGTAATCATGGCAAATGTATTGGTTGTTACCAGCAAAGTTAAAAAATTCATCAAAGAAAGTTCTGGGTGTAACACGTCTGCTGAAACGGTTGATGTATTGAGTAAAGCGGTTGAGCTTCTTTGTAAAAAAGGTGTTGAGTCAGCCCAAGCCGATGGGCGCAAGACAGTAATGGCACGAGATATCGTCATCGACCATCTGTAAATTGTATTTCGCTTTATATTACGTTTTTTCTTTCAACCCTGGTTATCCCAGGGTTTTTTTATGAAAGCTTGCTTTGTAGATCTTCCCAAGACCAAACCTGCACACCTAATTTTTCAGCCTTTTCTAACTTACTGCCGGCTTTTTCTCCCGCTACCAGTACGCTGGTTTTCTTGCTTACAGAAGAACCAACCTGGCCTCCGGCTTCTCGAATCAAATCCTGAGCCTCATTGCGTGGAATGGGCAAGGTTCCTGTGACGACAAAACTCATCCCTTTGAGAGTGCCCGCCGCACCCGATGATCGCCCTTGGATTGGCCTGGGCTTTACGCCTACATTAGCCAGTTCTAAAACTTCTTTTTGAAAGGATTTTTGTTTGAGGGCCAAGGTTATGCTTTCCGCCACTTTGGGGCCAACGTCAGGCAAGGCCAGCAGTTCCTCCTCGTTGGTTTGCAGGAAGCCCTCTATAGTTTTAAAGTGGTTGGCTAAAGTTCTTGCTGTTTGCTCACCGACGAATCGAATTCCAAGCCCATAAATCAGTCGGTACAATTCAGTGTCTTTACTTTTCTCTATGTTTTCTAAAATATTTCGTGTCGACTTTTCGCCCTGTCGGTCCAGCGCAAAAATGTCGTCATACTTCAACTTGTAGATATCTGAAAAACTTTGAATCAAGTTTTCTGCAAAAAACACTTCAATAAGTCGGGCCCCGAGTTTGTCTATATTTAGGGCATTTCGTGAAACAAAGTGTTTTAGGCTTTCCACCATGACCGACGGGCAGAGGCTGTTGACACAGCGTTTGACGACCTCACCTTCCTGTTGCTGAACGGTCTGATGGCAGGTGGGGCACTGGTCTGGAATCACGTAGGCTTTGGCGCCGCTTTTTCGTTCTTCTTTTACAACCGAAAGAATTTCAGGAATCACATCTCCAGCCCGGTGCACGATCACCGTATCCCCTTTACGAATATCTTTGCGGTTGATTTCGTCCTGGTTGTGAAGAGTGGCGTGAGTGATCGTAACTCCACCCACTGAAACGGGCTTCATAATAGCGACCGGAGTGAGAGCACCGGTGCGGCCAACCTGCACCTGAATGTCTTCGACCACAGTTTGGGCTTGTTCGGGTTGGAATTTAGCGGCAAAAGCCCAGCGCGGACTTCTAGCAATATTGCCAAGGCTTTTTTGCAGAGAGAAAGAATTGACTTTAACCACAATCCCATCAATTTCAAAATCCAAGTCATGACGAAGTTTTTCAATGGACTGGTAGTATTCAATGACTTCATTGGAGCCTCGACAAATTTTTGAAAGCTGAGTTTTTTTAACAGGTCCTTTTTTGCAAAAGGCCATCGTTGGTAGGCCCATGTTTTTTATGAGTTCTTCAAACTCCCTCTGGGTTTCCGGGTTGAAACCTTCTTGAAACCCCAGAGAGTAACAAAACATTTTGAGATTTCGTTGCTTCGCAATCCTAGAATCCAATTGTCGAATGGTTCCCGCCGCCGCATTGCGAGGGTTTGCAAATGGCGGCAGTCCTTTTTCGTCATTGGCGTTATTGATGCGAACGAATTCTTCTTTGTAAAGCAAGATCTCACCCCGAACATCGAGGCGCGGAGGTGGGGTTTTTGTCGCAAGGCTGTGTGGGACATTTGCAATGGTCTTTACATTACTTACGACGTCTTCGCCGGTGGTTCCATCGCCTCTGGTAATTGCGCGCACGAGTTGCCCCTTTTGATAAACCAGCTCCATGGCGACGCCGTCATATTTTGGAGAGCAGAAAAACTCGATAGGAGAATCATCATTTATTTGCCTTTGAATTTTTTGCTCAAACTCAGTAATTTCATCTGCAGAGTAGGTGTTTTGCAGCGACAGCATGGGCTCTTGGTGGGAAGCTTTGACGAACCCATCAAGAACCTCGCCTCCGACCCTCTGCGTGGGAGAGGCTGGATCGACAAGGTCTGGGTATTTTGCTTCCAAGTCTAGGAGTTTCTGGAAAAGTTGGTCATACTCGAAGTCCGAAATTTGCGGCTGGTCGAGGGTGTGGTAGAGGCGATTGTGTTTTTGAATTTCCTCAGAAAGCTTACGAATAGAGGCTTTGGCGTCCTTTTTGGTCATGGCTGCGATTATGTAAGTGACCCATCACTGGGTCAACGAAATATGTTTTACCCTTTTGTAAAAAAAGTTATATTAGAGACCCGCAAGGAGGCACGCTTTGGCAGAAAAACAAGATATTGAGGCGATTGCTGAATTGGCCTGCCTAAAAATAGACAAAAATGAAATTGAAAGTTACCAAAATCATTTTGCGAAGATCTTAAACTATTTTGAGACTCTCCAATCTGTTGAGACTCAGGGAGTTTCGCCGATGATCACACCTCACGGCATCCAGCCTCCTTTGCGAGAAGACAAGGTGGTCCGAGACCTGACTGTGGATGAGGTTTTACAGAATGCCCCAGAGGTCAAGGACGGACTCTTTAAAGTTCCGCCGGTGGTTTGATCATGTTTTCTGAGTACTCTGTAAAACAGATAGCAGAAAAAGTTCGCAAGCGTGAGATTTCGGCTCAGTCAATGGTTTCGGATCTTTTAAGGACAATTGAGCCAATCAACACCAAGCTGAATGCCGTTTTAGAGGTCAATCAGCAGGCGATTCAGCAAGCGCAAAGAGTCGATGCCGGGGATTTTGATCAAGGGCGCCTAACAGGTATTCCAATTTTAGTGAAAGACAACTTTTGTATAAAGGGCATGAAAGCCACAGCGGCTTCGAGAATACTGGAAAATTTTCTTCCCCCTTATACAGCCCACTGTATTTCTCGTTTACAGGCTGAAGGTGCAATCGTGTTGGGTAAAACAAACATGGATGAGTTTGCCATGGGGTCGTCCAATGAAAACTCCTATTTTGGTCCCTGTAAGAACCCCTGGGATTTGAGCCGAGTGCCTGGCGGCTCCAGTGGAGGGTCAGCGGCGGCGGTTGCGGCCAGTATGGCTCCCCTCTCAATTGGCTCGGATACGGGTGGCTCAATCCGACAACCCGCCAGCTTTTGTGGCGTTGTCGGAATCAAGCCAACTTATGGGGCGGTTTCACGTTTTGGCATGATTGCGTTTGCATCGTCTTTGGATCAAGCCGGGACTTTTGGACGTCGGGTTGAAGACGCGGCACTAGCACTAGAAGTCATGATTGATTGTGACTCTCGAGACAGCACCAACATTTCATGCCCCTTTCAGAGTCTTAGTGTTTCCGAGAAGCAAAATTTAAAGGGTACGCGAGTTGGCATTCCCAAAGAATATATGGCTGCTGAGCTGGACGAAGACCTCAAAAGGGCCCTAGAGAATTTGTTTACAAAACTGAAGACTGAGGGCTGTGATGTTGTCGAAGTTGATCTTCCACACACCGATTACGCAATTCCCGTTTATTATTTGATTGCGGCCAGTGAAGCCTCGAGCAATCTTTCACGCTACGACGGTGTCCGTTATGGTTTGCGTGACCTATCATCGCCAGACGGTGAACCTTTGCAGGGTTTATCAGACTTTTATAAGAGAACTCGGAGTTTTGGGTTTGGGGACGAGGTTAAAAGAAGAATCTTGCTAGGGACGTTTTCACTTTCGGCGGGATACTTCGATGCTTTTTACACGAAAGCTTGCCAAGTTCGTCGCCTCATATCACAGGATTTTACCAAAGCATTTGAGAAATGTGACTTTTTGTTAGGACCGGTTTCGACGGCTCCAGCCTTTAAAATGGGCGACAAGGTCAACGACCCGATAGCCATGTATTATAATGATATTCTGACGACACCGGCCAGCTTAGCGGGATTGCCCTCCTTGAGCTTGCCCTTGGGGTTAAGTCACAAATCCTTACCATTGGGCTTACAGTTAATTGCCCCCGCCTTCCAAGATGATAAAATGATAATGTTTGCAAACACTTTAGAAGAACTGATTGAATTTAAGGAGACCTGCCGTGTCCAATGAATTTGATGTGGTTATCGGCCTTGAAATTCATGCTCAGCTGTCGACCGCGTCCAAATGCTTTTCGACCGGGTCCACGGATTTTGGTTTGGGGCACAACGAAAACGTGACTGCTGTCTGTGCTGGGATGCCAGGGACTCTGCCGGTTTTAAACCGGGAAGCCGTTGAGCTTGCGTTGCGGACGGCACTTGTTCTTAATTGTGAAATCCAGAAGACATCGGTTTTTTCAAGAAAACAATACTTTTACCCCGACATGCCCAAGGGCTATCAGATTTCGCAATACGACCAGCCCATCGCTCTCAATGGCTATGTCGAATTTTATATGGATGGAGAAAAACAAAGAGTCAATCTGGAGCGGGCCCATATGGAAGAGGATGCGGGGAAGTCCACCCATTTTGGCGAATACACCCTGATCAATCTCAATCGGGCTGGAGTTCCTCTTTTAGAAATAGTCTCAAAACCCGAAATAAAGACGTCAAAGCAGGCGGCGGTTTATGCGCGCACAGTAAGATTGGCTTTGCGCTATGCCGAGGTTTGTGATGGCAACTTAGAAGAAGGGTCGCTGCGTTGTGATTGTAACGTTAGTATAAAGCCTAAAGGCCAGAAAGAATTAGGAACCAAAGTTGAGTTAAAGAACATAAACTCATTCCGTTTTATAGAAAAAGCCTTGGACTATGAAATTCAAAGACAAATTCAATGTAAAAAGATGGGAGAAGAAATCGTTCAGGAAACCCGACTCTATGATTCTGTTAAAAACAAAACTTTTTCTATGCGGAAGAAAGAGGAAGCCAATGACTATCGGTACTTTCCCGAGCCCGACCTGATGCCGCTCATTCTTGACGATCAAAATATAGAAAAAATCAAAGCCCTCCTACCAGAACATCCGACGCGACGTTATGAGCGTTTTATCAATAATTTTGGGGTCAAAGAAGAGGACAGCGAGCTGTTGACTTCAGAAAAAGAACTGGCTGACTTCTTTGAGGCCGTGGTGGTTCGAGTCAAGGATGCCCAGCTAACTTGTAACTGGGTGACCGGAGAGTTCTTGCGCTTATTTAAAGAAGATGAAAAGGCAAGTTGGTTGGACTTTCCGATGACGCCAGAGCGTTTCTCGGAACTTCTGTTGCAATTAAAGGCCAAAAGGATTTCGGCTAATATGGGTAAAGAAGTTTTAGACCAAATGTGGAAGCTGGGTCAAAGTGCTGATAAAATAATCGCTGAAAAAGGATTGTCACAAATAACCGATGACTCAGCCATCGAGGCAATGGTCGACACGGTCTTGACTGCAAACCCGGAGAAAGTCGCTGAGTATTTGGGTGGTAAAGAAAAGCTTTATGGGTTTTTTGTTGGTCAAATTATGAAAGCATCTAAAGGGCAAGCAAGCCCCGAGGTGGTAAATCGCCTTCTGAAAGGAAAACTGAAGAAATGAAAATAGCGCTAGTATTTTTTTTGTTTTTAGCTTTTGCAAAAGACGATTCTTTGCCTAAAACAGATATTCAATTTAAGAGTGGAAAGAAAGTTTCGGTCGAGGTGGCGCAAAGTTTTTCAGAGCGCTCGAAGGGTTTAATGAATAGAACAGAATTGGCTGAAGACTCTGGAATGTTGTTTGTCTTTGGTCACCCACAAGTTTTGAGCTTTTGGATGAAAAATACCTACGTCCCACTTTCGATTGCTTATATTGATAAAAATAAAGTCATCAAAGAGATTTACAATATGAAACCGCAAAGCCTTATGGAAAAGACCCAGCACACCGAAGACTATCCGAGCCAGTGTCGTTGCCAATACGCTTTAGAAATGAATAAGGGTTGGTTTGAAAAAAACAAAATCAAAGTTGGCGAAACCCTCCAGTTTCAATTGCCTCAACCGTAAGACTGGACCAAAGAAGAGAGATTTGATTTAAGATCAAAACCAAGTTGGTCGAATGGGTTTTTTTTTCCTAGACCCTGGTCTGAAAACACTTGTTTGGGTCGGGGATTTTTTAGGATTCATACCCGATTTCACCCTGTTATGATCTAATAATGATGTCAGGATGACCATAGATAGAACCGAGGAAACAGCTATGAAAAATTCAATTTTACTAATCGTTCTCGCACTTTTTTTCTCAATGAACATTACCGGCTGCTCTCTGTTTTCTTCCGACGAAGAAACGGCAGAAACAGCAACAGTGGCTGAAGCTGGTGATTTCGAAGGGGGAGAAGGTGAGTTTGCAAGTGACGAATTTGAAATGGGCGACGCCGGTGGCGCCGACTTTGAAAGTGCCGATTTTGACGCCGAAGCCGTGGCCAAAGGTGATGGCGATGAAGGCCTAGGAGATCTTGCCGGTGGCGATGTCGAGGTCGAAGACAACTTTGGAGACGAGTATCCTGATGATGAGTTTGGCGCACCTGCAGCGGGCACCGAGGTAGCCGCCGCGGATGGTTTTGGCGACGATGAGTTTGGTGACGGCTTTGATGATGGATTTGGCGATGGTGCCGCCGCCACAACGGCTGCCGCCGCTCCGACCGAAGACTATATAAGTGATGACGCTTTCGCCACAGTCGACGACGAAATGAGTGACGCCTTCGGCACCACAACGGCCGCCGCAGACGATGGTCTCTTTGTCGACGAAGGTGGGGGGATCCCCGAAGCTCCCATGATGACCAATCAAGAGAGTGATCTCTTTGGCTCAGACTCTATGGCCGCAGATCCTGTGGTTGATACTCCCGACTATTCTGACACCTCCTATGGTGGGTTCAGTGACCCCATTGGGGCCATGGCCGACAGCACAGTTCCAGTTAAAAAAATGAAGCCAGCGGCCTATAAAAGAGCCGGTGGAAATGTTAACCGTCTTTACGTTGTTCGTCCCGGTGATAACATGGACAGCATTGCACAGAAGATCTATGGGGACAGTTCACAGACAGAAAAATTATACGAATTTAATTCTCACCACCGCGGGCGAACATTAGACGTCGGAGACAAAGTCTATTACGAGTCACCAAACAATCCAAATGACACATCGATGTTGACCTATTACGAGGACAACAGCTTAGCGCCCTCTTATTATACGTCACAAGATGGCGACAACATCCGCAAGGTAGCGAAGCAACTTCTTGGACACAACCGAAGTTGGATGGAAATTTATGCCACCAATGGAAACGTGGAATCGAAAGGTTCTATTCCGGCTGGTCTACAAATCCGCTACTGGCCTGATGGCGCCAGTCAAACCTTGGCTATGAACACGCCAGCCGAAACCGCCCCAGTTACAATGGATGAGCCAGTCGAGATGACTGATCCAGAACCCATTGCCATGGACGATCCGGTCGAAATGACTGACCCAGAACCCATCGCCATGGACGATCCGGCAGACATGCCAAGTATGGACGAGCCAGCAGAGATGGCGAATCTCGATGAGCCAGACTCACTTGATGACCCTGGTGACATGACGCCTCCACCAGCGATGGGTCAGGCGGGTATGCCTCCATCTCCCCCACCACAGGCAAAACAACCGGTCGCGCCCCCGCCTCCTCCGATTGGCGGTCCAAAACCCATGAAAAAACCAGCCCCTCCCATTGTGGCCGGCTCACCATCTTCGGATGATCCTTTGTCAGCGATCAGCGGTGACGATAATATGATTATGGGAGCTTTGGGTGGACTTTTACTTTTGGCGGCGATCATCATGTTGATCTTTATTCGCAGAAGCCGAGCCAAACGGGTGAACTTTTCACAAACCCAGGTTTAAAAGAGACACTGGAATTTCTTTTCAATAAAGCAAAAAAAAGGAACCGAAAGGTTCCTTTTTGCTTTTCAATGTGGGACGGGCCATTAGCTAACTTGATCGAAAATGTCGTCGAGAACATTTTTGTTCTTACTGCGACGGCCTTTTACAAAATACATAAGATCATCAACAATCTGAACGTCGCGATTGTTGTCGGGATGGAACTGAAGCCCGCAACCAGCATCAGTCAACCAGACAACCGAGGCATTAAGGGTTCTTTCTCGACCACTCACTTTGAAATGGATGTTGATTTTGTCGTTTAAGGAGATCTCTTCGGAATTGTGTATCAAAAAGGCCCCCGTTAAACTGATGTTTTTTAAATCGCCGTAATCGGATTTTCGAGAGTAATTTTTGCGAAATTCAATGGGTAGTTGTAAAGGTAAACGCGGAGCTGGTTTTTCCATAGTAAAGTCCTCCATCTTTCATAAATCTATTCGGACAGTTGTTTCGATTTAATAAGGCTTTTGGTTATGTTTTATACATTTGGATAGTCTTTTGTTTCACTTAGAAACAACTTCTAGAGCCCTGTTCAGAAGATTGACAAAGAATTTGACTCATTGTATCAATATGAAATATAACTTTAAGTCGGTTAAGATTTTGGCTAATCTGCCGAAGTTAAAACAACCGCTCTATATTCCCACTAAGAGAACAACTGGAATAAACAAACCGAGATCAAAATTTTTAACCTAAAAAATCCCTCAATCACAATTTATACGGAGTTTTTATATGTCAGATGCTGATGTTGTCGAAGAAAAAGTCTCAAAAAGCGACACAACCAATGAAGCCGGGGAAAAGAAAGAAAAACCCGAAGCCCGTCGCGCGCGAAGCAAAGATGAGGGTAACGGAAGTCGGCCGCGACGACACCAGCGGCCGAGCAACCATAAAAACAAAGGTCGGGGTGGAAGTCGTGGGCGCAGCCCAAAACAAGATCCAAATTATGATGACGGTTCATTGCCGCCGGTAGCGGGGGCCTCCGAACCGGTCGACCTCTCTGATGTCGAGTTGAATGAAGAAGAAAAAGCGGCTCTTAGTTCTAAAGGGTTGAAGACAAAGAAAATTGATGAAGTGCTTGTTTTGGCGCAAAAATTGAAAATTGAAAATGCCGCCGGATTGCGGCGGCAAGAGCTTGTTTTTGAAACTTTAAAACGAGCGGCTCAGTTAGTCGATGTCTTTGGTGACGGAGTCCTCGAAATTTTACCGGATGGTTATGGGTTTTTGCGAAAGCCAGATTACAACTACTTACCCGGTCCCGACGATATTTATGTCAGCCCCTCTCAAATCCGACGTTTTGGTTTGCGAACAGGAGATACCGTAAGTGGAACGGTCCGCCCCCCCAAAGAAGGAGAGCGCTACTTTGCTTTGTTGAAGGTTGAAGAACTCAACCACCAGCCACCGATGCAATCGAAAGAAAAAATTCTTTTTGACAACCTGACACCCCTTTATCCAGACGAGCGTTTAAAGCTTGAGCATGACCCTGCCGAATACACCACACGTGTGGTGGATTTGATGGCCCCTATTGGAAAAGGTCAGCGAGCCCTTATCGTGGCCCCTCCAAGAACCGGTAAAACGGTTCTTTTACAAGATATTGCCAATGCGATAACGGCTAATCAGCCAGAGGTTCGTTTGATCGTCTTGTTGATTGATGAACGGCCCGAGGAAGTCACAGATATGTCCCGAAATGTGAAGGGTGAAGTCGTTAGCTCCACCTTCGATGAACCTCCGACTCGACACGTTCAGGTAGCCGAAATGGTTCTTGAGAAAGCTAAACGCCTTGTAGAAAACAAAAACGATGTTGTTATTTTACTGGACTCAATCACGCGCTTGGCGCGAGCTTATAATACAGTTGTGCCACCTTCTGGAAAAATCCTTTCTGGTGGTGTGGACTCAAATGCCCTTCATAAACCGAAGCGTTTCTTCGGGGCGGCTCGAAACATCGAAGAGGGTGGAAGTTTGACCATCATCGCCACGGCCTTGATCGATACGGGGTCACGCATGGATGAGGTCATCTTTGAGGAATTTAAAGGAACAGGAAACGCTGAAATTCATTTGGATCGAAAACTTATGGAGAAAAGAATTTTTCCATGCATGGACATCAACAAGTCAGGCACTCGTAAGGAAGATCTTTTAATTGAGAAAGCTGACTTGAATCGCTTGTGGATTCTAAGAAAAGTTTTAGCACCCATGAACGTTGTGGATAGCATGGAGTTCTTGCTCGATAAGTTGAAATCGGCCAAAGACAATTCCACCTTTTTGTCGGGGATGGGGCAGTAAGACGCCGCCATTTTTCCAGGCATGATGCCCGAGCCTATCGCTGCATTTAGTGGGCTCCAGGCGAACGCGACCTAGATCTGGCCCCTAACCTGTGGAAAACCCTGTGAAAATAGGCTTGAATTTGGGGATAACTCCCAAAAATGCCTAGAATTAGTAAAAAACACTCGACCTTGGAAGGGCTGTATGCTAGGTTTCCGGGTCTTAATGGAGTAATGCGTTATGAAAGCTGAGATTCATCCAACTTATTATACTGATGCCAAAGTGGTGTGCGTCTGTGGAAACACCTTCACTACGGGTTCCACCATGAAAGAAATCAATGTTGATATCTGTTCTGAGTGTCACCCTTTTTACACCGGAAAACAGAAGCTTGTAGATACCGAAGGGCGTGTTGAAAAGTTCAAAAAGAAATACGCGAAGTACTACAAGGCAGACGATAAATAATCTTTTAAAAGAAAGCCCTCTATGTTTGATAAACTGGGTGAAGTAGAGAAAAAATACGAATCTCTCTGCCACCAGTTGCAAAATCCAGACGTTGCCAACAACCAGACCAAGTTTCGTCAGCTAATGAAAGAACAGGCGGAGCTGGAAAAAGTCGTTAAGGTTTATCGTCAATATAAACAACTCAAAAAAACTATCACTGACAATAAGCAGATGCTCTCTGAAGAGAAAGACGAAGAGCTGCGAGAAATGGCCAAAGAAGAGCTCAATGAGGCCGAAGCGTCCATTAGTGAAATCGAGAAGGCGCTAAAGATTACCTTGCTTCCTAAAGATCCGAATGACGATAAAAATATTATCTTAGAAATCAGAGCCGGCGCCGGCGGTGATGAGGCAAGCCTCTTTGCAGAAGAACTGTTTACGGCCTATAGTCACTTTGCGTCGGGCTTGGGTTTCAAATCGGAACTTCTAGCCTTTTCTGCGGGAAATGTCGGAGGAGCCAAAGAAATTGTGGCCATGATCACAGGCGATCAGGTGTTCTCGCGCTTGAAATATGAAAGTGGTGTTCACCGGGTGCAGCGGGTTCCAAAAACCGAGTCCCAAGGGCGCGTCCATACTTCGACGGTGACCGTCGCGGTGATTCCAGAAGCCGAAGATGTGGATGTATTCATTGACCAAAAAGATATTCGAATTGATGTGATGCGAGCCAGTGGGGCCGGTGGTCAGCACGTGAACACAACAGATTCGGCGGTACGAATCACCCACCATCCTTCCGGCATTGTGGTCTACTGCCAAGAAGGCAAAAGTCAGCATGCGAACAAAGATCGAGCCATGAAAATTTTAATGTCGCGTCTTAAGGATTTGGAAGAACAAAGAAAAATTAAAGAGGCCTCAGACGCCCGCCTTTCGCAAATCGGCACAGGTGATCGGTCCGAGCGGATTCGAACATACAATTTCCCACAAAGTCGAGTGACTGACCATAGAATTGGCCTAACTCTCCATTCGTTAGATGACGTTATGAAAGGTAACATGGGGCAAGTTATAGAACCCGTGATCGCTTTTTTCCAAGCCGAGGCGTTGAAAGAGTCGGAAAAGTAATGACCTTGACCCATTTGTTTGAACGAATCAGGCAAGAGTTTCCAAGGCTAGAGAACCAAAAAAGAGATATTGAAGATATCATCTGTTTTCGATGTCACCTCAACTGGGGTGACCTGTATTTGCGACAGGAAAACCTACTAAACCCGTCCGAGGTTGAAATCATTTGGCAAGATCTATCTCGGTTGAATTTGGGCGAGCCGACGGCCTATATCCTTGGTGAAAAAGCTTTTTTCAAATCGAATTTTATAGTGAATCCTGGTGTCTTGATTCCTCGTCCCGAAACTGAGCTCCTTGTCGAAAGAGCTTTAAGGGGGCCGGTTCCAAAAAGGTTTGCTGACCTTGGGGCTGGAAGCGGCTGTGTAGGGATTTCTTTAGCCAAAGAGTGGCTTACCTCTGAAGGCTTTCTGGTAGAGACTTCAAAGGCGGCTTTGGCCGTTTGTCGAGCCAACAAGGAAAAGCACCGCTTAGAAAACATTGAGATCGTAGAGGCTCAAGTTGGGGACAGCAGTCCCTCCGATCTTGGTTTTTTTGATCTGGTGGTCGCAAACCCACCCTATATCGAAAAAGGGGATTCACGGGTTGCAGAATCGGTTTTTAAATATGAACCCCATCGTGCCTTGTTTGCGGCCGAGCGTGGTCTTGCATGCCTTCGTTCGTGGATGCAATGGGCGGAAAGGTATTTGCTGCCAGGGGGACACTACATTTTCGAATTCGGAGAAAACCAAGAAGGTTTGATTTCTGGAATTATCTCCCAAACGAGTTTTAAGGTGGTGGATCAAATTGACGACTATCAAAAAATTCCCCGGTTTTTTCACCTTGAAAAACCCAAACGCCTTTAATTAGCCCACACTCTATCGTAAGATAGAGTTCTGATAAAAACGTCAACGACAGCAAAGGAATCCCATGGATAAAATGTTGGTCACTGGTGGTGAGCCATTAAAAGGTACAGTCAAAGTGAGTGGTGCCAAAAACTCTGCTCTTCCACTGATCTTTTCAACGCTTTTGGCAGAAGGCTCGCATCTTTTAAAAAATGTTCCTCGACTGAAGGACATTGATTCGGCCATGGCTTTAATGGATTCATTGGGCTGTAAAACGAAATTTGAAAACAACAATTTGACTTTAGATGTGGCCGATCAATTAGAAACTTTGGCCCATTACGACCAGGTTAGAAAAATGCGGGCCAGTATTCTGGTTCTTGGCCCCTTGTTGGCGCGTTTCAAAAAAGCAAAAGTCAGTTTACCGGGCGGATGCGCCATCGGGGCTCGACCCATTGGGATGCACCTTGATGCCCTGAAAAAAATGGGTGCAACCATAGATGTCGATGCTGGCTACGTGGTGGCAACAACGACAGGGCTCAAAGGAACCACGATCGATTTACCATTCGCTACAGTTGGGGGAACCGAAAACATTATGATGGCAGCCAGCTTAGCTGACGGAGTGACGACGATAAACAATGCAGCCCGCGAACCGGAAATAGAAGATTTGGGAGATTACCTAACCAGCATGGGAGCTAAAGTTGAGGGGGCCGGGACTTCGTGTCTAAAAATCCATGGCGTCGACTCGTTAAAAGCCAGCGAGCACAGTGTTATTGCGGATCGAATCGAAGCCGGAACCCTAGTTATCGCTGGGGCGATCACTCAGGGGCAGATTGAAGTTGAGAACTGCCGCCCCGATCATCTACTGAGCTTTCTTGATGCCGTAAAAGCGATGGGTGTCGACCTGTCATGGGATCAACAAAAAATCACTGTCAATGGATATCAAAAATTGGTCGCTCAGACAGTCGCAACCGAACCTTATCCGGGCTTTCCAACGGATCTTCAGGCCCAATTGATGGCTCTGATGACTCAGGCCGAGGGCGAAAGTCAAATAACCGAAAAGGTCTTTGAAAATCGATTTATGCATGTCTCTGAACTTTTACGTATGGGGGCCGCCATTGAAATTAACGGCAAAGCAGCCAGGATCAAGGGCACAAAAGGGGCTTTGGTCGGAGCTCCGGTCATGGCAACTGATCTGCGAGCCAGCGCTAGTCTTATTTTGGCCGGCTTGGTGGCACGAGGAGAAACCCTGGTTAGTAGAATCTATCATTTGGATCGCGGATACGAAAAACTTGAAGATAAACTATCGGCCTTGGGTGCAAAAATTGAAAGGGTTAAAGAGTAGCCTGTGAACGACATTGTCCAGTGGCTCATAAGAAATAAAAACGGAGAAATCGAGGGTCCATTGACGACCGTCGAAGTGGTCCGTCGCATTCGTTCGGGACTCTACTACGGAGAAGAGTTTATTTCTCGTTACCCTGATGGCCGCTGGAACCCGATTTCCTACGACGAAAATTTCTTTAATATTCTTTTAGAAGCCCTTGAACAAGAGCTGTTTGAAAAGCCAGAACGAGACAGTAGAGAGCGAACTCAGGTTACAAAAAGAATTGAGAACATCAAAAAAGAGTTCGAACAAGCCAAAGAGGAAAAAAGTCAAAGCGGCTTCGATGATGATAAAACAAGTATGGATTCGAAACCGATGGGCAAGGCCATTTTTGAAGATTTCGATGCTAAAACACCGGTTATCATCGAGATGGAAAAAGAGCCGTCGAAAGTTGGACGCGCGGTCGCCGATCAAAATTCTGAAGTCAAGCAGGTTCGACTCAAACCCCGTCGCCGCCCGCTACGAACTTCTCGAAGGGCTCAGCGAGGTCGTTTCCAAATTGTTCTATTTGGTGGAGTGGTCATGGTGATTGCGGCTGTTTACCTTTTCTTGCAGCCAAAGCCTGGGGGGCAAAAGAAGATTCACTTGCTGCAACCAAGGTTCGGTAATTCTGAAAAATTGGACAAAAGATCGATGCAGAAGGGAATGAAGCGAGGCATTGAATCCTTCCGCAAAGACAGCTTTAAAGACTACCTGATTGCTCAAGATGCGTTGGTAGAAATTGTGCAAAAATCACGTAGTCTGGATGCCTTTGGTTTTTTATGTATGACATACCGCGAGCTCTGGCCCTTCAGTTATCAGGATGCCCGAGACCATCAAACCATGGAAAGAGTTTTACGGCAGGTTCAAAAAATCAATCCCAAAAGTCCGTCGGCAAATATTTGTTTAGTCGTCTCCCATTGGGTTCGAGGAGAGTACGATGATGCGCAACGAATTATGGACAGTCAGTTGGCTGAGTCTCCAGGCCTTATTTTTTTCAATCATATGACTGGGGACATTTATGCAGCTCGAAGAGACTACCGGTCGGCGGCTTATTACTTTTCAAAGGTGAGGGATCTATGGAGCCCACCTCCTGTATGGTCGAAGTCGATTTTGCAAGAAGCGAGGATGTACCGGAAGAGAGGCGTACACAGTACGGCATTGAAACTTTACAGAAGACTTTTAGCAAGCAATCCACAACATGCTGTCGCGCGAATTGAATTGGGAATCATTGAGTTTGACCCATTTCAAAATATTGCCAAAGCCAAAGACTATATTGGTGGTGGGTTAGCCAGTCAGCAGTATGTTCCGAAAATGATCGAATCCGAAGCTTATTTAACTTTGGCTAAAATCAGTATTTTACAAGGCAACAATAAACAGGGTCTGCAGTATTCCCAAAAAGCCTTTTCTATCGATTCGAGCAATGACGAAGCTCGAAAGCTGATTGTGAGTATGGGTGGAACAGAAGCTCTGAATTCAATTTCAATTGATAACGTCAATATGGTCTACCTGGGCGAGCAATACATGAAGATGCGAAACTATACCGCTGCCCAAGCCGAGTTTCGAGCCGCTTTTGAGGCGAATGCGAAAAACGGGTTCGCCGCCTTGCGCGCGGGTGAGGCCTTGTGGGAGCTAGGGCAAAGCAGTGAGGCCATCCAATGGGTCAAGCGATCCATCGATGCAGATCCTAATTTTATACGTAGCTATTTAATTCTTGCCGATTTCCAGAGTCAGCGATTTGATTACATCAACGCCATTGAGACCTTAAAGGGGGCTTTGCGTGTGAACCCACGACACCACGGTATTTTTCGAGGTTTTGCACTCATCGAGTTGCGACGACGCAATTTTCCCGGTGCGGTTCGCTTCGCCAAAAAAGCTTTGGAGCTCTATGACACTGACATTGAGTCTTTGATCATTTTGGCAAAAGCACTCAATGAACAAAGTGAATCAGAAGAGGCTTTCAAATACTTGCAACAAGCTCTTGAGCTTGATAACAGCAATGACGAAGTTCAAATTACATTCGCACAAATTTTAGCAGCTCTACAGGGAACAGATGCTGGCATTGATCACTTGGATTCTCTTATTTCAAAATATGGAAAACTTGTGTATATGCGAGCCATCGGCGAGCTTTTAAGTAAAGAAGAGCGAAACGACGAAGCCATTCAATACTACTACGACGCTCTAGAGAAAAACCCAAAAGACAAAAAAGTTCTGATGGAACTTGCGAAAATTTACCAGCGTCAAAAAAACTTTGAGGAAGCGAGAGACTTATTTTTAGACGCCGCCGTTCTCGATCCAACCGATGCAGAGCCCGTGTTTTTAATTGGCCAGCTCTATTTGGATTCAGGAAAATATGATCTAGCCTTGAAGCAATTCGATAAAGTATTGAAAGTGAACCCAAACTATCCCTTTGCCCACTTTTTTGCAGGACAGGCGCATTTAAAACTCAATAATAACGATATGGCTTTGGAGATGGCAGAGCAAGAACGGTTAATGAATCCAGACATTCCCGAGCCTTATCTGTTGGCTGGAGAAGCTTATTTTAACAAAAAACAATACCCCTTGTGCACTGAGGAGTATCAGAAGGTCTTAACCAAGGGGCTAACAACGGCAGAGACGTATATCAGATTAGCTCGCTGCTACCGCCTTTCAGGCTCCTATGATTCCGCCATGACCATGCTGACCGAAGCCAAAGACCGGGAATCGGGAAATCCCGATATCTATAAGGAATTAGGGGCCTTGTACCACGAAAAAGGTTCGTTTATAAAAGCAGTAGAAGGTTATCGACGGTATTTGCAACTTCGACCAAATGCTGATGACAAACAGCAGGTTGAGGCCCTTATCAAGTCCGCCGGCAGCATGGGAGGAGACCCCAATGGGTGAGATGATCAACAGAGTAAACTTCCAAGTTCGTAAAAAATCAGGCGATTTTGGCACTTATATCTTTAGGGTCTTAACAGGCGGTTGGATCGGCATGGTTGTGGCCCACCTTTTCCAAATGATTTTTGAATTTGAAAATTTTTTGTTCCTGTTTGTTATCGTGCTTATGACCGGGGCCATTGTCCGGGTTACTCGTGGTTGGGGATTCTTGTCGATCGTGTTATTAAACCTGTTCTGTATTCTCCTGGGTACTCTTTTGCAACTTTACGTGCAAGTGGCACCTGGAGCCTAAAAGTGAAGGACCTATGATTTACATTAAAAACTTGGAAAACGAAGAATACCTGTCAAGCTATCGGCAAAGTTTACAGAACCGTGGCGGTGACTTAGCCCAACTCGAAACGGTTTTGCATTTGAATCAAAAGAGAAAACAACAAACTTTTGAAGTCGAAACGTTGAAAAGTGAACAAAAGAAAATTAGCCAAAAAATCGGTGAAAAAAAGAAAAAAGGCGAGTCAGCGGATTCAGAGATGGCCGCGGTGGGCGAGTATAAGTCAAAAATAAAAATCCTTGAAGAAGGTTTTGAAAAAACAGCCGCCGAACTCGATGACCTTTTGTTACAGCTCCCCAACCTATGCCACCCCAGTATTCCCGTGGGAAAATCGGAGAGGGACAATCGGGTAGAAAGAGATCATGGAGAAGCCCCCTCATTTTCATTCAAGCCAAAAGCCCACCACGAAATCGCAGAGACCTTAGGAATTGTCGATTTCGAAAGGGCTGCGAAAGTCGCAGGTGCTCGATTTTCATTTTTAATGGGTTGGGGTGCTAAGCTAGAAAGAGCTGTGGCTAACTTTATGTTGGATTTACACACCGAGCTCAATGGATACAAGGAGGTCATTCCCCCTTATATTGTTAATACCGAAAGCATGTACGGAACCGGTCAGTTTCCAAAATTTCAGGAAGATGTTTTTCATATTCAAAATTTCCCCTATTACTTAATTCCAACGGCTGAAGCTCCGATGACCAATTATTTTCGTGGTGAAACTTTAAACGAAGAGGACCTTCCTCAGCGCTTTGCGGCCTACTCATCTTGTTTTCGGTCAGAAGCCGGAAGCTATGGAAAGGACACCAAAGGATTGATTCGCCAGCATCAGTTCGAAAAGGTGGAGCTGATGACCTTTGTTCATCCAGACAAGTCCTACGAAGAGCATGATCGCCTGACCAGCAATGCCGAAGAGGTTTTAAAGCGGTTGGATCTGCATTACCGTGTTTCGACTTTGTGTACCGGTGATATCAGTTTCGGTGCGGCCAAGTGCTATGACATCGAAGTTTGGTTACCCGGTGAAAATTCCTACCGAGAGATCAGCTCATGCTCTAATTTTGAAGATTTTCAGGCCCGACGGGTGAATACGCGCTTTAAACCCAAGGGTGGGGGCAAACCTGAGTACGTTCACACTCTTAATGGATCGGGCCTTGCCATCGGCCGAACAGTGATAGCAATCATTGAAAACTATCAGCAAGAAGACGGTTCGATAAAAGTTCCGGCGGCCTTGAGAAAATATTTAAATACGGATGTAATTCGCCAATAGCGCAAAGCGTCTAAAGCCGAATCCTAGGCATTTGTTACTGATCCGGCCTGCAACATGTGCTATTTCCTGAGGTTCTAAATTCAATTCAGCCGCGGAGAGGTGGCAGAGTGGTTGAATGCACCGGTCTTGAAAACCGGCGGGCCTTCGCGGGTCTCGTGAGTTCGAATCTCACCCTCTCCGCCATTATCAAATCGATTTGATAGTGAGTTACTTCTTGAATCCTTCGAGCGCAATAAATTTGCGTATAGTTTTCCTCGAATTTATTGTGAAACCACTTTTACTCAATTCAGATTCAAGCTTATTCAAAGAATAGAAGAAAAGGGTGTCTCGAGATGTAGTACCATCTGGGTTTTGTTTCTCGCCAATAAACTTCTTGCCGTCAGTTTTAGAAGAATCATACATATTTTGAAAAGACTGGTAATCATCGGGGTTCACTGTGACCAAATAAAAGGATCCTTTTGGCTTGAGCACTCGACTCATTTCAGAGCTTGCTCTTTCAATGTCTTCCAATAAATGCCAAACAGCTATACTGAACACAGCATCAAACTTTTCATTTTCAAATGGCAAACTATAAACATTTCCCAACACAAAGTTTTGGGAGCTACTTGGATTAAGTTTTTTTGCTCTTTCAATTAAGAAAAGAGAAGGATCCACTCCAATATACTCTATATTCTTTTGTTGTAATTTTGAGTAACAGTCGCCTTGTCCACATCCTATTTCGAGTACCTTTTTCGACTTAGCACTGTCCAGCCAGTCACTGACCTTTGGGTAGAGATCAATACTCCGAATTTTAGCCGCTGAGGACTCAATAATAGAAATCCATTCATCTGCAGATTGTTTGTCGAATTTTCGGTCATCCATGATACGAGGTTATCACAATTCAAAGTTTTGAAAAACACAACCTGGATTTACCCTGACTACCTACTTAACCCATTGAAATCACACAACTGCCGACCCATCCGCCAACTTTAAAAGGAACTCCACAGTTCCTTTTTTCATTCAAGCCAATAGCGTTTTAAAGCTCGTCTATTTTTTTAATATCATTAGGCACCCGCTAAGAAACACAAAAAATGAAACGATCTTTTCAAACTGCTCTTGATTGAGTCGGTTGATGATTCGTTGTCCGAGGCGAGCGCCGATCCATGCGGCAAGGCCAAGCAGTGGAATGTAGAACCACTGACCCCAGTCCATGTAACCATTTTTTATATAAATACCGGCTCGAAGAAGGTCGCCGCCCAAATCAACACTGGCTGACGTCATGATAAAGGCGTTTTTAGGAAGGTGTAGTGCCGACAGGGCAAGACCTCGCAAGGCGCCTCCAGTTCCGATGAGGCCGGTAAAAAAGCCAGACGCTATACTTAAAATAATAGCCAACCACCTTGGTAGCAACTTGATAACGCTACGTCCGAAGAAGAACATCAACGAAATTGCAATCAATGTAAAACCAAGAATTCTCTGCATCAGTTCCGTTGGAAATTGTGTCGTTAGCACGGCTCCGAGACCTGTAAAAAGAATCGCTGGTGCCACCAACAAGAAAAAACTTTTTTTATCGAAATACTTTCGGAAAATAAGAATTCGAGATGAGTTTCCGAAGCAATGTAGGATAGCTGTCAAGACTAATACAAACTGAAAACCTTCTACCAATAAAGCCAAGGGAACGAAAAAAGTAGATGAACCAAAACCGCTTAAAGTTCCGATCAACTCTGAAAAAAAAGCAATAAAGACCAACAGCCCATCATGGAAGTGCACGGCGATAGATTAGTCCTGGCCCGTCAGAATGACAACTCAACAAGTGTTACAGAGTTTTTTGCCCCAAGTTTTGTTCTAAGTGATAGGCGTTCTTTCTTGACCCTGTGCTGAGGTAAGCCTCTTCTTTTGAGGTCAAACCCAACCTAGCTTCTTGCGAGGTTGTCCACGGGCTCTCCGACTCGTTTAAACTGCCGATCTTGATACCAATAGTTGGTTAAAGCATCATTAATATTGGTGTTGCGAATTTTATCCATTCTTTTGAAATAATAAAGGAAACCTTCCCAGTCTTCCGACTGAATGGGCGTTGACTTCACATATTTCTCAAGTTCTTCGATGGATTTGTGTGCGCTTCGCAGGGAGTTGAGTTGGCCGTAGAGGTCCCAACGTTTTGGATCATTGATCTCTGCCAAGGTCCATTTTGAGGGCGTTACCCAGTTTTCCGGGCCCAGAACACTTGTCTTGTCTGCGATCCATTTTTTTAAAAAAGTAATATCAAGATGAAAGCTTTCAAGGTTGTGAAGTTTAATGAGAGCTGGATTGAGGTAGCTAGGGTTTTGTACAATCGAGACTTTTAAGTCGTCTATAGGAAGACTAAGGAGATCGAGTATCGTATTACGAATATCTAACGCCTGATAGAGTGAGGTGGTGCAAACGGCATAGGACATAAACTTCCTAGCATTCTTATGAGCTCGAATTCTCTCTAGGTTGCGTCTTAACTTTTGCCACCGCCCTCCTCGAAAGTAAGGGTAAAGTTTCTCGCCGGCATCAATACTCACCATGAATTCTGACTTCTTAAAGGGGGCGAGTTTTTCAAGCAGACTTTCAATGTCGAAGTTTGCGTTTAAGTTGGAATGGAAAGAGATAACAATATTTTTTTTGTTCGGATGGCTCGCCAACTCCTCAAGCATTACAATAAACTGCTGTTGGATAAGGGGCTCCCCTCCGCTCACTTCAACCCTTTCAAGGTTCGGACTATTTCTAACTAAATCGTTAACGATCCTTCGAGTTTCAGCTACCGAAACATCCACGTTATTTGAAGGAATATTTCCGATCTCTTCCGGGTTGTGTCGTTGGTTGGTAAGTTGAAAAATGGACAGATCATAGTCTTGTTGAGTCGGCGGATTTTCTGAAAGCCTTTTTTGCCATTGGCTAGAAAAATTAGCGTCGCAATGGAGGCAGGCCAGGTTGCATTTGTTGTTGAAGCGGAATTCGATATGCTTTAGGCCCTTGGCTGATATTGTTCCCGATTCATGATTGTAAAAAGACTTATCAATTTTGCTGGAATAGTCACTCCTCATTGAGATCAGTCCATTTTTTTCCTTTTCAGCACACAAGTGGCAACCCTTAGGCCACTCCCCTTTCTGTAGGTCTTTGCGTAATCTAACAAACCCCGGGCTGTTGATAATTTCAGAAGGCATTTTTTCATCGTATTGGTGAAGAGCATCGGACTGAGTCGGGCAGCAAGTCACATATCGGTACTTGTAGTTGCAGCCATGGAAGCTGTAATAGCAGTCGAGAGCTTTTTGCATAGTCTGGTACCTCCAAAGGCACGAACATAAATATTAGCTGACGCGCCCTAAAGAAATCAACGGCGTCCTATGGCATAAATTTTTAAAAGTCTTTGGGCAAACCTTCGGCATGGGTTAGAGTTTTGTTGGTATGATGAAAATAAGGAAAGCAGAAATTGAACTGACTTCTCTGTGTAACGCAGCATGTCCTGGTTGTCGACGAACGATGTTAGACAGCTCTGGCAACGAGTATGAGAAAACCAACATTGAGGCTTCGCAAGTCTACAGCCGGTTTTCTGAGCTAAATTTGGAAAACTTTTTTGTCAAACTCTGTGGTGTCCTAGGGGACCCAATTGTTCACCCAGAAATGCTGGAAATTACAGAGTGGTTTGTGGAAAAGAAAAGCCGTGTGCAAATTTCTACCAATGGCAGCCTTCGAAGTAGTGACTATTGGAGTCGCCTGGGTGGGCTGGCGTCGGGGACAGATCAAGTCTACTTGCATTTTGCTGTGGATGGCTTAGGCGATACCAACCCAGTTTATCGGGTCAAAACTGATTTTAAAATAATTGAAAGAAATATGCGGGCCTACTGTGAAGCCGGAGGCCAAGGGGCCTGGATCTTTATTGAATTTGATCACAACAGTCATCAAATCGAAGAAGCTCGCGAAATGGCGACTTCTTTGGGTTTGGAATTCAAGGTGAGAAGAGCCGCCAAAAACAGTGTTTTTGACTGGGTTGTAAAGAATAGAAAAGGTGAAGAGCTTCACAAAGTCGTTAAAAAATCCAGCCAGGCCCATAAAGAAGTCGAGACTTACAAAAAATATCTAAGTGGTAAAGTTGAAAATTATGACAGCAAAACCATTGACTGCAAGTACCTTCACGGCGATGAAATTTTCTTAGCGGCCACCGGCACGGTATGGCCCTGTTGTTTTTTATGGGATGAGTATGTCGCAAAGCAGTCAAATTTCCATCTGCTAGTGGATCAGTTTCACGAACCAAAATGGAATAATTTTTATAAGCATAGCTTTTCAGAGATACTTAATCATCCATTCTACTCTGAAATCGAAAAGCTCTGGCACGATAAATCAGATTGGTTTCAAAATCGTTGTTATCGTTCGTGCGGCGCCAAGGGTAATTTACGCAACAGTTTTTCTCAATCTTGAAGAGGTAGCGCTTTGAAGTCGAACCGTCCCCACGGCATCCATCTTGGTGTAATGAATAACCCAGCTCGTAAACAAAACGTTGACGGAAATCTTTTTTTAAAACCAAAAACATTGGCCAGCTTGACTGCTAGAGTGCCGTTAGCCAACCGTGATTTCAGTCAGAAAGAGTACGACGTCGTTGATCGACGTTATGTTCAATATCTTTTTGAAGACTTGAAGCATGTTATAAGGTGGGCTGTTAATACCAATGCAAATGTCAACTGGTTAGTGCTATTTGCCTCTGGCACTATCATCGAAAACCAAGAGGACTTTAGGATGTGGCTTGATCTCCTGCCGGACGCACAGACTTCACCGGTTGCCGCTTTTTCCCATCTACAAGTTCCAACTGACTTCTCATCTTTGGAAATCCACACTCAAGCTCTTGCAATTAATGCCTGTGTTGCCCGAAGATTTAAATCTCAGATTCTTGGAAGTTTAGGAAAAAGTGGCATTATGAGTCTGAAAGCCATTCGATCGAAGAAAGATTTCCATGATGGATATACACCTTATTGGGTAAGGAGTGGTGGTGATAGTCGTGATGTTCACGTTGGCGAAAGTGCTTCATGGTTAGTACCTCTAATCAATGAAGGGTGTTCCGTTTATAATTTTTCTGATGAGACATTGCGCCGGGCAAAAAGATTTTTCTATTTAGACAAGCCTGAAATGCAAAATTTGTGTCGAATGTATCAAAAAGGTGAAAAGCCAGAGCTCCTTATCCAAGAAGCCAAAAATCTTGGTCGAGAAGAGCTTATGCAACGTTTACTTTACCTTGATGATATTCCTCAAGCAGCTGTTTTAGTTTCCAATACTACCAAGCAATACACAGAGTTTTTGCCAAAAGAACCGTGCTTTAAAGCCGTTCTCTTACCAGCCGCCGGGTTTAATTTTGCAAGTATTGATGATCATTTTAGTGGTAAAGTTGAACAGTTTTTTCACTATGACATTTCTGACGAGGCTATAAAGTTTCGCAAAGATCTTCTTACTGATTGGGATGGTCAAGGTTTCCTCGAGTACTTTAATAAGATTCCCCCGATTGAACTTTTCTACGGAAACCCTGAAAGCATTCAAGACCTGGAGAACTGGAAGGTCGTTCAGTCAAAAAAACATAATTTTTTTGAAAAAGACATTCTGGTTAGCTGGAGAGAACTCCTGTCTGAAGTGAAAAGCAAAGGCTACGACGAAGTCCTGTTCGATCTTTCAAACATTTTGACTTATCATCGGAGCTTCGTATCGCTTGGATTTGATGGCGCATCCATCCTTTTAAAGGAAATAATCGACTTCTTGAAAGAGAATTTTTCAAGGTGGTGTTTAAAAACGGATTTGTTTAGCCTTTCTCATAGAGACATGGAAATTTTTGAGTCTGAGGGACTCTACAGCCCAAACCGGAAAACTCATGGTCTTGGTTACTTGCTTTACAAAATTAAAACCCCCATATTACCCGGTGTTTATAATCAAACCTGGGAGAATGCGAATGTGGATTTCGAAGCCATTGTTCGTAAGCCCAACGAGTTTTCTCGGAAAACCAAGCAAGCTTTTCATGATATTAAGGGCCAATTTCAATCCTGGCACGATTTTTACGAAAAAAGTTATCTCCCGGCCGTCATTCTTGATCTTAAATTTGATCATGAAAAGATGCTGGACGAAGCGAGAAAGGCCTACGAAAAAGGTTTGTTTACATATCACCGAAACAAAGGAGATTGGGGTTGGGCCTCTTTTGTCATCCATGGGTTGGGTTTTGGTAAGACACACAACTATCACCACTATTATCCCGGCGAGATTGTGGATTATTCTCGATTCCAGTTTGTTGAAGAGGCTGAAAAAGAATGTCCAGAAATCACTCGCTTTTTTAGGGACTCTTTCCCTGAGCAGGCTGGCATCCACCGGTTTGCAAGGGTTCGTATTATGGCGTTAGAGCCAGGGGGAATTATCTTTCCTCATTATGACTCTCCTGACAGTACTCAGCCAGGACCCATCAACATGGCTCTCAATAACCCTAAGAACTGTCATTTTCATATGTGGAAAGGCAGTAACTACACATTCCAGTCATCCTATGGGAGACTACCCTTTGTTGCTGGGCGGGCCATAAACGTCGATATCGGGAATTCTCACATGGTTTACAACCTGTCTGATGAGGTTCGATTTCACCTTATCGCCCATGTAGTTGTTGACGGGGAAGACAATGGTAAATATTTTAATTTTAAGTATAATTCTCTTAAAAAGATGATGGAGCCTCATGTTTCAAGAACTCTCGATTGTTAATACAGAAAAAAGTGAGTCCATGTTGGTTTCTTGGGACATGGGGCGACGGTGCAATTATGATTGCACTTACTGCCCGTCTCATCGACATGACAACTTTAGTCCTCATGCCTCGATGGAAGAGCTCCAGTCCTCGGGTCGATTTGTTCTGGATTATTTGGCTTTGATGATGCCATTTAAGAAAACGAAATATGTTAGCGTTAGCTTTACTGGAGGAGAACCTACGGTCAATCCGAACTTTGTCGATTTTGGGCAATGGCTGATGAAGGAATTCAACGAAAACTACAGTCATATTTTCGACATGGGGATTTGTTTGACGACTAACGGAGCGATGAGTCGGAAAATGTGCGACAGTCTTTTAGAGAATTACAACTTTGCGACTATTTCGTATCATTGCGAAGGAAAACCTCGGCTCAAGAAAATGGTCATGGAAAATATTGAGTATCTTAAGAGCAAAGACTATTCCATGAAAGTTAACGTCATGTTTCATGCGCGACCCGATTATTTCGACGAGTGTTTGAAGGTTTGTGAGACCCTAGAGAGAACTGGAGTCGACTATGTTCCACGTTTAATTGGGGAGCATGATGATAACAATCGATACAATCACAAATATACTGAACAACAGCTAAAGTGGATGAAGGATTTCTGGGACAAAAGCAAGCCAAGGTCTTTTGCCCTTCCCGAGATCGAGCAGAAAAGTTCAGCGGATGAAGAGGCTAAGCACAAAGCCAGAAGCCTAGGTCGCCCCTGTTGTGGGAAAAGACCAATGCATGTTTGCGATGCGGAAAAGAAAAACTGGGAGAAAACCAGTTTTTTAAAATTCGCAAAATTCAAAGATTGGTCCTGCTCTGTAAACTGGTTTTTTCTACACATTGAGCAACAGTCAGGCTTGGTTTATCATCATCAAACCTGTCAGGCTAATTTTGGTGGTAAGCGAGAACCTTTGGGTCACATTATTAAAGATTCTGAGCGCATCCTAAGCCAGTTGCGATCAAATATTGAAAACAAAACGATGCCAATAATTGTTTGCCCTAACAAGTTGTGTGGTTGTGGTCTCTGTACTCCTAAGTCCAGGGATTTTGAAGATCTTGCTAAAATCCTACCGGAGCATGTGAACACAGAAATCTTTGCAGAAAATCCACTTTTCAAAGAGTTAAATCAGGAGATTCGCGAAAAAGAAGATCAAGTTCCGACACGACTTTAGAAAAATCATGTCGTCGGTGGTTGTCTAATGAGTCAAGATAAGTCTTCAATTCAATGATTTGGTTTTGATCGGCCTTAAAATTTTGAATATATTGAGTCCACTTATCTGGAAGATCAATGTTGGCCATGAGTTCTGGGGCCATTTTCAAAAGTCCGATCGACATGTATGTCGGTTCATCAAGAAGATTCAGTTTAACATCACCAATTCTATTACTACTATTCGTGGTTAAATCATCCCACCAGTTTATGATCTTTTTGTAGGAGAAAACATTGAAGATACTAATTGTGGATTGCACTCGAAAGGTCACTTGTTTGCGTGGTGTGGAAATCGCATTTCGAATATTTTCTTCTATTTTGTGCCATCGGCTGGGGTACCGAATATAGTCGTTAAGCTCTTTGTAGCCATCAATACTAAATCTAATGATAACTTGTTTGAAATCCTTCCATGTTTCAAACCAATGGTCCTTTAAAGGAAAGGTTCCATTGGTGTAATAGTCCAGAGTGATTTTATTTCTAGCCTCTGGTTTGATAGTCGAGATCACGGAGTGATGTGTTTCATCTATAAAGGTTTCGCCGCCAACAAATTTAAGTTCCTTTAGGTCGGGCATTGTCGAGAGATCAAATTCTCCGTACGAAAAATCCTTGTTGGGCTGAAAGGCCAGTCCCATTTTTTTGAACTCTGCCTCCCACCGGGTGCTTAAATGAGGGTAGCAAGAGTGACAGGCAAGATTGCACTTGCGTCCAAGAAAAAGTTCCATGTACTCGACATTCATTAATTTGGTCTCGACACTCGAAAAATTTTTCTGCAAAGCGTTCAGTCGAGACTGCCTTAGGCTTCGTAGGCCAGCGCGCTCTTCCTTGTAGCAACGCTCGCAAGCTTTAAGAGGCTTCCCATCTAGAACGGTCTGCCTAGCGCTTTCAAAATGGCTATCGTTGAGTGCATCAGATAAAGCTGATTCCTTGAAACTGGTTATCACTGAATCGTTGTTCATGTAGCGACAACAGGGCCTTAGCGTGCCCGCAGCGTTAACAGTTAGGCCGTTCCAAAGGAGGGGGCACATGGTTTCAGAGGGGCTGTGCGGGGATTGGCTAGTCTCGTCTTGCATCAAATAATCATACTGGAGAGCGATGCTTCTGTCTCGGTCGCTAACTCGCCGCCCCATATAGTTCGAATTGTAAGTTGACCTGGCCTGTCCAAAATCGAAACGTTACAATTGGATAAACTTTTGGTGCACTCATGAAAACAAACAAACAAGATACATTTTGTCCGATTCCCTGGATTTTTCAGGCCATTCGCAATAATGGAGATATTCGTATCTGTTGCCAAGCCAATGTTTCGCCAAATCGAGGAATTTTACGAGATGATAAAGGGCTGGCCTATAATGCACAACAGGGCTTACTTGAGGAGTCTCGCAATGCCGAGCTGATGAAGCGGGTTAGAAAAAACATGCTTGCTGACAAATGGTCGCCTGAGTGTAATCGATGTCGAGAAGAGGAAGAAGCGGGATTGCATTCTCGTCGCACCAATGAGCTGAGTCATTGGGATTTTAGCTCTGAAGACGCTAAACTTTGCACAGATCCTTCGGGAGCCATCGACACCGATGAAACCCCTATTCTCTATTATGACATTCGGTTCGGCAACAAGTGCAACTTAGCTTGTCGTATGTGTGGCCCAAGCGACTCTGACCGCTGGTATAATGATCACGTGGCTTTAAAGGGCGCAGACTTTTATTACGACAGCCACGGTCGGGTGGAACTTGAGAAAAAAGGGGCCAACTGGGTAAGCAAAGGCAAGGCCTATCAATGGTATGAAAGTGAAGATTTTTGGAAGTCTCTTTCAAAGCTCAAAGGAAAATTGAAGCATATCTATATGGCTGGTGGTGAGCCGCTGATGATCAAGGAACATTATAAATTTCTAGAACAGTGCCTTGAAAGTGGAGATTCAAAGAATATTATCCTGGAATACAACACCAATTTAACTATTCTACCTGATCGTGTCCTTGAGCTGTGGCAGTCTTTCCGACAGGTTCGTGTTGGAGCCAGTGTTGACGGTTTTGGCGAGGTCTTCGAGTATCAAAGATACCCTGGAAAATGGAATGTGGTTTTAGATAACTTGAAAAAGTTAGATCAGTTGGGAGACCCTGTCATTTCGTGGTTGGCCTGTACGGTGACGGTTTACAATGTTATGCATATCCCAGAGTTCATTTGTTGGAAGCTAAAAGAGAGTGGCTTTTCCAGAATAAACTCGTTTAAAAAGAAACCAATCATCACTCATCATGTTGCTCATAAGCCAGAATTTTTAAATGTTCGTGCCCTCAGTGAAAATCAAAAGAATCAGGTTCAACAGCATTTTCAGAAATACCGAGAAGAGATTTTCCCAAGAATGTTAAGTTCCGAAATGGTCGAGTCCGCTTGTTCAATTTTAGATAGCATTGAAAGGTATATGCTATCTAAGTCCTATTTTGAGGAGTTTGGCGAGGAGTTGATTAACTATACTAAAAGTCTTGATGCAATTAGAAATCAAAATGGTTTTGTTTTTCTTCCGCCGATGTGAGTTGATAAAGAAATGCATGATTTAGAACACTTAAAACTATCTAGCTTGGGCGGTTTTTACCCTTTAAGCATCAAGTTTGATGAAGACCTTTTGCTCAGTCAGCTTGAGAAGTTTGAACAACATTGGAAACCGTACAACCCTAGAAAGTCTGGCAACAATCGCTTTGGACTAAGCCTCTATTCACTTGATGGGAGTATGGCTGGTATTCCTGACCTTGACTCTGTCTCTGAGTATAACCAGGTTCATGGAACTCAGTATACAGAGTCCGACTTTTGCAAACCGACTAGAGCATGGAACGAGATGACTGAGCTTAGTGAGCGAGTCTCGGGGTTGTCTAGCTACTTAGGCCGAAGCCATTTTATCAAATTAACAAAAGGTGGCTTCTTCCCGCCTCATCGTGATTTGGGTGATTGTTTTAGACTCGTCTCCATATTTAAAAAAGTGCCAGGGTCGTTTCATTTTATTCATGATGAATCGACCATTTCTTTTACCCCAGGGTATTTGTATTTTCTCGACACCCGTAAAGTCCACTCTGTGTTTAACTATGAAGATGATTTGGTCATGTTGGTTCTGAATGTCGCTTTCCATGAGAAATCAATTCAATTTGTCAAAGACAACCTTGAGGCAAAGTAATTCAATAAAAAATCGGAATTGTTTTTTAGATTGAAAGATCGACGTTTGGGTTTTGATTTTTTTTCGATTGAAGAACGGGATAGGTTTGGCCAGACTGTGGGTTCACCAAGGTCTTTGTATCCTTATAAATCCGTGAGGTCTGATAAAGCGCCCGAATCGCCCTCCACTTTGGCATGTATTGGTACCGGTCCGGATATTCACTTTTTAAGACATGATGAACTTTTTTAAGGTGAAAACCGGATAAAGTTGGGAATAGATGGTGCTCGACGTGATATCCAAAATTTAAGTGGAGTGCTTCGAGTATGGGGTGGTTGGTGACCGTAAGCGAGTTTTCTAGAGGATCATTTTTTTTAGTCAAGGGGCTCAAGTTGTGATTGGTAGAAATATACGAAAAAGGCAAATAGTTCATTATTAAAAAAGGGACAACAACGGCCCAAACCCAGAGCCCGGGACCGAGGGCCAATAAAGCCGCAATATGAATTGAAGCCGCGAGAAAGAACTCGATATTGACTCTTTTGTTGTTCAGTTTCTTAAAGATATTATTTCTATAACGAAAATAGTGTTGAGCCACTTGGGCGTTGAACGAAAACCAAAAAAACAAATAGAGATAACTACGTTTTCTGCCAGAGCCTGGCGTGAACGGAAACATCCACTGGATAAACTGACTTTGCCCATAGACCTTGAGCGTTGGAAAGGCATCCGGGTCCATAATCACTTTTTGAGTGAAACTGTGGTGTAAGTTGTTGTGCCAGTAGCGCCAGAACGTAGGGGAAATAAGGAAGGGAAGGAAACAAAAAAAACCAATAAAATCTTGAAGATGTTTGTTGCGAATTATACTTCCATGCAGCAGATCGTGCCCAAATAGCCCGCCGATGGCCCAAGAATACCCGATTAAAAAAGACAGACACAATTTGATATACCAGGGAAACGGCACTGTCGCTAACAGCACAACGCCCCCAAATCCACAAATCATGGTCGCAACCATGGGTATCAAAAACCAGCGGTTTGGTTTAAAGATCTCCCCTGGCATCAGTTTCTTTAGCTGCCTGTATTCAGAATTCATATAGGCCACACCCTAGCATGAGAATTTGTTGCACATCACCATGAAAAAGACACTGATCAAAGGAAAATTTATGACAAGTCGCGAAAGGAGGGGTGGTGGTAAAAAGGGATTGCGAGGTCGCAACCAAATCAAGATTGATAGGCAAAAAAGCTTAGTTATAAACTTGAAAAAGATCGGATTTTTTTCGGACTCTGAAGCTCTGCGCAATAGAAAGGGATACATAGTTTCCGAAGGATGTCCTATTTTCCTATACAGATGAGCATTTGGTCGGACTACGATTTTAGGAAAATTCCGTTTTCAGAGATTGCCAGGGTGGGGCAGAGAACTTTGCTCTATCGTGATCTGTTTTGTGTTAGCTGGTTGCTAGGGCGTTTCTGTAATTATAAGTGCTCTTACTGTTGGCCTTATGCGCGGTCGGACACAAAGGATCATAGGTCCACCGAGTTAGTGGTTCGCACTTTGGATGAAATTAAGCGACAAGCGCGCGCAAGGGGTTTTAACTCTTTTCATTTCTCATTTAGCGGGGGTGAGCCGACTTTACATCCGGGATATCTACAAATTTTAGAGCATTGCGCTCAAGATTTGGCGCAGGTGAATTTTCAATCCGTTCATATGACAAGCAATTTAAGCCCGGGTATTGGGTGGTTTAAAAAGTATGTGGCGGCAACAAAAGACTTACACCGGGTGAGTATCACCGCAAGTTATCACAAAGAGTTTGCTGTGAAAGAGCGCTTTGCTGACAAGCTGGTTTTTTTGCAAGAAAACGACGTTCACGTGACAATAAACTCGGTCATGGTTCCAGAAAAATTTGAACTGATTTGGGATGATATGCTTTACTTTCATGAGCGGGGTATAAATGTCACGTTGAAACCACAAAGTAACCCTACAGCAACGAAGGTTGTGGACGGCTACACCGATGAAATGTTGCAGAAATTACGCAATGGTATGCCGCAAAAAAACTACACTCATGCTCGATTGCAAGACCAAGGCAAGACCTCCGTTCGTCCCAAGCCAAAATATTCGAAACTTCCAAAGGACATCTCTACCAACGAACCTTTACCACCCCATTTTCAGGTGGAGCTTAGTGAGGCTGATGGTAGCCCTTGGTATATGGATCAGGCAGAGAGATTTAACGCCTTTGAGTTCAATAACTTCAAAGGCTGGGAGTGTAGCTCTGGATACCGCAGCATCATTATTCGAGAACCTGATGGAAATATAAAGAGGTCTTACAGTTGTAACGACGAGCCGCTGGGCAACATTGTGACTGGGTTCCAACTGTTTGACCGACCCGAACCATGCCAAACGGGAAGTTGTGTCAGTAGTGCGGACAGCAAAATCCCTAAAAGAAAAGCTGGAACATCGTTGCCTTTATGGCCGGGCGACGAAACCTATAGGAAACCATGTACAGATATTCCGACTTAAAAACGGTCCATTTAGAAATTACCTCCAAGTGTAACGCGCGATGCCCAATGTGCCTGCGCACGGTCTGCGGCGGAAAAGACAACCCCAACTTGCCACTGGTTGAACTTTCTCTGGCTCAAATTAAAAAGATTTTTCAACCTGATTTTGTAAAACAACTTGATCGAATTTATTTATGCGGGAATTACGGAGATCCTATTGTCGCCAGAGACACTCTTGAGGTGTTTCAATATTTCCGTGAATTGAATTCAGATATTAGGCTCGAAATGTTTACCAATGGCTCGGCGAAACCTGAATCTTGGTGGAAGAAGCTCGCGCAGGTCATTGACCTTGTGCATTTTAGTATCGATGGACTGGAAGACACAAACCACCTTTATCGAAAAGGAACAAACTTTCCGACCATCGTTCGCAGTGTAAAAGCTTATCGTGAATCTGGTGGAGAGGCGGTTTGGGACTACATTGTTTTCAAACATAATGAACATCAAATAAATGAGGCCAGGGAAATGGCAAAGGGTTGGGGTTTTAAAAGTTTTAACCTCAAGAAGACAGGTCGTTTTTTCAGTAATTCCAAAATGGCCTCGAAAGACAAACAAGAAGTCTTTACCCGCCAAGGTCAGCTCGATTACTATATAGAGATGCCTGTTGATGAGAGATATCACAATACAGCGCTCGCCAAGGAACAAGCATTGATTGAAAAGTATGGGTCCCTTGAAAGCTACCTTGATTCAACTCCGATAAAATGCAAAGTGGCTTCCGAAAAAAGTCTCTATATCAGTGCAATGGGGCGAGCCTTCCCCTGTTGTTGGACTGCCAACCAGCTTTATCCTTGGTATTTTCCAAAAGAAAAATCTTATATGTGGAAACTCTTGGGGAGGCTGGAAAATGGTGTAGCCGACTTGAATGTCCTAGATCGTGGATTAGAGAATGTTGTCAACGGGGAGTTCTTCCAAGATGTATTGTTAAAAAGTTGGGAAATTAAGTCGATTAAAGACGGGCGTCCAAAATGTTGCGCCAAAACCTGTGGCACCGAATTTGATCCGTTTCGCGCCCAGTTCTCTAGCGAAAACGAAACATCGGCAACTCTTTAAAGGGTGGGGTGATCTTCGGTTTCGAGTGCCTTTGATTCATCAAGAAGGGCTGCCATTTCAGGGAACGTTTTACGAAAATTTGTGCTACGGATTTGATCCATTTTTTCAATGTACTCAATAAACTGGGGCATCCGCTGGGACCAATCCTCCGACTCCATAAAGTTCACCATTCCCTTGAGTCTTTTAATCCCGTAGCCGTTTTCTAAAAACTCGTGGTCGTTTCTGTAGTTTTCCATCAACCATTGGTAAAAATCTTCGTATTTACTGCGAATTTTCTGTTTCATCCACCGAGGAAAAACTTTTACGTTGAGGTGAGCTGGGTGATAGACGAAATGAAAATTGATCAAGCCGGCACCTAGGGGCCAGGGGTTAATTTTTCTATAACCCTGTTCAAGCTTCCATTTAATAAAGTCAGGGATGTAATACATATTTAACATTTGCACGGCGCAGGCGACAGTGACTTCGACGTTGTCGGGGGTTTCGTCTAAGCGACGGAATTGTTTTTCAATATGGCTCCACTGCGAAGGAAAGCGGATATAGTCGTTCATTCCGGCGTAGCTATCGACACTGAAGTGAAAGCGAACACGTTTAAATTCGTTCCATAAAGTGAAAAGCTTTTCGGGCATTTCGATGCCATTGCTGTTGTAGCGAAGTTCGATATTTTTTGCATACCCTCGCTTGATACACTCTTCAAGTAGGTCATAATGTTCTTGAATTATCGTACTTTCGCCGCCCGCAAAATAAAGTTGGCGCATATGGGGAATTTGATCGTAAAGTTGGCTCCAAAACTCAGGGTTGTCGCGATGCCAGTCATAAGAGGCTCCATCGACTTTGCCTTTGTTGTGCCAGACCATAAGTTCTTTAAGAGTGGGGTTTTCAATCTGAGGATACAGTTTGTTCCAATCGGAAACCCACATCGAGCTGTCGTGGGGTGAACACATCACGCATTTTAAATTGCACTTTGTACCCAATCGTAAATCAACATAATACATTTTTGCCGGAACGGAGCCGTCGTCTTGCGTGTCAGCAACCAATGCTTCGGTGTCGACTCTCCGGTTCCAGTATTCGGTTTCCCAATTTCGTTTCGAGCGATGACCCGCTGACTCCTCTTTGAAGCACTTGGCACAAGAGGGTGGAACCTCTCCCGCAATCATTTGTTTGCGGATCGACCGCATATAAAGGTTGTTCCAACCCGTCATCAGATCGGTGTGATTTAAATTGGCTGGTTTACCATCATCATTTTTAACGATCCCAACTTCGCCACCCCACTTTTTATCGTTGGTGGCTCCAGCCGAGGAGGCGTTGGCCGTGCAACAGACTCGCATGTGCCCATTAGGACGAGTCGACATATGGATCCAGGGCAGGATACAAAAGGTGGGGCTGATACTAGAGGGGTCGAAAGACTTTTTTTCCATGGCCCGAGCTTAGCATCTTGCATAAATTTTGATCTAGGATATAAATCCAGATAATGCAGAGCGAACCCCAACAATCTTCAGAATTATTGGACATCATTTTTATCTCGTTTGATGAGTCCAACTCCGATAAAAATTGGTTGGATCTGAAACATCGATTTCCACGGGCCAAAAGAGTTCATGGAGTTAAAGGTATTGCCCAGGCCCATAAACAAGCTGCGTCAAGAAGCGACACCCATTTCTTTTTTGTAGTGGATGGTGACAACAAAATTGTATCGGACTTTAACTTCCTAGCCCCAAAGGGGCCTTTAGATGAAAACTCTTTGTACGTTTATCGTTGTCGGAACCCTCTGACAGATTTGACCTATGGGTACGGCGCTGTGAAAATCTACAACAAATCCTTGTTGCTTTCGGTGGAAAACGAAAAATTCGTGGATTTAGCAACGACTGTGACCAGTCGATATTGCATCATCAACCAGGTCGCATCAGAGACCTATTTTTTTAACACTCCCGAGGAAGCTTGGAGAGGTGCCTTTCGGGAGTGCTTTAAGCTAGCCGGTTCGTTGATAGAGCGTCAAAAATCCGATGAGACCATTGCAAGATTAGAAGCCTGGTGTGATTTTGAATCACCACTACGAAATGCGGATTGGGCTCGCCTAGGTGCGAATCAGGCCAGGGAACTGGCGCGACAGGGTTTGGTTGATGCCTGTCAAGTGAATGACTTTGAATGGTTGGAGAGATATTTCAATGAACACGCCAAGTGAAGAAGCTTTTCATAAATCTAGCCAGATCCTTTTGGGGTTTGAGACTTTGCGTCCGGACCTTGAATTGGTTCCGAAGATCAGATTTGCCCTTGAAACCTTAGCCTTTCAAAGGGAAGAGAACGAAAAGGTCATCAATGATTTTTTTGTAATCGTAAAAAACTTTAAAAATTTTCCGATCACGCCTCATCTTGAAAACTTAGCGGTGGCACAAAATAGCAAGTCGATTTTTGAGGCTGGCCTTCGAATTTTGGATCATTTGAGTTATGAACCTTTGTTTGAAGATGTTCGATTGATAACCGCCCACTTTGATTTGTCAGCAGACAGTGAGTCTTTGAGGAAATTAGTTATTAAATTTTTTAGAGAAAAAGCAAAAGTTGATGGATTTCAGTTTTGTGAGCCTCTTGTAGATATTTTTCAAGAAAAAAATAGCTTTACTAAAATTAAAAAAATCCTCGATTTTTACTTCCAAATTTATGACGACAGGTCCTTACTTTTATTGAAAAAGGCCTATGAACACTTTGTAAGCCTTCATTCCCCGTTACAGTTTTATGCTTTTATTAGCGAAAGCTGTGATCTGCCTCTTTTAGATGCCATAAAAGATGTTGGCTATTCAGAGCAAGAGGCACGATTTGAAGAGGCTTTGTCCAAGGGCCAGGCCACAAGTAAAGTTTGGGCTTTGGAGCAGATTAAACGTTTGGATTTGAATCTTAATTCGGCAATTGTTCTTTGTGGTTGGTATGGTCTTTTGCCGAACCTCTTGTTAAACGCCGGTTTTGAGAGTGTCGTAAATATTGATATTGATTTCGAATGTGAACCATTGGCGAAAAGGTTAAACCTAGAGGCCTATCACAGTGACAAGTTTCAGGCCGTGACTCGAGATATTTTTGATTTAGATTACCAAAATTTCGATATTTCATTTCATAGTGGCAACAAACAGGTTCAGCAATTTGATCTTTTAATCAACACTTCTTGCGAACATATTTCTAACTTTAAACAATGGTATGAAATGATCCCAGAAGGTCAGTTGGTCTTGTTGCAATCCAACGATTTCTTCGCATGTGATGAACATGTCAACTGTGTGAATTCCACCGCCGAGTTTAGAGATCAAACTCCTATGCAAAAGCGGCTGTTCTCAGGAGCCTTACCCTTAGAGAAATACACTCGCTACATGGTTATTGGTTACAAGTAATTTCAATACCCAGATTCGGGCTCTAAATCAGTATTCGTATTATTTTGGGTGGGGCAGCCTCTTTCATCAACATAGTTTTGCGCCCACGTGTTTGGACACTGGTCGATGGGGTCTGGAACGCCATCTTGATCGCTGTCTTCTGTGTTTGACTGAGGTTCGGTTTCTGGAAACTCCTGAGGCTGATAAACTCGGTAGGGTTCGGAAGAACCGTTCGACTGGGCGCTTTGTAAGAAGCCATGTCGAAAGTTAAAGCCCAGGAAGGCGCGAATATCGGGGGAGCCTAAACCATGATATGCTTCGGTCCCTACTCCGCCGTGCAGATCAAATGCTTCGGTGGCACGCCAGCGGTAGCTTAACAAGAACTCTAAATTACTGACCTGCCGATCGGTCGGCAGAGAGAAGTCTTCGGTGGGGTAGCTACCAAAAACTTCACCAATGATAGCCGACCCCTTGTCGTTGGTTTGGTAAGCCAATGCTGATGAGTAGATCACTTGGTCCGACATGGGAGTTACGCCGGTGTTTGGGATGGGTCTGCCATCCTGTCGCATGCGGTATCCGACGTTGATGGCCCAAAGCCAGTTCGCTGAAATTTTGAAATCAACGACACCTTCGAAATTAAAGGATGGGCCGGCGTCGTCTCCGGCAAAAGGGTTGTTTTTGATTTGTTCAAAATCGGCGCCAGAGACAAAAGCAAGACCCCATGATTTTTCATTCACTAGTCGGACCTTGGTGGTTAGCATGATGTCGTTCACGCCAGTGTCCCCATAACTGAAAAGAAAGTTGGACTGGTCGATGTCTTGGGAGTTGATGAAGCCAGCGCCTAGTCCTATCTCCCAACCCTCAATAATCCCCAGACCCAAGTGTAAGTTGGAATAGAGAAGCCGATCATTGGGTTCGGAAAAAGCCTGATTGTTTGGAGCCCCTGAAACAATCGAATAAGCCAATGAGTTTGTGGTGTAGTTCAGGAATGTTCCCGCGTTGACTTGTAGGGGATCCAGAGTCTGGCTAGAGAAAACAGTAACAAAATCCAATCCGTTGGGGTTAGGGTTGAAGTTCTGCAGGTCAGAGCCTCGAACATTGGCAAAGAGTGGTGTCGTAAACAGCAAAATTGAAAGAAGAATTGTCTTAAACATCAAAAAGTCACTCCGCCTTTTTTCGGAAAGTTGTCACCACCCAGCGGTCGAAGATTGGTTTCAATAAAAAATAGGGTCGTGCCCAGAGAGGCTGGAACCCGACAAGGCAGATCGTTTTGATAAGCTTCAGCCATTAAGGTGTCCTTTGTGGAGACTTAGAAAAATTATGACTGAGGCCGTATCATAATGCAATCCAGCTATAGGTGCTTGCGCCATAATCGTTACATAATAGTGTTAGAGCGAAGAGCAGAAACAAGTAACAATTAAGTGGTCATTGTTTCCACATTGTTATCCGATTGAACGCGCTGGACAGCCTGCTTTGGGGTTGAGCTTTTTTTGAATTCCAAGATCAAATGCCCCTGCAGTAAAAGCTTTGGATCGATCATGTGTTTAAACACTTCCCGGCCGGTGGATTGATTTCTGGTTTTGCGAACAAAACGACGGTAGGTCTTAAAGCTAAAAAATAAAATAAAAGGATACAAAAGGGGAAACAAAAACAGCGAGGTGTAGTTCAGGCGCGCGGGATGCAACTTTTGAAAATCAAGACCCGAAAGTAGCCCAAACAGTCGCAGTCGCAAAAAACCGGTCAGAAACACGTGTCCAAAATACAGATCATTGTTTTTTCCGCTCAACCAAATGCTATCGACTTCGTTGGCCGGCATGATTCGCCCAAAGGCTTCGCTTTCGGTTAGTAAGTAGCTCATTCGTGACTTGAGGCTGGAGTAGTTGGGCGTGGTCATTAACAGCCGCCCGTTTAATTTTAAAATACGGGACAGTTCATTAAAAACAAAATCTTGGTTGCCAACGTGTTCGATTCCCTCTTGGCACAAAATCAGGTCAAAATGATCGCTTTCAAACGGAAGAGGCTTTGATAAATCGGCTTTGAGAACAGTGGCACCCTCAAAGCGATTCAGCTCGGGAAACAAATCGGCTCCCACGGGGGCGTAACCCGCTTCTTGTAAAACCTGCAGAGATACACCATTGCCCGATGGGAAATCCAAAGCCTTTTTCCCAGACCCCATAAAGTCTTTAGAGAGAAGGACTTGCTTCAAATGCCACTTAATATCTTTGGTCCCTGTCCACTTCATCGGGGTGACCCTGCCTTTTGAATCCTGAAATTTTTCAATTTAAATTTCTTTAACACAAATAGGTGCGAAAGCGCCACATAGATGCTTAGAAGCTAAAAGTTCATAAGGGTCTGAAAATCAAAGTGGCGGAGGAGGGGGGATTCGAACCCCCGGTACGGGTTGACCCCGCACGGCTGTTTAGCAAACAGCTGGTTTCAGCCACTCACCCACTCCTCCAACAAAAAACTGTATTCGGTTCACCCTGAACGGCAAACGGCATACAGCACGGTAGACTGTGTACTGAGTGAAAGAAACTGCCACTACCCTCAATTTTAATCAAGTCTGGATTAGTAATTCTCGGGAAAAATGGCCCGCTCGACGGTCTCAATCACGGTGTGAATTAGCTTGATGTGGACCTCTTGAATGCGATCGCTGGTTTGGGCGGGAACGACAATGGCCAGATCTGCTAAATCTTTTAGTTTTCCACCGCTTTTTCCAAGCAGTGCCACGGTTTTGATACCCTTGCCCTTGGCTGATTCGAAGGCGTTGATCACGTTTTGAGAGTTTCCGCTGGTGGACAGACCAATCAACACATCGCCTTTTCGGCCCAAACCTTCAATTTGGCGGGAGAACACGAATTCAAATCCGTAGTCATTACTGACACAGGTGGTGTGGGCCGCATCGCCAAGAGCCAGGGCTCCTAAGGGGGCACGGTCATCACGGAATCGACCGGTCATTTCTTCAGCGAAATGCATCGCATCACAATGCGAGCCGCCATTGCCACAGCTGAAAACAGTGCCTTCATTTTGGTAGCAATGGATTAGCAACGCACTGAAATCCTCACATTTTGCTAAGTTCTCGGGATCAGAAATGAAGGAAGACAAAACCTCTTGGGCTTCTGACAAACAGTTCTTCCAAACCATGGAGTTGTTCATTTGCGGCTCCTTTTAGAAACTTTCTAAACCCCTGGGGAATCAAAGACAAGGGCTTGTTTTAAGTGGGAAAATGCCTTAAAACCTCCCTTCGTGCGCTGGTAGCTCAGCTGGATAGAGTACTTGACTACGAATCAAGTGGTCGGGAGTTCGAATCTTCCCCAGCGCGCCATTTTTAAGGGCATCCTTCCGGGTGCCTTTAAAAGTGGGGTCCCTATGACTACGAAAGTCGCCATTAAGCTCGCGGCCCTTCTGACCGCTCTCACCTTTACCATTTGTGCGATCATTTGGATGAAAAATGGCCATATGAATGCGTTTTGGACCAGCCTAGGTTTTGAGACCGGTGATCGCATCAGCTGGTGCTCCGAGCGTGTCCAATCCATGTATCACTTTGAATCGGGCTCTAAACTATTAGAAAAAGACGGGAAATGGCTGTGGCAGGACAAAGATAAGTCCGAAAAAGAGCTAGATTATTTGCGTGTTGAAAAGTGGTTCGCTCGCTATTGCCAGGTGCCCTTTGCAGAAATCTCGGACTCGGATGAGTGGGAGTCCTCTAACCAGAAGCCCCTTTTTGAAGTGGCTTTCATAGATTCGGATCGTTCTACAATCTTTGGGCGGTCCGATGAGGGTACCGTTTTTAAGATTCAAAACCGAGAGTTTCAATCAGAAACTTTGCGCAATGGCCTTCAAGAACTTCTCGCATTTGGCGACGAAATAAAGTAAATAAATAGGTTCAATTGTTCAGGAGTAGCTCAGTGGTAGAGCAAGCGGCTGTTAACCGCTTGGTCGGGGGTTCGAATCCCTCCTCCTGAGCCATTTTCTAACTCTTGAATATTCCTCTGAAATTTAAAAAGAGCATTTTGTTAAATCGAACTCTTTTGGGATGTGCGAAACATCCAATAGCCGACAAGTATATAGAACAAAGCTCCATTAAGTTTAAAAAATACACTACCAATGGTTTTCGTTGTTTCTGTTCCAAATATTTGAACTAGCAATGCGACAATAACCAAGCCATAGGTAAATCCTATTAAATTAATCACAACAGTTGCGGGAAAAGAAAGACAGATATAGCGAGCTATAAAAGATGAATCATCGCCTTTTTTATTAATGTAAAATACACAGCCGACCCCTAAAATATAGGTCGCTAATTTTAAGTAGGTCGCTTGGCCAGAGGGTGAGTAACTGACAGACGGCAAGAGGAGGTCACATAGATAGGAAAAGATAAAAGGTAAAGTCAGATAAAAAAGTTTATGTAATTCTGGAACACTGTCGTTTTTAAGCTGCTCTACTAGCCTTGAACCTCTAATTAAAACTATCATGCCCCGAGTATAACAATTTGATAAAAGAGTACGTAGACTAAATTTGCTACAAAAAGGGTATCTGGACTAAAGGGCTGGCTTGGAGCTGTAAGAAAGTTCTAAAATCGACAACGAAGCTGAGCCATTTTTTCTCTCTAAAATCTCGCCACTAATTAGCAGACAAATTCGCTTTGATTGTATTGTGGCGATGGGAACGAGTGCTCTTCGGGCTTAATAACCGTTTTCGATTCCTAATCGAGTTTAAAGGTTTCTAGGGTCGGGATAGGAAATCGCTTTTAATGGTCGCGTACAAATAGCAATCGATGAATTGTCCTCGTACCTTCAAGCCTTGGCGGAGGGTGCCTTCGCGTTTCAGGCCCGATTTTTCTAAAACATGAACCGAGGCTTGGTTTTCGGGGACGACAAGGGCCCAAATGCGGTTAAGCTCGAGGTCTTCGAAACCGAATTTAATGATGGCTTGGCAGGCTTCGGTGCCGAGGCCCTTTCCCCAAGAACCCCTGGCTAAGGAATACCCAATGGCGCCTTCATTATTGGGGGTGGGTTGGATGCGTATCCCGGCTCCGCCGATATGATGCTTTGTTGCTTTTTCGATGAGAGCGAACTCAAAAGTTTTGCGAGGAATATCTTTTTGCTGGTTGATCGTGAGTTTTAGGAAAAACCGAGTGTCTTCCTCAGTGTTCGGGCCCCAACTTTGAAACTCGCTGACGACAGGGTCTTCAGCATAAGCGTGGCAGGATGGAAAGTCATCCAGGGTGAATTCTCTGAAAACAAGGCGGTCGGTTTCAATAGTAGGACTCATGTCACTAATACAGCTGGGTGTAGGATTGGAATTCAAAATTTACAGTGGCTTGATTTTTTGAAAACTCAATGAGGTCACTTAAATCAGAGATTGGTTCGCTAATAGGGAGGCCTGCCAGATCCTCAAGGTTGGAGTAAACGATGTAATCGCCTTCGGCTTCAACCATAGACAAATTTAATTCAAGGGGGATGCCCTTGGCGACGAAAAGGGACGTCAAATGGTGGTGGAAAAGATTGTTTTCATAAAGTGCTGTTTCGAAAGTTTTCTTCGCCCGTTCTAAATCACTGATCAGGTAGGGGTCACGAATAAGAAATTCACCAGTGTGGAAGCCGAGCTGACCATCTAGCGAAAGATTTTCGCCCGCTAAAAATATCAGCGTGCAGGCCGACAGGCACATTCGTCGCACGGGAACCCATGTGTCGAGTTTGCGGTCTTGAACATACTGGGCGATTTTTATAGCTTCCGACATAGAGCCCCCTTGCGAGCTAAGGGTGAGTTTTGTAATGTCTGGATGCTTTTCAAGCCAACCAATAAGGTTCTCAGCCGACCCTGGAGGCAAGGGTCCTTTGAAGGCCATCGTCTTTTCTCCATTCACTTCTAAAATTCCGATTTCATATGAGCCCAGAGAAATAAGGGCAAGGTTGTCGTAGTACTCTTGATCGACATCACGGCAGTCACCATTATCCACATGAGCGGGGGTGCAGACGTAAACTCCAGTAATGGAGTTTTCAGAATATTCATAAAGCTCTTTGGTGATTTTAATGTCTTGGCTGAACAAATGAGCACTAAGACCAATAACAAGAAGTAAAATAGACAAAATCCCCCCCTAATTGACCTTCGCAAGAGTAAAAGTTCCTGGTCGAGCATTGTAGGAAATTTGAAAGAAGTGAAAAAACTACTGTTGGGCCCTATGAAATTTAGTAATCGATCAGGTCGCAAAAGATAAGAGGAGACTGTTTTTTAAAGTGGGAGTGAGTTCCCTTAGGGGCTGGGTGCAAGCCGGCTGTCCGGTCTGCAAAGGATAAAAAGGTTTTTACCTATCCCTTCAATTGCTTTCTGACCACAACCCGAGCCACTTATTAAAAAGAGTGGTCTGATTTTTTGATTTTAAATAGGTTTTGAGCCAGCTGTTGACTACTATTTTTAGGTAGGGATCTTTTGGCAAATAAATAGCCATTTGCTCTTCTGTGAGAGGGTGATTCATGGTTGGGCACAGCCGGCCTTTGTGTTTCTGCGACTGGTAGTAAACCTCAACGGAGTCGGTGATCATCACATCGGCTCTCCCCTCTAAGATCTGTTGAAAAATTGTATTGTTGTTTGGGTGAAGATTGATTTTTGCCTTTTTTATATTTTCTTTAGCAAAACTCTCGTTGGTGCCTCCTGGGTTGACGATCACCCGAGTCGAAGGTTGGTCGATTTTTTGTAAATGATCGAACATTTTGGTTTGGCGACATTGAGCGATGGGCATTTTCCCGAAGTTCAGATAACTTTTTGAAAAGAAACCCTCTTTTTTACGCTCTGAATTGACAGTGATTCCGCTCATAGCGATATGAAATTTGTTTTGGTTTAAGTCTTCGCTAAGACTCGCCCACGTCGTTTTAACGAAGATCACTTTGACGTCCATTGAGGCAGCAAAACTTTTTGCCATGGCAATATCAATGCCCTGAAATTCCCCATCGATCCATTCGCTAAAGGGTGCGTAATCTCCGGTAGTGCCAACCTTTAAAATCCCCGAGTTCGAGATCTCATCTAAAACTTTGGACTCTAAAGGTCGGTTAACAGCGCACTGAACCAAGAAGAGGCTCATAAAGAAACAAAAAATCTTCATGGACCTATTAAACAACAAAAAAGCAGATCATCCAAGGTAGGAAAAATAGTGTTTCCAGAATCTTAAGATGCGAACTGCTGTTTGTAAATTTTTAATCTCTCGGGATTTGTATCCAGCTGAATACAGTGGGCAAAGGCCTCTTGGGCTTTGGTTTTCATGCCGAACTTATTGTAGGCAAAACCTAAACACGACCAGGCTTTGACGAAGTCAGGATAATCGACAGTGACCGTCTCGAGTAAATCGATGGCCCGTTCGGAGTCTAGATTCTTCCAAAACAAATGATAGGCTAACTCGAATTGAGCTAAGTGCCCAACCTCGCTACTTTCCATCAGCTTTTCAAGAATTAACTGTCCATTGATGTAATCGCCTTCAGTAATTGCTGTTTGCGCATAAACCAGTTCATCCCAATGGACAATTTTTTGGCTCAGCTGACCGCAAAGCTTGGCTTGCTGAATCCACGCCAGGATTTCTCCCTTGTTGTCGCCATGTAGGTAAGCGACCTCGGCTCGCAACAAATAGATGTCACTGGAGTCTGCTAAAACGTGACCCTCACGCAAGATCAACTGAATCAGGTCACGACAAGCCGCCATGTGCCCTTGCGCAAGCATGGTCTTCAACTGAAGCATGAGTGATTCCGGATTGGCGTGGCGCTTTAAAAAAGATCGAGCCGTATCGTAATAAAACCCCGACGATTCCGGCTCGATGAATGACAATATGTCTGTTTGCTTGATCCCCAATTAATCCCCCCCAGAATCGATGGTTCACCCCTTAAGAGCCAGTGCCAAATTGGAACCAACCCTGAGTTCGTTTTCATTTTATTATCATTAAATGTAAAGCCATTAATTCTTATACAAAGGATAGCATTTTATTTGCTTGTGAGAAGCCCCTGGGGCGACTCTGGTCGGGTTGTCGTGTGACAAAATTGTGTATTAATAACAAGAGGTTAAGATAGCATGTAAAGTTTACACAAAATCCAGACTGTGGCGCAGAGCTGAATTCAAAAAATGAATGAAAAGATTTTACAATCGATGGCAAAGTAAGCCTGAAAAAAAAGTCTTTCTGGGGGCGCATTTTGCTTATTATTTTATCAGGTTTAGGTCTCTTTGCCGCAGTGGCTCTGGCTTTTGCGGGACGTCAGTGGCTCAAACAGTATCAAGAACTGATTCAACTCCGCGAACGGGTGCAAAAAAAAGATGAGGAACTCGCGGAGCAAGTTGAAAAGATCAATTTTTTTAAATCAGAGATGAAGTCGACTTTTGAAATCGCAGCACAAGAGGCACTTAAGGGCTCGAATCAAGAGTTTTTAAAGATGGCCGAGCTTGCCTTAAGCAAACAACATCAAAACGCTGAGAACAGCTTGGAAAAAAAGAAATCTGAAATATCAAATATTGTGAACCCTCTTAAAGAGTCTTTGCAACAGTTCTATACTGAAGTCACCAATATGGAAAAAGAGCGTCAACGGTCTTACGCTTTGGTGGAAAGTGAAATTAAAAAAGTGGTAGAAACCAGCGTCAGTTTGTCAAAAGAGACTCGTGCATTAAAAAATGCTTTAAAGAAACCCCATGTGCGTGGGCGCTGGGGAGAAGTGCAGTTAAAAAACTGTGTGGAGCTGGCTGGAATGTCAGAATACGCCGATGTCAGCTTTCAAGACGTCAGTGACAATGATGGCAAGCGCTTGATACCCGATATGACGGTGAAGATGCCTGGAGGTCGAGTGGTCATCGTTGACGCTAAAACGCCTATAGATGCTTTTTTGGCGTCCCTGGAAGCGACGACTGATGAAGAGAAAAATTTAGAAATGGTTCGACACGGTAAGCAAGTTAAGGATCATATTGTTAAGCTTAGTCGCAAAGGCTATGGCGACCACTTAAAAAATAGTGCCGACTTTACAGTGATGTTTTTGCCTAACGAGTCGTTCCTTTATGCGGCCTTAGAAACCCAAGCGGATTTAGTCGAATTTGCTCTTGATAAACAGATTTTAGTGGCGACTCCTCCCACCTTTGTGGGGCTCCTCAAAGTCATACGCTATGGCTGGAATGAAGAGCGGTTGAATAAAAATGCCGAAGAAATCTCTAATATTGGTAAAGAACTCCATAAGCGGATTGGGGATTTTATGGAGGCCTACTTCGAAATTGGAAGCAGTCTAGAGAAGGCACAATCCAGCTATGATGTGGGGCTCAAGCGTCTTAATTCTAGGGTGATCAGCCAAGCCAAAAAAATGGAATCCCTGGGCGCGAAAAGCCATAAAGAACTCCCCACAGTCGATCACTAGGAACTTTTTAAAAAATCTCTGCAAAAGTGTTTCAACCTGAGACAGTTTTAGAGGGCTCCATTATGAGAATAGCCCTTTCAGACCTATAATATAGAGGAGGTCAGATTTGTCTTTCTTGGGTGACCTTAGGGCTTTAGTTCAGGGGATCTTAGTCCGATACGTTTTTATGAATCGGGGGATTTAGTGAAACTCTTTTTTTTCACATTATTTTTATTTCCATTTTTAGTTTCAGCTCAAAGCACAAATTTTATCGTCAATGATTCAAGAGTTGTTGAGGAAAATCCTGGAGACAATCCGGCGGGTTTATCTTCAGGGTCACAGTCGGAATATCAAGACGCTGAACAAGGTAGTGAAATTGGCGACACCGGATCCTTTCAGACAACCCAACAAGGGGGGCTGGATGGAACCACGGGTTTGCAAAGCTCTGGGCAAGGTGTGCAATTGCTTGGTCTGGCTCAAGGAGCAATGTTTGCTAGTATGTGTGGTCCCCACAATGCCATGGCTTGCGTGGCCGCTGGTTTATCTTTTGCTGATGCCATGGCTGGCGGTAGTGCAGCCAATGCGGCTTATCAAAAAGGAACCTACATAGATCCTACGGCGGGCTACGATGGTGAAGCTGGTGGTACGGATCCCCTGATCGACCAACAAATTCAAGACGGCATACAAAATCTTGCAGAATCGGGATACACCTTAAGTGATGGGGGTGTTGTGGGTCCGGATGGGCAAACTTATTCTGCAGAAGATTTGCAAAGTGTTGAGGCCATGGTGGCTAAAGGAGCCACTCCCGCCCAAGCAGCACAGTTCCAAGATCAACTGGCTAGAGTGCAGGCGGAGGCGGCCGAAAAAGTGGGCGTTGAAGTTCCTCAGGAAGGTGAAGGACAGGCGGTTGCCACTTCCGGCGCTGGATTTGGTGGTGGCGACACAAGTGGGGGTGCTACTCGTGGAGCCGACACCTACATCGAAGAAATCGAGTATCGCGGAAAAAAGAAAGAACAAAAGCGGGGAATTGCCGAAGCGGCAGCCTCGAAACTATCAAAGAACTTTAATGGTGAGCCAATTGGAATCGGGATGGGGAATTTGTTTTTGATTGTTCACCAAAAATATAAAACCGAAAAAAGTAAGAAACGATTTTTTAACAAAGAAATAGTAAGCAAAGGAAAATAATATGGGCATTATTCGACTTTTCATTATTTTCGCAGGCGGGTTAGGATTTAGTGCTTTGGCACAAGCTCAAGCTCCATCAGGACTTTCTCCTTTTACAGCCGAAACAGCGCCTCAGCATATAACAGATTGTTCGACGGCAGAAAGTTTTGTGCCTCGATACTGCAGCCAAAACCCAGCTTTAGTAAATGCTCAAGCTGCGGCGGGCAACGCGAATATTCCTAATCAGACAAATCCAGGAGCTGGCCAAACTGTGACAGCGACTCAGGGAGTAATGAACCAGGCAAGGTCGCAAACAAGAGTCGTTCAGAGCGCTTGTCAGGCTGCTTTTGATTTGTGTAACAACTTTTGTACCAACGAAGCGAATCAAGCCTATGGATCGAATCCCCCCGACATGCCTACGGGTGATCAAAGAATCAGTATTAGACAGAGGTGTGTACAAGAAAACACCACCTTGCAGTCACAAGCGGCTGGATTACAAGCGGATATCTCACAAATCCTTGAAGGGTTGGCGATGTTGGCGCAAGCCTTGGGCTTGGGGCAAGGCAATAGCGGTATGGGAATTGGAGCCTCAGGCGAAGAGCCTGAAGATAAGTGCGAGGGTGAGTACGCGCACTTGTTGATTGAATGTAAAGAACAATCCGGTCCAAGCAGTTCTCGGGCGGGGCTTAGCGGAATTGCGGCTTTGAACGGAAAAACCAGCAATGGCCTTGGCAACCTTTTTGATGGAGCCGATGGAGGAGAGCCTGGAGGTGAAGACAAAGGCGTCGGCAACGAAGGTGGAGCTGGAGGCAATCCTTTTGGGGCTGCTGGACTTGGAAACTCAGGAGGATTAGGTGGAACGAACGCTGCAAATGTTGGCGGTGATGGTTCCTCGGGCGACGGTCTCGACACAGACATCAACAAAGGCTTTTTAGGCACCGGTGGTGGCTTTGGCGGCGGTGGTGGCGGCGGCGGTAGTCGCGGTGGCGGCGGCCGAGGCTTTTCAGCAATTCCTCCAGTTGGCGGCAGCGCTGACGGAATGAATAAAGCGTCCTTACAAAAGAAATTAAACAAATATGCAAACGACAGTGCCAGAAACCCCGCTTCGGTGGGCGGCGCGAATGGACCTTTTGAGTCGAATTGGGCAATCATTAAAAAAGCCTATAAAAAGAATTCGGGTTCCATGTTTCATCAACAATAAATGCAACCCAAGTACTGGGGCTTTTTTGCCCCGGTCAACTTCGGCAAATGAACCTTTTTCTCAAAATATCGAGCGGCAGCAAGAAAGGCAAAAGTACTGGCCTCAAAGCCCTGGCTGGGCCACCCCAAGTCATCGGTCAGACGAATCTGGGAATGAGGCAGATCAAAGGCAATTCGCTCCATTAAATAAGGGTTTTGTACTCCGCCCCCATAAAAAAATATTTGTTCCGGAGATCGAGGTAAAACTTTATAAGCTTTGGCAATGGGTAGGGCAGTGACTTCTGTAAGTGTGGCCATTTGATCATAGAAATTAAGGCGTTTAAATCGAAGCCCACCCCATTGTTCGATCATTTCTAAGTTAAAGTCTTCGCGCCCCGTACTTTTGGGTGGTTTTTTAGAAAAATAAGGATGATTTAAAAACTGATTCACTAGCAAAGGGTCAGGAATTCCCTTTGCCGACCATTGGCCGCCTTTATCAAAAACGCCCCTGTTATTTTTCTGTACCCATGCATCCAGCAGAATATTGGCGGGGCCAGTGTCAAAGGCTAACGACTTTTGGCGACCAAAGAAGGTAAGGTTCGAAATTCCACCCAAATTATGAAAGGCACAATTTTCTAATTTCTTTTGGGTCGCAATCACTTTCTGGAAAAAAGGTGCGAAAGGAGCTCCCTGTCCGCCGTTGACCACATCGGCGGCGCGAAAATCAAAATAAACGGGCCTGTTAGTGGCTTCAAATGCAAACCCAGGATGCCCAATCTGTGCTGTTGAGACAGCTCCTTGGTGAAAAACTGTCTGTCCGTGAAGGCCAATAAGGTCGAAGTTCACTGCTTTTTTTATAGTCTTCAGGTGGCTTCCATACAAGCGCCCCAAATCGTAGTGTACCCCAGAGAGATCGTATGTGGTCAGTTGATTTTTGGCCGCCGCCAAAAGATTTTTCTTTAAGAGTTTTGGAATTGATCGCTGCCAATGTTTTATAAACTTAATTTTTTTAAAATCTTGATCAACCTGAATCAGGGAATAGTCGACAGCATCTAAACTGGTTCCGTTCATGATCCCAATAGCTTTGATAGACTTTTTCATTTTTCAATTTCCTCCATAAATAGACCAGCTTGTGGGGACTGAACATTGGCTGCATCGTTTTTTGCGAAAACAATACAGTTCTTTAAAGGTGTATCGGGCTTCCAAACGATGCTTTCACCCAAAACCACATGCCCAGTGATTTCGTTCAGACGCTGTTCATGATCAAAATTCTGCGACACCAACTGGCCATGGTTAGATTGTCCTTTCCACAGCCTTTTCCAACCAAAAAACTTACGTCGTTCATTGACTGCCCCCCAATGATCGTCGGCTAAAGACCGACTGGCTGCAAAAAAGGAATGGGGATTGCCGGTTTCAAACCAAGAGGCCTTACTTAAATGAAAGTGAAAAAGATCTTTACCTTGGCTTAAAACTTCAACTAGGACATCATAAAAAATATTGGATTCACCATCAGGAATCCAGTCCAGAATCTTAGAGGAAAAAACTTTATAGCCTGTATAATGCACCGGTAGAGGGTCTCCCGGGGGTTTGTCCATTCCAAAGCCAACAACGGTCTGGTCTGGGGTGACCCAGACTGGTTTAAGGCTTTTTAATAAATCGTGATGATCACAGGTTAACAAACAACTTAAGGTCTCCTTTTCTTTAAAAAAACGAACCAGAGTATTTAAAGTTTTGTCATCCTCGGGAATTAAGACTTCGTCTCCGTTAGCGATCATAAAAAATTCATGTTTACGTAATATGTCCCTGGCATTCCAAAGGGCTCCCCCACTTCCCAGAAGCTGACTGGTTTCGTCGACCGTAGCCACGTTTCTGCAGTAGGGGCGTAAAGATCCCGCAAAATTCTCGATTTGATCAGGCAGGTGGTGTTTGTTTAAAAGGAACTCCTTAAACCCGCCAACCTGAGCCAAGTAAAAACCATAGTAGGCCAAGGGCATATTAAGTAATGGGAGTGTCGGCTTTGCGAAATAATCTGTATAGGGTTTTAATCGTGTTCCCTGTCCCGCCGTCAACATAAAGCAGAGGCTCACAGATCCTCCCACTGGTTTTGTGAACGATTTAAAAGTCCAGCAAGGGTACTATCCGATTTCCACTTCGAAAGGTTCTCTGTGACCATTTTAAGAGTAGATGGGATATAGCCAAGGTACCGATTGTCGTCTCTGACCATCTTAAAAGAAGAAAAGCTACCGCAGGCTTTAAAACATCTTTGAATAGTCTGTAATAGAAAGAGATTTTCCCATTCATCACCAGACAACTTCAGATCCGAAAAGTAAGGAAAATGATTCTTGTAGTAAGTCATAAGTTCACTAATCGAATCGGTGGTAAGCTCAACATAAGAATCAAAAAACAAGCTCACCAAGTCGTAGGCCGGCGGACCAAGGCGAGCATCTTGAAAATCGATGATTGCGACTTCTCCGTAAGTGAGCATAATATTTCTCGAGTGGAAGTCACGATGACAAATCACTTGCGGAGACTTATATAGAGAATTGCAAATAGATTGAAACTCACTATCCAAAGCCGATTCTTCAGCGCTCGACAATTGCATTTTCAACAAGCCTTGCAAAAGGTTTTTTTTGGCATAATTTAGTTCCCACAATAGTTTTTCAACCGAAAATTCACTGTGGTAAGCGGTGCACACGCGGTCATCGGGATCTTTGAAACTCAAAGAATGAATTTTAATCAGCTCATCGAGAGAACTTTTATAAAAAGGAATAACGACGGATTGGTTCTGAAATTCCCAAAACCGTCTTTCCAGAGTTAGGTCGCCAAGGTCTTCCAACAAGAAAAGCCCTAAGTTTTTGTCGTAAGTATGAATTTTTGGAACTCGAATTCCCTGCTCATCAAAATATTTTTGTACCGACAGGAACGGAAAGTCGGCAATTTTTTCAAAGGGTTCCCATTCCATGAGCACCCAAGATTTTTTTTCAGAAATGACGCGATAGTAGCGTCGAGTTGAGGCGTCGCCAGCTAAAGGAGTTACAGAAAAGTTTTCGGTATTCAAAAGAGGCTGCAAAAAATCGTGAAATGGTGACATCTCACGATTTTATATCAAGTTCTTCAGGAAGCCTAGCTCTGATAATTCAATGCAATAAAATCAATGCAGTAGACTTGAACCTGGCGAAAAGGGCAGGAAGAAAAGTCCTTTCGTTTCTTCACACTCATGGGTGAAGGGTGACTCTTTTTTGTGATGAAACACCAAAAAGTGCGCCTGAACTCGAGCCGAAACATTCTCGTTTGATTTATAGTGTTTGAACTGATGTTTGAGGTCAGCCAGTTCTTCCGGAGCTTGGTGCCGGCTGGTCACAATTATTAAGGGCTTGGGGCCATCGACTTTTTTCAAACCGGCTAAATTATTTCGCAGTATTTTTATCTGGTCCTCTGAAAGTTCCTCTAATGAGGGAATAAACAAAGTCACTTGCGGAAAATTTTGCCAATGATGGGGGTCTTGCCAAATTAAATCTGGCGTCTCTTTAGCATTGATAAAAGCCCAGTTTCCAACCCAATCGTGAACAGCAAAAGCGATATGAGAGTTAAAGTTGTTGTTGTCACCACTTATCCATAAAGGGCGAAGGTCTATCGGTTTTTTTAATTTTCGCTCTTTATACTTAAAATGAGGGGTTGAGCTTTTTTTAGTACGTAGTTGAACGACTTTGTTACCATCATCGGCCACTTTTTCAGCAGCAATCAAGGTCTGTTGGCTAGTCTCTAGCTGGTCGACCAAGCTCACATGTTCGGTGATTGTCAATTGAAGGAATTGAGCCATTTCCGCAAAAACAACGGCGTCCTTGTTTTCCACCGGTCTTGCTGTGATCACAGCATTCAGTTCTTGTTTTGAATTGAAAATTGGAAAAGAAACTTGCCTAAGCGTTCTTGAATACACAAAGGGGCTAGTCCATCCGTTGTGTCGATCATGCCTTTTATGCGAGGCGGTTAGTTGTTTGTCGATTTTGAGTTCTGCGCCGTAACGTTCTTTAAAAATGGTGCTTACCCGGTTGAAAATTGCTTCCATGGATTTGATCCCTTCCTTTTAATACGATCTTTCCTATACAAATGGTGTGCCGAAAATGAGCCTGACCAATGTGAAAAAAACTCATAAAAGAGTAACTGTTCAAAAAACATTGACTAAATAAAAGCCAATAAAAACAATAATTTATGTCCCAGTGTTGGCTTTTGCAGGAAATCGTTGAGTTGTTTTTACAGGCCTGCCCACAAAGTGGTCGAAAAGGTTGAGAGTAATAGTTTCAGGGATAGGTATAATATTAACACTGATTGGGGGGTAGAAGGTCCCATTGAGTGTGGCAACGGCTTGCGCTTGGATATCTAAAGTGAGAAAATTTGGGAAAGGGGAAAACTATGAGAATACTAGCCTTTTTAATTATTCTTTGCTCGACAGTCTTGTCTTGGTCACAAAGCAATGTGGAAATCCGGGCCACATATGTCAAAGACAACAAAAACTATATCTATATGGAGTCGAAAACAGAGAAGCTAAAACTTAGAAAGTCGGAGTTAACAAAAGAGGGTGTTGATCAAATTTTGGCCAACAAAGAGAATGAGCTCACCCTATTTATTCCACCAAAATCTATTGTTAGCCGCTCGGAGAAAAAACAAAAGAGCGAAGAGTACTAAAAAAGGGAAGCCACAGCTTCCCTTTTTTAATCCCTAGAGGTCTACTGAACTCTGAAGAAATTTAACTTTTTCTCAAACGTCTTTTATCAAGATCGTATTTTTCAACTTTCATGATCAAGCCTGCGCGACTGATTCCAAGTTCTTTCGCCAATTTGGATTTGTTCCAACCTGTGCGACGAAGTCCTTCTTTTATCATTTGCATTTCAAGCTCTTCGATGGCGTCTTTTAGCTTACCTGTAACACGGGTTCCTTGAACCTTAGTCTTTTGCCCACCTTCAACAATTTTTGGTGATAGCATATCAGCCGTTATTTTAGTTTCTTCACCACTTAAAACAACAATTCGTTCCATTTCGTTTTGCAGTTCACGAACGTTTCCAGGCCAGTGATAATCGTAAAGCTTCTCAAGGGCTCGTTTCGTCAAGACGCGTTTGCTAATCCCAGAGCGTTTGCAGGCAAGGTCGATAAAAAACTCAGCCAGCAAAGGAATGTCTTCTTTGCGCTCTCGCAGCGGAGGGACTCGCAAATTGATAACATTCAAGCGATAGTATAAATCTTCACGAAAGGTTCCTTGCTCGACCATTTCTCGCAAATTTCTGTTTGTGGCCGCAATCATTCGGACATCAACCTTACGAGACTCTAGGGCTCCCACTGGAGTGAAAGTCCCCTCTTGTAGAACACGCAGCAACTTCACCTGCATCTGTGGAGAGGTGTCTCCAATTTCATCCAAAAAGAAAGTCCCTTTGTCGGCGATTTCAAACAAACCTTTTTTATCTTTATGGGCACCAGTAAATGATCCTTTAACGTGTCCAAAAAGTTCAGATTCAAGAAGGTTGTCGTTGAAAGCCGAGCAGTTTTGAATAACAAAAGGTTTGGCAGACCGTACAGAATTGTAGTGGATCGATTTGGCGATCAACTCTTTACCAGTACCATTTTCACCTTGAATTAAGACGGTTGAATCCGCACCTTTGATTTTATCAAGAAGGGCATAGGTACTTTGCATGGCCTGTGACTTACCAATCATATTGTCGTATTTGTAGCGACTGCCTAATTCTTTGTTTAATTCGCGAATGCGCTCTTCTCGGTTGGTAATTTCGAGATGAAGAGTAACGATCTCACGAGAAACCAAGTCGACCAGGTCAATAAAATGGGCCCGATCGTTATCGTCAAGAAAACGAATCTTTGAAACCGCGAAATCAATGGTGTCTCGGGTTTCACCCTGGCCAGCAAGACGGTCTTTTACCTCGTCAATTCTGTTTGTTTCGGCAGTGTCTTTGATGAATCCAAGGCCAACGACGGTCCCCATAAACTCACCGTCGATGACGATTGGAAAAACGGCCATGTCGAAACCAGCGTGCGACCATTTTGTTAAAGCAAAGCGGCTTTCTGTGGATTGCATTTCGTTGATGGCGCGCGAGACTTCTTCAGAGAGACCATCACGGTTTGCCTCTTTGTTAAGAAACGCTTGGACCGCTGGATTCACGACCGCGGACTCTTTAAAGCCACGAATACGACCTCGTTCGTCGGTAAAAACAACATCGATGTTCCACCAAGATGATAGAATCAGTTTCAATTTTTTAATAACGTGAATATGCTCAAACTCATCCCAATTGATCATGTCGTAACTCCTTACCGTCAACGAAATCTACACTTTCTTATCGTCAAAAAAGTGGACAACTTAACAGTATTGCGGATAATTTAGTCAGATATTTTAAGTTATTGTTATCATTGGTCTTTTTCGTGGTCTGTCAAAAGAAAATATGTATCAAATTGAGAGCTGTATAAAGGGCAGTCAAAAAAGCATTGATGTTGTCAGCAAACTTTGCCAAGTTGATCGACATGTTTAAATCTTGGCAGAGGCTCTGGCCCTTTATAAAACCCTTTAAACTGCAGGTGTTCATTGCCGTTGGCTTAGGGGTTTTGTACGCCCAATTGCAAGTTATTTTGCCTCTGCTGGGCCAAGCCTTGATCTCGGCACTTGAAAATTTGGGTAACGAACAAAGTCTGAATCAATTAAAAAACAAGGCGGCCGAACTAGGTGCCAACCAGGGAACCCAAGATCAGCTCGAGGTCTTCAGCCAAATCCCAAAAGGGTTGGAAGCAAACTCTATATTTGTGAAAATTTCAGAAGCCCTGAATTTGCAGGCGGATTCGATTTTTCTGAATTTATCTAGTCAAGATGTAGTCTTCTATGTGGCACTGGCTTTTCCGATCTATTACCTCATTTTTGGAGCTGTCCGTTATTTCCATTTGTTTTTGGTCAAATTTGTTGGCGATCAAATTATTTCAAATATACGAATATCTCTTATGAATAAGTTTCTCGACTTGGATGTTCTTTATTTGGGACGTCAGCAAAAAGGTTCAAGCGGTCTAATTAGCAGAACTTTAAATGACACACTTATACTGCAAAATGGTTTACAGTATTATGCCGACCTTATTCGTGAGCCGATAACAGCCTTTTTTCTCGTTGGTTGGATGTTTTTCATTAATTGGAAAATTACCTTAGGGTGCTTGGTTTTCTTGCCTATTTTTATCACTGTGATTCGAATTATCACGAAGAGTTTGCGCAAATTTGGTCACCAAAGTCAGGAATCCTTAGAGGAAGTGACCAAAACTTTGAAAGAAGGGCTTGATGGCGTGCGTGTCATTCAGTCATTTAATTTGCAGCAAAAAATCAAAAAGAGATTTGCCGATCAGGTCGGAGACTTTTTGAGTAAACGAAAGAAAATAATTAAGAGGGAAGAACTGGGAAGCCCCATCAATGAATGGTTCGCTTCTATTTTAGTCTGTGGCATTTGCCTTTTTCAAGCTCAGCAAATAGTAACGGGAGAATCCGATTTATCGGCCTTTATCGGGTTTATCATTACGGCAGGCCTTTTGAATCACCCAATCAAGAAGACCCAGCAAGCCGTTATTCGGATTCAACAAAACATTGTGGCCATCGAGCGCCTTAATGAGGTCCTAGACAGTGAAAGCCAGATTCAGGAACCAGCCCAACCCAAAGATTTTCCAGAAACTTGGTCAGAGATCTCGTTTAAAGATGTAAGCTTTTCTTATGCTGACAAACCAGTTTTGCAAAACGTCGACCTTCAGTTGAAGAAGGGAGAGGTTGTCGCTTTGGTGGGTGAGAGTGGCTCGGGCAAATCCACGCTGGCTGGTCTACTTCAAAGATTTTTTGACCCCGTCTCAGGTTGTATTGAAATTGGCGGTGTCCCCATAAATGAAATGCAAACCCGAGACCTTCGCTCCCATATTGGATACGTGACTCAAGATGTCTTTTTGTTTGACGACTCTATTGAGAACAATATTTGGTTTGGTAATCTCAATCGGGACAAGAGTGATGTCCCAATGGCTGCAAAAATTGCCAACGCCACCACCTTTGTCAAATCTATGGAACAAGGTTTGCAATCCAATGTGGGTGAAAGAGGTGGGCGTCTTTCTGGAGGGGAAAAGCAAAGAATTAGTATTGCAAGAGCAGTATTTAAAGATCCACCCATCCTTATATTAGATGAGGCGACCAGTGCTCTTGATTCAGCAAGCGAACAAGAAGTTCAAAAAGGCATTGAAAAGCTCTTACAGGGGCGGACCGCTCTGGTTATTGCCCATAGACTGTCAACGATCATCAACAGCGATCGCATTGTGGTAATGAAAAACGGGAAAATAGTCGAGCAGGGTCGTCACGAAGACTTAATACGAAAGAATGCCGAGTACGCACGTTTTTACAACCTTCAATATTCTCAATAATTATAAATTAAGATATTCCTTAAGATAGCGCCCTGTATGGGTTTTCTTTTTGCAAATTTCAATGGGAGAGCCTTGCGCTACCACTTTACCGCCTTCGACGCCGGCTTCGGGGCCCATATCGATAATATAATCAGATTGGGCCATAACTTCTAAATTGTGTTCGATGAGAAGAACACTGCCGCCTGTCTCCACGATTTGGTGAAGAATAGACATCAACATTTGAACCTCACGAAAATGCAGGCCCGTAGTGGGTTCGTCGAGTATGTACAAAGTTGCTTTTTGGTTTGTTTTATAGAGCTCTCTGGCGATTTTAATTCGTTGGGATTCTCCACCACTAAGGCTTGAAGTACTTTGCCCTAGGGTCAAATAATCCAGGCCCACTTGCTTTAAAACACTTAAAGGTTTGCGAATGTTAGGATAGGAAACAAAAAAGTCCATGGCCTCCGCAACGGTGAGTTGTAAAACTTCGTAAATATTTTTCCCTTTATATTTAACCTCAAGAATTTCCTTGCGAAATTTTTCTCCACCGCATGACTGACAAACAACCTTAATATCATCCATGAAAACCATATCAATAAGCTCGTAGCCAAGGCCTTTGCACACTGGGCAGCGACCACCATTCACGTTCAAAGAGAATGTCCCTGGAGTGTATCCGCGATTTCGCCCCTTCAAAGTTGTGGCATAGATATCACGAATGATGTCGTAAATTTTTAAGTAAGTGGCCGGGTTGCTACGGGCGGATTTTCCGACAGGGGACTGGTTGATGTGCAATACATTTTTTAAGTTTTGCGCCCCAATTAGCTTTTTATAAGGTTCACCTCGGGTGAATTCAATGTTGCACTCGGTGAGCAGTGCCGGAAAAAGAGTTTCGGTAACAAGAGTTGATTTGCCGGACCCGCTGACCCCGGTAACGGTGACAATTCGATTTAAGGGGATTTTTACCGAGGTGTTATTTAAGTTACGACCGGTACAGCCCTTCAATTCTAAGAAATACTTATACTCCTTCAGACCTACGGGACGAGGAGAGTAAACTTGTTTGCGAACTTTTGATAAAAATTGATTGGTATTTGAGTCGGCGTAGGTTTCAAACTCTTCACGTGATCCATTGAAAACAATGGATCCACCCTTGTAGCCTGAGCCCGGTCCCATTTCGATAACGTGATCACTTTGTCTAATGACATCCTGATCATGTTCAACCACAACCAGGGTGTTTCCAAGGTCGTTGAGAGCTTTCAATTGTTTAATTAGCTGGTCATTGTCGCGAGGATGCAAACCAATGGTAGGTTCGTCGAGAACATAAAGGGCCTGTGATAAACCCATCCCAAGTTGTTTGGCAAGAAGCAGTCTTTGAAACTCACCACCAGAAAGAGTTCGGGTCTGTCTTGAGAGAGACAGATAATAGACTCCGATTTCATTTAGAAAACGCAATCGAGAAACAAGCTGTTCGTAAATGTCTTTTACCATTTCTTGTTCGTAATCAGTCATCTTTATTTTTTGTACAAACTCGTACAAATCTTTTAGACTCATCTCGCAGAGATCAGTGATGGTTTGGCCATTGATCAAATAGTTATCTGTCACTTTCAAAAGTCGAGAGCCTTTGCAGGTCGGACATTGAAAGGCCGTTTTGAATCGGGCTAAAAAAACTCGAACATGCATTTTGTATTTTTTAGTTTCAAGGTGTTCGAAGTAGCCTTTGACTCCGTAAAACTGACTGTTGCCTTCCCAGAGCAGTTCTCTTTGTTTTTTTGGGAGTTTGTTCCAGGCTGTTTCGGTCGAAATTTTTTTGGATTTACAATAGGTCAGTAATTTGCGTCGAGCCCGGGCTGCACTGGGCATAAAAAAGGGAACGATTGCGCCCTCGCTGAGGCAGAGGTTGGGGTTTGGAATCACTTTGTTTTCATCAATATCCAGTGTGTTGCCAAAACCATTGCAGTGAGAACAGGCTCCCACCGGGGAATTGAAGCTAAACAACTGAGGGGATTTGCTCGGCAAAACTTCATCGCACTCGGAACAAGCCAAGCTGTCGCTGATCTTAATAACATCGTTTTCAGTGGATATGATTTGGCTGGACCCATGACTTTGTTGATTGTACTTAATAGACATTTCATAGCATTGTCCTAAAGAATCAACGATACGGCCCCTGTCTTCTTCTCTAACAGCCAAGCGATCGATAACAAGATAGAAATCTTTTTTTGGTAAATCTTTAACCTTTGTTTTGGCATCGATCTCAAGAGGATTTAGTTTTATATCCTTTTTGGATCGACTTTTATTCACTAAAATTCGATTAAATCCGTCGGCAAGAAGTGATTTCAGAAAATCCGAATTATTAAATCGCTTTTGGTCTTGGCGAATCAACACCGTCAAGTAGACTCGGCGTCCGTCCCATTCTTGGATCAATTTGTCGGTAGCGGACGTCGGAGATTCACTGATCACGGGACCATGGTTATTGGGGCAGTGGGCGGTTGAAAGCTTGGCGTACAACAAGCGTAGGTACTCGATTATTTCAGAAGTGGTTCCAACCGTCGATCGACTATTTTTTATAGTATTTTTTTGTTCCAAAGCTATCGCTGGCGGAACATTGGCAATGCTGTCTAGCAGTGGCTTGGGGGCTTGGTTTAAAAATTGGCGAGCATAACTTGATAAACTTTCAATATAACGACGTTGACCTTCGGCAAACAAGGTTTCAAAGGCTAGGGAGCTTTTTCCAGAACCACTGGGCCCGCAGATAACGGTGAAAGAATTGATGGGAATATCCACATCAATGTTCTTTAGGTTATTCTGCCTGACTCCTTTGAGCTCGATATTCATGCTCAGGAGCCTAACAGAATGTTTAGGGATAGGATAGATAATTTGCGGCTAAAATTCTTCTCGGTAAAAGTCGGTCTTGTCTTCTTCTTCTTGCCTGTTGGATTCTTCCTCGTTTTCAGTGCCGGGTTCGGTGCCCGTAATAAAAGCCTGTCTCACAACCTCGTGACTTCGGGCCGTGGCTAAGCGTCCAGTTTCATTGTCAATATTGGCAAAAACGATATTGTTTGGGATTGGGAAGTTCTCTTTCTGGCTGTTTTGATGAACTCCCAACATATAATCAAGCCATATGGGAAGGGCGGCACGACTTCCAGCCTCTCCGCGTCCTAAGCTTTTTTCTTGATCAAAGCCAACCCAAACTCCGGCACTTATTTGGGGGGTGTATCCCATAAACCAGGCATCATAGTATCCGTTCGTTGTTCCAGTTTTTCCAGCCACCTCCCGGTTGAGCTGGCGCGCTCGTCCGCCGGTGCCGCCCGCCTCGTTGACCACGGCCTGCAATAGAGTGGTTGTCAAAAAAGCTGTTTGTGGAGAAATCAATTGATCAAGATCATTAAAATAGAAGGGTGAAACTTTTTGAGTTTCTTCATCTTGCGACATTATCAGGCTTTCGTATTGTTCGCGTTTCTTTTTAAACTCCTCTTTGACAGCACCAATGGAATCCTTGAAATGTAAATCAAAGGAAACTTCTTGGGCCAGAATTTCCCCTTCTCGATCTTTGATTTCATGAATAATGATGGGCTTCACATTTTTCCCGAGCTTGGCAAATATGGAGTACACCTTTGTCATTTCGTAAAGAGTGGCCCCACTTGATCCGAGAGCTAAAGACATGTCCATATTGATCGGACTGAAGATGCCAAGGCGACGCGCGTATTCAGCAGCAAAAGAAACCCCCGTCTTTTCTAAAATCCGAATGGTTGGAGTGTTCAAAGACTTCTTAAGGGCGTTTCGCAAGAGAATATCTCCGGTAAAGCGTCCTCCATAATTTCCTGGTTTCCAAACTTTTTGCTCTTGATCTTCGGCAGACTCCTGAACTTTTGCGCCCTCTTCGACTTCTTCGGTTTCGCCGGTTTCTTGGTTGTAAACGATCGGTGAGCCCATGATGGGGCTGGCTGGAGTGAGGCCCTTGTCTAGACCTGCGGCGTAGAGAATGGGCTTAAAAGACGACCCGGTTTGTCGAACCGCTTGGTAAGTTCGGTTGAGTTTAGTTTTGCGAAAATTGGAGCCCCCTACCATTGCTACGATATCGTCGGTTTTTAAATCCAATGATAGCAAGGCGGCTTCTGCTTTCGGTTCTTGTTCAAGAGAAACTTCAGCATACTCTTTCAAATTTTTACTGAACGTCTTACCAACTTTTACTTTTGTCGCAGTTTCCGCGACTAGCTCAACATCGATGACATCACCAATAGACAGAGCGTCGGAGGGCTTGTCGATATGAAGATAGTCTCCATAGATTTTGCTGGGGTCAGGCTGTCTAGCCCAGTCCATTCGTTGCATGGGAACGATTCCTTGAGATTCGGCAAATTTAACAACAACTAATTTGTTTTCATCGTCAACGTTAGTCACCACAGCCTGTACAATCTCACCTAACTGAGTGTACGGAGGGATGTTCGAGACGACCTCTCCTTTTTCGTCCTTCTTTTGATAGGAAGAAAACTCACCATATTCGTCGGTCGTTCCATCGGCAAAAACTTGAAAGGTGTCGTAGGCTTCATCAATCAGACGATTTCTTTCGGTTGTTAAAAATTCAACCATCGCCTCTTCGTTTTCAATGTCGATGGATGCATTGGCCCCACGGTAACCTTGTCTTTTATCAAGCTCGCGTAACCCTTTGCGAAGACTGGCTTGGGCTTTCTTTTGGGCATCGAAATCCAGGGAGGAATATATTTTTATTCCCTTATCGAGAATCATTTCTTCGCCCAATTCAGCCACCAAAAGTTGACGGATCGTTTCAACAAAATAGGGAGCCACCTCTTTGTACTTTTTAGTTCGATAGACAGTCAAAACCTCGTTGGCGGCCACATCATATTGGGCCTGGGTGATTCTCTCGGTTTCTAACATTCGTTTTAAAACATACTTTTGTCGAACCTTAGCCCGATCTGGGTTGGCTACCAAATTATAGGCGCTAGGAGCTGTTAAAGAGCCGGCAATCACCGCCATCTCAGCCAAAGTGAGGTCTTTCACCTTTTTCCGAAAAAAGGTTTCGGCTGCCGAGGCCACTCCATAAGCGCCTTGTCCAAAGTAGATCTGATTCAGATACAAATAAAGAATTTCTTTCTTTGTCATATTGGCTTCCATCCGGCGTGCCAAAATCGCTTCTTTCAATTTTCGGGTGTAGGTTTTCTCTGAGCTTAAAAACAGAGTTCTTGCCGCTTGTTGAGTGATCGTCGAGGCCCCCTGGGTGCGCTCCCCAGAGGTCAAGTTGGCAAAAACCGCTCTCAATATTCCTTTAAAATTAAATCCGTTGTGTGAATAGAAATTGGAATCTTCGGCGGCAAGAAAAGCGTTGATCAAATCTTCGGGAATTTCAGATACGTCGACGAGCTTTCGATTCTCGCGGTAAAACTCACCAATCTTTTCGCCATTACGAGCGTAGACTTCACTGACAAGTAAAGGCTCATAGTCCTGCACCGAAAACAAGGGTGGCAGAGAGCTAGCGATATAAAAATAAGCTCCTAGACCAGTGGCTAGTCCAAAAGCACCGAGAAAAACAAAAGAGATTGTGAGTTTTTTAAATTTTGTCATGGAGATATTTTAAATCAATGCCTCGTCAGAGTCTATTAGTTCGTCGTTCCGGTTCCCGCTCCATTGACTGTGGTCTCGAGAGCGCCCCCGGGACCACTAATGCAGACAGCCGTAGCACTTAGAGCGTTTAAAAAATTGTTGGTTCGGGCTGCGGAATTGGCAGCCGAAGCCATGTTGCGTGCAAGCTGAGATTGGTAATCCAACTGGGCTTCTTGGCGCATACAATTTTCAACAATCACGCCTTGCCTAAAACTAAGGTTTTCGGAAAGGGCCGTCAGCTTCATCGATGAGGCATCAATGCCGGCTTGCAAAATTCGTATATTGGCGCTTAGTTGTTGGGCTAAAAGATTGGCTCGTTCGATATTAGTTTCACTACCTAGACAATCGTCATAAAAAAGTCTTTGAAATTGGTTAATATTGCGACCACGGGCAAACAGAGCCATGGGGCCGCCACGCTCCGGGGTGACGACGCCAGTCGAAACCATTTGTTTCCATTCGGTGAAAACTTGACCAGAGCTTTGCTCGCACTCCTGCTTCAGGGCCAAAAGGGCTTGTCGGTACTCAAGTTTTTTGAGTTCAATTTGACTAGGTAGCTGCATCAACCGCTCTTCGTGGTCGGCTTCAGCATTATTTAGCTCCATGGTTACCTCAGCTAAATCGTTTCCGCACTGCCTTTCCATTTCCATATAGTTTTGAGAAATTCCAATAAGAGCCTCAGTTTCGTTGTTTTGTGCTTCGTAAGTTCGGGCAATTCCCTGTGAGGTACTATTGATCATTGAAGAAAAGCACCCACCTCCCGCACCGTTGGCGCCGAACCCGGCTTGGCCATTTTGCCACCGCAAATACTCTTGGGCCTGTTCGCCACTAAGAATAACCTGTTGGGCCAAGGCCGTTTGGGTCAATGTGGTAACACTAAAAAAGACTGCTAAAAACCAGTGCATAGCTCCCCCATGAGATCTTCCTTTATTATAGCGAAAGAACGCCTAGTCGCAAATTGAGTTGTTTCATTTTGAGACAAGTTTCTGTAAAAACCCGATGGATCTTCAGATAATTAACCGTTGCAAGCTCCACAGCGCGCCAACAATTAAACACACATTGCCCATAAGCCTGTGTCCGTAAAACCAGTTCAATAGCTCTGGATTCATGGTCTGGCTAGCCTGCTCTTTTAGCTGGGGAAGGTTGGTCATCAGGGTCATGATTGAACCATAAATTAAAACTACAAAAGGAAAGTAAAAATCAAGTTCTGCAATCATAATAAGTCTATCGGAAATCCAGTGACAGATCTTTAAATCGACCCCGTTCGGGTCCTAACAGCAAAAAAGAAGCCAAATGTAAAAAGCAAGTTTTTAATTCAAAGGCCTTCAAATCCCGATCTTTTAACCGAGCCGTGCGTCTCAATTTCCCGTTGGTCATTAAAAATAAATGAAATAATCAGGCATTTTTGGTATGTTTAGATCAAGTTCTGTGGTGCGTTTGTTGAATACAGAAATCCTATAGATACATTTTTGGGGGCCGTCCCTGGCGACGGTGAGCAGGCCCGGGATCGATCCGGGAAGCCTAAAATCGCTAAATAGCCACCCACCTTAAGAGATCCGGGATTTCGTGATTCACATAGCACCCACAGAACGAGTTTTTACTTTCTTTTCCCTTTATAATTTGCTTAATTGTGGCCTATGTCTGATGAAAATGTTTCTTCAGGTCAGGGTCGGTGGGACCATCTTCTTCGAGAGATTCCTTCACAGGCCAAGATCGAAGCCCCCATCAAAAAAGCAAAGCCGGTGCCACCACCGGAACCTGTAGAAGAAGAAGATCGAAATATTTTTTCAGTCTCGCAAATTAACAAAGCCATCAAAACTCAATTAGAGGGACAGTTCACCCACCTTTGGATTCAAGGAGAGATTTCCAATTTTAAAGCCCATTCTTCCGGTCATTATTACTTCAGCCTGAAAGACGATAAAGCTCAGATCAATGCCGTCATGTTCCGTGGTTTTAATGCCAAACTCAAATTTCGACCTGAAAGTGGAATGGAAGTGGTCGTGCGAGGAAAGATTTCAGTTTATGAGCCGCGTGGTAACTATCAAGTGTTTTGTGAAGCCATGGAGCCGGTTGGTGCGGGAGCCCTTCAAAAAGCCTTTGAGCAATTGAAGAACAAGCTCGATGCTGAAGGGCTTTTTGGTGGAAGTATCAAAAAACCTTTGCCGAAATTTCCCAAAAATATTGGAGTCGTTACATCCCCCACGGGAGCAGCCATTCAGGATATTCTCAATGTTCTAGGTCGTCGATCCAAACGGGCCCAGGTCACAGTGATTCCAGCTCGGGTACAGGGCGATGGGGCTGCGGCCGAAGTGGTTCGTGGTATTCAAATGGCCAATCAAGTGGGTGGCTTTGATGTATTAATTGTGGGGCGAGGTGGAGGTTCCATAGAAGACCTTTGGTGCTTCAATGAAGAAATTGTAGCCAGGGCGATCCATCAATCAAAAATCCCCATTATTTCAGCCGTTGGGCACGAAATTGACTTCACGATCGCAGACTTTGTCGCTGACCTAAGGGCGCCCACGCCTTCGGCTGCGGCCGAAGTGGTTGCTAAAAGTGAATTGGAACTGTTAGAGAAATTGCAGTTTTACAGTCGATCTTTGCGTTTGGTAATCTATCAAAAAATTAAAGATCTAAAATCGGAAGTTCAGTTTAATAGCAAGCGCTTGATTGATCCAAGAAAATATCTTGAGGACAGTATCATGCGTTTGGATGACTGGAATCAACGCCTCATCCAGTCGACTTTACGATACATTAAAAATTTAAATATGCAGAGGATGGTTTTAACAAAAGGACTGATAAATCCCCAGGTGATTTTACAGTCCCATCAGCAAAAAAATCATTCTTTGTTTAAAATGCTACTGGCCTCTATGCGCCAGTCGTTTGAGAAAAAACAGGGCTCTTTTGCGAAGCAATCCTCACTATTAGATAGCTTGAGCCCGCTACGTACAGTGGATCGAGGATATGGAATCGTTCGGCAAAAAGGAAGGCTGATTCCAGATATAAAAAGTTTAAAAGGCTCATCCATTGAGATCGAGCTAAGAGACGGCAAATTGTTTGCCGAGGTTATCAAGACAGAAAGTAAGGAGGAGTCATGAGCTTTGAAAAAAAACTGACTCGACTAGAAGAGATTGTGGGCAAAATGGAAGCAGGAGAACTTTCTTTAGATGAAAGCCTAAAGCTTTTTGAAGAGGGAGTAAAACTTTCTCGAGACTGCAATAAAGAGCTGAGCGAAGCTGAACAAAAGGTCAAAAAGCTAGTGGGCATCGATGCCAACGGAGAACCTGTTCTCGAAGATTTCGAAAAATGATTGAGAAAGCAAAATCATTTTCTGAAAAATTCGATAGGGCCGCCAAAGAATATTTTGCCCATCGTCGTGCCGAAACAAAAAATGTGGGTCCTCTGCTCGACTCAATTGAGTACTCTTTTTTCAATGGGGGTAAAAGATTTCGACCCCTTCTTTGTTACGCTGCTGGTGAGGCTATGGGTCTTGAGGCCGATCACATAACACCTTTTGCAATGGCTCTGGAAGCCATTCACACTTACTCGTTAATTCACGACGATCTTCCTTGTATGGATAACGATGATTTTCGAAGAGGCCAGCCGACCAACCATAAACAATTCTCTGAGGATATGGCACTGCTAGCGGGAGACGCGCTTCTGACCGAGGCTTTTCTGATTCTGGCGCGGGCTTACCCTGATTGTAGCGGTCCTTTGATCGAAGCCCTCTCTGAAGGTGCCGGACTCGCGGGAATGATTCGTGGGCAGGTGTTGGATTTAGGTTTGGGCGCGCCTGTTGAAAGCCTTTCGGATCTAATTCACCTTCACGAAATGAAAACAGGACAACTGATCGCCCTATGTTTTGTTGGGCCCGCCCTTATAGCCAATCACTCAGCCAGCGATTATTACGAACTCGGGTTGCAACTGGGTCTGGCTTTTCAAATTAAAGACGACCTACTTGATATTGAAGAGGAAGATGCGGCCAGCTTTATTAATTTTTTAGGACCGAAGGGAACCGAGCAACACCTGCAAAGCTTGACTGAAAAAATTAACAATCAGCTGGAATCAACCAATCTCAAGACTCCTTTTCTGCAAGATCTTATTTCTTTCAATTTGTCTCGTCAGAAATGAGTAAAGTTCGACTCGACCAGATTCTGCAGACTTTCTATCCTGATTGGAGCCGGTCCAAGCTACAGGCTTTGATTGAACAAGGATGTGTCGAGGTTTTTCTTAATGATTGGAAAAGAGAAACTCGCCCAGGCGCTAAATTCGACGCGGCTGTCTTAGGACCCGAAAAGATCCGAATTGCAGAGAAACAAGAGTTTCAATTTGTTTCGAGAGGGGCCTTGAAGCTGAAGGAGGCGATAGAGAAATTCTCAATTCCCTTAGCCAACCGAATTGCTCTGGATGTAGGGCTTTCTACTGGAGGCTTTTCTGATTATTTACTGAAAAATGGAATCTCTCGTATTCTTGGCGTTGACGTCGGAAAAAATCAACTGCACCCCAGCCTTGTGGGCCAAGAAAAGCTTTTGGCTTTTGACAAGGTGAACGCCAGAGATCCAATTCCCGCGGCAATCTTGGACTGCTTTTTCGCCGAGACTCAACCTCGAAAGTTTGATGTTATTGTTGTCGATGTCTCTTTTATATCTCTTAGCAAAGTGGTTCCCAGCCTTGTCCAGTATTTGGCCGAACGGGGTGACCTGATTACCCTAGTAAAGCCGCAGTTTGAGTTAACAAAGGCAGATTTGAACAAAAAAGGCGTTGTTAAAACAGAAGAGGGGATAGAGTTAGCCAAAAAGAAAACCGTTGAGGTTTTACAACAAAATAAGTTACAAATAATGGGCATGGTATCGTCACCAATTGAGGGAGAAAATGGTAACAAAGAATTTCTTATATGGTCTCAGCCTAGTCGCATTATGTCTTTGCTTTAGCTCTTGCGATACTTTTCAGATTAAGACTCGGGACAATGGACCTGGAGCTCCGAAGGATGCGAGCACTGTGCATGTTACTGAGCCCGACGATCAGCCCCGAGCAGAAGCCCCTGACTTTCTGAAAAAAGAGGCCCCCAAGTTAGGGGTCATCTTAGGCGGAGGTGGCGCTCTAAGCTATGCTCACATTGGATTTTTGCAAGAGCTTGAATCACAGAAAATACCAATTCATAGCATCGCCGGTGTAGAATGGGGGGCCTTGGTGGCCGGGGCTTACTCTTTGCAGGGCAAAGCTCATTCGGTGGAGTGGAATTTGTTGAAGTTGCCAATTGATAAGTTCGAAAACTCGGGTTTTTTTTCGTCCGCTGAAAAAGGTGTTGGTGCAAACGCCTTTGATGGATTTTTAACAGATGTTTTTGCCAATCGATCTTTTTCGGACTTACCCATTCCGTTTACCTGCCCCTTTACCAATGTGGCCAAAGAAATAGTAGGCATTCGAAGATCCGGAAGAATTCGAAACGCGGTTCGATCCTGCTGGGCACTACCGCCTCACTTTAAAGTTAATCCTGTCGGCGCGAACCCCTTAGGTATTGCTGAAGTCGCCAGTCGTCTGCGATCTTTAGGTGCCGAGGTCATCGTATATGTCGATGTGGTGTCTGAAAACAAAATCTTAGCTGAAAATAAGCGCTTACAAAATGGTAGCAATACTTTACTTTGGGTCACACAGAAGTCTCTGCCCGATCTATTGCAGCCACCCATCATCAACGAGGTTATTAAGATTTCTTTAGATGGACACGATATAACTTCTTATAAGTCTTTGCGATCTATTATTAGAAAAGGTCAATTAAAGTCTAAGACATTAGTGAAAGGTCTTGCCCAAAAATATGCTTACTAAAACTTTTAAAGATATTAAGCCGTTTCAAAGCCGTCGGTCCAAACTGAAAGATTTGGCCCCGGACTCTGTGTTCATTCTGTTTGCCGGCCAAGAACGACATTTAACCCCGTTCCGTGTGAACAGTTCGTTTCTTTATTTGACAGGCTTTGAAGAACCAGAGGCCGTTGCCGTTATTTCTACAGGCCAAAATGCTCAGTTCACTCTTTTTGTAAGGGACAAAGACCCTTCTGTTGAGCTGTGGGATGGAGAGCGCTTTGGACCTGAAAAAGCAAAAAATGAGTTTGGCGCCGATCAGTGTTTTGCGATTGAGCAGTTGAGCGACTGCCTTCCGGGTTTATTGAAAGAAGCTCAGTCGATTTATTTTTCTTTGGGAGAAGACGCTACCGACGATGACCTTGTCATCGAAGCTCGGAACCAGGCCCAACAATTGGATCGGCGTTCAGGCCAAGCCAAAAAACCCATCGCTGACCCCAATGAAATTTTAGCTCGAATGCGAATGGTGAAGGACGCCCAGGAAATTGAACTGATGCGAGAATCTTGTGAAATTTCGGCTCAGGCCCATATCCGAGTCATGCAAAATGTGCGACCTGGTTTGAATGAAAAACAGGTTTTGGCTGATTTCTTGTACTCTATTTATCAGCAAAAGGCGAGTCGCGAGGGCTACTCAAGTATTGTTGCCTCCGGCGCCAATGCCTGCACTCTTCACTACCGTGAAAACACTCGTGACATGCTGAACGGTGAATTTTTGCTGATCGATGCGGGTGGTGAAAAAAGTTATTATACAGCTGATATTACTCGAACCTATCCCATCAATGGCAAATTCACTGAGCCTCAAAAGAAACTCTATCAAGCCGTTTTGGAAGTACAAAAAAAATTAATTGATTGTGTACAGGTGGGGTTTTCCCTGCCTGAACTTCATGAAAAGTCCTGTGAATGGCTCTGCGAACAAATGATCCAGTTAGGCCTTCTTAAAGGAGAACTGGCCGATCACTTGCACCGCAAAAGTTTTCAGAAATACTATCCCCATGGGGTCGGCCACTTCTTGGGCTTGGATGTTCACGATGTGGGACTGTCAAAGATCAATGGTGCCCTTGTGCCCTTTGTTGCGGGGGTTGTTGTGACTGTCGAGCCGGGCATTTATGTACCGGTGGATGATTCCGAGGCACCAGAAGAATACCGAGGCCTAGGAGTCAGAATAGAAGATGATGTTCTGGTGACCGAAAAAGGCCCCGATGTGTTAACAGCGTCGGCGCCGAAAGAAGTGGTTGATTTAGAGCGCATTGTTGGCGCAGCTCTGGTTTAGCGTGAAAAGATTAGTTGTTATCTTTATTTTTAGCCTGGTCTTGTTGCCACCGGCTTTCTACGTTCTTTCTATTGGCGTAAAAAACTGGGTCGATAAGAAAATCGTTCAAACTTGGTCCAGAGAGGAAAGCCGAACCGAGTTGGTCAGTTTCTTGTCCCAAATTAGTGGTGTTCAGAAGTTGCAGGTTGCCGAGTTGAAACAAGTAGAAAGAGTGACACGAAAAAGCAGGAAAAAAGTTTTTTGGGAAAAACTAGAGCTACCCATCGTGGTAGTCTCAGTTGAGGTGCCGGTCACTTATACCTACTTTATCGATTTAGAAAAAAAATGGAGTGCTTTCGAAGAAGCGCCAGGGCGATGGGTGGTTGTGGCACCTGATTTGGAGTTTAATCCACCGGCTCCTGAAATATCGAAGATGTTAATAAAAGTAGAAAAATCCAGCCTTTTTAGAAACGAGCAAGAGATAAAAAATCAACTAATGGCGCAGATGTCGGATTACCTAAGGTTGCGAGCTGACGATCACAAGGAATTGGCCGTTGAAAAAAGCAGAAAAGAACTCGTTTCAATTATTAAAAAGTGGCTGCTCCATCACCAAAAAAATTCGAGTTCCATTGAAGTCTTTTTTTCTAAAGAAGTTGAACCGAAAGTTTTAGACTCTATTTAAAGAAATGGTGGATCGGCCAGTCGTGCTGGATAGCATGTTCATATAGTTTTTGTTCTTCTTGAAACAAACCATTTTTTTCAATTTGAGTTTGCAAACACAACCGAGCACCGATCGAAGAATCAATCAAAGCAATGTCGCCCAATGTGTTTCCGGCACAAAAAACGGGTTTGACTCCTTGGGTTCGAGCCAACAAGGCTTCGGCTTTTCCTTGCCGCCAGGTGATTGGGCCCCATTGTTCTTCTGTGACAAGACCCGCGTCAGAAATTTTAGTTTGGATGCCCATAACATGGGTCGAAGGAATTCCAACCAAGTGAGCTGCCGGCTCAACGGCCCACTGGATAGAAGCAGTGACGATAAACACTTCAACGCCCTGATCTTGCAGCCAAACAATCATCTTTTTTTGACTTTCGAATATTCTGGCTCCGCCTTTGATGACCGCACTTTTCGCCCAATCTCGAACTTGATCTATGGAGTATCCTGCAGAAATCTGCCCCAGCCATAAGTAAGCCTTTACGGGGTCATGGACCTTGGTACTCTCATAATATTCCCAAGGGTCTAAATTTTGTAAGGCCGGTAGTTGGCAATGATCGATCTGATATTGGAAAAACTGTTCTCCTAGATCACTGTCCCAAAGAGTTCCGTCCGCATCAAAGGCGGCATAGTAGGGGCCCGGTTGGTCTTGCATCGCCTGTTTGACTTGATTCTGTAATTTCTTCACTAGTTCGCTTGAAAATTGATTTTTTTCCATGCTCCTAAGGCTACTAGAAATTTGCCTTCAGTTCCATTTAAGATTTTGTTCAGACCAAGTTTACCATCGTTGGTAGACGAGAACCCACGGATCGACTATTATCGGGGCATGGAAGTTAAGTTGTTTTTGCCCGAACATGTTGAGCCCGTTTTTAGTTTCGAAAAAAATAGATTGGACTCTGATTTAGGCGATATACAGGTCGAGATGCACTCTTGGGACCAACCTTGGCGTAAAGAGTCTCTCGAGCATTATTCCAGTCTTGGTTGGAGTTTCGTGGCGTTGGACTCAAACAACAAGATTCAGGGATATTCGCTGGGACAGCCTATTCTGTTTTTTAATAGCTGGACCCAGACTCTTTGGGTTGAACATTTAAGTTTTGCCGACAATGCCATCGGCTTTCAATTGTTAGACACTTTGGTGCGGTGGTCAAAAACCAAGCATTTACAAAAAGTACTATTTAACAGCAAATCCGCGCAAGCCCCTTTTGTGCAAGAGTCGATGAGTGGATTCGCAGAAAATGGATACCTTCACCTTTCCACAACCAAGATTCAAGAGGACTAAATTGAGCTTTTCCTTCAACACTCGAAAGAAGAATATTGAGAAGTTAAAAAACGAAGAATTTGACCTCGTCATTGTCGGAGGGGGAATCACCGGGGCGGGAGTGGCTCGCGATGCATCGTCACGCGGGCTTAAGGTTGCCTTGGTCGAAGCCTCAGACTTTGCTTCTGGTACAAGTTCTCGCTCGACCAAATTAATCCATGGTGGCGTTCGCTATCTTGAAAACTTTGAATTTGGGTTGGTTTTTGAAGCCCTGGCTGAGCGAGCTCTTTTGTTTAAGATGGCACCCCACTTGGTGCACCCACTTCGTTTTTTGATACCCATTTATGAGAAATCTCGTGTTGGATATTACACAATGTTGGCTGGGATGTGGCTTTATGACTTGCTGGCACTATTTGAAACTCCTCAACTGCATGAGAGCCACAACGCCAAGGAAACCAAAAAGAGAATAGAGTCTCTCAATGCGAGAGAGCTTATCGGCTCTATGGAATATTCGGATGCTTACACGGATGACGATCGCTTGGTGATCGAAACTTTACGAGACGCTCACAGAATGGGGGCGACGATCGTCAATTACGCAGAGGTGGTCTCCTGCGAAAAAATGGGAGAGCAAATCACTGATCTGACCGTCACGGATCAGCTTAGTGGAGAGAAGTTCAGCATCCAAGGGCGTCAGTTTGTTTCGGGAGTCGGACCATGGACGGATATTTTTGGCGAGAGAATCTTTGAGAATTGGAAGAAAAAACTGCGGCCGACCAAGGGTGTTCACTTGGTTTTTCATAAAAAGAAAATTCCCGTTGAGAAAGCCGTGATGATGGCTGTCGAATCAAGAATAATCTTTGTGATTCCTAGGCACGAGATGGTGATTGTGGGTACGACAGATACGGACTACCCGAATAATCCTGGGGATGTTTTTACAACGACTGATGATGTTCACTACTTACTGAATGCGCTCGAGCAATACTTTCCCAGCTTATCGATTTCGGAAAGTGATATTGTCTCGACTTATTGTGGGGTACGACCTCTCGTTGACGATGGATCAGAGACGGAAGGTAAAACCAGTCGTGAGCACAGCATTTGGGATGAAGGCCCCAACCTAACATTTATAGCCGGCGGAAAATACACAACTTATCGTTTGATTTCAGAGGAAGCCGTCGACTTTATTCTGAACAAGACATCCTTTGATGAAAGAATGGCCTATAATAAATCAGACACCAAAAAGCCCCTCAACCCACGTATTTCTGCCGAACTTTACGAGCGGGCGAGAAGTCGAGTCCAAGAGTTTTCGAAAGCTTACCATGTCAGCGTTCCATTGGTGAGCCGGCTGGTCGAGCGCCATGGTGACGAGGCCGAGGACATTCTGATCAAAATTCACAACGAGTACAATATGTACACAGCCAACGAGGCGATGTGGATGGGCGAAGCTTTCTTTGCTATTGAAAACACCATGTGCCTAAGTCTTGTCGACTTTTATTGGCGGCGATCGCCCTTGTTTTTAGCCATGAGTGATCACGGCATGAAGTATTTAAACAATATTGCCACGGTTTTCGCCGAGCAGTTGTCTTGGTCGGATCATGAGAAAGAGCGACAGCAAGATTTGCTGATGACAACCATGCAAAGAGAACTTTCGTGGAGAGGTTTAATAAGTTAAGAACGGAGCCTTTTTAGGGCTGCAATGACTTTAGGCAAACTGGCCATATTGTGTTTTCGAAGCTCCTGCAAAAATTCTGAGCCTCCAAGCTTGATGATTTTAAAATAGCCTTTTCTGGTTATCTGCATGATATTGCTTGGCATTGAGATTTTGATGTCTCGACTGAGAACTTGTTTGGTCAACTTGATTCCTAGCTGGCCAGGGGAAAGATTTTTTTCAGAGACCAGAACGGCGATCGCCTCTGGTGAGGCATCAAAAATAAAATCTGGAGCCAAGGCGGTCTTTTCCTCAGCCAAAACCTGGTCCCCATCGTAAAGAACTCTAATTTCAACGGCTTGTGCGATTCGAATCGAGATCTCAGCCTTTCGGTTGAGGCAAGACAGGGTTTCTCGGCAAGCGGATTCGGTGGATAAGAATTCGATAAGATCATTCACTAATTGCTGTTTTTCCATCCGGGCATTGAATGCCTTTTTGTCGAACCTGGCAATAATGCGGCGCCCCTACAAGAGGCCTCTGGGACCTCGTGGAAAATCTTCTAACCTCTTGTATTGACTCTTTTTTTATTAAACTTTAATCTTGACCCCTAGAAAGGTAGCCCTATGAGTTTTTTAAATCGCTTCTCCGATTATTTCTCCAACGATATTGCCATCGATCTCGGTACTGCCAACACCTTGGTTTATTCAAAAAGCAGTCGCGATATCATTCTTGATGAACCTTCAGTGGTTGCTGTTCAAAAAAATTATCGAGGAATGCAGAGCCGAGTCTTGGCCGTGGGTAAAGAAGCCAAAGATATGCTAGGGAGAACGCCCGGGACGATTGTAGCCATTCGTCCGATTAAAGACGGTGTCATTGCTGATTTTGAGGTGACCCAATCAATGCTAAAATATTTTATTTCGAAATCGACAGGGCAACAAAAAAGTTTTATTCGACCGCGAATTAACATTTGTGTCCCTTATGGAATTACCCAGGTTGAAAAAAAGGCCGTTAAAGAATCCGCCATGTCTGCAGGCGCACGCGAAGTGTATTTAATTGAAGAGCCTATGGCGGCAGCCATTGGCGCCGGTTTGCCAATCGCCGAACCGATTGGAAGCATGGTTGTGGATATGGGAGGGGGCACCACGGGTGTCGCCGTTATTTCCTTGGGTGGAATCGTTTTTTGTAAATCGATTAAGGTGGCTGGTGACAAGTTAGATGAAGCCATCATCAATTATGTTCGGCGCCAGTTTAATCTTTTGATTGGTGAAAGAACCGCCGAACAGATTAAAATCGCCATTGGTAACGCTTACCCTTTTGAAAAATCTCGATCCATGGTGATCAAGGGTCGAGATCTTGTTGCGGGAGCTCCAAAAACCATTGAAATTTCAAGCGAACAAATCAATGAGGCTTTAAAAGATCCGTTAACGGAAATTGTTGATGCGGTTCGCACAACCTTAGAGAAAACACCGCCAGAATTGGCCTCTGACATTGTAGACAATGGAATTGTCTTAACGGGCGGCGGGGCTCACCTCCATAATTTAGATGTTCTAATTCGCGAGCGAACAGGATTGCCTGTGACCATCGCCGAGAATCCACTGACCTGTGTTGTGATGGGTTCTGGTAAAGCTCTAGAAGATTTGGATCTTTTAAAACAAGTTTCTACGGACTAGGGCGAAATTCCTGTGGGGGAAGAGAAAAAGCGCAAGTCACTTCGCGGACTGGTCTTTACCTGGTTTTTCTTTTTCACCCTTGTGCCGTTAATTTTTCTGGCAGCGGTCGTTCAAAATCAATACCAAAAAACCATCAATCAACAAATTAAAGATCGTCTTACTATTAATGTTCGAGAGCTTGAAGGTTTGTTTACAAAAGAACGGTCAACCTTGGAGCAGTTCCTAATAAAATCTCTTCAAGACAACTCGCTAATTTACTATCTAAGCACCTTAGAGCCCAATGCTTTGAAAGCCACTTTAAGTGATAAAATTAAACTTTTTGGGCAACAAGAGGTGCGGGTCTACACACAAGGTGGTCAGGTCTTTGTCTACTTTAAAGATGATTTTCAAACGGTTCATGGCCAGTTGGATCTTCCAATGGTTTTGCGAGACCGCCTTGAAGAGGAATCCACAATACATCGTGTTCTTTTTCAGCAGAGCGAAAAAGGTGAAAACGTTCTTAGCCTTTCTATCGTTCGCAAGATTGTCGGCGTGCAAGACAGAACCGTTGGCTACATCGAGACGGTCTTGCCAGTAGACAATCAATATATCGATCAAATCACGCAAAATATTGGTGCTGAGGTTGTATTTTTTGATGGCGATGGAAGGGTCCTCTTAACCTCCCTTCCCACCTTGAGTGGTCAGTTGGATCAAAGTAAAAACTTTCTCAGTGGCCGCGATAAATTTTTTGAATTTAATGTTGAGGGCAACCCCTACGCCTTTATGTCAACTGCGATCAGTTGGGGTGAGTTAGACTTTCTGATGGGGATGGGCTCCTCTAAACAGTCTGCAGAAGCCAGTATTCGTAACGTTAATTATATGATTATTTTTACCTTTCTAAGCTTTTTTGCTTTTTTGCTAATAATGAGTTTCTACTTCGTGCGAGAAGTGATTTCTCCTATCGAAGCGTTAATCAAGGCTTCACGAGGACTGAAAGATGCTCGCGAGGCGCCCTTCATCCCGAATCACAGCAAAACAGAAATCGCCGAGCTGGTTGATGCATTTAACGAGATGAGTATTCAGATTGTCGAATCAGATCAAAAAATGAAAAATCAGCTAGATCTTTTAGAACAGGCCAACAATAAAATTAAAAACACACAAAGCCAATTGGTTCAATCAGCCAAGCTGGCTAGCCTAGGAGAGCTGGTCGCAGGTATTGCCCACGAGCTCAACAATCCTATTGGTTTTATTTACTCGAATATCGGTCACCTCCGCGAGTACTCGCAATCGCTATTTAGCATTATTGATAAAACAAAATCGAACAAAGGTGAGCTCGATCTGCTTCTTGTTGAAGAGGATTATGATTACATCAAGAAAGATTTACCAAAGCTCATACAGTCTTGTGAGGAAGGTTCCAACCGAGCTAAAGACATAGTTTTAGGGCTTCGTAATTTTTCTCGTGCAGATGAAGAAAAAACCCAAGCCTTTGATGTTAACTCTGGGATTGACAGTACTCTGAAGCTGCTGGCGGGCGAGCTAAAAAGTAAGGCTCTGGTACGCAAAGACTATAACGAGGTTCCAAAAATCAACTGTAACATCAATCAAATGAAGCAAGTGTTTATGAACATATTGAATAATGCTATTCAGGCCCTTGAGGTTGAAGGTGATATTCATATTAAAACAGAGTTTCTGAGCGAGCAAAAAATTGTTCGAGTGACGTTTAGAGACAACGGAATCGGGATTGAAAAGGACAACGTCGAGAAAATCTTCGACCCGTTTTACACCACCAAGTCCGTTGGCGAGGGGACGGGTCTGGGGCTTAGCATCTCCTACGGAATCGTTAAATCCCATGGAGGCCAAATCTCAGTAGAAAGCGAACCCGGAAAAGGAACGACTTTTATTATCGATTTGCCGGTCTATCGAGAGTAGGTTGACGTTTTCTTACCACTTTGAAACGACTGAACCGAGATAAGAAATGTCTTATTTTGAAACACATCCAAGCCAATTTAAATTAATAGACCTAAATTCCGATAATATAGAACTATGAACCAGTACATCATCCCTGGAATTCTATTTTGCTTAACGCTGTTCTTCGCCTACCTATTTGTGGCCGGGCCCATTGGCGGTGCCGACATAGTAGACTCAAGTGATCTCTCGGGAAAAGTTTCCTATAATCGCCTGCAAAACTTGAAGGAACAAACCAAAGTTCGTTTGGATGTTAAAAAACAGCAAGCCCTTCTTGAACAAACCGGCGCTAAACCTATTCTGGACCCCGAGGCCGATAAAAAAAACAGCCTTCATCAATTGGATATTAATGAAGACTACGGCCCGGCGGCCTTCGACGTGAATAAGCGAAAGTCTGCGAGCGCGATGACCCTGGACCAGAAAATGGATGAATTCTTGGCCGAAAGGCAACACTTTGACGAAATGGAAAAGCTGAAAAAACAGGAGTATGTCAGACGGTTTGTCGAAGAGTCCAAGCGCATGGGTTTTGAGGTTAAAATCAATGACGATATGGAAATCGTTAGCGTGAAAAAGCTAAAAAAATAGGCCATGCAGAATTAATCTGACCCACCGAGAGGTCAAACCCACCCATTCGGCTCCCAGCGCATTGCTCGCTTCCCCTAATCCCTCTAGACTGATTGTAATATGATATGGATCATCAATGAGGAGTTGAGTCATGTTTAAGAAGATAGCTATTTTAGTCAGTGTGTTGGTCACCTTTTCAGCCTGTGGGCCTAAAGGGTTTATTAAAGGCGAATATGATGAGGACGTTTCCAGCGACAATCTCCTGAACGATCGTTGGTCTGAAACGGATATGCAAAAAGTGGTCAAAGATTTGGTCGCGAAAATGCTACAAAGCCGTCACATAAAAAATGCAAAAACACCTCCGATTATTATGGTGACTCGGTTAAGAAATGAAACCGATGAGCACATCAATACAGACAGCATTATGGATATGGTCCGGGCTGAGCTTCAAAATGCATCGGAAGTGGAGTTTGTAAACAAAGCCGCTCGTGACGATGTTTCGGAAGAGTATGAATACCAAAATTCGGGAATGGTTTCTGGCGAGACTAAGAAAGGTCCGGGAGGACAAATTGGAGCGGACTTTATTCTCGATGGTGCCTTAACGTCGAATGTTCAAGATATCAACAAACAGAAGACGGTTTATTATAAGGTCACTTTAAACCTTACGAATTTGCAGACCAATGTTATCAAGTGGACCAACTATAAAGAGTTGCGAAAGAAGTACAAAAAACGTCGCTTAGGCCTCTAGGTTAGGAATTTGTCAAAAGTCGGTTGCGTGAAACATTGGCCCTTACTTTTAGTCTTAGTGATCGCTAGCTGCGCGACTTACCAGTCGAAGGTTGAAAAGGCTCGCGACCAATTGTCCATGGGGTCGCCACAGATGGCGGCCAGTCTTTTTGCCGAAAAAGCCAGTGAAGAGGGTAAGGATCAACTTCTTTTCATGTTGGATTATGGAATTGCTCTGCACGAAGCGGGCGACCTAGAGAAAAGCAATGAAATTTTAATTCAAGCCGACCGGCTAGCTGAAGTAAAAGATTACACCAGTCTTTCACGTGAGGCTGGCTCTTTGTTTTTAAATGAAGCTCTTATTCAGTATAAAAGTGAGCGATTCGAAAATATTTTAATTAATACTTATTTGGCTCTTAACTTTACCTTGATGGGTGATTATGAAAACGCCTTGGTGGAATGTCGACGCATTGACAACAAAATCTACAAGCAAAAATTAGAAAATGAGGACGCCAGAAAAAGTTTTTTTGCTCGCTACCTGTCAGCCATGATTTGGGAGGCTCAGGGTAAGTGGGACTCAGCTTACATCGACTATAAAAATGCTTACGAAATCAATCCCAATCTAAGCTACTTGGGTAAAGACTTGATACGGTCAGCGTGGAGGGCCCGTCGACAGCAGGACTTAGCGGATTGGAAACATAAATATCCCCACTTTGATTTGTCTGATATTAAACAGGAGACTCGCAACAATGGCGAGTTGGTTTTTATTTATCAGCAAGGCTGGATTCCTCGCAAGCGGCCACGCCCGGAAAACTTTCGTTTTCCCCACCTTGTTCCACAATACACGGGCTTCACTGAGGCTGTGGTCGAAGTCGATGGCACTAGAAAATCCACCTCGAATATGCTTTACGATGTCGGGCGAGAAGCGACACGCACCCTGGACAATGACTACGCTTACTTGGTCGCCAAAAAAGTCGCTGGGTTTATTGCTAAGGAAATCGCGGCCGATCAGATTCGCCAACGCAACGAAGCCTTAGGGGCCCTGGCTCTGATTGCCATGCATGTTTCGGATCAAGCCGATTTAAGGCAGTGGTCCACGTTACCCGATAGTTTTCAGATCACTAAGATCAGTTTGCCTCCAGGGAGCCACGCTATCAAAGTCTATGCCCAGGGCTCAGCGGGAGAGCGCCTGATTTTCGACTCGACCATCGAAATCAAAAAAGGTCGCAAAACCTTTATCTCAGAACGAACCTTTTAATATTGAAATTTATCAAGGTTCTAGCCGATAGGACCCTAAGAAGCCGAGACTCCTATGCTTTTTGAAATTTTTTGTTCTGTCTCATTGGGAGTGATGGCCATCGATGTCTTGGGGCAATTGAATCTTCAGATGTCAGGGCAATAAATAACCGGAGTTCGATAAAAACAGAAAAACCCTGATGGAAAAAGCACCAGGGTCTTTTAGCTCAAAACTTTTGATTCGAATCGACTACTGGTTCGGGTTCAAAAAGTTTTTGTTTGGGTTGGGAAGGCTGGGAGTCTCTTCCTTTTGTTGAGGAAGACGTCCAGTAAACTCTTGTGAGCTTCCGCTTGTCGCCGCTTGGGCCACTCGGTTTTCTAAAGATTGTTTTACGGAGTCGTAACTTTCGGCCGCTTTATCAACAACAGAGTCGGAATTGGACTTGCTGCTAGAGGTCGAAGGCTGAGCCGATTTAACGATATATTCTTTCGGAAAAGCACCAAGCTTAGCCAGATAGCTAGAAATACTGCCGTTGGCGTGTTGGATGATCTCACGCAAAGTGAAAAGGGGAGCGTACTGAGAGGCTTTCTTTTCAGACTCGAAAATAATCTGAGTCAATGTGGCAGCAGTGATGTCATTTTTGGTTTTGTTATCAATCACCATGACTTCTTCGTTGGCGCGAATCATTTTAGCGATATCGTCAAGTGTGACATAACAGCTTTGCTGAGTGTCGTAGAGTTTTCTGTTTTGATATCTCTTAATGATCTTTACTTTTTTGCTGGTGTCTTGGTTTGAGCTAATCAAGGTTTTCCTCCCATTGACTTGGATGGTTTGTCTCCCACCCGGAATGTTGCTGTGTTCAGGCGGAATCTATTCGGGCCGCCACAGCTTGTCAAGGAAGCCAGACCCTGATTACTTAATAATCATCCCAAATAACGCGCAATTTAATTGTCTGAGTAATCATTAATAATTTCAGTATCTTAAATAAGAACGGCCTTCCTTGGTTATTTTCGGAAATGAGAACTAAATGCAATTTCAGAGCCGGACAAAAGCCTGCGTCCAGTTTACTGGCGCGGACTTCAAGAGATGGGGTGGATCCACCGATAGGAACTTAACGAACCTATAGAAGATGTGGAGTACTCATGAGAATTGGCAAAAAAACTCAGTTATTATATGTATTTACATTGATAGCCGGGTGCTCTCACTTGGGTCTAGAGAGCTCATCAAAAAGTCCCTTCATCAGTCAGGCGGCCATGGTAAAAAATGAGGCGCCGGCAGAGATGAGAATTCCCGATCAAGACCCCGATCAGGTCAACGACACCTACATGAGCACCAAAGCAGACTACCATTTCACCTTAGCGGAATCGTATAGCCTTCAGGAAGAGGCGGCCAAGGCGGTGGAGAATTACAAGTTGGCCCTGGTGTATGATCAAGAGTCACCTCAGATTCGATACAGGTTGGCTTTAGAGTACGTAAAGTTGGGGTTGGTCACCGAGGCGATGAACCAATGCCAGGATGCCTTGAAAACAGAACCCACACACAAAGACTCTGCCTTGCTTTTGGGGGGACTGCTGTCGGCCATGCACATGTATGACCAAGCGCTGGAGCTCTATCAAAAGACTTTGACCCATTATCCAAACGATCTAGAGACCTCCCTCTTTATTGGGGCCTTGCACGCTGAAAAAGGAAACTTTGATCAATCCATCGCCCATTTCAAGAAGATGGTCAGAAACCCTAAAATCAAAGACAAATCTCAGCCTTGGTACTACTTGGGCCGAGTCTACAGTTCAAAACCCGAACCAGACTACTCCAACGCGGAAGCCGCATTTGTTACCAGTTTGAAATTGGACCCGGAGGCGATTGATGTGGTGATGGCGCTGGGAACGATCTATGAAACTTTGAAACAAGAGACGAAACTGAAGCGCTTATACTCCAATTTTCAGGAAGAGTTTGGGACTCACCATGTTATTGCTGAACGGCTTGCCCAGATCTATTTGAATGAGGACAAATTAGACCAGGCCATTGAGCAGCTTAAAGTAGTCGAGGCTTATGATTTTCAGAATTTGAACATCAGCTTGAAAATTGCTCTGATTATGATTGAACAAAAAAAATACCAGTCAGCAATAGACAAGCTTGAGGGTATTTTGCAAAAGTCTCCAGACTCTGAAAAGGTTCGCTTTTACCTGGGAGCCCTCTATGAAGAGGTCAAGGATTATCGCGCAGCGATTCAGCAGTTTGAAACCATTAAGTTTGGCAGCACTTACTACGAAGACAGTGTTATGCACGCGGCCTACCTTCATAAACTGCAAGGCGACGTCGGGCGTGCGATCAGCTCGGTTGAAGATGGATTGAAACATAAGAAAGACAGTCCTAAATTTTGGATTCTTCATGCCTCATTACTGGATGAAGAGAATAAGGTGGCAGAGGCGCAAACGGTTTTGTTGACGGCGGTCAAGATGTTTCCAGAAGACATCCAAATTCATTTTCAATTGGGTTCTGTTTATGATCGACTCGGGCAAAAAGATAAAACTGTGGAACACATGCAGAAGGTTTTAGGACTGGACGCAAATCATGTGCAAGCATTGAATTATTTGGCCTATGTCTATGCTGACGGCACTCGTAATCTGAAAGAGGCCGAACAGTTGGTCCGTAAAGCCTTGAAGTTGCAACCAGGTGATGGTTTTATACTCGACACTCTAGGTTGGGTCCTGTTTAAACAAGACCGCGTTTCGGAAGCTGTTAAGGTTCTAGAGAGAGCCCATAACAAAGAAAACAAAGAAGCCATTATCGCCGAGCATTTGGGTGATGCCTATTTTCGACATAAACTGCCTCGCAAAGCCAAGCAAATGTACGAAAAAGCGGCCGAGCTTGAAAAAGACAGTGATCAAAAACAAAAGATTCAGTCGAAAATTAGCTCAATTGATCAGCGTTTGCAGGCTGAAAAATCCCGATCGGGTCGAAGCCCCGCTTCTAACTAAGTCCTTGGAAACCAGTGACTTTGGCTTTAAGGTCAAAGCATGAAAAAACTTGTTCCCCTTTTAATTATAGCTTGGCTCGTTTCCAGTTGTTCAACAGCGCCCAAAAGCCCTGGTCAGCATACAGATACCGGTATTTGGGCGGGAAAAGTTCAAATGACCAATCAGCAGACCAGTCACCGGAAGTGGGCGAACGTAACCTGGGCCAGTGATTCTGATCAAGATCGAATGCGGGTGGATGTCAGCGCGATCCTAGACGTTCCAATCGCCACATTTATCAAAAACGAAGAAGGCTCTCACTTGTGGTTATTCACAGAGAAAAAATATTTTTTTTCAAAAGATGGTGAAAAACTTTTTCAGTTCTTAACAAAACTTTCAGTCAACCCAAATATTTTTTATAAGTTATTAGGAGTTCCTGAATCTCCTGGAACTGAATGGAATTGTGAATCACAACCACAACTATTTAAGTGTTTTTCGCGAGCCAGGCAGACCCAATTTTCAGTGGTCCATGCCGATCCGAATCAGCGAGTCATTCAGGTCGAAAAGGGCCCCAAAACCTTGCGGGTAAGGCTTTCCCGGTCGAAGGTCCAGTTGCAAGATAGGCTCTTTAAAAAGCTCTCGACGTCTCAATTCAAAACATTTCGAATATAGATTTCTCTTTTACCAAATATAAGTGTCTTAGTATGGGGAGCTTAATTGACAAGCTACCTTAATGACTCGGTATTTGTTGTTTGATTCCGTTCATTCCTGCATAATGGAATCAGGGTTAACCCAAGGAGAAAGTCGATGGAGAATAATTCAAATATTTCACTCAAAGGTATACTGAATGACTGGGGAGAAGAATCAACCTTCGCAGAACGCAATTGGGTTGGAACGTTTGATGAGTACATTCAGTTAGTGAAAGACAATCCGCGAGTCACCCGAAACGCATTCCAACGCATGTATGACATGATTATTGGCTACGGAAGTGACGAGTACATTGACTGTAAAAAGAAAATCACTCGCTACAAATTTTTTGATGATGCTGAAAACGCCGGGCAAGACGGAGTTTTTGGCCTCGACATCTCACTTATGAAGCTCGTTAATGTCTTGCGGTCAGCGGCTCTCGGCTACGGAACGGAGAAACGGGTGATCCTGTTACACGGTCCTGTCGGAAGTGCCAAATCGACGATCTGCCGGCGGCTTAAAAAAGGCCTAGAGCTCTATTCGAAAACACCAGAGGGTGCGCTTTACACTTTCGAGTGGGTCGATCCTGATGGTGTTCTTGATGGACTTCTCGGCAAAGATGTTAAAGTTTTTCCCAGTCCAATGCATGAAGAGCCCCTATTACTTATTCCAAAAGAATTGCGCGGTAAGATTGAAGAGACACTGAATAAAGGTGCGCAAGATGACTTCCGGGTCAACATACAAGGTGAGCTCTCTCCTCCCTCACGATTTATTTTTAAATGTTTGATGGAGAAATATGGTGGTGAGTTAGAAAAAGTTTTGGGCCATATTCGGGTGAAGAGAATGATCCTAAGTGAGGCTGACCGTATTGGTATCGGTACCTTTCAACCGAAGGATGAAAAAAACCAAGACAGTACCGAGTTGACTGGGGATATCAATTATCGAAAGATTGCTGAATATGGTTCCGAGTCTGACCCCCGTGCCTTTAATTTTGATGGTGAGTTCAACATCGCCAACCGAGGCGTTATTGAATTTGTTGAGGTTCTTAAGCTTGATGTGGCTTTTCTTTACGATTTGTTAGGAGCCTCGCAAGAGCACTTGGTGAAGCCTAAAAAATTCGCTCAAACTTTTATTGATGAAGTGATCATTGGGCATACCAACGAACCCGAGTACCGTCGCCTTCAGAACAACGAATTCATGGAAGCCCTTCGGGATCGGACTGTAAAAATTGATATCCCCTATATTACAAAACTGGATGAGGAAATTAAAATTTACGAAAAGGATTTTAATAAAAAGAAAATTCGAGGCGTCAGTATTGCTCCCCACACTACCAAGGTGGCAGCGATGTGGTCGATTTTAACAAGGCTAGAGAAGCCTAAAAAAGCGAACCTCACCCGCCTTCAAAAGATGAAGTTATACAACGGCAAAACTCTTCCAAATTATACAGAAGACAATATTAAGGAGCTGCGTAAAGAAACAACACGCGAGGGACTTGATGGCGTTTCACCCCGTTACATTCAGGACAAGATTTCTAATGCATTGATCCAAGCACAGCAAAATCGTGGTTCGGTCAATCCCTTTATGGTTCTGAATGAGTTAGAGTCTGGACTAAAACATCATTCACTTCTATCAAATGAGGATAAAAAATCTGAATACAAAGAGCTGATTGATGTGGTTCGTAAAGAGTATGAGGAAATCATTAAGTCTGAGGTGCAGAGAGCAATTAGTGCCGATGACAGTTCGCTTTCTCGATTGTGTTCTAACTACATTGATAACGTGAAGGCTTACACGCAAAAGGAAAAAGTGAGAAATCCTTTTACCGGGCAAGACGAAGAGCCAAATGAAAGATTAATGCGATCTATCGAAGCCAAAATTGATATCCCAGAGTCTCGTAAGGATGACTTTCGAAGAGAAATTATGAACTATATCGGCGCTCTTTCGCTGGAAGGAAAGTCTTTTGACTACCGAATGAACGAGCGCTTGCATAAAGCCCTCGAGCTCAAATTGTTCGAGGACCAGAAAGATAGCATTAAACTGACATCACTCGTGACCTCCGAGGCTGACAAGGCCACCCAAGAGAAAATCGATATTGTTAAATCTCGATTGATCAAGGATTTCGGGTATGACGAGATTTCGGCGACAGATGTGCTTCAATACGTGGCCAGTATTTTTGCTCGTGGAGACGTCAAGGAAAGTCAATAGTAAGCGATGTCGATAAGAAAGGATCAAAACCGCTTTAGAGATATCGTACGTGGCAAGATAAAAGAGAACTTTAAAGACTATGTCACTCACGGTGAAATGATAGGAAAAAGGGAGAATGACTATGTCAAAATCCCCGTTCCTTACATTGATATTCCACGTTTTAAATATGGCCCTAAGCAAAAGGGGGGCGTTGGCCAGGGCGAGGGAAAGCCGGGTGATCCCGTTGATGGTCAAGGCAAGGAAAAAAAGCCGGGGCAAGGGAAAGCGGGAAATGATGCCGGAGAACATCAAATTGAAGTTGATATCACCTTTGAAGAACTCGCCGACATATTGGGCGAAGAGCTTGAGTTGCCAAGGATCGAACCCAAGGGTTCAAAGATTGCGGCGGATCGAAACCGTTATTCAGGTTTGGCTCCTGTGGGCCCTGAGGGCTTGAGGCATTTCAAGTCCTCTTACAAAAGAGCTTTGAAGCGTTATATATCAAGTGGAATGTATGACCCTGAAGATCCGGTCATTATCCCCATTCGTGGCGATTATCGTTACCGCTCGACCAAACTCACTACCAAGCCTCAGGCCAATGCAGTAGTGATATACATCATGGATGTTTCTGGCTCGATGGGAAATGAACAAAAAGAAATCGTTCGACTGGAAAGCTTTTGGATCAATGCCTGGCTAAAAAAACATTATAAAGGATTAGAAGCTCGCTTTATTATTCACGATGCGACGGCTCGTGAAGTGGATGAGGAGACTTTTTTTCGTACCAGTGAGTCGGGAGGAACCCTTATCAGTTCCGCCTACAAATTGTGTCGAGAGATTATCCAGCGGGACTATCCGCCCAATGAATGGAATATCTACCCCTTCCACTTCAGTGATGGAGACAATTGGTCTGGTGATGACACACGGTTATGTATGAAGATTTTAAGAGATAGCCTTATTCCAGATTGTAATTTCTTTGGCTACGGGCAGGTCGAAAGTAAATATGGAAGCGGTCAGTTTTTTAAAGATCTAGAAAAAGAATTTCCCAGTGAAGATAAAATGGTTTTGAGCAAAGTTAAAAACAAAGATGCCATATTGACATCAATTAAAGAGTTTCTAGGGAAAGGTCGTTGATGGGTAAGCTGCCACACGAGTTAGAGGAAGAGCGAAAAAGAATTTGGGATCTGGCCTGCGCAGTTGGCCTTGATTGCTATGAGACTATTTTTGAAATGGTAACTTATGACCAAATGAATCAATTCGCCGCTTATGGTGGCTTTCCGGTGCGCTATCCGCATTGGAAGTTCGGTATGGAATACGACAAATTATCTAAGTCCTACGAATATGGACTCTCAAAAATCTACGAAATGGTTATTAACAATAATCCCTGCTACGCCTATTTGATGGAGGGAAACCGTACCGTCGATCAAAAATTGGTGATGGCCCACGTTTATGGGCATTGCGACTTTTTTAAAAACAACAAATGGTTTGAGCCAACTGATAGAAAAATGATGGATACGATGGCCAACCATGCCACTCGCATCCGTCGCTATATGGACCGATATGGCGTTGACGAGGTCGAGTCCTTTATCGATGTGTGCTTGAGTATTGAAAACCTTATCGATCGACACGCGCCCTATCGTCCCCATGGAAGCGATAAGAAAAAAGAAAAGCAAGATCAGACCCGTAAAGCCCTTCTAAAGTTTGACCGTGAATATATGGATGAATACGTCAATCCTGAACACCGACAACAGTTCGAGAAAAAGGAAGAAGACAATCCGATGGCAAAAGTTCCTGAAAAGCCAGAGCGGGACGTTTTGTTGTTCCTCATGCATCACGCACCTCTTAAGCATTGGCAGCAAGATGTTTTGTCAATTATTCGCAACGAATCTTACTACTTTGCGCCTCAAGGAATGACTAAAATCATGAATGAGGGGTGGGCCTCATACTGGCACTCGAAATTGATGACTGAGTCGATCATGAATGACTCTGAGGTTGTTGACTATGCCGACGCCTGTGCTGGCACCCTAGCGATGTCGCCGACGGGGTTTAATCCCTATAAGGTGGGGATCGAATTGTTCCGAGATATAGAAGACCGCTGGAATCGAGGACGTTTCGGTAAAGAGTGGGCTGAATGTGAGGACATCGCCGAGAAAAAAGCCTGGGACACCCATGCCGGGCTAGGAAGAGAAAAGATCTTTGAAGTTCGTCGTGACTACAATGACGTCACCTTTATCGATGAGTTTTTGACAGAAGATTTCTGCGTGCGCAATAAGATGTTTGTTTACAAATTTAATCAAAGGTCTGGACGTTATGAAATGGACACAAGGCAGTTTCCAGCCGTGAAAGCTCAACTATTGTTTCAGTTGACCAACTTCGGACAACCCATCATCCATGTTGAAAATGCCAACTTCAATAATCGCGGAGAACTCTTGTTGACTCATCTTTATGAAGGGGTTGAGATTCAATACAACTACGCTCAAGAAACTTTAAAAAACTTGGCAGCCCTGTGGAGGCGGCCGGTCAACTTAGTGACTGTAATTGATGAAAAACCAAAACTTCTTCAGCATGATGGTAAAGAAATGAGAGTCGTTGATGTTTTGACTGAACCTAAAAAACAAGATCAGTCTGCAGATTAATTGAATCGTCTTAATTTGATACGTAAATTTCTTAGTCTAGTGTTGGAACCTGAACAGTCTAGCCCGCAGTAAAGTAGCCGAGAGCTGATCCAAGACTCCCTTTAATCACCGCCACCCATGCTTTCTCAAGTTGAGACAAGATTATGGATGATCGGTACAGAGATTGCAGGATATAGTATAGATGAGAGGGATATCGGTCATGGGAAAGTATCTGATAGGGCTAATTTCTGTTTTTACGGTCATTGTCTTGATGTTTCAAAATTGTGGAAACGATGCCAGTTTCAATCAAGATGTTGGGGGGAGCAGTCTCGCAATCAATGGTGATCTTGGTACTGGAAATGAGCAAGAAGACATTGGGGTCATCGATGAAGTCTGCAACACTTTACCTAGAAAAAACCAGATAGTGAACGTACAGTTCCCTAAACCAGAGCAGACATGTGACTGGGAACAAAATGGAAACATGAGTACTCGCGACGCCTTTTTTAGAGCCCGCATTGAGCAAAAAAGAAACCTGGGGTTACCGGTAGGCGCAGTGATTTGTGATGCCTCGTTTGACTTTCATCCACAGCCCTTTCGCTATGATGATTACTTTGCGTTGATGTTCAACAACCATATCATCACCTCGGGCTATGATTTTCGGGATAACCTGCAGCCTAAAAATTTTGGATTATTGTCCTATGACTGGATGAAAATTCGAGGGATTAACATGAGTTTTGGAAGTGCTAAAGAACAAGTTTTCTGCCCTCAAATCCCCGGCGCCACGGCGACCTGTTCTTTTCCGAGGCACGACACCCAGGGAACAATCAACCTGAGCTTGGATTCCAAATACATTCGGGCTGTTATGTCAAATGGGGTTCCGAATGACCATTCTTTTACCTTGGTCACTTTTGGAGATAACGATCAATTTGACTGTGAACACTCGGACGTGGAATTTGATGTTAACGTTACTTATGTTTTGTCTGAGTAGAGAGGTCTCTATAAAACAAGTCATTAAAAAAAAGAGCCCAGGTGGGCTCTTTTTGATTTTAAGACTGTTTTCCTAAAAAACTACATATCGTAGTAAAGAAAAAATTCGTAGGGGACGGGACGCTGTTGCATCGGTAGAATCTCTCTTGTTGTTTTGTAAGAAATCCAGTTGTTGATAAAGTCCTCAGTAAAAACTTCTCCACGCAATAAAAAGTCATGGTTGTTGGTAATCGTGTTTAAAGACTCATTGAGTGAAGCAGGGACCGATGGGACCTTTGCCGCCTCTTCTGGAGGTAAACCGTAAATGTCTTTATCCAGGGGGTCGCCAGGGTGAATTTTATTCTGAATTCCATCGATTCCGGCCATGATCAAGGCTGCGAAAGCCAAATAGGGGTTGGCAGTGGCATCGGGAGTCCGGAATTCAATGCGCTTGGCGGCTGGATTGTCACCGGAATTGGGGATACGGATCGCAGCGGACCGATTTTTAAAGCTGTAAGCCAGTTTAACCGGAGCTTCAAAACCAGGGACCAATCTTTTGTAAGAGTTAGTTGTTGGATTGGTGAAGGCACACAAGCTGGGCGCGTGTTTCAAGATCCCGCCGATAAAGTAGAGGGCCATTTCAGAAAGGCCGGCATATTCATTTCCTGCAAAGAGAGGTTTGCCATCTTTCCAAAGAGACATGTGAACGTGCATACCCGATCCATTGTCTTCAAAAATAGGTTTGGGCATAAAAGTGGCTGTTTTGCCGTGGGCGCGAGCCGTGTTTTTTACGATGTATTTGAACCATTGCAGGTCATCAGCGGCTTGAATCAGATGTCCAAATTTGTAATTGATTTCGCCCTGTCCAGCAGAAGCCACTTCATGGTGGTGGCGCTCAACAGGTATGCCAGCGTCTTCAAGACGCATACAAATTTCGGTCCGGATATCATGAAGGGTGTCAGTGGGCATGGCCGGAAAGTAACCCTCTTTATGACGTGGCTTGTAGCCCAGGTTGGAGTTTTCATCGCGGCCGCTGTTCCACTGCCCTTCGGATGAGTCGACCTGATAAAAACCAAGATTAGCGTCTTGTTGGTATCGGATATCATCGAAGATAAAAAATTCCGCTTCAGGGCCAAAAAAGGCTTCGTCAGCAATACCCGTTGATGCCAAGTAGTTCAGCGCTTTTTTTGCCAACTGTCTTGGGTCCCGATCGTATGGGATGTTCGTCTCAGGCATGACGATGTCGCAGATAAAACTCACGGTTGGAATTTGAGTGAAGGGGTCCATCTTGACCGAGGCTGGGTCGGGCATAATCACCATGTCGGATTCATTGATATTGCGCCAGCCGCGAATTGAACTCCCATCAAATCCGAGTCCTTCTTCAAAAACAGAGGTCTTAAGCTGACCAATGGGAATCGTTAGATGCTGCCAAGTTCCTAAAAGATCGGTGAATTTTAGGTCGACCATTTTTGCGCCATATTTATGGGCGTAATCAATCGCTTCTTGCGGGTTCATAGCGTGTGCTCCTTCAAGTTAAATAATTTACAAAGCCGATTCGTCAGTATCGCCGGTTCGGATTCTCACTGCTTGTTCAATCGTCGATACAAAAATTTTGCCATCTCCGACTTTGCCGGTTCGAGCGGAACGTTGAATGGCTTCAACGGCCGATTCTGCAAGGGAGTCGGGGATAGCAATTTCAAGTTTAATTTTGGGAAGAAAATCTACGATGTACTCAGCACCTTTATAAATTTCGGTGCGTCCCTTTTGGCGACCAAACCCTCTCACTTCAGAGATGGTTACCCCTTCAATGCCTAACTCAGTGAGTGAATCAATAACATCGTCGAGCTTGAAAGGTTTGATGATCGCTTCTACTTTTTTCATCAATGGGAACAAGCTATTCTTGTGCTGGCACTCTGTCAAAGAAAAATGCAGGCGGGGTTGTTAAAAGTTGGCCATTCAGAAGGTTTCAGCCCCTGTCAAACACTGGTGCGCTGTCGTAGATTGTTGCCGAGGAAAACAAGTTTTGCTATACACCCTACCTCTTGTTTTGGGGTTCATATTAGGGAGTGCTATGAAGTTTAAGTTTTTTGCTTTTGGATCATTTGCAGTGAACCAAGTCCACTACCCAAAAATCAAACAACTGATTCTTGTCGAGAAGCCGGCGTTTGTGAAAGGGTTGGTCTACCGCCTGCGTTGTGGTTATCCGGCTCTGATTCCTGGCCCGGTAGGAGACCTAATCTCCGGAACCCTTTGTGAGCTAGAGGTTCCCGAATCTTATGTGGCAATTTTGGACCAACTCATGCAGTTCGACCCTTCCCACCCTCAAAAGAGTCTTTTTCTCCGACAGTCGGTCGAAGTTCAGGTGGATAATTTCAGCCATGTTCGGGCTGAGACTTTTTGCTTGAACCCAAAGAAAAAAACAACAGCTCATAAAATTATTACAGGGGGGGATTGGCGTCGGGATATGCAAGAAGATCCTCCTGTAACCCAGTTCTTGAAAGACAGGCACAAAGCTTATATTCACAAGTTGGCTCGATTGAAAGGGAGGGATATTCTCCCCATTAAGCTTGATTTGTACCGAGAATTGATGAATTTAGAAATGATTGTGGATAAAGGACGACGCTTGGCCTTAACCTCAAAGGGTAAAGAAGCCGCGCATTTTATGGAGCTATGACGGAACCCACCTTTAATATTGTTTTATTCCAACCAGAAATTCCCACCAACACTGGAAACATCGGTCGAGTCTGTGTGGCCGGCGGCTGTCATCTCCACCTGATTGGCCCTATGGGTTTTTCTATTGATGAAAAACAGGTGAGGCGGGCTGGTCTGGATTATTGGCCTCACTTAACCCACTTTTACTACTCCGATTATGACGAGTTTCTTGAAAAGCGCCCGGTTTTGGATCAGATCAGCTTTTTAACCACAAAAACCGACCAGATTATATATGACAAAACTTTTCGGCAGGGGGATTGGTTTATGTTTGGTCCAGAAACTAGAGGGCTTCCTGAAGATCTTTGGAGGTCCCGCGCCGCACAATCATACAAGATTCCCATGATTGGACCCACCCGAAGTCTAAACCTTGCCAATTCGGTCTCCATCATCACATTTGAAGGCTTGAGGCAACTTCGCCACCAATAAAGGCTTTTCTCGGAATTTTAAGAGCCTTTTCGTGGGCGACAACTTAAAAAGGACTGAGAAATGATTGCGAATCTGGTGCAATCGGTTATCTTAGAGAAATTATGAGTTTTCTTACCAAAATCTTCGGAACAGCCCACGACCGTGACATGAAGGTTATCCGACCTTTTGTCGATCAAATCAATTCTCTTGAAGCAAAAATGAAAGAGCTTTCAGACGATCAGTTGAAAGGCAAAACGGGTGAGTTCAAAGAAAGGTTGGTTAAGGGAGAAACAGTCGACCAGCTTTTGCCGGAGGCTTTTGCGGTTTGTCGTGAGGCGGCTTGGCGCGTGCTTCATATGCGACATTATGACGTACAGTTGGTAGGTGGCTACGTTTTGCACCACGGGTCCATTGCAGAGATGAGAACCGGAGAAGGAAAAACCTTGGTTGCCACTTTGGCAGTCTATTTGAATGCTCTCTCTGGCAAGGGCGTTCATGTGGTTACGGTGAATGATTACCTGGCAAAACGAGACGCCGAGTGGATGGGGCAGGTGTATGGATTTTTGGGTCTCACGACTTCCACGGTGACCCATGAGCTTGGCGACGCTGAAAGAAAAGCCGCCTATCGTGCCGATATCACTTATTGCACCAACAACGAACTCGGTTTTGATTATCTTCGTGATAACATGAAGTACAATTTGAGCGATTATGTGCAGAGACCCCTACATTTTGCCATTGTCGATGAGTGTGACTCAATCCTCATTGATGAAGCGAGAACCCCATTAATCATTTCAGGTCCTGCCGAAGACAACACTGATATTTATTTGGCCATGCATAAGGTGGCCAAGCAATTGATTCCCGAAGATCACTTTACGATGGAAGAGAAAAACCGATCGGTGGCATTGACGGAAGAGGGTAACACCGCTCTTGAAACCATCATGGGAATTGAAAACATTTTTGACCCTCAGCACATCGATAATTTGCACCATATTTACCAGTCCCTGAAAGCTATCCACCTGTTTAAAAAAGATGTGGACTACATGGTTCAAGGCAACGAAATCGTTATCGTCGATGAGTTCACCGGTCGCTTGATGGAAGGACGACGCTGGAGTGATGGCCTGCACCAAGCCGTGGAAGCCAAAGAGGGTGTTAAAATTAAAAACGAGAATCAAACCTTGGCGTCGATCACTTTTCAAAACTATTTTAGAATGTACGAAAAGCTGGCAGGGATGACTGGAACTGCTGACACTGAAGCTACGGAATTCCAAAAAATCTATGGTTTGAATGTGCACGTGATTCCAACCAATAAACCCATGGTGCGGATGGATGAAAACGACGTGGTTTACAAGTCGGAAGAAGCCAAGTTCAATGCCATCATCGCTGATATCGAGGAGCGCCAGAAAAAGGGTCAGCCCGTTTTGGTGGGTACCGTCAGTATCGAGCGTTCTGAAAAAATTGGTCGAGCCCTAGCAAAGCACAATATCCCTCATAATGTTTTGAATGCGAAACACCACGAACGAGAAGCAGAGATTGTGTCGCAAGCCGGCCGAAAAGGCGCGATCACCATTGCTACCAATATGGCGGGTCGCGGGACTGACATCGTGCTGGGTGGTAATGCCGAGGCCTTAGCTTTAAAAGAGTTGGGCGATACTGAGCACCCGGACTTTGCTAAAACGGTTGAGAAGTTTCAAGCCCAATGCAATGCCGAGAAAAAAGAAGTTCTTGAGGCGGGTGGGCTGTATATTATTGGAACAGAAAGGCACGAAAGCCGACGGATTGACAATCAGTTGCGAGGTCGGTCGGGCCGACAGGGAGATCCCGGAGAATCGCGATTCTTCTTGTCACTAGAAGACGATTTGATGCGGAAGTTTAACGGTGAGCGCATAAAAAAAATTATGACGACCTTGAATGTTCCCGAAGATGAGCCGATCACGGCCCGAATGGTCACTCGGTCCATTGAGGGCGCACAGCGGAAAGTTGAAGGTCACAACTTTGAAATTCGTAAACACTTGCTTGAGTACGATGATGTGATGAACCACCAAAGAAAAACGGTGTACTCGCAACGGCGTGAACTCTTGGAAGAAGACGACTCTGGCGATAACCGTATTTCCGCCACAGTTCTTGAGATGCTTTCTGAAGTGACTTCGAACATTTTAGACACCTTTGCTAGTGAAAACGTGAAGCGTGAACATTGGGATCTGAAGGGCCTTAGGGTGGCTTTAGAAAATCAATTTGGAATTGAGATCGATATCTCTGACGCAATCACCGGCGACCGTTTAAATGAGCTAGTGGTCGATAAGGTCAAAGAGCGTTTTGAGTCGCAAAAGAATATGTTGGGGCCCATCTTTGAAGACGTCCAGAAAAGCATCCTTTTAAGCGCCATAGATCATTATTGGAAAGAGCACTTGCAGCGGGTGGATCGGATTCGTGATTGGGTGAACCTGAAGGCCTATGCACAGAAAGACCCACTTCTTGAGTATAAAAAAGAAACCTACGAAGCCTTTGAAGAAATGAATGAGCTGATTCACAAAGACACCATCGAGAAATTGATGAAGGTTCAACTTCGAAGGGAAGCCCAAGTCAGCGAAGAAGAGCGTGAGGACGTCCTTGAAGCCTTCCGTCCGCAGGAAAATAGTCAGCCTATGCAAGAGGGGCGAGGTGCAATGATGAGCACGGGAGGTCCAGATGTTGAGCCAGATCCTGGGTCTTCGTCAGGGAACCAGGGTCCCACTCGCGCCCAGCGCCGCAAACATGAGCGCACAAAAAAGAAAAAGAAACTCTTCTAAAGTCCGAGTCACTGGCGCCCGTGATGCAGCCATGGGATAATTAGCATTTAGGTATTTAAGGAGTCCTTGGTGTTAAAATGCCCCAGTTGTGATGCCACTCTTGAACAAGATTTTGGCATGGTCACTTGCAGTGAGTGCCAGTCGGTTCTAATGATCGATATGTCTGGCCAGGTGCAGATGGGTCAAGCTTCCGAATTGGACGACCCAAACCAAGGGTCTGACCAATTCACTGAGGATATCGATGATGCCACCGATCCTCCAGACCCATCATTCACGGCACCGGATGATTTTGAGCCGATTCGAACTCTCGAAAATGATATTTTGGCGGATTCTGATGACAATAATAATCAAGCCGAGAATTTTGAAGATACTGGGGATGTTTTTGATCCTATCGAGTCGGACATGGACGACATGGAAGCCAGCGAGTACGACCGCGATGACAACACAAAATCGGGGGCCTCACAAGACGACGATCAGAGTTTTGAAACGTCTTTCGAAGATCCCGATTCTGAGGAGGATGATTTCCTAGCAACAACAGAAGAAGGCTTCGAAGATGTTGAGCCAATGTCCGCGCAACCCCTGTCTGAAACTTTTGAAGATGCCGATTCAGATTTGGAGGCGGAGGAGGAAGAGGAGCTTGAAGCTTTTCCTTTGGCATCTGAGCCTGATCCAAACCCTGTTGATATCACCAGTTATGCCAACTCGGAAGCCTCCAGCTTGGAAGACGGAGAGTTCCTTTATGATGTGACTGTCTCACGCTTGGATTCAAAGGACCTCAAAGAGGTTTTGAAATACGTTTTGATTGATGAAAAACTCAAGCTCAATCATCATGAATACTTAAAAAAGATTCGTGATGGTAAGGTTACAATTGAAAACCTCAACCCGATTAAGGCGAAACGAATTGTAGAGCAACTGCAATACCACACTGTTGGAGTCACATGGAGGCAAAAGCGAGTCGTGATGGAAATCGTCGAGCCTGAAATCGACGAGGAAGAAGAAGGTTTTTCTGAAAACACAGAGGAGGATTTGAATGTATAAAGTGGGTCTTCTTTGTCTTTTTTTATTTTCTGTTACAACGGCCTGGGCGACTCCATGGGAGGGGCACATTGAGGATATTGAAAATTTAGAGACGAGCATTTTCAAATTTCAGCAAGAGTTGGATGTTCTTGTCGAAAGAAAGAAAAACACTAGAGAGCAGGCTCGGATTGAACAGACCTTGTCACGGATTGTTGAAATTCATGCGGAGCTGATCTCTTTGCGAAAAAGCATGGATACCATTCGGCAGCATTTGAAGTTAGAACATCCGGAAAAAGCTCATATTCTTGACCAGTATGACTCTCGTGTTTACGGACGAAAAAAACGAGAACGCACCGGCACCAGTCCCTTGAGTCAGCAGCTTGACCAGCTAATGATTAAGATTCAATTGAAGTATTCCAGTTTCATTCGGCAAGAGAATGAAAAGGAAGAAATGGTGGCGGTAGAAAAAGAAATAGGTGCTAAACGCAAAAAGAAAAAAGAGCGCGAGGCCGATGTCTATCTTCGCAAGCGATCGAAAATCAAGCTTATCGAGTAAAGGCAGACATCTTTGGAGCACTCAAATGGTTTCAAATTTAGGGGGCTTGTCATTCTTGTTTTGTTTTTTGATCTCTTTTTTAATGGCCTCTCGTAGCTCATCTTCACTTAAGCTGGGTTGAAACTCCTTGCTGCTTTTCTTTAGGCGGGGTTTTTTAAGTTCATCCATTTCTTGGGCCGAAAGCACAGGTTGTATTCGCTCACCGGTTAACACCACTTTTCCCTGTCTGAAATAGACAACTCTTTCGGTTTGTCGATCTTCGGGTTTCATATAATAAATCCAACGATCGTGCCCTTGCCAGCGGTCAGACCAGTGGGGAGGGCCAGCCAATTGCAAAACCTCAGACTTGACCATTCCCATTTGAATAGAGTTGAACTCCTGTTCGCGTCGGTCTGGTGCTGTGCAGGCGGCTAAGGTAAAAAGAAATAATATAAGGAAGAGAGACCTCATATTCCAAGTATCCCTCACAATTGGGAAAATCGCCAGAAAAGCCTCCAAAACCGCTTGCTTTCACCGTTTCAAAGTGAGAATTATAGCTTCAAGTTCGTTTCGGAGGTTGCCCATGTCCCAGACATACCAATACGGAGATTATAACCGTGGTGGAATGCTCGCGTTCTCTTTCTCTATGGTTATCACTTTAGCATTTTTCATTTATGTTGCTTTTATTCACTCCGGAGTCGACCTCCAGGAAATTAAAAGCAGTCAGCCAGATAAAGAAATGTCAGCTCCGGCTCCTGAGGCCGATGCTGCGGAAGCTGAAACGGCAGAATAAATTCTGCCTCGCATTATCTTGCGACCGTTAAACGAGAGACAAAGGTTATGAATTGTTTATAAAGCTGTTGTTAATTGTCTTCACTATACCTTGGGCTTTGGCCTATATCCCGGATACGAAATCAGGGGAGCAAAATGAAATTCCTGATGCGATCGAGGGCGTTGGTATTGATGAAAATCTAAACAAAAATCTTCCAGACGATCTGCCGTTTGTTAATGAAAAAGGCGAATCCGTAAAAATTGCTGATTTTTACAGCGACAACAAGCCCGTCATTCTGAGCCTTGTCTATTATTCTTGTCCCAGCCTTTGCAACCTTCACTTGAAGGGCGTGTTCGACGTTTTTAAGGAGCTCCAGCTGACTGCAGGCAAAGACTTTGAATTCATTGCGGTTTCAATTGATCCCAAAGAAGAGGCCGACTTGGCGGCGGCTAAAAAAGAAACCTATATTTCTGAATACTTAGGTGATCAAACGGAATCAGGCGACGGAATCCATTTTTTGACCGGCCCCCAGGAGAGTATTTCCCAGTTGGCCCGACGGGTGGGTTTTAAGTTTAAGTGGAATGAGCAGGCCAATGAATGGGCTCATGCGTCAGCGGCCATTATCACAACACCGCAGGGTTTGATTTCTCGCTACATGCATGGCGTTTATTTTGATCCCCAAACTTTTCGTCTGTCGGTGGTCGAAGCTTCGGAAGGAAGGGTTGGAAGTTTGGCCGACAACTTTGCACTTTTTTGCTTTCGTTATGATCCAAAAACGAATAAATACTCAATATACATAATAAATATCTTAAAAGGAGTGGCCGCTTTGGTGCTTCTTTTACTGTTGGTCTGGCTTGTGCCTTTTTGGTGGCGATCAAATAAAGCAAGCTCGAAAACTTGAAGGCCATAGCTTTGGTCAATAAGGAGTAGATTTGATGTGGTGGATTCCGACAGCTGAAGCACAGTCTTTTATGCCTCCCGCAGCAACAGAAATCGCAGAAAGCGTAGACTCGCTCTATGGTTTTTTAGTGATCTCAAGTTTGATCTCATTTGTGATCTTAATGGGCGGTCTTGCTTACTTTGTAAATAAATACCGTCGCCATGGCGATGATGACAAGACGGCTTATATTTCTCATAACTATACTCTTGAGTTTCTTTGGTCTTTCATTCCATTCGTCATTTTTATGATTTCATTTGGATGGGGCGCTAAGGTTTATTTGGACATGCGCCATATTCCTGAAGAAGCCATGGAAATTCACGTCGTCGCTAAAAAATGGGCCTGGGAATTTACTTACAAAAACGGTCGCACGGAAACCGCGGGGATTGGTGAGGATAACAAGCCTACACCGGCAACAATGAAGGTGCCAATTAACCAACCGGTTCGATTGATTATGACTTCGCAAAAAGTGGACCCCAACAACAAACGAGACCGTGCCGTTCTGCATAGCTTTTTTGTTCCTGCTTTCCGCGCGAAACAAGATATTGTTCCTGGTCGTTATACCCAAGTGGCCTTTACGCCGAATAAATTAGGATCCTTCTGGATTTTTTGTACGGAGTATTGCGGAACGGGGCACTCGAACATGTTAGGCAAAGTGGAAGTGATTCCACAGGACGAGTTCAATGATTGGGTCGTTGGTGAAAGCAGTGCCGGAGGTGGAGAAATGTCGTTGGTTGACAAAGGCAAGCAGATCTACGCTCAGCGGGCCTGCATTGGTTGCCACAGTGTTGATGGATCCAAAATGACAGGCCCCACTTGGAAGGGCCTTTATGGTTCCGATCGAAATTTTTCTGAGGGGCCTGCTGTGAAAGCCGATGACAACTATTTGCGTGATTCGATCATGACGCCGAATAAGCAAGTGGTTCAAGGCTATCCGCCCAATCAAATGCCGTCCTACCAAGGACAACTAACGGATGATGATGTCACCGCCGTTATCGAATTTATTAAGAGCTTGAAGTAGGGAGTATTGATCATGTCTGAAGCTGGTAAAAATTATCTCAATCAAGAAGCAGGGATCATGTCTTGGCTCACATCTCGTGATCACAAACGAATTGGTCTTCTGTATTTTTATTCCATCGGGTTTTTCTTTTTAGTCGGCGGGATCTTCGCCATGCTGATTCGTACTGAATTGTTTGCATCAGGCAGTTATTTTGATCCCGCAGTTTACAATCGCTTTATGACCTACCATGGAATTATCATGGTGTTTTTTGTTATTGTTCCTGGGGTGCCGGCAATTTTGGGAAACATCATCATGCCTCTGCATTTGGGTGCGAGAGATGTGGCCTTTCCCACCGTTAACCTAATGAGCTGGTACTGTTACATGCTGGGGGCCGTCCTGGCTGTATCCAGTCTGTTTATGGGAGAGCCTGTTTGGGGTTGGATTGGTGGGGCCGACACGGGTTGGACCTTTTACACGCCCTATTCTATTAACTTTACCTCAGCCAATATTACGGCGGCCTTAGCGGCGTTTGTTGCTGGGTTCTCTTCGATTTTGACAGGGGTTAACTTTGTGGCCACCGTGCATAAGCTGCGTTGTCCTGGGATGACGATGAAGCGTATTACGCTATTTACGTGGAGTTTGTACGCAACGGCAATCTTGCAGGTTCTAGCAACCCCGGTGATTGGGATCACAGTCATGCTTTTGGTGATGGAGAACATTTTTGGTATCGGAATTTTTGATCCTGAATTGGGTGGTGACCCGGTCCTTTTTCAGCATTTCTTTTGGTTTTATTCGCATCCGGCTGTCTACATTATGATCCTTCCTGCGATGGGTATTATCTCGGAGTTAATTACCACTTTCTCGAAGAAGACCATTTTCGGTTATACAGCCATTGCTTACTCCTCGATTGCGATTGCTGGGGTCAGCTTTATTGTCTGGGGGCACCATATGTTTACCAGTTCCCAATCCGAAGTGGCGGCGATTTTATTTTCGGTCATCACTATGCTGGTAGGGGTGCCAACGGCGATCAAACTGTTCAACTGGTTGGCGACGCTATATAAAGGGTCGATCCAAATGCAATCTCCCATGCTATACGCTTTGGGCTTCATGTTTATTTTTACAATCGGTGGGGTGACTGGAATTTTCCTTTCGACCATCGCTACCGACATTCATTTTCATGACACCTATTTTGTCGTCGCTCACTTTCATTACGTGATGGTGGGAGGAACGTTGATGGCGATCATGGGTGGGGCCTTTTACTGGTTTCCTAAAATCACCGGCAAAATGTTCAGTGAGCCTGCGGCTCGCATGTCTTGGGTTTTGATCTTTATCGGGTTCAACGTGACCTTTTTCCCTCAGTTTGTGTTGGGTGCTATGGGGATGCCAAGACGTTACGCCGATTATTTGCCGGCTTTTGAGTCCCTCAATAGGATTTCAAGCATTGGCGCCTATATGATTGGTATTGGCTTTCTCGTCGCCCTTTATACATTCATTCAGGGCTGGTACCGTGGAGCTAAAGCGGGCATGAACCCCTGGGGTTCGAAAACTCTGGAGTGGACAATTCCATCTCCTCCTCCCCATGAGAACTTCGAAGAAATTCCAACTGTAACGGCAGGTCCTTATGAGTACAGGTAAGTTAGATAAGAAGAATGGCGAATACGCCCATCATTTTAATAATCCAGAACATGAATTCAAAAGCTCTATTGAAGGGGTTTGGATATTTCTAACTTCTGAGATTTTAATGTTTGGGGCCTTGTTTGTAGGATATTTTATTTACTCCAACCTATATCCCGACGTTTTTAAATTGGGTTCGATGACTACCGACTGGAGATTGGGAGCGACCAACACTCTTGTCTTGCTTTTAAGTTCTTGGACGATGGCTCTGGGGATTTACTATTGCCAAAAGAACGACAAGCAAAAGGCCTTTATCAACCTAATGATCACAGTGGTCTGTGGCGCGGTCTTTATGCTTATTAAATATTTTGAGTACACCCACAAGATCCACGAGGGTTGGATGCCAGGAATGTGGTTCAATGGATTTGAAAATCTTCATCATGTTGTTGGCGAAGGTGTGCAGATCCCGGACAACATTGCTTTGTATTACTCTTTTTATTTTATGATGACGGGACTCCACGGGATTCACGTACTTATTGGGATGGCGCTGATTACCTGGGTGGCCTTTCGTGCCAAGCGTGGGGAGTTCGGCTCCAATTACTATACGCCTGTTGAGGGTATTGGGCTGTTTTGGCATTTAATCGACTTGATTTGGATTTTTCTATTTCCACTGCTTTACTTGGTATAAAGGGAGAAGAACATGGCAGAGCATCATATTGTACCATTTCAAACATACCTAAAAGTCTTCCTCGCTTTGGTGGGCTTAACCATTCTCACCGTCGTCACAGCGAAGGGGATGGACCTTTCTCCGTTTAATGGAGCTGTCGCATTTTTGATCGCGACGACAAAAGCGGGTTTGGTGATGGCTTTCTTTATGCAGTTGCTGTATCAAGATCGTATAAATTCGGTGATAATTTTTGGTAGTTTTATTTTTGTGATGATACTTTTCGTATTTTGCGTGATTGATATTTACACGCGAATTCCAGTGGAAAGCACACTCTAGAGGCGGATGAAAAAATATTTTGATTTAACGAAATTTGGCATAGTCAGCTTTGTAATCTTCACGGCAACCGGTGGTTTTTTAATAGGCCACCCTTTCATCAAGAATCTTCCAATCTTTGATCTTTTGATCACCCTAGTGGGACTTTATTTTCTCAGTTCGGGCAGCTTTGCGCTTAACCAGTACCAAGAGCGCGAGATCGATGCGCGCATGCCTCGGACTCGCAAAAGACCAATCCCCAGTGGACGGGTCAGCCCTCGTGCGGCCCTTATTTTTTCATTGGTTTTTTTGGCGATCGGCGTTTTGCTCAATTTTTATATTTCCTGGAAAGTGGCGGCCCTCGGCCTGTTTACAGTTTTATTTTACAATTATTTTTACACTTTAAAGTGGAAGAAGACATCTCCCTTTGCTGCGGTTCCGGGAGCCATTCCGGGAGCCATGCCTTTTGTGATTGGTTACACAGCCGCTTCCGATGTAATTTTTGATTGGACCAACCTCTACTTTTTTTTGGTTATGTTTTTCTGGCAAATGCCTCACTTCTGGGCTCTCGCTCTTCGCTACAAAGATGATTATGCCGAAGGTGGAATCCCAGTTTTACCAGCTGCTCGTGGGCAACGTGAGACGGAATACTATGTCGGGCTTTATACCTTTGCATACTTAGCATTGGCATTAGCAGCGCCCGCCTTTGTTCCGGTGGGTTGGGGTTATCTTTTGGTGGCCCTGCCTTTTGCCCTTAAAGTTCTATGGGAACTGTTTGAATTTTTAAAAGACCCGGTGGGAAAACCTTGGGTTGGCTTCTTCTTGTGGACAACCTTCAGTGTGCTGATCTTTATTATAGTTCCTGCCATTGATAGGTGGTCGCCGTGGATTTGAAGAAGCGAAACAACTTTCTACTGAATGTTTTAGTCTTTCTTACTTTCGATCTGATGCTCCTGGGCGCCGGCGTCCGTACCATGGACGCTGGTCTCACTTGCCCCGATTGGCCCTTATGTTTTGGTAAGGCCATCCCCGAATATCACTTTGGAGTCTACCTTGAGTTCATCCACCGAGTGATCGCTGGTCTGGTAGGGATTCTCTATCTGATTTTTTTCATTCAGGTTTGGCGTAAAGCGGAATTAAAACCGCTGCGTGTACTAAGCTGGATTGGGCTTTTCTTTTTGTTAGCTCAGATCATAATGGGCGGATTGACGGTTTTAAAAGTGTTGGACGCGTATATTGTGACCATGCACCTCACTCTGGCCACAGCTTTTTTATTAACGCTCTATTTTATGAAAAAGGGTTTGGCTTATAACCCGGTCATGGTCAGTGAGTTGGCTGATACTCGGTTGAGTCGTATGTTTAGAGTCAACCTCGTTTTAGGGATGATTTTTGTTGTGGTTCAAATTATTTTGGGTGGATTGGTGGCTGCCACCTACTCGGGCCTAGTTTGCATTGATTTTCCCACCTGCAATGGGCAATACTTTCCGACTCTTACTGGCCCCATTGGCATCCAGGTGATGCACCGATTTGGGGCCTACTGGTTGAGTCTGTTAATTTTATCCATTTTTATGTTTAGTATTTTTGGAGCCCGAAAAATGGGACTGCGGCAAAAGCATCGTAAGCTGGGTGTGGCTTTGTTCTTTTTGGTGGTGACTCAGATTTTCGTAGGTGTGATGAATCTAAAATATTTGATGCCAGCGGCCCTCAGCGTTTTTCATTTGGCCTTGGCATTGATAATCATGCTGACTCTGGTGAACTACTACTACAGTACCAAAATCAGTTAGTTTTTTAACTCTTCGGGAGTATCGGGTTGGTTTAAAGGGTGGGCCTTGATAAATGCCGGATGCTCTAGGCATTTTTTATTCACCTTTTGAATTGTGGGGAAAAGGCTCATCTCGACATTGAATCTTTCTGCATTGAAAACTTGAGGAACCAAAAAACAATCGACCACTGTCGGTTGATTGCCAATGGCATATTCACCAGCAGTTTCTTTGACTAGGCTTTCGAAGGCCTTAAGGCCAAGGGTGATCCAGTGTTGAACCCATTTCACTTTTTCATCGTCATTGAATCCGTGATCAAGACTCAGTTTTTTTAAAACGCTTAAATTCTGCAGAGGCTGAATGTCGGCGTTGATGATTTCACAAAGTTGGCGGGCGCGGGCTTTGTCAAAAGGTGTGGTCGGATACAATTGAGTCTTTTGGAAAATCTCTTCGAGATATTCAATAATGGCTACGGACTGGGATACAATTTTTCCAGCGTGGTCAAGAACGGGTAGCCGATGTGAAGGATTGAGATTAGAAAACTCTGCGGCAAACTGCTCACCACCGTTACGGATCAAGTGAACTGGGACTGTTTCATAGTCCAAATTCTTAAGGTTCATCGCAATTCGAACGCGGTACGAGGATGAGGATCTGAAATAACTATAAAGCTTAATCATATCAGCAATTTGTACCCCAGCTTTGAGGTTGCAAGCAATAGCAAATTCCTATAAAACCAGGCCATCACTGCATTTGTATTGGCGTGGCCAATGAAACAGAGTGTCGCTAACGAGTGATAAAGGAGATCCCATGAAACTAGGAACCTTAAAGAGCAAGTCTTATGACGGTGAGTTGGTGGTTGTGAGCCAGGATAATTCTAAGTTTGTCAGAGTTCCTGAAATCGCACCTAGTTTTCGAGTGGCCCTTGAAACCTGGGCCAACTGCAAAGATCGACTTAAAAATGTTTATGAGGATCTGAATAGTGGAGAGATCGAGGGTGAAGCCATGGACGAAAGCCGGTTTCATTCACCCTTACCTCGAACTTTTCAGTGGGCTGATGGCTCCGCCTTTCTACACCACGTCAAATTGGTCAGGATGGCCCGAAATGCCGAAATGCCCGAGCGCCTTTTTGAAGTGCCTTTAATGTATCAGGGGGGGGGAGACAATTTCTTAGCCCCTAACGATGACATTCCACAAATCGACTTTGCCCACGGTACCGATTTTGAAGGTGAAGTCGGCGTGATTACTGATTACGTCCCCATGGGAACTTCTCCAGAGGACGCCCTAGAGAAGATTTTATTTTTGGTGATTATTAATGATGTTTCTTTGCGTGGTTTGATTCCTGAAGAATTAAAAGTGGGTTTTGGTTTTTTCCATGGGAAACCCTCTTCAGCCTTTGCCCCTTTTGCAGTGACTCCTGATGAAATCGGAGACAGTTGGAATGCAGGGCGCATTGAGCTTCCTCTAAACATTGAATTCAACGGAGAATTTTTTGGCAAAGCCAATGGAAAAGAAATGCATTTCCACTTTGGGCAACTGATCGCTCATGCGGCCAAGACAAGAAATTTGATGCCAGGAACGATTATTGGAAGCGGTACTGTTTCTAATGACAGTACGGATGCCGGTTCAAGTTGTTTAGCGGAGCGCCGGATGATTGAAAAAATCAATGACGGCGTTTTTAAAACGCCTTTTATGAAGGTGGGCGACACCGTTAAAATGTCGATGAGTGATGTGACCGGCCACAATATTTTTGGCACGATAAAACAAAAGGTTGTGCAAGCTTAAGTATGGTTCAGTTGGCTGACTTTGGACCATTTTATGCTGAAACCAACCTTGAGCATTTTCCGGTCGAGCCATTTAACACCTACTCCAACTTTCTTTTTCTTGTTGTAGCTCTATTTTGGCTGGGACGAATAAAGAAACAAACCAATCCTCAATTCAAAACCTTTTTAAAATTGAGCTTACCCTTGTTGCTGGTGGGTTTTATCGGTGGTTCTGTGTATCATGCCACCCGTTCTCACCTGGGTTGGATGCTTTTGGATGTGGTTCCCATTTATATCCTTGGGGTTTTTGCTGGAGTCTATCAGTGGCGACAACTTAACCTGAGGTTGTTTACGATCATTTTAGTCTTCATTTTTCTTTTAGGTGTTCCGCTCACTTTGCTTTGGACCTTGGTTCCTGAGGGACCCAACAAGCCCACTCTGGGATACACGCTTTTGACACTGCCAGTGCTTCTCCCTTTAGTGTTTGACCAGTTTCAATTTCGGGGGAAATACCTGCCCTTGCTGATGCGTCCGATCGCTTTGGTTGCTCTGGCCCTTTGTTTTAGAGCCCTAGACTCCACGGTTTGGGTTCAACAGAATCTAAGTATTGGCACTCACTGGCTTTGGCATTGTTTTGGGGCTGCGACCTGTCATTTTCTTTTGGTCTACATGGAAACCCGTTCGCAACATCTTGTCTAGACTTCAACCGTTTCTAACCGATAGACTGAGGACAACTGTCAACTGTTGAGGGTCGTGTGCAAAAAGCGGAGTTCCTAAAAGGCTACAAAAAATATCAGCTGGGGCTATTGCCCACTGAGCAGCCGCACGAAAAAACAAAAGGTCTCTCTGAAATTGTCAATATGGACTTGGAAGCGGCGATCGCCCTGCTCAAAGAAGTGGATCGCGATGCCTTGTTAGCCTTTCGAGATTACACAGACCAGGTGGAAGAACTGCGCACGCAGGCGCAGCAGGTCTTGCAGGCTGGCCATAAAGTCTTTTTGTGTGGATGTGGGGCAACCGGGCGACTGTCGATGTTGACCGAATTTTTATTCCGAGAGAAATTTGAATCCGAGCAAGTTGTTTCTTTTATGGCCGGTGGCGATGTGGCTTTGGTTCACTCTCTTGAAGGTTTCGAAGACTACCCTGATTTGGGGGCTCGGCATCTGATGCAGATGGGGTTTTCAGAAAATGACTTGCTGATAGCGACCACAGAGGGCGGAGAAACGCCTTTTGTCATCGGCGCAACCGAAAAGGCGGCCGAGGTGTCGAGTCAGCCCCCCTTTTTCTTGTACTGCAATCCCACAGAAATCCTGGTCGAGCAGGTGGATCGTTCTAAAAAAGTTATTGAGAATAACAAAATAAAAAAGATTTGTTTATTTGTAGGACCCATGGCGCTTTCTGGAAGTACTCGAATGCAGGCCAGTACAGTTTTGCAGCTGGCACTAGGTTGCGCCTTAGTTGAGATCGACCAGCCCGTTAGTATAATTGTTGATGAGCTAATCGAGAGTTTCGAAATGATGGATTTTTCCGATTTAGTTGAACTCATTGCAAAAGAGCATTGGATCTACACTGAAGGTGAGTTCTTAATGTATATGCCCAGAGATTTTGCAATCACTGTATTCACTGATACCACCGAAAGGTCACCAACTTTCAGCTTACCCTCTTTTGAGAATAACAACTATCGAGGAGCCAACCCTTCCCTTTGCTATATTCTACTGCCTTCTGCCCAGACTCCCGCTGAAGCGTGGAACAAGCTTTTGCTGAGAGAGCCGAAGGCCCTCGACTGGAAGGACATCGACACGCAAACCTCCAGCGAGTACATGAAAAGTTTTGATTTTAGTAAAAGTTCTTTAGAATCCAGAGAACAACGGGTTGGGGATGTTCGGCAGTACTTGTTTGAAATCCAGTGTCGTGGCGAGCACTTATTGATGTCACTGTCGGGGGTCGAGAAGACCTGGAAATTGGGAACCTATCGATCCCTTTTGCGGCACACACTTTTAAAGATGTTGTTGAACACGCATTCTACTCTGTTGATGGGTTTGATGGGGCGCTATGAATCCAACATCATGACTTGGGTTAAGCCCACCAATGCCAAACTTGTTGACCGTGCCACTCGCTACATTCAAACCCTACTAAAAGAAAAGAGCATCTCCGCGGAGTATCTTGAAATCGTCGATCGAATTTATGAAAATCGAGATCATATGGGACCTGAAGAATGTATTGTGTTAAAAGTGGTGCAAACCTATACCAAGAAATAAAAGGAGTATCATGGACTTCAGCGAACTCAATAAAATAGCGAGTACGACCACATCCGCCGACGATTTGTCAAAGTATGGCAAGGACTGGTCCATGAATTTTCCGGCCAACCCGAGTGCCATTGTCTTTCCAGAAAACACCGAGCAAGTGGTGGCCCTAGTAAAATGGGCCAATAAAAATCATGTCGCTTTGGTACCTTCAGGCGGGCGAACGGGTTTGAGTTCAGCGGCGACAGCTTCGAACAAAGAAGTTGTTGTGTCTTTCGAAAAAATGAACAAAATTTTGGAGTTTTGCGAAACCGACCAGATGATTCGAGTTGAGCCTGGGGTCATTACAGAGGATTTGCATAAGTTTGCTGAAGAAAAAGGTTACTTTTTCCCAATTGATTTAGCGGCCAAAGGCTCTTGCCAGATTGGCGGCAATGTCGCCACCAATGCCGGCGGACTTAGAGTTTTGCGCTACGGTATGATGCGGAACTGGGTCTCTGGTTTAACAGTGGTTACCGGGGCTGGCGATGTTCTACATTTAAACAAAAGCTTGGTAAAAAACGCGACCGGTTTTGATCTGAAAAATCTCTTTGTTGGAAGTGAAGGAACTTTAGGGTTTATCACCGAAGTCGAATTAAAAGTGACTCGTCCTCCTGAAGACACCACCGTGCTTGTGTTTGGTCTTGAAAAATTAGGACACGTGATCGAGGTGTATCGTCACTTCATGAAAAACACTCAGCTGTCGGCCTGCGAGGTTTTTTCGGAATTTGCATTACAAAAAGTTGTAGAGATGCATGATTTAAGCCGACCATTTGAGACCGAAGCTCCATTTTATCTGCTACTTGAGGTTGAGCACGAGGAAAGTGATCAATCCGAAGCCTTGGGAACTTTGTTTGAACACTGCTTTGAACAAGGCTGGATCAATGACGGGGTGATTTCACAGTCGCCCCAACAGGCTAAGAATCTCTGGAACCTTCGGGAATTTGTTAGTGAGTCATTAAGTCCGATGAGCCCCTATCGCAACGATGTATCGGTAAGAACTCCAAATATTCCAGCCTTCGCAGAGGAAATCGAAGCCGAGTACAACAAGCAATACCCGGATTTTGGAGTGGCTTGGTTTGGCCATATCGGTGATGGAAATTTACATATTGATATCCTTAAACCTGACGGTATGGACAAAGAGGAGTTTATAAAAAAGTGTAAGGAGTCTGACAAAACTCTGTTTTCGGTTGTCTCTAAATACGAGGGGTCAATCAGTGCTGAACATGGCGTGGGCATGTTGAAGCGGGATTACCTGACTTATTCTCGCAGTCCAGAAGAAGTGGCCATTATGCGTGGAATTAAAAAAGTCTTTGACCCTAACGGGATTCTTAATCCTGGCAAGGTTTTTAGCCTTTAAACAAGGCTCCTTTAGGAGCCTTGTTGTCACGGACCTGTTTGTTCTTGTGAAACGTTTTTCTTTTTATTTCTGGAGAGATCACTATCGGAAACCGCGCAATGAAAGTGGGGGTCGATAGCTTTGTGGTCGTAAAGTTCGATCAGGATCACATCGATATCTCGATTCTTTGCTGATATGACAAAGTCTTCGATAATTTCTAGGACATCATGGTGGATGTAATAAGTTTTTGAGGCATCGATGGTCACTTGGCGTCCCCGGGGGATATCAGCTAAGACTTTCATTAGCGATGCTTTTTTGAAAAAAGACACGTCTTCAGACAACTCGATGGTGATACTTCCTTCTTTCTGGAATTCACTATAAACCAAAATGGGGATTTTAAAATTTTGATAGAGAATGAATATCACGGACACAGCAATCCCGATACTAATTCCCAATAACAGATCGGTGAATACGATTCCTAAGATAGTGGCTAAAAAAGGTATAAATTGTTTCCAGCCTTTTTTCCACTTTCTCTTAAACAAAGAGGGGCGGGCCAGCTTGTATCCGACCACTAACAGGATGGCCGCCAATGTGGCCAAGGGGATCAGATTCAACAAAGTTGGAATCAATAGGATTGAAATCAAGATAATAAAGCCGTGGAGAATGGCTGAGACCTTTGTTTTGCCGCCGGCTTGTAAATTCACAGAGCTTCGAATAATCACCTGGGTAATGGGAAGGCCACCAACCAAACCAGAGATGATATTTCCTATGCCTTGGGCTTTTAACTCTCGATTGACTGGGGTCACTTGTCGAGCCGGGTCGAGCTTGTCGGTGGCTTCAACACACAACAAGGTTTCCAGAGAACCAACAACAGCCAATACTATAGCAGTGACGTAAACTTGTGGATTCGCCAATTGAGAAAAATCTGGGAGCCGAAAGTTGCCGAGAAAGGATTGAAGCCCTTCGGCAACGGGAATGCTCACCATCTGATCGGCGGCGAGTGCCAGATCGGCGGTTCCTGCAAAAAGGGAATTCAAAATAATTCCAAGGCCGACGGCCACGAGAGGCCCTTGAATCAACTGGAAAACTTTAAATTTTTTAACATACTTTGTTTCCCATAGAATAAGAATAGTCAGGGATACTGCAGCGATGATTGTTGGGCCAAGGCTTATTTTATCCATAAGGTGGAAGAGTTCTGAAAAGGTGTTCTCGTTGTCGACCTGCTGAAAGCTGTAGTCACCCTCTGGGACTTTATCATAGCCAAAGGCATGAGGGATTTGTTTTAAGAAAATGATTATTCCAATACCAGCGAGCATTCCTTGAATAACGGCTGATGGGAAGTAGTAGGCGATCACTCCGGTTTTCAGAAAACCCATGATAACTTGGAAAACACCCATTAAGACTACGGCAAGTAAAAAGGCTTCAAAACTGCCGAGATCTTGAATAGCGGCAAGAACAATGACGGCGAGTCCCGCTGCCGGTCCACTGACCCCTAACGACGAGCCACTAAAAAGACCGACAACGCTTCCGCCAATCATTCCTGCAATCAGCCCCGAGAACAAAGGAGCTCCAGAGGCCAGAGCGATCCCAAGACAAAGTGGCATAGCGACAAGAAAGACGATCACACTGGCGGGAAGGTCGTATTTCAATTTTGAAAAATCAAACTCTTTATTCACGAATCAATTCCCCCATCGGCGTTAAGATGAGAGCGGTAAGTCACTTCACCTTGAACGAAGTCATACACCATACCGTAAACTTTGAGATTTTTGGTTGCTATCGCCTCTTTGACGAAAGGAAAGCTAAAAAGAGATTTCAGTTGGTTGTCGACATTCCAGGCGATCAATTGATCTAAACTTTTTCCCTCAATATCTTGGCTGTTGGCTTTTTTATATTGATTCAAAGCTTTGTGCACAATGGGGAGGGCGGTTAGTTGATCTAGATCAGCTAAGCCTCCCATAGCTCCACAACTGGCATGGCCACAAACCACGATCTCGGGAATCCCCAGCACAGAGACCCCGTATTCTAAAGTTAAGCCTTCGTTGGTGGGGTTGTTGGCGTCGTAAGGCGGGATCAAATGACCTGCATTGCGAATTACAAATATTTCTCCGGCCCGTGATTGAGTCATTTCTTGGGGACAAATCCTTGAGTCAGAGCAGGTGATTAACAAGGTGTGAGGCTTTTGCCCTTGCTTCAGTTTCGAGTAATGATCGGCCAAACTATGGAACTGAGTATTTTTGAAATCCTTAATTTGGTCATAAAAGCGTGACATGGATGTCTCCGTTGTCAAAAGTTCAAAAAGTGAAATTGAAAAGGTGTTTGCTAAGGCAAAATGATTAGGACCGAGGGGGTCTAATATTTTTATTGAGAAAAGGTGAGGTGTATAATTGCAAAGCTATTGCGTATTCAGTTGAAGTGAGTAGGGGAATATCTAAAGAAAACAAATCGGCGAGAAAGTCGTCTCGTGCATCGCCTTCTGACTCGCTGTCTTCCTCTTCGGGCTCCAAATTGTGTTCCAGCCCAGTGTCCTGCTGAGTGGCCACAGCCAGGCTGGTTTCTCCCCCATCGGCCACAGCCAGGCTCGGAGGCGCTAGCAGACCGAAAAGAAAAATTAGAACAAAGCCATAGGAAAAATTCATAGCTTAGTATGCCTTGAAACCCAAAAAGTTTCAATCCTCTGGGATCGGGCGAGGCCAAAATTGAACTGGTAGTCAGCTTATTTAGTCTTGTAGTTACAAGCACTTGAAGATCTTTTGCAAATATAGTTCAAAAAGTCTTGAACTTTATTTGAATTGCCCGTATCCTGATTTTGCCTTTGTCAGCTTCTCCTTGTTGTTCCCGTTCCCTGTTGATCGCTGACGGGGGCTTATTTATTTACCAAAGTTGATTGTGAGAGATCTGGAACACTTTCTCATCAAAGACAGATGGGCTTAAAGACCAAGAGGGTCAGGGGAATTGTAAATGAGTTTAGCTCTAGTTTTCTTACAAGTGGTTGTTGGATTGGGAATTTTGAATGTGTGGTTGGTTCGACGCAACTGGGACACCCCCTTTCGAGGTGGCCGGGCCACCACGATGAACGAAGAGTTTAAAACTTACGGACTGCCCTCTTGGGCGGTTCCGGTCATTGGTTTCTTTAAAGTTTCTTTGGCTCTCCTGGTTCTTGGAGGCTTTGCTTACTCCCCATTGGTGGCGGTAGGAGCGACAGGGTTGGCCGGGTTTATGCTGGGCGCGGTGCTGATGCATTTAAAAGTTAAAGACAGTTGGGTGCAGACGTTGCCGGCTCTATTGATGCTCTTGATGTGTGGTTTTCTCGCTTTCGGCTCATCCCCAGATATTTTAACAATCGCAAAAGGCTTTTAGTGGAATCTCGCCTGGAGCGACGACGCCACGGGTGCGACAGCGGAGATAAATCTTAAGTCATCCCTCCAGCCAAGGCTGACAAAGTAGGCGCCTAAAGGTCTAATATTATTAGGTTCCCAGCGGGGGAACTTAGGGCTGGACAAGCTCGTAAGGGCAATGGTAAGTCCTTAAAACTACTCAACTAATCGTAGCGGAGAGGTGGCAGAGTGGTTGAATGCGCACGCCTGGAACGCGTGTAGGCGTTA